>CABPZP010000006.1:0-81353 GCA_902461935.1 uncultured Clostridium sp. | reverse complement strand
TATTCTAATCTTTTTTGATTTACTGCATAACCTTTTAGCATGTAATCTTTTAATACACTAGTAGCCCATTTTCTAAATAAAATACCATTTTGTGATTTTACACGATACCCAACAGAAATTATCATATCTAGATTATAATAATTAGTTGGTTTATCAGCAAATTCGGAATTTCCGAATTTAGTCATAGTTTCTTTTTCTATTAATTCACCTTCTTTATATACATTTTTAATATGCTCATTAATAGTAGATTTTGCCTTTCCAAACAATTTTGACATTTGCTCCTGTGTAAGCCACACAGTTTCATCTTTTAAGTTTACTTCTAATTTTATTCCTTGGTTTTCAAATAAAATAATTTCATTTCTTTTTTCGTCCATAAGAACACATCACTTATATAAAATTTAGTTCTTAGTATATTTGTTGGTATTTATATATTATAACTTTTTGCATTTTTGAACTATTGTACATATTTTATAATAAGAACAAATATTTGTCTATACTTCATGACAAAATTATCGATTATTTTTATTTAAAACTGTCACGGCATCAAAGTTTTGTGCAATAAGAAATAGGAGCAAAATAATAGAACCCTTATCAAGGTCCTACCCACAAGTTCTTGTAACTACTAGCCTTAACGGCTTTACTAGCTATTTATGTATTATCAAATTTTCTTTGAGAATCTATTAATTTACAAATATCTTTTACTATTTCTTTATTTCCTGAAACTACTTCCTTATCAGTTGCAGAAAATTCATATTCTATAGAATCATATGAATTACCACTAAAATCGCACATTTCTTGTCCATTTTCTTTTGAGAATGCATATAGCAATGGCAATTCATGCATTTTCTTTCCTTTGGAAACATAGCCATTTCTAATTTTCATTCCAACCATTGCATATTCAAAAACACTACATCCTGAATCCACAGTTGCATATTTTTTATATACAGCATCTAATTCAGATGGTTTTTCAGAAATATATATATCGTTTAATTCGCTATATCCTACTTTTCCTCCTCTTGTAGATGATAAAATATCTGTACTTAAGGTAAGTGCTAATTTATAATTATCTTGAACATTATGAATAGAATCCATTATTTTTCTTCCATTTATATCATATATTTCAACAGTTCCTAACCCTTTTTCTGTATAGAAAATTTTTTTAGAAGTATATTCTATGCAAGCTGCATATTTATAATCTGAAAATTTGTATTTTTTATTATTGCTACTTTGAAATATTACAATCATAGAACAATAAGGTAATAAACCTTTTCCAACTCTTAAGTTATTAGAACCATCTATATCATCTATTACAATATAATAATCTTCAGTAGAATTTTCAAAGTTTCTTTGTTTTCCATATTCTTCGCTTTCTATTAATATTTTCAAATTATCCTTAAGAAATGAATTTATTATAAAGTTACCTATTTCCATATCAGCTTTAGTTACAACATCTTTTTTTATATTTTTAATTCTGTTTATTTTTTCCATTTCAATATTTTCGTTAAATTTTGCAGCATTTGACAAAATTGAAATAATCTTATTTTTCATAATTTTTCTTCTTTCTCTTTTTATTTTTTTCCATAAAATATAAATTGATGTATTTTTATTACAATGTATAATCAATATATTATTTTATCTTGTCATATATTGTATGAAATTTATTTGTTAATATTTCTACATATAAATTAATAATTTTCCTTTGTTTGTAGATTATAAATATAATTCTCAATTTTTTTATTTGATATATTTGAAATAAATTTTTTTATTTTTTCATAATCAAGATATTTACACTTACCTTTTTTGGGTATCATAAATTTTTTTATATTATCTCTAATTTGTAAATCGTAATCTTTTATTAAATCATAATTTAAAAAGTAATAATCATTATATAAAGTATCGTTTGAATTTATAGCATTAGCATGCTCTTCTTTAAAAGCATAATTGTAAAAATAATAATCTACTATTAAGTGCAAAAAATAACCTTTCCAATAGCTTGTTAACAAATCTACCTTTTCATCATTTAAAAATTTCTCAAAATCTATATATGCATTGTGTTTATTCCAAATTCCATAATGTGAAATGTTTTTATTTTTATTTATTATATCAGGTGCTATCGTTCCTGATATAAAATCGTCGTAATTATCTATTTTTAATTTATTTTTCTTATAATATTCTTTAGCTATTGCTATATGTATTGTTAGGCTTGGCACTTCAATTTATCTCCTTTTCTTGTGTATTTATAATAATTTCTACTTCTATGTTAATTACTCTTTTCACTGTTTTGTATTATATCATTAGTAAAATTATTTTTCAATCACATTATTTTCATCATTTTTAAAATTAACATTATGTTATCTACATTAATTAAGTATTTTTAAATTTCATAAAACATTCTTCATCATGCGAATATATAACTCCTATTGCTTGTAAATATGAATATATAATTGTTGATCCAACAAATTTCATTCCTCTTCTTTTTAAATCTTTTGAAATTGAATCTGACAATGGTGAGGTTGTTTTATTTATCTCATAAACTATAGTATCGTTTGTAAATGTTTTTAAATAATTATAGAATGAACCATATTCATTTTGTATTTTCTTAAAAATTTTTGAATTGTTTATGCTTGCATTTATTTTAAGTTTATTTCTTATTAATTTTTCATTTGATAATAATTCTTTAATTTTTTTATCATCGTATTTACATATTTTATCTATATTAAAGTTGTCATATGCTTCTTTAAAATCTTTACGTTTATTTAAAACACATTCCCAAGATAGTCCTGCTTGGAAGGATTCTAATATTAGCATTTCAAATAAATATTTTTCATCAAAATTAGGCCTTCCCCATTCTTCATCATGATACTTAACATACACTGGATTTTTCAAATTACACCATTTACATCTTTTTACATTCTCCATATATTTGTAACCTTCTTTCATCAATACGATTAGCAATATCTATTAATTTTACAGTTTTTTCTAAATACTCTAATCTTTTTTGATTTACAGCATATCCTTTTAACATATAATCTTTTAAATTTACTTCTAATTTTACTCCTTGATTTTCAAATAATATAATTTCGTTTTTTTTCATTCATAAGAACACATCCTTTTTATAAAATTTAGTTCCTATTACATTTATTACTTTATAAATTACTACATATATTTCATTTTTGAACTATTGGTTATATTTTACAATAAGAACAAATATTTGTCTATACATTTTTTTATATTTCTAGTTCTATTATTTCTTCAATAGGAATTTCAGTGCCAGATTCTAATTTTATTATTTTGGAATATTCATTTATTTTTGCTACTATTCCTACTTCTGTTTGATATTTTCCGCCACTTTTTAATTTGTCTGGTACGAAATATGTTACTTTTATTTGTACATGTTTGTTTAAATTATTTTTTATTTTTTGTATTGTTTTATTTATAATTTCTTTAATTCCATTATCGATAAATATTTTTGAATCTGTTATTCTAGCAGTTTCTTTAACAGCATTGTCATAGCCTACTAAGGCTGCAAATGGGGCAAATTGTGCAGACCTATTTTCTAAACTCATTTGTTTATGTTTTTTTGATATATGATGTTCTAAATTAATAATGTCATCGTATTTATGTTCATTATTCATAGTATCCTCCTATTCTTTATGTCCTCCAATTTGTTTGTTTCTTTCTATTGTTGTTCCACCTTCTTCTAAATTCATTGCTTTAATTATTGAGTTTTTACCATATTTATGTTTTAATTTTATAATTGTTTTTTGTATTTCTTTTTCTTTTTGCAATTTTTCATTTTCTTTTTTAGTTTCCTCATAATTTGTAAATAAATTTACTTGTTCATAGCAATTTTTTTGAGAATTCTCATCTTCATTAGATAAATTTCCGACTGTTAAATTAATTTTTCTTATAAGCATATTTTTATCTATTATACTATCGTAAAGTTTTTGAAACCCATCACTTATAATTCGTGTAGAAGATGTTTTATTTTCTAGCCTAAATGTTCCGTGTGCCGGTTTAGGAACACTTCTTCCATATCTATCTATTTTTATTTCGCCCTTATAATTTTCTTTTAAATTTGGATTATTTAAATTTTCAATATCATATTCTATATGGAGTACAAGCATATCTGTTACATATTGTTTTTCTACCATTTCTAATACTAGTAAATCAACCATTTCTTTTATTATTAATTTCGTTTTTTCGTAATTATATGGACAATGCATAACTTGGCCAGATGTGATACTTTTAGTTGCTGGCTTACATTCTTTTATGCTTTTAATTGTTGCATTTTCCCAGCCCCAACTATGGTCAATGAGTAATTCTGCATTTACTCCAAATAATTTGTATAGCAGTTCTTCATTGTTTATTGAACACCTTGCTACATCTCCCATTGTATACATTCTATGCTCTTCTAGTCTTTTTGCATAGCCTTTTCCAACTCTCCAGAAATCTGTAATAGGTTTATGATTCCACAATTTTCTTCTAAAAGACATTTCATCTAATTGTGCAATTCGTACACCATATTTATTTGGAGCAGTATGTTTTGCTTCAATATCCATTGCTATTTTGCTTAGAAAAAGATTTGTACCAATTCCGGCAGTAGCAGTTATACCAGTAGTTTTATATACATCTCTAATCATTGTTGTTACTAATTCTTTGGCTGTCATTTTATATGTGTTTAAGTAATTTGTTAAATCGCAAAATACCTCATCTATTGAATATGGAAATATATCTTCTGGAGAAATATATTTTAGATAAATATTATATATTTGAGTACTATATTTCATATAATGTCCCATTCTAGGAGGAGCAATTATATAATTTAATTCTAAGTTTTTATTTCGTTTTAATTCTATATCGTTAAAGGACTTTCCAGTAAAGCAATGATTAGTAGCTTTTAACTTTCTACCATTATTTACAACTTTTACTCTTTGTATAACCTCGAATAATCTTGCTCTGCCAGGAATGCCATATGCTTTTAAACTAGGAGAAACTGCTAAGCATATGGTTTTTTCTGTTCGAGAATTATCTGCTACAACAAGGTTTGTTGTTAATGGATCTAGTCCTCTTTCCTTACATTCAACAGAAGCATAAAAAGATTTTAAATCTATTGCAGCATATATTTTATTCATATATACACCTCCTGCATATTTAATATACCACACTTTTGTTCTACTGTAAACAGTTGTTTGATATAAAAATAAAAGATTTTATTATAAAAAAAGACAACCACTGGTAACTTCTGCTATTGTCATTTTCCATTCCTCCTTAAAATTATTATGTATTAGATATATCACTTTGAGCTAGCTCAAAGTCAAGAAGTTTTTATTAAATTTTCAAAAAATTATTTACACTCTCTTTAATAAAATCCAATTCTTCTCCTGTTGCATTACAAGTATTCCATCCTAGTTTTTTGGCAGTTTTTATATTTTCTTTGCTATCATCTATAAATAAGATATTTTCTGGTTTTAATTTACAATCTTTCTCAACAATTTTATATATTTTTTCTTCTGGTTTTCTACATTTTAACTCAAAAGAAAGCCATACATAATCAAATTGTTTTAAATCAACTTGTTTGTTAAGTCTTTGTTTATCTATACTTCCTAAGTTTGATAGAATTCCTATTTTGCATTTATCTTTTAAACTGTGAGCAAAATCTACAACATTTTTATAATATTCAACTTTATCAAATTCTTTTATATAGCATTCATAAAATTCTTCTGGAGTGCAGTTTAAATTAAATTCTTCATTCAAAGATTCGAACCATTTATTGTTCTGTATACTTCTATTATCAGTTCCATATTTATGAACAGATTTACTATAATATCTTTCCACAATATTTTCTGTTTCAAGTTCATTAAAATGTTTTATTATTCTTTCTATAATATTTACTTTATGACTTTCAATTACTCCGCCCCAATCAAATATTACTATTTTTTCATTATTATAATTCACTTTAATTTCTCCGTATTTCATTTTTTTAACTCTTATATATCATAAAACCAAATAATTATCAATTATTTGGTTTTAACTATGTTTAAATTTAATTATTATATTTTTCTACTTCCTCCATTTTTTGCAATTCCAGATATTAGAGCAACTGCATGTTCTTCTGCTATTCCTACATCTACAAATTGTTTTCCTGCTTTAATTCTTTTATCTTGTGTAAATCAAAAACTTATATTAAATACATAATGCATTGCGATTGTTGCCTCTACAAATCCAAAATTTGGTCCAAAATGTCCACCAATTTTTGTTAATCTGTTAAATAACCCCTCTCTTATTTCTTCTGCTAAAATATTTAGCTCATCAATCGTTAAACCTTTTAAATCTTTTGGTTCATTAATTTTACTTAAAACTTTTAACATATGTTTATTCCTCCTATCTGTTTATTATATATCACTTGGAGTTAGCTCTAAGTCAATAGTTTTTTATTTTTAATTTATATATTTTCCTATACTTGCATTTTTATGTAAATTAAGGTATACTTATAGATATGAATATTTTATAAGGAGATTTTAAAATGCCAGGTTATGTTATACATTTAGCAACAGCTAATGAATATATGAAAAAACATCCAAACGAAATAAAAAATAAAAATGGATTTTTATTAGGAACAATTTCTCCAGATTTCACTACAAAAGAAAAAAAAGGAGAAACACATTATGGAGAAAGTAGTTCTATTCTTTATTTGCGAAAATATTTAGAAAAAAATAATATTGATACAGACTTTAATAAAGGTTATTTTTTACATTTAGTAACAGATTATATATTTTATAACAAGCTATTAGAGTGTACTTCTAAAGATATTTACAATGATTATGATATTTTAAATAAATATCTTATAGAAAAATATAATGTAGAAATATTAGAACAAATTAAGGATAAAGTTTTCTATGCTGAAGGCAAAACTAAAATACTCCATAAAGAACTTGCAGAAAAAACAATATCTATAGTATCTAATTATACATTAAATACTATAAAGCAAGAAATTGAGGCTACTAATTATACAGAAAAATGGGACAAAATACGTAAATTAAAAAGATTGAATTAAATAGAGTGAGGTGTATTTATGAATCCAAATGGAAAATTTTATAACAAAGATGGTAGAAATATTTATGTTACAAGAGCAATTTGTGACTATTTTAGCAAAGCAACTTTTTTAAGATTACTAGAAGAATCCAAATATGCAATTCAAAATAACGCAGAATTTTATTTAGGGCTTTATTCTGATGATTTATTGGAACATTTAGGCAAAAACAGAATTTTTAAGGGTACAATTTCAGATGAAGATAGAATTAATTTAGCAGAAGCTTTAGATTTTGTTGATGGTGCGTTTTTAATTAATTCACTTGATAAAAATTTAATTTCATCTGCGTTAGATTCAAAACTATTAAGGCAAAAAGAACAACAAACTTCAAAACATCACATGAATATAGAAAAGAAATATAAATTAGGTTATGCTTCTGGAGCATTTAGCAATTTTCATAAAGGTCATATGGAACATTTAAGAGATATGTCTAAACAATGCGAAAAAGTAATTGTAGCTGCAAATTCAGATAGATTAATACGAGAATATAAACACAAAATTTCATCTGTTGATGAAAAAACAAGAAGATTAATACTTTCCCATATTAAATATGTTGATATTGCAATAGTAACAGATGACTATGATAAAATAAAAGCCATAGATAAAGTAAGAAACATATGTGGAGAACAATTTGAAGCAATTTTTGTAGGAAGCGATTGGAAAGGAAGCTCAAATTGGAAAGATTTTGAACAAAGATTAAATGAATATGGCATAGATATTGTATTTACAGATAGACCTAAAGATGGTATTTCTACAAGTAAAATTGATTCTTCTAAAGCTAAAAAAATAGAACCAGAAGAAAGATAAAAAGTGGAGCAACATCAGCTCCACTTTTTTCATTTATTACTCTGCTTTTTTATATATTCATATATTTCATTCCAATTTTTTAATTGTGTAATTTCATCATAGTTATAAATTTTATCAGTTATCATAATTGTTTTTATTCCTACATTTGAAATACTCAAACAATTATTAAGTTGATCATCAATAAATAAATCAATATTTTCATTTTTACATACAGATGATTTTTCTCTAGCATTTACAATTAATTTATCATAATAAATTTTATTTTTATTTAACCATTTTTGAGTCATTTCAACCGGATTTGCATATTCACCATTATTCTCTACCTGTAATAATAAAAATATTATGTCCATCTTGTTTTAATTTATCTATATACTCTTTTGCTCCATCTTTAACGTTTAGTGTTTTTACAATTCTTTCAATGTTAGCTAAATAAAATTCTCTTTCCTCTTTTTCTGTCCAGTCAAACATTCCCTCTGTCATATGCAAGTCTTTATTAACAATTCCCGTTCCTTTTAAATCGTTATCGTGTTTTAAATATTCTTCTAATAAAGCTTCATCAAAATTTGATATTACATTATCTATATCTATTCCTATATTCATTTATTACTCCATTCTTTTCTATATCATCTTGTCTTTTTATATCAAAAAAACAGATAATTGGCAAGTAATTATCTGTTTTTAATTTAGAATAACACTAAATATTATCATTTCTAATTGTTTCAATTATATTTTGTTTATTTATTTTGCTCATAGAATATTTCATTATAATTCCTATTATAATTGAAACAAATATAATTGATATTATAATTGCTTTTAATGGTAAGTTATAGCTCATTTGCATATTATCTTTAAATACGTTATACATTCCGTATGAAAGTAATATTCCTATTGGTATTCCTATTATTAAAGATTTAACTCCATAAAAAATACTTTCTAATCTTATCATTCTATTAAATTCTTTTTTGGTCATTCCTATTGATTTTAACATTGCAAATTCTTTTTTTCTTAAATTCATATTTGTAGTTATAGTATTAAATATATTAGTAACTCCTATTAAAGTAATTACACCTATAAACCCATATAAGAATATTGATATAACAAGTACTACAGCATTTTGTGCTCTTACACTTTCTTGAATATTAAAAATTCTAATTTCACTATTTTCTATATTTTTTTCTTGTTTGTATTGTTCTATTTCTTCATCTAATTTATCAGCATCTTTTGTTTTTGCATACATTGAAATTGTTTCATAATCTCCAATATTTTTTTCTAACCATTCATCACTTACAATTAATGTGGCTTCTGTATTATACAAATTATTTATACCTTTTACTGTTTCTTCTGTTTTATTTATTATTTTTATACTGTAATCTTTATTATTTATTTTTCCTTGTATTGTATCTCCTTTTTTCCAGTTATACATACTTCCTTGTGCTTTTTTTCCATTTTCAACAGTATTTATATTATTATCTACTAATATTGCTCCATCTTTGTAGCTATCATAATTCCCGCCTATCTTTTTTAAGTATCTATTATACTCATCTTTACTAAGTGATACAATGTTCACAGTATCAATTTCTACGTTAGCTAAATAATGTTCTTTTATATATTTTCCATATTCAGTTAATTCTGCTTTGTGTTTGTCATCCATAGGCATTTCTAAAGAAATATATTTATTTATTGAATATTCATCAACATCTGCTAAATTAGATATATCTGCTAGTATTTTAGTATTTTTTTCTTTTTCTTTTAAATATTCTTCTTTATCTTCTGGAGATACATTATTGTTGCAATACACAACATAGTCATAGTCAATTTCTGTATAATATGCACTTGACATTTTAAATCCATATTCTATAAAGCTTGATATTGCAATAAATATTACAACACTTACAATTATTGAAATAACTGTTGTTCTGTACTTTTTCTTACTTCTTTTTAAGTTTTTATATGCAATTTCTCCTCCTGTTTTAAATATTTTTGTTATTATTTTAGGACATTTTATTTTTTTAGCTTTTAGTTTTACATCTTCTGAACTTCTTATAGCTTCAATAGGAGTTACTTTTGATGCCTTTTTTGCAGATTTTTTACATGATAGCCATATTGTTATAGTTGCAACAACAATACTAACTATAATAGCACTCCAAGATATACTATATGTTAGCAAAGAACTGTTTGTAATAAAGTCTTTTAAGATATAATTTACAACTTGCACTAAAATATAAATTGCCAAAATTCCGCTTAAAATTCCTAAAGGAATCCCTATTATTCCTAAAATAAATCCTTCAAAATATACACTTTTCTTTATTTGCTTTTTTGTTGCTCCTATGCTTGAAAGCATACCATATTGCTTTAACCTTTCTGTAATTGAAATTGCAAATCCATTTCTTATTACAAACACACTTGAAACTAATACTATAGCCATTATAAATGCTCCCAGACCATATATTAATTTTAAAGTTTCATCGCTTAAATTTGCACCTTCATATGCTAATAATTCAGAGTTTATTTTTATATCATATTTATAACTTTTATATTTGTTTCGTAATCCTCCAAAAGTATATTGTGGTTCTGTATTATTTTCGTTTTTTTCCATTTTATTTATATTTTCTGTATTTTTAACATAATCATAAGGATTTGTATATAAAACAGCTATATTAGATTTATTTTCTATTTTTTGCATTTTTGTAAGAACTGTGAACCATGGAGCCTCCATAGGTTCAATACAAGTTTCTGGCCTTTCAATTATTCCTACAATTTTATAAGTTTTTACTTTGGAATTTATAATTTCCTCTTGTTGAATTTCTTCATTTTCACCTGTATTGTTTAAATAAGAATTATGTTTATTTAATTTTGTGCCATCTTCTAATTGTAATTCTCCTACATCTAATGTTATAGTGTCTCCAACTTTAAAATTTGTTTTATATTTTTCGTTTATTCTTGTTGAAATTGCAAGCTCTGAATCATTTTCAGGTAGTCTTCCCTCTTTTATATCTATTGCCATATTTTTTAAAAAGTTATCATCCATTGAAATAATATTAACATACGGCTTTTCTTCATCAGTTGTAACCTTTGCATTTGGTATGTAGCTAAATCCAAGTTCTTCAGATAAATAATAGTTTTCAACTCCCCTATTTTCTTCTATATATTTTAGCTCATCTTTAGGTACATCGTAAAAAATTGTATGATAATTTCCAGAATTTCTTTTTGAAGTTTCTACAAAAGTTTTTTGAAAGCTTGTTACTAAACCTGCAACTCCACATATTAAAGCAGTTGATAATATTATTCCAATTATAATTACTATTGACCTTTTTTTGTTTAGCTTTAAGTCTTTTATACTTAGTTCATTTAAAACTTTCATTATTTTCCATTCCTTTCATCTTTTATTATTTTTCCATCATCTATTGTAATAATTCTATCTGCCTCTAAGGCTATTTTTTCATCGTGGGTTATTATAATAACTGTTTGATTATATTTTTTATTTGAAAGTCGTAATAATGAAATTATTTCATCGCTTGCTTTAGAATCTAAGTTACCTGTTGGTTCATCTGCAAGCATTAATGCAGGTTCATTCATCATAGCCCTACCAATAGAAACACGTTGTTGTTGTCCTCCAGACAATTGGTTTGGCAAGTTAAAACTTCTTCTTTCTAGTCCTAAAGTTATTAATAATTCATTAAGTCTTTTATTATTAACTTCTCTTCCATCAAGTTTTGTAGGTAATGTAATGTTTTCTACAACATTTAATACAGGTATTAAATTATAAAATTGATAGATAAGTCCTACCTGCCTTCTTCTAAAAATAGCAAGATTATCATCATTTAAGGTATAAATGTCTTTACCATCGATATACACTTTTCCGGAAGTTGGTCTATCCACACCACCAATTAAATGCAATAAAGTAGATTTTCCACTTCCACTAGCTCCTATAATTGCAACAAATTCTCCCCTTTCAACAGAAAAAGAAATATCATCTACAGCTTTAACTGTATTTTCTCCCTTTCCATATGTTTTGCATAAATTTTCAACTTTTAATATTTCCATTTTTCTTCCTCCTTAAATATGTTGTATTTAGTATAAACATTTAAAGTGACTATTAAGTGACTCTCAAACTATAAAAATTGTCACAAAAAAATCACCAAAAATATTGGTGAGCTTTTTCACATTTAATTTCTAATTTTTTCATTTTTATTTACCTCTATGTTAATTTTTTCTCTTTTTCGTAAATATATCAAATAATATGCCAAACTTATTTGAAAGATCATAAGTAGAGCTGATAATCCAAGCATATATCTTAAGCCTATTTCATACATTAAACCGCATAAATACACACCTATTGCTTCACCTAAAAACCTAATTATATGGCATATATTTGAAAAACTTAACTGATATTTATTTTCTAATCTGTTTATATATACTGCATCACAAATGTTTTCGTATGATGTTGAAATAAATATAGACCATGTAATTGCTATTAAGGAAATTACTATATTGTTTGATATAAAAGCTATTACATATGCAAAAAATCTAATTCCAAATTTTATGGTAATTGTTATATAGTCATTTTTAGGTGTTAAATATTTTAATGCTATAATTCCAAATATATCTGCTAGTAATCCTACAATTAACAAATAATTAGTTGCTACATTGTCGCTAAATTTAAAGTAATTTGTAAGTGTAAGCATTTTCAACCCTAACGCTGTTGACATTGCTATCGTTCCAATTAATACATAAAGTGAAAATAAATTTAAAATTTTATCTTTAAAGATATTTTTTAAAGATATATCTTCATGTTTATTGTTTGTAGAATTATTTACTTTTATATTTAATAATACTGTAAAAGAAAATAGTAAAAATATATTGGCTATAAGTAAACATATGTTATAATTTACAACTAAACCTCCTATACTCTTTCCAATAAATATTCCGCCAAACAAAATACCAATATCTCTAAATAAATATTCTGTTAGTCTACGTTTACTATAGATTGTTTCAGTTTTTACAATTGTTGTTATTAGAGGATAAATACTTGTAATAATTATATATTCTGTTACAATATCTATAATTATTGATAAATTAATTAATTGTATATACATTGTATGATTTAATGTATATAACCAAATCATATTTATCAACTTAACTATTAGTACAATTACTAGCATATTTTTTAGCTTGTCTAATTTTACGTACTTTCCAATCAATGCAATAATTACACAACTTATAAATGTTCCTATGCTCAATATATTGCTAATATTAGTTACTGCAAAATTATTATCTTGTAACCAAAGTTGTCTAAAATTTCCCCATAAGCCAACAGATATACTAAAAAAAGCTAGCATAATTAACATTTTATTTTCTTCTTTTACTTTGTTCATTTGTTACTCCATTTCGTTTATATAATTATATATTTTGTTCCAATTTAATAAAGTTTCTATATTTTCGTATGAAGAATTATCATCATTTGAAATTCTTATTGCTCTAATTCCAGCTTTTGAAACATCAACACAATTATTTAATTGGTCATCTATAAATATATCTATTTTTTCTGTTTTACATACTGGTGCTTTACTTCTTGCGTTGACTATTAATTTATCATAATAAATATTATTTTTATCCAACCAATTCTTACTTAATTCATAAGGATCTTTATGAAATTCTGAATCTCTTGCTGTAATAATATAAATTTTATGTCCTTTATTGTGTAATTTATTTATTACTTCTACACAGCCTTCTCTTGGCTCTGCCTTTTTAGTAATTTCTTCTTGTATAACACTTAGAAAATATTTTAATTCCTCATAAGTAAATCCATACTTTATTTGATATATATTTCCGTTATTTTGGTCTTCAATATATTTACTATCTTTGATTTCTTTTCCTAATTTATTAGCATATTTTTCTGCTGCCAATTTTAATTCATCTCTAATATTTGTTAAAGTGTCATCTATATCTATTCCTATATTCATTTTGGTCTCCTTTATCAATTTTTATTTTTTATATCACTATTCACCTTAAAAGTAAAGTAAAATATAAAAGTACTTTTGCTATATTTGTACAATAAAAAATATAAATATTTTTCTTAACTTTTTTATAGTAATTTTTTATTTGGTGTGTTATACTACCAATATATTTTTAGAAAGGAGCTATTTATGTCACCTATACGAGAAAAGTTTGTTAAAATTGTTGAAAACCTCCCATATAATTTAGATGAAGAAATTTTAAAAAAAGACACTAAAGATATTTTACAAGATATAACCCAAAGGTACATTGATGCATATGGAATACAAGATTTATCTGAAAAAGATAAAGAATGTATAGAATTGCTAATTGGCAATAATATTAAATAAAAGGAGTTGATAATATGAGTGCAAATCAAGAAAACATTAAAATAGAAAAAATTAGTGAGCTTTTAAAAAAAGCACCAACTGATGATGGTACTTTTTATGGTTCTTTATATGATTTATATTTTTTTATAGAAATTACTAAAGGTATTTTAGATATTAATAATAATAAAGGTATATCTTTAGAAGAATCTAGAGAAAGGATGATTCAAAAATATGAAAATTATAATAGAAAACTCGGCTCATAATTCTATAGAATCTATATTTGAACATTTTTTAAAATATTCCACACAAAAAGCAATTCAAACTACAGAAAATTTTTATTCATATCTTTATTTCTTAGAAACCTCTCCATATATCGGTAAAATAATCACAGAGTTATCGAATAATAATTTTCGAGAATTAATTTTTAGAAAAAACAAACACTCTACATATAGAATTATTTATTACATTTCAAAAGTTCAAAATATTATTTATATAATAAACATTATTAGTTGTAAACAGAATCTCAATAAATTCCTCAAATCAAATAATTATTTCAAAAAATATTATAATCTTTAAATTTTATCAGTATTAAAAATTTATTTTTATAGATTTTCTTTTATTTCTGGAAATAAATCATATACATTATAACCTAATAAGTTATCAAAATATTCTTTTAATTTATATGTTTCTTTAATATGATACTGTGTATTTGAATAAGCTCCTCTTCTAGTCATAATATCAATCAAACATTTATCTACTGTATAAACTTTTCCACTTTGAGGACACATTAAATCACATAAATTTATTATTTTTTCTTCTATTGTATATTGATGTTTTTTTATAAAGTCTGTTAAAAATGGATTATCTTCTGGATTTGGAACTCCTCCTGCTGTACATACAATATCATTATTTAAATATGAATGTGTTAAACATATATTGCAGAATTCATCATCATATCCTTTTTCTTTTAAATATTTATATCCTTCCATAACATGCCCATGAAATTTTCCGTTGTTCTTGCCAATATCATGTATATAACCAAGAATTATTGCCTTTTCAACATCAACATCTATTCCTTTATCTTTTAGCGCTTTTGCAATTCTTCCCGCACTGTCTCCAACACATATGCAATGACCTATCCATCTATCATCTTTAGCTTTCTTTCTTGCTTCTTCTAACATTTCTCTTGCTTTTTCTATTGTTAATTTCATAATTCGTACTCCTTAACTTCGCAATTTTTTTGACCGCAAGTATTTAATATTAAACCATCTTCTGGAAGCGGTTCAAAATAATACTTAATTGTTCTCGCAACTGCACCATGAGTTACTAAAAGAATATTCTTATCACTATATTTTTCTTTTACATCATCTATAAAAGCATGGATTCTATTAAATAATTCTGGTAAAGTTTCTAGTCCATCTGGTATATTAGTACTATAATAATTGTAGTAGTCTGTAATGTAATAATCATCAATTATTGTATTAGTTAGAACTCCTCCATCTCTTTCCATTATTCTTTCATCGTAAATAACAGGAATATTATTAACATTTACAATTTCACAAGTGTGTTTTGTTCTTATCATAGGAGAACAAATAATTAAATCTATATCTAAATTCTTAACTATTTTGCTTGCTTCTTCGGCTTGCTTAATTCCTATTTCATTTATATCTTCATCAAGCCTGCAATTATATTTATTTTCTTTATTACATTTTGTTTGACCATGCCTAATTACATACAATTTCATACTTCTTACTCCTATTTTCTAATATTATCTTCTAACTTTAAAAAATTATTTCTAATCAAAATATCTTCTAAATATTCTCCTCTTTTCATCCAAATAATGTTCTTACATTTACTTGGGTATAATCTATAATAAGCGTCTTTAACACCTTTTAGAAAATCATCCTTATTTCCTCTGTTTTTACATCTTTCAAGTATTTCTTCTATCATATTTTCTTCCGGATAAACAACATAATAATTAATATTATTTTCTTCTAATAAATTAATAATTTCATTATGCATTGATATGAATACAATATCATAGATTTCTAAGTCTTTCATTATTTCATTATAATAGTTATCTGGAAATTCTTTATTTAACTTTCTTGACTTCAGACCTTTTCTTTCTTCAGGATTTAACTTTTTTAGTTCATCATCTATTATATATTTAAATGAACTAGATTCTAAATCAATTACATTATCATATTTTTTTGATACAGTTGTTTTACCTATTGCACCAAAACCAGCAATTAGAATTCCTCTCATATTATTTCACCCCTATTTTATCTCCAGTTTTTCATTACAAAAATGTAGTTTATCTATAACATCTTGTCCTATATGTTTATTTGCAATTTCTATAGCTTTTTCATAATTCATTATTTGATATTCAAAGTGTGCATCTACACCATATATTACTTTCAAATTTTTATATTCTGAAGCTATCTTCCAAAATTCTTTACATGGATATACAATATTTTCTCTTCTCCCTATTATACAATCATTAGGATGAGATAAATTAATTTCTATTGGTATTCTATATTTTTCTGCTGTACTACAAATTATACGTGCAACTTTTTCATCTACTTCTGCATAGTTATCTCTACTTAACATATATACATCTGGATGTGCTATTATATCCGTTATTTGCTTTTCAATTGCTGTTTTTATATACTCTGCATATTTTAAAGCATCTTCATCAGTAAATTTCTGTCTTCTTAAAAGTTTCAGTTCATTATTCTCATCATATATAAAGTGTTGTCCTAGAATTATTTTATCTGTTTCATTTTTAAGTTCAAACAAGTTTTCTTCTTGCCCTGGTAAATACTCAACCTCAAATCCTGTTTCTATTTCTATTTTGTTTTTGTACTTTTCTTTTAGAGATTTTATACTATGTAAATAATTATCTTTCTCCTTATAATCCATTCTCATATTTTCTCTAAAATCTATTCTTTCTTTTTGCGGACAATGGTCTGTAAAAGCAACCTTGGTAAAGCCTTTCTTTATAAATAATTTCACAAAATCTTCATCTGTCATATTATTGTCAGCATGTCCACATCTTCTTGTATGTGTATGATAATTAAATTTTTGCATAATTTTTTTATTATTCATTTTCATTCTCCTAACTTTTTAAATAAATCATTATATATTTTATCTCTATCTAATTTAGTAGTAAAATTAATAGTATGTCTATTATCATTAAGTTCATAAGAACTATCTTCTCTAATATTAGGACAACTAATTTCTTTTGTTTCAAACCAATTCTTATTTATCATATATGCTATTACTGCTATATCCCAAATTACTCTTTTTTCTTGCACACCATGATATCCATCATTATAGAATCTTTTAATTAGATAATTACATAATTCTGATTTGTTTTCCAAATTATTTTTTAAAGTATTTATATCTATTTGTAAATCTGATACAACATTTTTGCATGGTAATATTGTAAGTTTTACTTTTGATTCAAATACTTCTCGCACGGCTTGTATATCTTGCCTAAAATTATATTCTAAATTGTCTTTATAGCCTAATTCATTACCACCAAGCCATATTATTTCTATTTTATTTATAATTTTAGGTTCCTTTTTTATCGCAAGAGCAACATTTGTAATTGCTCCTATTGCTAATATATATGTTTTTCTATTTTTTAAAGCAATCTCAATTATTTTATTAACTGCAGGATTATTTTCTGTATATCTATTTTGAATATAATCCATTGAGCCTTTAAAAACTTTATTTGTTGTATCAAAATTTAGCCATTTGCATATTTTTAGTATTTCATTATAGCTTAATTCTTGTCCTTCTTTAACTGAAACATTTTTAGTTTTGTGAGAATAAGGAGCAACTGTAATTGCTTCAATATTAAATTTATCTTGTGATTTTATTAAATAAGAAAGTGCAAATTGATCATCACATTCATTATATATATCTGTGTCTAATATTACATTTATTTTATAATTTGATATAAACTCATATATTTCTTTCCAGTTTTTTACCCTTGTCATTCCTTTTTCTTTTCTAGTAAATACTCTATCCATTAAAAGGGTGGTTATATTATTTTCCATACAATCTTTACAAATATGAACAGAATCATCAATCATTATATCTATATTATTTTCAAAGCATTTTTCTGTTTTTCCATGTTTATCATTTTTATATGCATTTGTAAAAATTAATTTATCGTAATAAATATTATTTTTTTTTAACCACTTTTGAGTCATTTCAACTGGATTTGTATATTCTCCATTGTCTCTACCTGTAATAATAAAAATATTATGTCCATCTTGTTTTAATTTATCTATATACTCTTTTGCTCCATCTTTAACGTTTAGTGTTTTTACAATTCTTTCAATGTTAGCTAAATAAAATTCTCTTTCCTCTTTTTCTGTCCAGTCAAACATTCCCTCTGTCATATGCAAGTCTTTATTAACAATTCCCGTTCCTTTTAAATCGTTATCGTGTTTTAAATATTCTTCTAATAAAGCTTCATCAAAATTTGATATTACATTATCTATATCTATTCCTATATTCATTTATTACTCCATTCTTTTCTATATCATCTTGTCTTTTTATATCAAAAAAGCAGATAATTAGCAAGTAATTATCTGTAAAAAATTTATACCATTTTTTTTATATATTTAATTATAAATTCTGTTCCTTTTCCTATCTCAGATTTACAAAGTATTATACCATTATTCTTTTCTATTATATTTTTACTAAGAGATAAGCCTATACCTACGCTATTTTCTGTAGAGTTTTTTCCCTTATAAAATCTCTCAAAAATGTGTTTCAAATCTTCTTTTTCAATTCCAATTCCCTCATCTTTTATAGAAATTTTAGTAAAAAGATTATTTTCTTCGTATTTTATATTAATTGTTCCATTTTCTTTATTATGTTCTATACAATTTTTTATAATATTTGTAACCGCTTCTTGCTGCCATTTATAATCACCTACAAAGTCTGCTTCGTTATCTCCATTTATAATTATATTTTGATTTTTTATTTCTATTGGTATTTCTAAATTTTTAACTATTTCTGTTATAAATTTATTAAGATTAATTTTTTCATCATAAAATTGAACTACATTTGCATCTAATTTTGATAGCTTAAGCATTGATATTACAAGCCAATTTATCCAATCTATTTGTTTACTTATTTCAAAAATAAATTTTTGCTTTGTATTTTCATCCATATTAGGATTTTCTTTTAAATTATCTAGCATAATGGTTATTGATGTAAGCGGAGTTTTTAATTGGTGTGATATATCTTCAACAGAAATTTTTAAATTTTCTTTATCTTTTTTAGATATTTCACTTTCTTCTTTTAGCATAATAGTAATTTTATATAATTCATTTTTTAGGTTACTTAGTTCATCTTCACTGTTTTCATCAATATTAAGTTCATATTTTTTGTTTTTTATTTCATTTATGTATTTAGTAATTTGCTTAATTTTTTTATCTCTTCTTTTTAAATAAAATAGTATAATTATCAGCCATAAAAAACTAAACAATATAATTAATAAAATATTGGCAATTAAATTAAATTTCATTTGATTTTCTACTTGTATAATAGAATTAACCTCTTTTATATCTATACCATATTTTAATAACTCTGCTTGTCCTGTTTTACTTTCTTCAATATTACTAGAATTTAATATTTTTATTATCTCTTTAGTATCAATTTCAGGATATTTTTCTGTAATTGTTCCTATTATATTATCCATTTTTTGATTTACTATTATTGATACTTGTTTATACTGGTTAAAAGTTTGAATAGTAAAAGCTATACACATTACTATTGTTAGTATAAACATTGGTAATATTAAATATTTTAGATTTTTATTATTAAATAATTTCATTCTACTCCCCTATTCTATAGCCTAGTCCTCGTACAGTTTTTATTATTGTTTCATCTCCTAGTTTTTCTCTTATTCTTTTAATGTATACTGTTAAAGTATTATCGTTAACAAAATTTCCTGCAATATCCCATATTTTTTCAAGTAATTGTTCTCTTGATATTAGTTTGTTTTGATTAGAAAATAGCATTAATAAAATTTTATACTCCAAACTTGTAAATATAATTTCTTCATTATCTTTATACACCTTTGCAGATGATGTATCTATTTTTATGTTTTTATATTGTATTAAATTACTTTCATTGTGCCCATATCTTCTAAGTACAGAATTTATTCTAGATATTAACTCTCGTGTTCTAAAAGGTTTTACTATGTAGTCGTCTGCACCTAAATCAAGCCCAAGAACTACACTTGTTTCTTCATCTTGAGCTGTTAAAAATATAACTGGAATATCTTTCTTAGACTTTATTTTTTTGCAAATTTCAAATCCATTTCCATCTGGCAAAGATATATCTAGCAATACTAAATCTATTTCATTTTTATTAATTTCCTTATTAAATTCAGATACATTTTGGGCTGAAATAACCTTAAAATTTTCTTGCTCTAAGGAGTATTTCAAGCCCATTATAATTGTATCATTATCTTCTACTAATAATATATGTTTCATATGTTTGTTTCCTTTATCTTATCTTTTAAAACATATTATAATCAAATATAAATAAAATTACAAGATTACATATATTTTATCTAATTGGGCACGGAGCACCGTGCCCCTACAGCATATAATATTAGTTGCAATAAAATCAAATATAATTTTATTGTTTTCTGCAATAATCCAAACATATCCATCCACTTTTAGTTAATCCCCAATTATTATTTACTTTTGTAACTGTGCATATTACACCTTTTTTATAGCCATTTGCTTTTGCATTTCCTAGTGCTTTATTTTGCTTTCTGGCATTTTGCGATAACTGGTTGTATTTTTTAGCCTTATAATTTGTTCCTGGTCCTGTTCTTACATTTAAAAGACTTGCATTTACCTTATAACTTCCATTAGAATATTTTTTAGTATTTACTTTTGTGTTGCTATTTGATGATACTGTTGATTTTGAATTTGTAAGATAGTCTGAGCACACCCATCTATTTGTTCCTATTCTACTCCAATTTCCTTGTGTTTCATAAACTATAACTTGGCTTCCATTACTCAAAGCTCCTACCTTTTTTCCATTAGGAGAGCTTCTTACATTCAATCCACCATTTGCTTTAACATACATTATTGTATTGGTATTTGTACTTGGAACATAATTGTTTGTTGGTACATTTGAATCATGTTTATATGCAAAAAATCTAGTGTAATTTGCATATTTTCTAAAATTTGATATAGAGCAATATACAGTATTTCCTGAAACTGTTACTTTTCCTCTTCTGGTTGATGTTTCAAATTTTCCATTATACAAAAACGGATCATATATTTTTAAAGTATCATTTTCAACACCAACTATTAAAATTAAATGTCCCCCTGTTGTGAATAAACCATTTCCACAGCTTGCAACAACATAGTAATTATTGTTTAGCAAATTTATTGCATTGTCTAATTTATACGTTTCGTTGTATTCTATATTAAATGTATCTGCAACAAATCTAAAAGCACTTAAATACGTTCCATTATTTGCACTTCTATATCCATGTTCAACAAACAAATTTCCCATTTCAGGTGGAGTTATTGTTCCTCTCGTTGCGGTAACAACCATACTAGCACATGTAGGTCCACATCCACTTGTTCCAATCGTTTGTGAAGATTTATTAATTGATGTATATGGATGAGAAGCCCATCTTGAATCTATTTGAGAATAATAAGTTAATCCTATATAATTTCCTAAATTAATATTTTGATGTTTTTCATCACCCTTATAAGCTATTGGTCCTTGTTCTTCAAAACTTTCAACCTCTAAACTTTGTTCATCAATACCATTTTCTATATTTTTTGAAGGCAAAACTTTTATATTTTCATCAGATAATTCATATTTGTATATTTCTTTTTTGCAGGCATTTGTAATGGTATTTTCTACAGTTTTGTTATCTTTTTTGTTATTCACTGTAATAACTCCTGTAATTACCGATAATATAATTGCTATAAATATAATTAATTTTAATTTTCGCATAAAAAACACCTCTACATTATAATATTCAAACAAAAACTCCATTGTTACGGCTTAAATTTTATTGACATTTCCAAGTTAAATGTATAGAATATTTCTAGAGTTTTAAAGGAGAAATCACATATGATAGATAGAGAAAAAAATCCAGAATTTGTTAATTCATTTTTAGATTATTCAATAACAATTTTAAATAAATCAACAAATTCTATTAAAGAATACAATTACGATTTAACAATGTTTTTTAGATATATGATGATACATTTTAATTTAACAGATGAAAAAGAATTTAATGAAATAGACATTAAAAACTTTAGTATTGAAGATGTTAAAAGAATTAAGCTAGAAGATATACACGCCTTTATATCTTATTTAGCAGTATATAACAAAAGTAAATCTGCAACAAGAGCAAGAAAAATAAGTACCATTAGAATATTTTTTAATTATTTAGCTTGCAAAGCTAACCTAATTGAAACAAATCCAGCTCAAAATTTAGAAACTCCAAAACATGAAAAAAGAATGCCAAAATATTTATCATTAGAGGATAGTAAAAAATTATTAAATGTTGCTGCAGATGATTCTAATAGAAATTCAAAAAGAGATTATGCAATTACTACCCTATTTTTAAATTGTGGTATGCGTTTATCTGAACTTGTTGGAATAAACATAGATGATATAGACTTTTCAGAAGAAAAAATGACTGTTATAGGTAAAGGAAATAAAGAAAGAACTATTTATTTAAATAAAGCATGTATAAAAGCTATAAAAGAATATTTAAATGTAAGGCCAAAAGATGGAATACGATTAGATAGTAAGAACTCAAAAAAAGCTCTATTTTTAAGTGAAAGGCGCGAACGAATAAGTAATAGAACAGTACAACAAATAATAACAAATGAACTAAGAAAAGCCGGACTAGATACAAAAAAATATTCAGTACATAAACTAAGACACACGGCTGCAACATTAATGTATCAATACGGACAAGTTGATATACGTGCTTTGCAAGAACTATTAGGACACGAAAGTATATCAACAACAGAAATATATACTCATGTTGCCAATGAGCAAGTAAGAAATGCTGTTGAAGCAAATCCATTGTCTAATTTGTAAACAGCTCTGTTTTTCGGGTCGCCGGGGACGTCGGCCCCTACAACGTTTGACATTAATTTTTTATTTATAAAATCTGAAACATAATTAAAAATCAATATTTCGAATGTGATTGGAGTGAGTGTATAGCTTCTTATTAAATTTAAATGAGGGCGCGTTTTGCGAGAGGCTCGTTTGAATTTCTATTAGAAGCTATAACGAACGTATTAAGCCGAGAAATATTTATTTTTAATCTATTTTCAGATTATGATATAATTTTAAAAAAGGATTAACAAAATTAAAATTATATGTTATAAATAAAATGTATAAAATCACAAAAGAAAAAGGAGGTGTTTACATGGAAACATATCTAAAAAAATATGGTACGCATTCACTTGTAATATCACTAGCATTAATTGTTTTATCAGTATTTTTAATATTCAGACCAGTAGACTCAATAAATGTACTAATGATTATATTTGGTGTTATAGTTGCTATTGATGGACTAATACACTTTATTTCATACTTTGCAAGTCCAAAAGAATTAAGACCTTTTAGCTTTGAACTAGCACAAGGTATATTAGAAATTATTGCAGGTTTTGTATTTATAACACATCCAGGTTGGTTAATTGCCATACTACCATTTATAATTGGTATATGGATAATATTAGAAAGTATTATAAAATTCCAACTTTCAATAAATATGAAAGATATGCCAGAAAGCAACTGGGTTATAATGTTAATACTATCTATTATAACAATAGCACTTGGAGCATTAATTATTGCTAATCCTACACAAACAGCTGCAGTTGCAGTTTCTTTATGTGGAGTTGGTTTATTAATTTCTGAATCTTTAAATGCTATTGAATGTGTGTATATAATGATGAAATTAAAATAAAATTTAAAGATGGGTTTATCTCCCATCTTTTTTTACATTCACAACAAAATTGGCTGAATTTGTTCCCTATTTAAAGCATATTCAGCAGTTTTTATTATATATTCAGGATCAAAAACAGCTGAACGTGGCTTAGTAATTGGATTATCTTGTTTGAATGGAACAAAATAATAATTATTTCTATTTAATAATTTTCCAATATTTTCAGCATTTCCACTTAATGCATTATTAGTAGAAACAGCAATTACCACAGGATTATTATTTCTTAAATGGGATTTTATTGCCATCAAAGCAGGTGTATCTATTATGTCATTTGCAAGCTTTGCCATAGTATTTCCGGCTTGCTGGTGCAACAATCATAATATCTGTTAATTTCTTAGGTCCAATAGGCTCTGCACCTTGAATTGTATGAATTATTTTATTTCCTGTGATTTTTTCAATTTCATCTATAAAATCTTGTGCTTTTCCAAATTTAGTATCTAATTCATAAGCATTGTAAGACATAATTGGAATAACACTTGCGCCTTTTTCAACTAATTCCTTTATTTTAGGAATTACTTTACTAAAAGTGCAAAAAGAGCCAGTAAGTACAAATCCAATTTTACAATTATTTATTTCCAAGTTTACTCCCCCCTTTTTAGTATGTTTATATATAATATGAAATTATGTAAATAAGTGTCTGAATTAAAAAGAATTTCTTAAAAAATATTGAAAAAATTTTTAACTTTGTATATAATCAAAAAAAAAGAAGGAAGTAATAAAATATGATAAATAATTATAAAGGTATATCTCTTATGGCACTTGTAATAGCAATAATTGTACTACTTATTTTAGCAGGAATAACTATTAATTTAACAGTTGGAAGCAATGGAATATTTACAAAAGCTCAAACTGCAAAAGAACAAACAAATATGGCACAAGCAAAAGAAAATGTTGAATTAAAAATAGCTAGCTTACAAACAGAAACAGAAGGCAAAGCAACAATAGCAAGCTTAAAAGAATATGCTAAAACAGATTCCGATATAACAATAGATACAAATAGCAAAATAATTTATAAAAATGAATATGAATTTACTATTGATAATAATTTGAAAATAACTAATGTTGCCAAATATGATAACAAAGATGTATCACCAGCATCTATAAAGAAAATTTCTACACCAATGGTTTTCGATACATTTGATAGAAATCAATAAAAAACATCCCTTATTCAGGGATGTTTTTTAAATAGTTTTCTTCCAATTCAATGATTTCATAAAAGTCTGTTATTTCAAATTTTATTTCTAACGAACATCTATATTGTCCAATTAAAAACTCATAAAATTGAAATTCAACTATATTTCCTCCAGATGCCAATTCTTCCATTTCAAAGTCTACAACAACATCCATAATTTCATACTCAGGATTGTCATCTGTAATTAAGAATTGAGTGTTATATAGACTAAGAAAAAATTTACTGTCTTTGTATTCTCCTAATATATAATCTGGAGCCAAGAATATAGCAATTTTGTTACCTGTTTTTCTTAGTACTCCAGTTGCAAAGTAATTTGGCATCCGTAAATTTACGTTATAATATTTTGATACCATATCTTTTTCCTCCTTTTTTATTCAAAAAAACACTTGGTTACTCATATATTTTATCACTTTTTTATGTGAACTTCAAGTTTTTTTTGTTTCTCTTTAATTCTTTTCTATCTTTCTTGTAACATTTTTTTATTTTTTTAATATTATATACAAAAATTATATCGGAGGTTATTTATGGATTACGAAATTATGATGAATGGTAATGTAAAAATCGGTATGGTTGCTCCTGATTTTGAAGCCGATACCTCTTTTGGTAAAATTTGTTTGAATGATTATAAGGGAAAATGGCTCGTTTTATTTTCACATCCAGGCGATTTTACACCAGTTTGTTCAGTTTTCAAACTTTTTGAAATATGTTTTTGAATAGCCACTTTCATAATATTATCTTTTGATTTTGGCTGTATCTTCAAGCAATTTACTTTCAATACTTTTCACCTTGACATTATCAATTTCTGAAATGACTTTTAAATATTTATTTAATTGTACTCTAAAATCAATTTCATATCTATCATTATATATTCTTATTTCTTTAATAATTTCTGATAACAACATTTTCTTTATTACTATATCAGCATTTTCAAATTCTTCCTTCCAAATTGGTATTCTTTCCTTAATTTGTAATAATTCATTATCTTCGACTTTCTTTTGTCTTATTTTATTTTCAATACAATTCTTAGTTTCAATTATTTCAATTTTCTGTTTTTCTTTTTCTGATATTAATTCATTTAATAATTCTGCCGTAAAATTACTTTCACCAGTTAAAGTTTTTATAACCTCATCTTTTAAAACTTTAATGTTGGAATCAATTTCATTAATTTGTATTTCACATTTTTTCAATTCTTTCTCGTCATTATCACAATTATTTAAAACTCCTTGTTTTATTGCTTCAGATAAGTCAACTTGTTCTAAACTATCTAGAAAATTATATACACATTTTAATACTATTTCTTCCAAAACTTCCTTTTTAATGCTTTTTTTCTCCAAACAGCAAGTGTTTGTATTTATTGTACTACTACATTTATAATAATAATATTCCCATATTCCTCCATCAGGCTTTTTCTTTTTGGATTCAGATGTTGTAAATGTATAACCACATTCTCCACATTTTACTATTCCTGAAAGTAGCAATGGTGATTTTGTTTGTCTAGGCTTTGCAAATTCAAGATTTTTAGCCCTATCTTCTCTAATTTTCTTTGCTTCATACCACATCTCTTCATCTATAATCGCTAAGCTTTCAACCTTCTTTTTAGGTAAAATCCAATTTTCAAAAGGTTGTTTTTTTGAACCTGTTGCATTTGTAGTAGTTTTCTTTTTGTATGCTGGTAATCCCATGTATATAGGATTTCCTAAAATTGCCCCAACAGTTGATGTCGCCCATAACATAGATCTTCTTGGTTTTTTCTTTCTATCATTTAATTCTTTTGCTATTCTTCCAATTCCAAATCCTTTTTTTACATACATTTCAAAAATATCTTTTATAAGTTCTGCTTCATCTTTTTTTATTATAAGTTTTTGGCGTTCAACTCCCTTTTTAGTATATGTTCCACTTTTTATAAATTCATATCCATATGGAGCATTTCTTTTTCCTCCATATGTTAATATTCCATTTTCAGCCATTTGAGTCTGTGCTTCTTTAACCCTTATTGAAGTTTTTTCACTTTCTCCTCCTGCTTGCCAATAAGTAAGATAATTAATCAGCTTATCAGCTCTATTTTCGATTTTTCTTTGTCCTTCTTTTACAGACCAAACTTCAACGCCTTTATTAATTAGCCATTCTACAACAAATGGTGTTTCTTCCTCTCTCCTTCCGATTCTGTCAAACATAAAAACAAGCAAAATATCTATTTCTTTATTTAGTACTGCTTTCTTTATATCTTGTAAAGCGTCTCTTTTTGACTCACTAAGTTTATATCCTGATACTCCTAGTTCAATATATTCTTTTGTTAATTTCCAATTGTTTTGTGATTTTATAAACTCGCCACATGCTATTCTTTGCATTGGGATATCGTTTTTTTCAACTTGCTTTAAAGTTGAAACCCTATACAAGCATCCAACTCTTTTTATATCCATAAAGTTTAATTTCTTTCTCCTTTTAATATTGTACTTATAGGATATTTAACTCTTATTTCTACCTTATCATTATATAAATACACTTTATCTATTAATTTCTCCAAAATTTGTCTTTTAATTTCTAATGGTGCATATTCAAACTCTTTACTCCATACAGGAATGCATTGTTTTAAATTATTTATATCTTTGTTGTTTTTATTAATTTCATCTTGAAGTTCTTCTAAATTTTTATTTAAATGTGCTAGATTTTCTAATTCTGAATTATACTCATCACCTATTTTTTTCTTTTTATCTTGATTATTTTCCATAAGAGCAAGTACAATTTCATTTTTCAATTCAACTATTCTATTTTGAGAATTGCTAATTTTTTGATTTAATAATACGACTTTTTCTTTTCTTTCTTTTATATTTCTTATTCTTTTTTCAACTTCATTCTTTAAATCTATTTTTTTATATGTATCTAAACATGTTTTTATTTCATTGCTAACTATTCCTTCTAAAATATCAACTCTATAATTTTTTCTATATTCACATTTTCCGGTTTTCTGTTTTCCCTTGCATAACATATATGTATATTTTGTCTTTCCTTTTGGAACAATGTAATTACCACAATAACCGCATCTTGTATATCCAGATAATAGACGTAATACCCTTTCTCCACTTTTTCTTTTTCTACTAATTATTAAATTATTAGCTTTTTCCCATATTTCTTCTGAAATAATTACGATACTATCATTTCTCTTTTCAGCTATTATCCAATCTTCCTTTTGTCTTCTATTATCATTTCCTTTCATCTTGTTTCTCTTTCCAAAAGATACATAGCCTTTATAAATTGGGTTCTTAACTATTTCTAAAATAGCATTAGAATCCCATAATATTCCTTTTTTTCTTCTTTTTATTTTTTTATTATTCAAGTATATTGCTACTTTATCAGTTCCATATTCATTAATTGCTATAAGATTATAAATTAGTCTTATAGTTTTTGCTTCTTCCTCATAAATTTCTAATACTTTTCTTTGTTTTCCAATTTTACTATACAAATCACTTTCAACCATTTTATAGCCAAATGGAGCATAATACCCCATATAAATTCCTAATTTTGTTAATCTTATTCGTTCTTCTTTGGCTCTAATTGATATTTTCTCACTTTCTCCTTGTGCTTGCCAATATGTAATATAATTTATAAGTCTATCATAGCTATTCTTTATTTCTCTTTGTCCTTCATTTACAGACCATACTTCAATTCCCTGATCAATTAACCATTTTACAACAAAAGGTGTTTCATCTTCTCTTCTTCCTATTCTATCAAACATAAAAACAAGAAGTATATCTATTTTGTTATTACTAACATCTTTTTTTATTGTTTGTAATACATCTCTTTCTTTTTCTTCAACCTTATATCCTGAAACGCCAAGTTCCATATATTCTTTTTCTAGAGTCCAATCATTTTTTGTCTTAATAAATTTTCTACAAGCTTCTTTCTGAACTGGTATGTCATTGTTATATGTTTGTTTTTTAGTAGAAACTCTATATAAACATCCAACTCTCTTCATTTTAAACCTCCTTTCAACTTAAAATTTTATTTTAAGCAAAAAGGATAATCAATTTGAGAAAAAATTTTATATTATTCTTTTTATATTTTTTTGGATATATAAATCACTCAACACGTCAATAATGTATTTTTCTAATTCTTCTGTATTAGTTTGTGTAGTATTCTTTATTACTATATTTATCTTTCGTTTTCCTATATCTTCACTTTTTATTAGTTGTTCTGCTCCATCATTTGTCTTTATATATTCATATTTCTCACTACCTAATAGTACACTTTTTTGTTCTAATACATCATTCATTATTAAAAAATCACCTCAATTAAATTTATGACTTTAGACAAAAAAATATTATAAAAAATAAGACTGGCATTTAAGCCAATCTTATATATATTAACATTTATTTATAATAAAACCATCATCTATGCTGATATTGTTTCTTTCTAAATTAGCTATTTTATCTTGTTTACTCTTCATATTTTTCCTTCTAAAACAAATTTATAAATATTTTATTAAATATCATTAAGATAGTTAAGTTGAGAAAAAATTTGAGATAAAAAATAGCACTAGTTTTTAATTCTAGTACTATATGAATCCTTATTAAAGATGAACTTTTATTTACTTATTTGCTAGCTAGTAAAGAAAAAGGAATTATCTATTGACAATCCCCTTTTCAAAAAAATCAATCAGAAATATTCTCTTTCCATTTGTTTTACCTCCTTAACTAATTAGTTTGTGAGTTACTTTTGTAGGGTAAAATACATTTTTCAAATTTCAACTTATCAATACTGATTTCTTGTTTATTTTTAAATTTTAAAATGTTATACACATCATTATATATAACAGCAGATATTGATAATAAACATAGTACAAAAATCATAAAAAAAGAAAATATTGAAAATAACATGCTATCCTCCTAGAAAAATATTTATGAATTATTTTTTAATTACTATAATATATATTGTCTTTTAAATTATCACGTCCTACATTAAAATCAGAATTATTTTGTCTAGTTTTTTCTTTAATAGATCTATCTAGTTCTTCCATTTTAGCAGATGATACTTTGATTTTTGCTTTAGGTTCTGTATGTGTTGTTGCTGACATATAATTTAGTTTTACCATTTTTAAAGCCATAAAATTCCTCCCTTAAAATATTTATTTTGATGTCTATAAGTTTCTCTATGTAAACTCCAAAAGGAGATTATAAAAATTGAATTATGTGAATTATATCACGATTTCGTGTAAAAGTAAAGAAAAGAACTATCATGACCGATAATTCCTTTCTTTACACTTTCAATATCCAATTACAATTTAATCAGTTCTCTTAATTGTTTATTCTTTTTCTTCCTGTCTACGAAGAAATTCTCTTGCCATTGAACTATCATTAAAATCTGATACTCCATATTTCTTTTCAAGTTGTTCAATTTCTTCCTGTGTTGCCTTTTCAGGTTTTAAATTTAAATTTTTATAATCTTCAAATGCCATACTATTTTCCTCCTTAAAATATTCATTTTATAATAACTGACTCTATATCAACCTGTAAAACAGGATTAAAAAAATTTGATTAGCAAATCGCTAAAATTATGTAAATAGTATATCATGATTTCACGTAAAAGTAAAGAAAAATCCAGTTATTTTCAATAGTGCATTTGTATTTTACATAATTTTGTGTTATACTATAATTAGATTTTTGTAGTTTTAACCTTTTTCACTCAAAGTAAAAAAAACTCTAATCAGCATTTGCTAGATTAGAGTTTTTCTTTGCTTTTACTTCAAAATTCTCACAGTATATAATGGATTAATTTCCGATACTTCAATTATAAATTGAACTATATTAGACGAATCTTCATTATCAGAAACTAAAAAAGTAATCATCTGTGTAAATTCTTTTTTGTTCTTATCTAAAAACATTTCTCTATCTCCAAATTTTTTCTCTATTATTGCAGACATCACTTCTATCATCCCATTATGAATTTTTTCTCCATCTCTCCGTAAAATACAAATTTTCATCTTAATACCTCCATTTTAATTAAAACATTTTGGTTATTTGTTACTACTATTATGTGTTATTACACATCTACATATATTATATCAATTTTTATATACTATTTCATTTGTAATTTCTTCCAAATTATACTTTGTTTAATTTCAAATTTTCTGATTTGGTATCAGTAAATTCTAACATTTCTAATCCTTTAATGACATATTCATTTTTCATAAAATATTTCCATATAGTTTCATTTAAATAATTTTCTATCATTAACATTCCTATTCCTTTATCAATTCCTATGTATTCTTTTGCAAACCAGTTTTTTTCTCCTTCTAAATTAAAACCATCTTTAAAACCATATTTTCCCCATAACTTTATAAATGTATTATAATAATATTCTATAGCTTGTATGGTTTCTTTTGGTGTAAATACTATTGAACCAATTGCACCACATGGAGATATTGTGCCATCGTTTTCTATTTCTAAATTAGTATCACAAGGTTCAGCTCCTGATCCTATATATCCTTTTGGAGAAAGACAAGAAGTTAATCCCCAAGAGTTTTCTCCATAAGTTTTAAATCTGTTCTTATTATCTATACAATATTCTCTATTTGCTTTTGTCGCTTTTATTGAATTTTCAAACCAATTAACTCCATTAATATCTATTAAATTTCTAAAATCAATCCATGCATGTGAATATTGATATGTAAATAATGTTCCACAATATGTATATATTATATCCTTTATATTTTTATAATCCTTCTTTTTTCTATTAAATTCATAATACATACTTTTATCTATTGGATATGCTAGTGAGCTAACTCCTAATACATACATCATTAATTGTTCAGCATATCCATCCCATTGTCCCCAAAATCCTTTTTCAGGTTTATATCCCATATAAAATAAATTGTTTGTTTCGTTTCTATACCATTCCCATTTTATTCTTTTATATAAGATATTTGCTTTATTTTTTACTTCTTTTCCGAAATATTCACCTGCAGTTATAGCACCACATATAAAAATTGCTGTATCTATTATTGATATTTCACAATTCCATTCTCTTTTCCCTGTTTGCATATTTACAAAATGATAATAAAATCCATTTTTCCCTTCTACGTTATTTATAAAGTTTTCTAGTGTTCTGTTTGCTCTATCATAGGCTTTATCGTATTTTATCCAATTATGTTCTACTCCAATAACTAATGCTGCTAAACCATATCCTACTGATGCTATACTTGCAATATTATCAGCTAATATTGTTTTATCTCTTATTAGTCCATATCCCTTGCTTTTTTTATCTGTATTTGCTTCTTTAATAAAAAAATTATAGCTTTTCTTTAATTCCTTATATAATATGTCTTTTCCATATTTTTTTATTATTCTCATAAATTATTGCACCTCTTAAATAGATTATACATTATTTAGAAGTATGTGTTCAACAGGTATTTTTTTACAAATTTAACTGGAAATAGATAGCATTTAATTTGCTATCCATTTTTTGCTACTATACTATAATTTGATAACTTATTACATAAGCTTTTATTTACAAATATTTCAATAATGCTTAAGCCTAATAAAATAAATTCTATTACAATTAGTTCATATCTCATCAATATTAATGTAAAAATAGCACTTAATATTAATGTTCCTAATCTTCTATAAACTTCAATTTTAATTATAATTTCTTGTTGTTCCTCTTTATTTGAAATAGTCAAGGCAACATCTTCTATATATGTTTGGAATGAATCTCTTATCGCTAATATTAAGAAAAATCCTAAAGACATAATTATCACTTTACAAATGAACGCCGATTCTATAAAGTGTCCTATAATCAATAATAAAAATGCTAATGCCAAACATATTGTTAGAACAACGCTCATTTTATCTTTTATTTTTGAATATACCTTTCCAAATATTACATTGCCTGCTAATCTTGCTATTCTTGATATAAATACTATTGTTGTTATGTAGTATGTTACCATTTCAACAGATAAGAATTTTTGAAAATCATATTGCATAAATAATTTACTATTGTTTTGTCCCATTTTTATTATTGAATAAAATACTGCATTTGATAATATTACATAGAATATTATTGATGTTATCTTTAGTTTTTTATGTTCTTTTTTCGTTTCTAGTTCTTCCTCTACTTTTGCCTCATAATATAAAAATGACGTTCCTAATACCAATACATATATTATTATTGATAAATACATTGGTAAATAATGATTTACATTAAACATTTTTCCTGCTACTAATGCTGTGAATAACGTTATAATAGCATAAATAATCTTTGATTTATTTCTTATTTTAAAATAATCGTCTTTTCTACTTACAGCTTTTAAATTATTTTTCAAAATTATTTCATCCATATTTAAAAACATAACTGCTAATTCATGTATGCTTTTATATAATAACATTGCAATAAACGATTTTCCAAATGTTAATACTAATGATGCAATCAACAACATAGTTGCTCCTAGTCTTAATGAATTTACATTTCCTATCTTTTTTACAATAGCTAGTATTACTTTTTGAAATACTATACATATTATTAATGCAACCATTGTCATTGCTGTTATTTGACTTGCACTTAATCCTTTTACCAATGTTAAAAATAGTGTGTCTATTGGCACAAAGAATATTAAGTCTCCTGTAAATGATGCAAATATTGGATATATTTTTATACTTCTATTTATTTTCTTTGTTTCTTGTTCCATTTATTTTCTCCTGTTAAATATTATATTAACTGTTCAAATTCTTCAGGCGTCCATGCATGTATTCCCATATTATTAAATCTGATAATATTTTCTTTGTTATCATCTATAAACAATATTTCATTTAAATCACAATTGTTAATACGCTTAATAATTTTAACAGCATCACACTTTAATTCTTGAGATCGTGCTGAAATTACTTCTATATCATTACTATAATATTTATGTACAAAATTTTCTTTTGCTTTTAGATGAAATGAAAATTTCATTCCAGATACACAATACATTTTTACACCTTTTGTTTCAAAATTTTTAATCAAATTTTGTAATGAATCGGATATTGAACAAGGTTCAATAGTTTCATAAAAAGATTCTGGATTTAGATAAGCATTTAAGTAATAATTTAAAAGATTTTCTTCGTTTTCATTACGATGTTTTAAGTAATCTTTATCTTTATGAATAGCTAGTGTGTCATCAAAATCAAAAATTGCAACTTTTATACTACTTAAATCTATTTTTTTATTTTCCAATTGTTTCACTTCTTTCATTTTTTATTTTAATATAATAATACTTCTACAAATTTTCTTTTATCTTTGGAAATAAATCATATAAATTATTTCCTAATAAATCTTTTATCAATCGTAAATACTTTTGTAGTATCGTTTGAATTCATTAGTATCTCTATTATACGGTGTATCCATAATAAATGTTCTAATGCTATTAATTAAGTTCCCATTTTTCTTTACTATATTTTTCATCTAATTCTAATATTTTCATTTCTTCTATAATATAAGAAATATCTTTATATGCTTTTAATAATTCCTCATTAAAATTTGATATTACATTATCTATATCAATTCCTATTTTCATATTTTTATTTCTCCATTATTTTAAAAATTTTTCTATTATTCCAACTTCGTTATTTTCACAATTTATTTTACACAATCCACCTATCGGTATAACAGAATTTACGATTTTGTGACCAAAATCATTACATCTAACAATAGGAAAATTATATTCCTTTGTATATTCAAGTAATATATCTTCCATTTGAGGATATGTATTTCCATCTTTTTGTAAATCATAATTATATCCAATAATAATTCCTTTTACTTTATCAAAAATACCATATTGTTTTAAATGTGCAAATCTTCTTTGACATTCATTAGGTGATGTTCTATAGCTTTCTATAAATAGAATTTTATCTTGCATATCTGGTAAATATTCTGTTCCTAGTAAATACATCATACACCCTAAATTTGTACCAATTATTTTTCCTTCTGCATTGCCCTTTTTAATAATATTTTTATTGCCATTATTGAATTTATCTAACTTTTTATTAACAAATGCATCTTCAAATACTTGATATTGTTCTTCTGCATATTCAGTTCCAAATGAAATAAAATCTGGTCCACTAAATGTTACTAACCCTGTTTTTTTATAAATAGTTTGAAGTAATACTGTTATATCACTATAACCTACTAGTATTTTAGGATGTTTCTTTATTTTTTCATAATCTAATAAATCAATAAATGTGTTACAAGTTTGTCCTCCTGCTAGGCAAATAATTGCTTTTACTTCATTATCTTTAAACATATTCATCATATCTTCTGCTTTTTGCTCTCTAGTGCCACATGAACCGTAGTAATCTTCTTTTACATATTTACCAAATTTGATTTTAAAGCCTTTACTTATTAACAATTCTTCTGCTCTTTTAAAATCTTCGAATCTATTATTTAAAGCTAAACTATTTGATACTCCTACAACACTTATTGTATCTCCATAATTTAATTTATTTGCTAACATAATTTTTAAACCTTTCTTTTATTCTTCAAATTTTTCTATATCTTTTAATACAAATCCCATTGTCCAAATAGATAAAGTTAAAATAATTAAAGCAATATTAAGTGCTAGAGTACTTCTACTTATTCCTGCAAATAGTAAAATTGAATAACTTACCATTCTTCCAAAATTCAAAATTCCTTCTCTAATAGACATAAATTCAGATTGGTCTTCCTTTTCAATTATATTACTATCAGCTATGTTAAATATGCGTATTGATCTATTAAGACTTAATATACCATTTACAAATATTTCATAACACAAACTGTAAATTATAATTGTAATATTATTTGTATTAAATAATACTACTAAAACTGATATTACAGGTATTATGCTGGAAAATAATAATATCTTTTTATCTGATTTATTTTTAAATATTTTTTCATATAATTTAATTGCACACATTGAAAGTATTGTTGAAATTGATGTTATAATTCCTAAATTCATATCTGTTTTAAATGCATTAAAAATCAATATTGTAATTAATGTCCCTAATGCTCCATCACTTATACTAAAACCTATTAAAAATTCCACTAAAAATATTTTTTTAACTTGTTTATTTTTCTTTATCTTGTTCCATGTTTCTACTATATTATATTTTTTTAATTTACTTACATGCTTATCTGGAGTAAGCATAAAAGATAAAATTATTTGTACTAATGAAATTATTAGAATAATAGTCGCTGTCAACTCAAAATTTGTTATTGTAATTGCTGTTCCTAATAATATAGGACATAATACCCCTATTGAATAAACAATTAAATTCTTTTTTACTGTATAACTTGTTCTTTCAGAATTGTCTACTTTATCTATTACAAATAAATTATATGGAAACCAATATACGCTTTGTGATATACCATATAAAATAGAAATTAGCCATAAATTCTCTACAACTTTTTCCCTTAACAGAACAATTGACATTATATAAAAAAAATTGGTTATTACTCCTATTCTAAACATTCCTATTCTAAACTTATTCTTTACTATACTAGCTACAATAAAGCTACTTATTCCTAATAGTAAATATGAAAATATATAATATATAGATAAATCTACCATACTTTCACTAGATATCTTTATAAAATATGCTGTTAAAAACGGTCCTAAAAAAATTGTCATTATTTTTTTAAATGCATCTATTACTATTATTATATCTGCTTCTGATTTTTTCTTCATTTTTTCTTCCATTGTTATTTATCCTTCTATTTTTTCTATTAATTCACTTACATTATTAATTTCTTCTATAGCAACATTCTTTAATTCTTGAACAGATTCATTCATAGCATATCCATTATAATCTTTTATCATTTCAATATCACTATAGCCATCTCCTATTGTATAAATATCTTCTTGCTTGATTTCAATTTTTTCTGATAATAATTTTATTGATTTAGATTTATTTGTATTTTTTGATATTATTTCTATTGAATTACCACTAACATAATAAATATTCAAAACATCTCCATATTTTTCTTCTAAATTTTTCTGAATTTCATTTGAATATTCTAAATCATTATATTTAACATGAACTTTAGTTAAATTCTTATGTTCAAATTCAACTCTACTTTCTAGCAAACTACAACAAAAATGTCTTTCTGTATTTTCTATATGTAAATCTGATTTTAAACTATCTAAAATCTCGTTTGGCATTATAGCTTCAAAAATAATATTATCTTCTTTATCTAAAATTGTTGCTCCATGATTTATAATAACATAGTCATATTCAATATTATATTGTTCTTTCTTTTTCATAAAATCGCCATAACTTCTACCTGTTGCTATAACAAATATGTTACCTTTATTTCTAAATTCTTTTACTGCGATTTTATTTTTTTCTATATCTTCATCATTTAAATAAAATGTTTGATCATAATCACTAACTAATAATTTCTTCATTTTTTATTTCTCCATATCCGTTGTATATTATTCCACCATTAATTAAAAATGCTTTTATTTTTCTTTGAAGTGATGTTTCTTCTGATAGATTAGTATAATCATCACATTCTCTTATATTAAATACAAAATTTAATATATCATCTATTCCATTTTTATCTTGTTTTATACCAAATAACTCTTGGAATTTTACTATATTAGAATTTTTGTCTAACATTTGAGCAATTTCTTGACTTAATAACCAAGATTCGCAAATATATTTTGTATTTTCTATATTGTGATATTTCTTTAATAACAATTTTGAATCTTTTATTGATTTTGTTACTTTTTCTATATCAAGTTTTTCTCCTGCAGGAATATGTATTTTAACCTGGTTATCATTAATTAGTTCAAATTGTAATCTTCCAACTTCAATTAATCTATTATTTATAAAATATGTTCCCCATAACATCTGTGAAATTCTAATTTCATCATATTTTTTATATATAATATCATTTTTTAAACATTCTTTTACCCTTCGTTTTTGAATATTTATTTGTTCATCGTCAAAAGTTAATTTCTTAATATTTTTCATATGAGATTTATATCCTAGTAACAAAAGAATATTTGTAATAAATACAGAATAATCTCGTCCAAACAGTTCATTTACATTTTTGATTTCCCATAACTTTTTATATTCATCTGTTTTATCTATGTATAATAATTTATATATGTTATTAAATTTTTCCAAAATTTCAGCATTTTCATTTATTCTTTCTATACATTGGTAGCATTTTTCTTTATATTTTTCCTCGCTTATATCAATAAAAATTCAATGCTTCATTTATATTTTTATGTTCTATTTTCATTTACTCTACTCCAAACATTTTCAATTTTAAAATTATTTTCTCCTACGCTTTTATAATTTCTTCTCATATATAAATGCTTTTTCGGTATATCCATTTCCAAGTTGTTCTATTTCTTTGTTTTCAACTATTGTTTCATATACCTTTTTACATCCTAAACTTTCATAAAATTTATAATTGCATGATTCATCTGTTACTATCTGAATATTTTTCATATTATCTTTTTTGGCAAGCTCAAATACATCTAATAAAAGTTTTTTTCCTATTTTCTTTCCTCTATAATCTTCATCTACTATTAATATTGAAACCTCTCCATCAAAGTGATTTTTAAGTTCTTCTGGAATGTAATTATAATTATTTTCATACTCTTTAAATGCTTTTAAATTCTTTATACTTTTGCTTTTATATAATCTATTTTTTACAAAACCATAAAACTTTTTAGATAATTTATGTTTGTTTGAACATTCTTTTGAGTAACCACAAAATCCTATAAGTTTGCTTTCATCTTTATATTTTATTATTTTTTCACTTTCTTGTAAAACATCAAATAAATATATCCAAGCACAAATATCATTGTCTGCTCCTGCTTCTTTTTTTCCTAAATTCCATTCTTTACTTAATAGTTTTACAGCTTGTTTCATTTCATTATACTTCATTTCTTGCTCCTAATTTATTAAATAAATCTTCATATATTTTATCTCTATTCAATTTTGTTACAAAAGTTACATTATGCTTGTTTTGAGTTATTTCATAAGAAGTATCCTCTTTTATATTTGGAGAACTTATTTCTTTAGTTTCAAACCAATTTTTATTTATCATATATGCAATAACTGAAATATCCCAAATAACTCTTGTTTCTTGAGTCCCATGGCATCCATCATTATAAAACCTTTTTATTAAGTAATCACATAACTCTGATTTATTTCCTATATTTTCTTTTAAAGTATTAATATCAATTCTTAAATTAGACACTATATTTTTGCAAGGTAGTATAGTTAATTTAACTTGTGATTCTAATACAATTTTAACAGCCTCTACATCTTGTCTGAAATTATATTCCAAATTATCTTTATATCCTAATTCATTTCCACCTAGCCATATAATTTCTATTTTACCAATTATTTTAGGTTCTTTTTTTATCGCTAATGCAATGTTAGTAATTGCACCAATTCCTAATATATATGTTTTATCATTTTTTAGTGCTATTTCAACTATCTTATTTACTGAATCATTAGTTTCATTATATCCATTACAAATGTAATCTATTGAGCCTTTGAATACTTTATTATTTATATTAAAATTTAACCATTTGCATATTTTTAAAATTTCGTTATAACTTAATTCTTGTCCTTCTCTTACTGACACATTCCTTGATTGATGTGAATATGGTGCTACTGTTATTGCTTCAATATTAAATTTATATTGATTTTTCAATAAATATGCTAGTGCAAATTGGTCATCACATTCATTATATGTGTCTGTGTCTAATATTACATTTACTTTTTCTTTTTTATAATTTGTAATAAATTCATAAATTTCTTTCCAATTATGAACTCTTGCTATTTCTGTTTCATCTCTATTAGAAGGCTTATCCTTTATAAGTGTAGTAATATTTTTTTGAAAACATTCTCTACAAATTCTGGCTGAATCATCTATCATTACATCAATGTCATTTTCTAAACATTTTTCTGCCTTACCTTGTTTTCCATTTTTATATCCGTTTGTGAATATTAATTTATCATATACTATTCCTTTTTCTTTTAGCCATTTTTTTGTCATAGTATATGGATCTTTATATTCTCCATTATCTCTACCTGTAATAATTACTATTATATGTCCATCATTTTTTAGTTTTTCAATATATTCTTTCGCACCTTCAATTACATCTAGACTAGGAGTTATTCTTCCTATATTTTCTAAATAAAATGTCCATATTTCATCATCAGTCCAGTCAAACATTCCTTTTGTCATAGGTGCTTCTGGGTTAATTATTCCTGTATTTCTTAGTTCTTTGTCATGTATTAAAAATTCTTTTTTTAATACTTCATCAAAATTTGATATTACATTATCTATATCTATTCCTATGTTCATCTTTTACCTCTTAATGTTTTTGTATTTCTTTTATTTTTCTATATATGTCATACCAACTATAACATCTATAAATATTTTTTCCATTGCATTGTTCATTATAATTTGCATGATAACAAATTACAGGTATTTCATTAGATATTGTATTTATATTTTTAGGCTTATCTTCAATCATTAAATCAATATTATTTTGTTTGCATATTTCTAATTTATCTTCTGGACTAAAGATTATATTATCATAATGTATTTGATTATTTTTCAGCCAATTTAATACTATATTCCTATTTTCTTCTATAGACATTACATCTGCTGAATGAGACAAAAAAGAACCTCTAGCTGTAATTATATAAATTTCATGTCCATCTTCTTTTAATTTGTCAATTACTTCATTTGCAAATTTTCTTGCTTCAACATTAATTGAATAATCTCTAAAATATTTATTCCAAAATTCATCATCTGATTTAATATCTACATCAAATATTTCATTAGTTTCATATCCTTTATAATCTTTTATGCTTAAACCATATTCTTCATAAAAAAATTTACTTCCATAGTCTAACTGCCATTGTTCTATATCAGTTAAAACTCCATCTATATCTATACCTATTCTCATTTTATTTTGCTCCTTATTTCATCTGTTCATTTTTATATATTTTCTTTATATCATTTTTATATACAGCTATTATTCCAGTAATCAATAATATTAAATCTCCTAATACCATAAACCAACTATGATAATAAATATAATATGAACCATATAATATCCCTGTTGTTATACCTGATATTCTGACTAATTTCATATTGGATTGCCATAAACAATATGCTCTAATCATCGAGCCTATTGTTGGTAATAATGAAATTATTCCATTCCAAGTAAATATACAATTGATTGCAATTAGTGATTCAAATAGTATTAATATCAAAAGATATATTTTTTTACTAAATTTATCTTTGTTTATAAATAAGCATGTCCTTGTAAAATTTATTATACTTAATACTGCACCTGTAAATGCAGATATAATAAAATCATAGATTGCTTCACATATACAATTTAAAGATTGTACTACTAAAGATTTTTTTCTATCTTTTATACAGATGCTTACAATTACTGCTATAAATGCTAATACACTAAATATCATTTTTATTTCTCCATTATTTCGTATTCTCTAATTTCGCAATTTTTTAAATTTTCTGGTGGTAAATCTCCATTTTCATCAATGCCATAGAAATATCTTTCAATGGCTCTTGCTGTTCCACTATGTGTAACTAATAAAATATTTTTTCCTTTATATTTATTCTTAATTTCATCTATTAAATCATTAATTCTATTACATAAATCTACTACTGACTCTATATTTCTTATTGTTTTATTCATATGGTAATTATATATATCATCTTCTTCAGTAATGCAACTTTCTCCTTCAAAATCGCCAAGTCCTCGTTCTATTAATTCACTTTTATATATAATATTTATATTTTTATCTGTATTCAAAATTTTTGCTGTTTCTTTTGCTCTTTTTAATGGAGAACACATAATTAAATCTATTTTTAAATTATTGAACTCATCTTTTGCTTTTCTTGCTTCATTTATTCCTTTATCATTAAGTTCAATATCTTTTTGCCCTTGTATTATTCCTTTTAAATTCCAGTTAGTTTGTCCATGTCTAATTACATATAATTTCATTATTTTGTTTCCTCTCCTATCCAATCTAAATATCCTTTATATCCATCTACAATGTCATAGGCAATTAATTGTGGAGTTTCATAACTATGATTATCTAATATAACTTTTTCAATTTTCTTAAATAATTCTTTTTTAGATTTCATTTGTAGTAATAATTCTTCAGTATGTTCAATTTTACCTTTCCAGTGGTAAGAACTTGTTATATTACTTAATTGGCAACAACTAACTAATCTTTTTTCTAATAATATTTCAATTATCTTATTTGCTTCTTCTTTATTATCAAATGTTGTAGTTATCATTATATATTTATCCATCATATTCTCCATAATATTATTTTTATATTTAAAACCTATTTTTATTTAGTTAATAGCGAATTTTCTTGTATTGGAATTATTCTAGTTTTTATAGTATTTATAAAAGCACATTTATGTTCTATTTCAAATTTTTCTGTATCTGTTGTTAATTCATATTTTATAAAAATATTTGGAATAAACTCATATTTATCACTTTCATAATTTCCATATTGTGTATTGCTTTCTGTATAGCTACCTTTTAGCATATTATATAAAAGATTCCATCTATCACAAGAACCTACATCAATTTCTTTATTAAAATTAGCATTATTAAAAATTGATGTTTCATTCATATCGATTATAGATGATTTGATTTGTAAATTATCATATAAAACTTGTAGTGTTTCATTTTCAAAGTATTGATTTAGTGCTATTTTTATACGTTTATCAATATCTGTATTTTTATTTATAACCATTAATCTAACAGGATTTTTATCTTTATAAAAAACAATAGCATTATGCTTATTACTTATATTAATCTTTGGGTTGCTAACAGTTATTATGCAATTACAGTTTTCTATTATTTTATATTCGTCAAATGCAATTTTATTATTTTCAAATCCATCGACAAAAGCTCCATTAAAACATTCGTAATGATTTTCATATTGTTCTGTCCATAAATCAATACTCTTAATTGTTTTCATATATATCACTTCTATCTTTCTATTTCATCTTTCAAATCTTAAACTTTTAAATATTATTAAAAAAATTATTTTGCACTGTTGAAATTTTACCATATTATATATAAAAAATAAATATTATATAACATATTTTTAAATACAAGAAATCTCCTCATACATTATGTATAATAATGATAAGAAGATTCTAATTCTAATATATGGAAATTTTCTTTTATAAATCGGTTGTTCTATCAGTCTCAAATTTAAGATGACATTTTTCTTTTCCTAAAATTTTCTTAAGAGTTATAGCATAATCTTTCATTTATTTCACCTCGTATATACTATAATTTTCTGTAATCATAAAATCAATGTGAGAAAAAATTTACATTAATTTTTTTATTTATAATGTATCTGATGTTTTATTGCCATATGTGAATTTCATATTGGTTGGCTTATTTACTAAATTATCAAATGTAACAGCATAGTCTATTGCTACATCTGCTCCAGTTGTATCTAAAATTATATCAAGACTTCCATTTGTTCCAGGTGCAATTGTTTTGCTTTTCAAAATATTTGTATTATATACATTATTTAATTGTATTTTTTCCATCACTGTTGATGTGTTATTCGCTCTGAAAGACCATCTTGCTATTTCTGCATTTCCCTCTCCATTAATTTTTGTAAAATATTTTGAATATGTATTTCCCCCAACAACGCCTATTGTTGCGACAGATAATAGTATAGCACTATATGCTACACCTTTTTTTAATTTTTCTTTAATGTTTTCATTCATATTTTAATTCACCTTTCCTTTCAATTCTTTTTTTTAATTTAATCACAGCATAGGCATCACCTCCTTAAATAAAAACTAAAATAAAAAAATACACATTTGGTTTTTACCAAACGCATATTTTTCAATGGTTTTCAGTTCTTGAAAATTGAACATACTGGGACCCCAGTATGTACTACAGAAATGATTGCTTTTTCTAAAGCTTTTGACTATTTTCAAAATCTTAATACTTGTTTATTAGGTTTAAGTATTGATAGCACACCTTCACATCTTGCCTGGATTTACGATATCTATTGTAGAACAGGAGTAAAAATTCCTTTCCCTATTATTGCTGATAGAAGTGGCGAAATATCCAGAAAATATGGAATGATTGCAAATGATGTAAGCACAACAGAAACTGTAAGAAATGTTTTTATAATTGATAACAAACAAATAGTTAGAGCAATTCTTGTTTATCCTTTAAATGTAGGTAGATGTATTCCAGAAATTTTAAGATTAGTCGAAGCTCTTCAAACTGCAGATTGTTCAAAAGGTTCTACACCTGCAAATTGGTTTCCTAATCAACCAGTTATTATACCTGGCCCTAAAACATATTGTGCATTAGAAGAACGATTAGAAAGTATATCAGAAAATAAAAATGGTATGAGTTGGTATTTAAGTTTTAAAGAACCTTCCAGCTTTCCTAGCGAAGATAATAAATGCAAATGCTTAGAAGAATGTCCAAAATGTGAGAAATAACATTTATGCAGTTAGTAATATTTACATTTTATGTAAATAGTGCTATAATATTGTTATATGGTCAAGACCATTAGTAACTAAACAATATAATTTATTAATTAATTGGAGGAAAAATTATGGTAAGTTTAATTTTTGTATTACTTTTTGTTGTAACTGTTGTTAGCATTAAAAAAAATGTGCGGAATACAATTTTAGTGCCATTGTCAATATCAACTATCTTCTTATTAATATGCGTCTGCATATTAGTCAGTAATCTTATAACTGATGAACATATTTGCAGTGAAAAGATTCAGTTATATGAAACTGAATTAGAATCTATTTCAGTTATAAAAGAAGATTCTTCAAAAGAAGATTCCAGCATTAGTAAGGATGATATAAAAATTCTTATTAAAGAAGGAATGCAGATTTACAATAAAGAATTACAAATAAAAGAAAAAAAGATTGAACTTTCCAAGGTAAAGTGGTATCTTTATTTCGGAAAATAATTCTATTCATCTATACCATAAAAGGAGGTTATAATAACCTCCTTTTTCTTGCAATTCTCATATTTAGCGGAACCTGCCTCCTCCTCCAATAGTTCTTTCTTCCTTATATCTTTCTTTACCATTTTTTTCAATTTGTTTTTCACTTTTAATTGTTCTATTTTGTTCAAAATTTACTTTTACACATCTAACTAGGATGTTTTCTCCCTTGAAAAATTCTTTTGTTACTATGCACTCTTTATACTTCTCTTTTAAAGCTCTTATATATTTATTAACTTCAAATTTTAAACTTTCTCTTCCATCATAATCTTTTATATAAAAAATTTTACTTTCTAGTTCCTTCTCCATTATATATTCTCCCATTTTTTATTTCATTTCATTTGAAACAAATACATATCCATCATCTGTTTTTTGTAATGTAACTGTAAACGATGTAACTTCTTCTCCATTTTCATTATATTGTGGATTATAATATTTTCCGTTTATAACATATTTATTTGATTTTTTATATCCAGATAAATCTGTTGCTTGATTATATCCTGCTTCACCAGTTGATAAATAGCAATATTCTTCATTTTCACTCCAAACTATATCTTCTGGTAAAACACTTTGTAATTTATCTACTGTACATTGTTTTTCTGTTTTTTCTTTTATAAAATTTATAAGTTCATCACTTTTATATTTATATACAGGTGTATCGAAAACCTCCCCATTTTTCAATTGACTATATTCTTGCATTGCTGTATTACTTGTATCTCCTATTTTTTGACTTGCACTTATTAAAATCCAATTCCATTGTAAATCGCTAATATCTTCTATTTTACTATAGTTACCTTGTATAAATCCATTATTTTCTTCATTGTTAAGAAAGTTCTCAATATCTTTTAATCCTTCTTCATTTAGTTCTTGTTTCTCATTCGAAACTGTATTCTCTTCTTTTGAAGTATTTTGCATATTTGAAGATAAAGTATTTACTCTATTTTGCAAATCTCCTATTTCCTTTTCATTATTTTGTTTTGTGTTTATTAACTCATACGCTAAAACTCCTATTCCTATAATTAAAATAATAATTATAATTATGCATATTATTGTGCTCTTTTTTACTCTTATTTCCATATAAACTCCTCCTTATTATAATTTTCACTGATATTACTATTATATCATCATTTTACATACAATTTAATTTTTACATTCTAAGTAATTTTCTTATAAAATTTATTAGTTTACGATAAAACTTTTCTTCTTTTACTATTACTGGTAAATTTTCATTATTTGAGCTTTCAATTTCTTTTGTATCATTAATGTTTTTTCTTTTGAATAAATCATTTGAATTGTATTTTTTCTGCTTTTCTTCATCTACTTTTTGTCTATCATATTGTTCTTTTGCTAGTATACGTTCTCTTTGATATGGTGTTGCCCAATAGTCTTTAAAAATATTGGCTAAAATAGCTCTTGTTTCATCAAGTAATTCCAAATCTTCAAATTCCACATTATCTCTAACTTCAAATTTATAATTCTTGTCCATTTCTTCTTCGAACATATCTCGCATATCTTGCGGAATTTTCTGCACACTTTCTTCTGGTACATGCTTTAATATTTCTACAACTTCCCTAAATGCTTTATTATAATTATCTTCCATTCATTTTCTCCTTTTATTCCTCAATTCTATGTTCATAAACTTCTTCTGGATGATTTCTTTCGTGAACTTTACTTATAACCTTTTCATATACCATATCTTTTTGTGTTGTTGGTATATTAATGGTTGATTTACCAATTTCTTGAGTCATAAAGTTTTTTCCTTCATTATCTTTATCTATATTTTCTTCTCTTTCATTTTTTTCCATTTCTATAAACATACTTAAATAATCTTTTTCGTGATGAATTTCAGTTTTTCCATCTTCCTCATTGCGTACTTCCCATTCTTCAACTGGTAAATATTCTTTATTTGGATATTCTTTTTTATAAAATAAAGCCATTTCTTTAAAAACATCCCATGTTGTTCTTGGTCCTCCATTTTTATCAGAAATAATTTCTATTAAATCCGTGCTAATAATGTGTCCTTCAAATGCATGCATATTCCTTTTTGTCATAGGTACTTTTTTAGTTCCTTTTGCATTATAATTATGGTCTTCCCAGCTATAATCTATTTTATCTCTTAAATTTGCTTTCAAACATACATCATTTTCCCAAATTGTTTTAGTAATATCATATGTTATTCTATCCATATCTTCTTCTGTTAAATTTTCATTTATACCATTTTGGAAAATGTCCTCTTTTATAAAAGTTACAATATCGATAAAACCTCCATTTCCATATTTTTCATCTTCATCGTTAAAACCTTTATTTAAAAATTCATTCATTTTATTTTTGGTATCTTTTCCATTCTCTCCATTACTTGTTTTTTCTATATTATGCAAAAACTCATTCATAAGATAGGCCAAATTATTTGCTTGTTCTAGTACTCCTTCTATACCTTGACTGAAAAATACTCTAGGGACTGGGTCTTCTGGGCTTCTATTCACTCCATTTCTTTTTCCATCTCTCGGCACTAATCCATTCTTTTCAATGCTATCTATATTCAACTTACTTGTAATATGCCAAAAAGCTTTTCCATCTAAATATTCTTTTTTTAATTCACTCTTTTTCATTTTCCTTATACCATTATCATTTCATTTTCTCACTGAAACTCACCTTTCTTTTATTTCTCAACTTCATTTGCTTGTTCTTTTTGTTTCATTTTTTTTACAACAACATTTTCTATTTTATCTTTATTTTCTGTGGATATATTTATTGTGACTTTCCCTATTTTTTGAGTATTAAACATTTCATTATTGCTTGAATCTTTTATATTATAATCATTATCCGTTTTAGGTAAATATTCCAAACTTTGTATATTATTTTCAATTATCTCTTGTTGCTTTTCATCGTTCCTAGATAATTCACGTTCAATTTTTTCAAAAGTATTAACATCTATCATCTCACCATTTTTATATCCTTTAGATCTAGCCTTAATTTCTAAACATTCAAACCAATCTGGTATATCTATTATTCCAATATCTTTATTTCTTAAATTTGTATTTGTGGTTACAAGATTTGCACTATTTTCTCCAAACGAACCACCATTTTCAAAATCAGCATACCCTTCAGTAAACTCATCATATATAAATTCGCTTAAATCTTGTGGATTATACTCATCTGATATTGAACTTCCCCAAGCTTTAATTTGATTGTTTTTTGTTTTTTCTGGAAACAAATTAATAATAGGATTTTTTGAACACATTTTATTTAATATATCCTCAATATATATATTTATTTTTTCATCGTTTTCTATATGAGTTTCTTTAACTTTTCTTTCAATAATTCTTTTGCAATAATTAATTTTGCCTTCTCCTAATATGTAAGGAGTTTGATTTATTCCCTTTAAAATTCCTAAATATAGTCTTTCTGGTGATAACTTCATACTATATTCAACAACTAAACTACCTGGAGTTGTAAAATATAAGTACTCATCCTCTTGGCTATTAGATTTACTTTGATTCTCAATATATCTACTTTTTTCTAATTTATTTTCAACATACTCTAATTCTTCTTTAAGCTTTTCATCAAAGTTAATATTTTTAAATCCGTTTTTTAAAATATTTTTCTTTGAATACCCATTACTGGAATTTGCTAATATCATATTTTTTCTATACGCTTCTTTATCGAATTCTTGAAATAAATTATATGTATCTTCTGAATTATATACCTCTTGAAATTCTTCATATGTATAATTGCACTCATTATCATTTGTCAATATATAATATTCTATTATTTTAGAAATTTCATAAGAAATACTAATTGCATCATTTGAACTTATTAAATCATTTAAAAATTTAGAATCTGATAGTAGTTTATTTACTTTATTAGCTATTTTTTTTGCATTTCTATATTCTTTTACTTTATTAAAATTAAACAACCCCATTTTTTCCTCCAAAATTGTCTATACGTTCATTTTCATCATCTTGTATATTCTTTTTTCATTTTTGAACATATGAATTATATCATACTAAATATTAAAATTTACAAATGTAACATAAACTTAACAAAGTTGTAAAATAAATGAAAAGGTAAGTTCGCCACACAGGTCGCCTTAGGTTGCTGATTTCTACAACGTTTTAACTCATTTTTTTAATCTAAGATTGCAATACCAAATTATAAAAAACAATTTATTTATAATTTGTTATTATCGGGTCGACAGAGGCGTCGACCCCTACAGCGTTTGACATTAATTTTTATAATATAATCGTATCAAATGAAGAACAAAATTTTCCCATAATATAAAATTAAAGCTTCAACTATAATTAGTTGAAGCTTATATGTTATCTTCCATTTTGAATTTCTGACTCTAAATCACTTAATTCTTTATTTATATCAAGTATTTTCTGATAGTTTTCTTTGCTTGGATTTACTCTTTGAATATTTTGTAATTTTTGTTTTTGATAGTTTAATTCATCTAATTTCATTTGATACATAAAAGCTTTTCTTTTACTTTTAAATTGTTTCAAACCTTCTACATCGCCATTTTTCTTTAATTCACTTTGCATTTGCTTAAATTCATGAATTTTTTTATTATTTTCTTGTTCTACTTCTTTATACTGTAAATCCAAAATTTCATCTTCTGCATTTATAATACTAATTCTGTCTCCACTTTTTCTAGCTAAGTCCAATTTTCTATATGCCATTGTTAATGGAGTATCTTTAGTATCAACCTCAACTTTTATTTCTTCTTTGAAACTTTTTTCTTTCTTAACCTCTCCAAATATCGATTTTTTTGAACCATTTGAAAATTGTGACATAATTAATAATTTTTCATCAATATCATCTTTTCCAGACTTATTTGGAATATTTTTTGTTTGTGTATTTTTATCATCATTTACTCTTTCAATGTTTTCAATATTTCTTTCTGGATTCTCTCTAAATTCTCTAAAAAATCTTGACATTTAACCACCTACTTTACTTTTATTTCCTACATTAACATTGTAACATAATTTACATAAAATAGCAACATTTACCTCTTAATTTTATAAAACTTAAGGACTCCCATACTACTAAAACAGAAATTTCCTATAACAACAAAACAAAGGAACAGCAATGCTGTTCCCTGTTTTTAGATAATTACAATTACAAATAGAGCAACTACCAAAAATGCTAGTATGCTACTTATATTATGATTTAGTCCTATGCTATTTAAAAATACTCTTTGGCTTTTCTTATATATAATTGGTATAATACCTACTACCCATAAGAACAAAGCTACCATTCCTTTCCAAATAAAATGGACTAAAATTCCTACTGCTCCAAAAACTCCTTTAACGATTGTTGAACCAAGATTATTACTAACCTTAATTCCAACCGCTCCTAATAACATTACCATACCTACGAGTATAATAATGGCTGGCATAAGAGCATTAATAGTTGCTATTGAATAGCTACCTAACCGTGGTAAAAATTCCTCTGCCATAAAGTTGTAAAATAAAATTATCATATCTTTTTTCCTCCTCAAATGTTAATATTTATATATGTCAACACTAATTAGTGTTATTCGGAAATAAATTTATATAAAAGGACATTGCCTAACTATATTCATAGTACCATATTTTACATAATATTGCAAATTTATATACTTTTATTTATTAATCATCTACTATTGCATTTAATTTATTTCTGTTTAATTTTATACTTATTTTATTTTTTCAAATTTCACTCCTACATATGAATAGGAATTTTATGTAATAAAAATAACCTAGCTCAAATTTCAAGCCAGGTTATTAAACTTATGATGCAGGAATTAGTTACTATAACTTTACTAAATATTTATCTCCAATTTTCTTGATTTCAATATTCTCATAGTTATCTAATACATAATGCTTTCTTATGGCATTAATTTGCTTTCTGCTTGGCTTAAAAGTTTTTATATAGCTTATTACTATATCTTGAGCCTGTATAGTCAAGATTTCTTTATTTCTAATGCTGCTATTCACATATTGAGTTGCAGTTTTTACACTATTTTCAAGAGTATCTGAAATACTCTTAACATTTTTAAAAGTAGGCTTAATATTTTTTAATCTCTCATCAAACTTCGACATAATGTCATAGTTCTCTTTTGTTAAAGCCTCTTTTATAATGTTAGTATCCACAACTTTAATTTGCTTCCACAGGTTCATTGCTACTTCATAATATGGTGAATTTTGAAATTCTTTATTTTGAAATGATAGACATTCATCTGCTAACATGTCTGCTAATCCTTCAATAAAATACATTCCATCTTCACTATTTTTTACCGGTGCTATGCCTAAGTAATGCATAACTTCATGTGTAAATACAGATTGTAGCAATACTTCATCTTGTAAAGAAATTTCGTTTAAATGAACCTTATTTTCTTTATTATCAACATACCCATACAAAGTTTGCCCGTTGTAATCATCACTTGAATATATATAAACTTTTTTAAGTTTATCAAGTTTTTTTGACATATCTACCTTGTATTTGTTAGCAAAGAATTGATTCATTCCAGCTTTTAATTCTTCAAGCTTTTTAAGCACTTCTTTATCTGCTTCTTTTTCATTTTTTATTTCCTGATTAAGTGCTGTAGCTGCCTTTTCATCATCAGTTATAACATCAAAGTCTGTTGTAATCCGAAGCTCATTTTTCTCCCAGAAAGCATACTGTTTCTCATTATAGTACTTAATTCCTACTCCAATTATTAGAACTATTGCTATAATTCCAATAACTCCAAAAATTTTCTTTTTCATAAGTTTGTTACCTCCGCTTTTTTTCTTGTTGTTTTTGTTTGTTTTTGCCATAGTTGTATCCTCCTATATTCTATTGATGCCCGTAGCAATAATATCGCTATCAAAGTGTTGGTTTAATTAAAAATTCCTGCATCTTTATTTTACCATATTTTACATAATATTTCAATTATAGAAATATATCTGATTATTACATAAATGTTTATATTTTTTATCTATGTTATTTATCTCTTTACCACTTTATTAAATGATATTTTTATTTAAGATATTGTTATTTTCTTGACTTACCGAGCATACAATGATATTATTTCTTTAGTTTTATATTAAAATGGTATCTTATATTTTAGATATCAATGTTGCACTTTGAAATATTTTAGAAAGGAAGGTAAAATTTTATGCGGATATGGAGATTTGTAATTACAGGTGGACCATGTGCAGGTAAAACAACATGTTTAAGTATTCTTGAACAGTCTTTAACGCAAAAAGGCTTTAAAGTTATTGTTGTTTCAGAAACTGCAACGGAACTTATTAACTCAGGCATAACTCCTTGGGAATTAAATTCAGAAACATTTCAATCTCTATTAATAGACCTGTCTATTAATAAGGAGGATACTGCATGTACAGCTGCATTTTCCTTTAAAAAGGATGTTGTTATTCTTTTTGATAGGGGGCTCTTAGACTGTAAAGCTTATGTTTCGCAAGACGCTTTTAATGAAATATTACGTCAGCGAAATACAACTGAAAATGAAATATTAAATTCCTATGATGGTGTTTTTCATTTAGTTACTGCTGCCAAAGGTGCTGAAGAGTTTTATACTTTAGCTAACAATACAGCTAGAAAAGAAACTCCTGAGCAAGCTATCGAATTAGATGACAAAACTCAATCCGCTTGGATTGGTCATCCTAATTTTAGAGTGATTGATAATTCTACCGATTTTAAAAATAAAATTGATAGATTACTAAACGAAGTCTATTCAATAATTGGATTACCAATTGCTACACACGTGCAGAAGAAGTTTCTTATTAAAAAACCTACAGAAAAAGTTTTCTCTTCAATACGTGGTTTGCATAAAGTTGAAATTTTGCAAACTTATCTTCATTCTAAAGATGAACGTGTTGAAAGACGTATTCGTCAAATAGGTTCTGATGGCAATTATACTTTTTACTATACAGAAAAAAAGGAACTGTCAAACTCAAGGATATCAAAAAATGAAAGAAAAATATCTCACCAAGAATATATTTCTTTATTGATGAATGGCGAGAAAAGTATTCGAAAAACAAGATATTATTTTTTATCTAAAAATCAATACTTTTATCTTGACATCTATTCCGATTGGAAAGATAAGGCTATTCTAGAAATAGATTTAACATACGAAAATAAGTCTGTTTTTATTCCACATTGGATTGATGTTATCCAAGATGTAACTGATATACCGAATTTCAAAAATAGAAATCTAGCACACTAAAATAAAATTATTTCAAAGTTCAAAAAAAGAGATTGAATTAATTCAATCTCTTTTTTCTTATATTTCTTTTTCATGTTCATGTTGTATTTGTTTTAATTTGTTTAATTCTTTATTTATATCTTCTTCAAAAATAATATCTTTTGCTAAATTAACATACCAATCTATATTAATTAATAAATTGTTTTATTCTGTTTTTTATATTCTTCAAATAGTTCAATACATTCATCTCTATCAATTTGTTTTAAATTAATTAAATCTTTATTTTTTCCTTCCAAGTAGTCATAAATAATATCATCTCTAAAACCTATTTCTCCTGCATCTTTTTTTGTACATGCATAGTAAACTTCTTTTATGTTAGCCCAAATTATTGCAGATAAGCACATTGGACATGGTTCGCATGACGTATATAATATGTAATTGGATATGTCATACGTTCCTAATTTTTCACAAGCTTTTCTTATTGCAGTAACTTCTGCATGAGCTGTTGGGTCATTGTTTTTTAGAACCATATTGTGTCCTTGAGATATTATATTTCCCTCTTTATCTGTTATAACTGCCCCAAATGGTCCTCCTTCATTTGATGTATATCCATTGTATGCTTCTTCCTTTGACATTTTCATATATTTATTCATATTTAATCCTTCTTTCTATCTTATAAAAAAGTAACCTATGTGTTTATATTCATTTAACATTAATTTAATTTTTCTTTAATAAGTTTAGCAAGTTCATTAGCTCTTTTAGTTATTTCATTTATGTTTTCTCCTTCTATCATTACCCTAACTAAAGGTTCTGTTCCAGAAGGTCTTATTAATGTTCTTCCATTTCCACTAAATTCTTTTTCTATTGATTCAATTTTTTGCTTTATTTCTTTATCATCTTTATACATATCTTTTTTGCTTGAATCAACTTTTGCGTTTACTAAAACTTGTGGAAATATTTTTACTATATTGCATACCTCAGAAGCGGTTTTATTTTCTTCTAATATAATTTTTATTAGCATTAAAGAAGTTAATATTCCATCTCCTGTAGGATTATAGTCTAATAATATAACATGACCAGATTGTTCTCCTCCAATATTGTACCCATCTTTTAACATTTGTTCAAGAACATACCTATCTCCAACATTTGTTTGAATAAAATTAATGTTATTTTTTTCTGCGTATTTATTTAAACCTAAATTGCTCATAACAGTTGCAACAAGTGTGTTTTTATTAAGTGTTCCATTTTTCTTCATATAATTTGATATTACAGCTAGTATTTTATCTCCATCTATAATATTTCCATTTTCATCAACTGCTAAACATCTGTCACCATCTCCATCGTATGCAATTCCTAAATTAAAATTTTCCTTTACAACTTCATCTTGAAGCATTTCAAGATGTGTTGAACCACAATTTTTGTTTATATTTATTCCATCTGGCTTATTGTTTATAATTTTATGTTCAATTCCTAAACTTGTAAATACCTTTTCCGCAACCTTGTATGTTGCTCCATTTGCAGTATCTATTAATACTTTGAAACCTTCTCTGTTATTGTTTTCTATATCTTCATCAAAATTTTTTCTAAAGAAATACACATATTCATCTATTAAATCTTCTCTAATTTCTGAAACTCCAATTTTTTCATTTTTAGCAGTAAGTTCCTCTAATTTTCCAGATTCCATTACCTCTTCTATTTCTTCTTCAAGACTATCTGGAATTTTCATTCCTTTATTACTAAAAAATTTAATTCCGTTAAATTCAAATGTATTGTGTGAAGCAGATATCACAACACTTGCATCTGCTTTTAATTTTTTTGTTAAATATGCAACTGCGGGTGTTGGTATAACTCCAAGTAATTTTACATTTGCTCCATAACTTAGAAAGCCTGCTGTCATCGCACTTTCTATAAGTGTTCCAGAAAGTCTAGTATCTCTTCCTATTAATATAGTTGGCGCATGGTCTGTGTGTTTTGAAAGCACATATGCTCCGGCTTTTGCAACTTTATAAACAAGTTCTGGTGTTAAGTCTGTGTTAGCAATTCTTCTAATTCCATCTGTTCCAAAGTATTTTCTCAATTTAATTACCTCTTTCCGAATAAACCGGATTTTTTTATATTTATTTTACTTTCAACATTTCCATTATTTATAACAATTTCAGGATTTATTACAGAAAGCAATTCTAAATATTCTTTTCCAGTTATTTTCTCTAGTTTTTTTAATATTATATTCATTTGTGTATATATACTATTACTTTTATGGGTATCTGTTCCTAAGAAATGAATTAGTTTCTTTTTTAATAATTTCTTAACACATTTAGAAGCATCATTTCCATACTTTCCAATTATACTTCCATAGTTAGCTTGAAACAAAACTCCCCTTTCAACTAATTCTTCTGCAAATTTTATATCTTTTTGAACATATGAATATCGTTCTGGGTGTGCAATTATAGGGGTTATTCCTTTACTTTCAAGAGAGTATATAACATTTTCTAAATATAATACTTTATTGTTCATTGGGAGTTCCATTAGTAAATATTTTGAATTATTTAAAGTCGGCAATTCTTCCTTTTCTATTAATTCATAAATATTATTGCTAATATATGCTTCTGCCCCATTATATAGTTTTATATTTATATTTTCAATATCTGATTTAGATTTAATTTCATTTATTATATTTTTTCTTTCTCTTTTAGTTATATCGTAACTATTTTCTATATAATGCGAAGTTGTAATAATATCTGTAAATCCCGCTTCTTTAGCTTCTTTTAACATTTTTATCGTTTCTTCCATACTTTCAGATCCATCGTCTATATTTGGAAGAATATGTGTATGCATATCTATCATTTAAAATTTCTCCCTTAATTTTTGTTTAAATATTCATCTATTTTGTCTATAATTTCTGCATTTTCGCTTTTGTTTTCTGAATTTTGTTCTTGGTTAGGTTCTTGTTTTATTTCTATTTTACTCTCTTTTTTCTCAATTCTTTTAGGTTCGTTTTTTATTTCGTAATTTTTGCTTTCATCTTCTCTATGGCCATAATAGTAATATCTACTTTTATATTTTTTTAAAGATGTTGGAATTTTATTTATAACAACTCCTGCTATTTTACCACCTACATTTTCTATATTCTTTTGAACAGTTTTTAAATCTTCAATTTTAGTTGTTTTATGGCTACTTACAATAATTGTATAATCTACAATTCTTGAAATAATAACGGCATCTGTAACTAACATACAAGGTGTAGAATCGAATAATATTATATCAAATTTTTCTTTTAATTCTTCTAAACCTTTTACCATTTTTTCGCTTGATAATAATTCAGAAGGATTTGGCGGAACATTTCCTGCTGGAATTACAGATAAATTTTCCACTTCTGTTTCATAAATAAATTTTTCAATTTCGTTATTTTCCTCTGTTTCTGCTAAATAATTTGAAAGACCTGGATATATTGGTATTTCGAATATATTATGAAGTCTCCCCTTTCTCATATCTGAATCTATAATAACAACTTTCTTTCCTGTTTGTGCAAATGCAACTGCTAAGTTTGAGGTAACCCAGCTTTTCCCCTCTCCTGGTACTGTACTTGTAACAAGCAAAGTAAGTGTTTCTTCTTTATTACTCATAAATTGCATATTTGTTCTTAAAGTTTTAAATACTTCTGCAATAGGAGATTTTGGATCATTAAAAGTTATAATTTCATTTTTCATTATTTTTTACCTCCTACTTTTATTTCTGGGACTTGTGCTAAAACATTAAGTCCTGTATTTTTCTCTACATCTTCTGGTGTTTTTACTGTTGTATCAAACAAACTAAGTATAAACACTATAGCACATGTAAGTACTCCACCTGCAAGCCCAAATATAATTGTTGTTTTTATGTGATTAATATTGTATGGTTCTTCTGGCATTTCTGCTTTATCTACAATATAAACATTATTAATATTGTAAATTTCTTTAACTTTATCACAAAATACATTTGAAAGCTCATTTGATATATTGAATGCAATATTTGCATCTTCGTTTATATATGTAATCTCTATAACCTGTGTATCTGAAACAGCATTTACAGTTATATTATCTGCAATTTTTTCTTCTAACTGCTCGTCCATTCCTAAATTTTGTAAAACTGTTTTTATAACAGTTTTACTTTTCACAAGTTCACTATATGTAGATACAAGTTTTTGGTTTAAACTTATATCTGTTTGAGTTATTTCATTCTCTTGCTTATTGCTTTCTTGTTCATAATTTTGTGCAAGTAATAATGTAGTAGAAGCTTTATACATAGGCTTTTTAAACTTTACACTATAGCTACCACCTACAACAGCAAATATAATTGCAACAGCTATAATTATAAACTTTTTCTTCCAAAATATATTGAATAACTCTTTTATTTCTATTTCTTCCATATTCTATTTACCAACCCTTTGTAATATTTGAATTCTTCTGTTTTTCTAAATAATATTATATAAATAACATTTGGAATTATCAAGCAGATTATTAATTTTATTATTATAGCTAATATTCCTGTATATGTTATTTTTAAGCATGTACAATATGTAAGAGCACATACACAAATTCCTAAAATTGTGTACATTATTAATTTATAAAAATATGTAAAAGATTTTTCTTTAAATACATATTTATATAAAACATATGGTTCAACCCATATAGATGTTGTTAATGTGCTTATAATAGTTCCTAAAAATACACCTGCTGCTCCAAACTTTTTTGCTAAAATTATAGATGCTATTAAATTTATTATAGATTCAAAAATAGGTTTATATCTATCTTGATAAAAAGTTCCTGTTGCATCTTTAAATGTTAAAACCGTTTTTCTCATTCCTTTTAAATAAAATGCAATAACAATTATAACTACAACACTTAATTCAAATAAATATTCTTTTCCAATCCATAATTCTATAAAATTATTAAACACACACATTAAACATATAGCACAAAATGAAAATAGCCAGAAATTTAAGAAAAACACTTTATCAAAAACCGATTTAACTTTTTCTTTGCTCTCCTTAGCACCTAAATTTCCTACACTTGCTACAATCGCATCAAATATTTGATTTGTAACTAATTCAAGACCATTTATTATCATATAATAATTTGAATATACTCCAACAGATACTATTCCAACAAATTTTGATAAAATAATATTATCTGTTGAATTTACCACCATTCCACCTATTTTATGGAACATCATTGCAAAAACATTTTTCTTAATTTTATTAAACTCTTGCTTTTCTAATGGCTTTGCATTTTTATCTTTTAAATATGGATACATTTTATTCGCTTTTATAGATATTGCTATATTTTCTAGTACTGTTGAAATAACTTGGCACATTAGGTACAAAATATAATTTTGTGTTGCAACTAACACAATAATTTGTGCAACATTATATATGAAATAAAAACCATATCTATAAATTGTAGCAATGTATTTTTTTTGGTCGCAAATAATTAAAGAACGTTTGTAAGAGTAAAAATACGAAATTCCTGTGTTTATTACAAATAGAATATATATAATATCTAAATTAGGTATATTAGGCACTTCACTTATTAAATATCTATAAAATGGTGTAAATCCAATTCCTAATGTAAGTATTACAATTCCAATTATTCTATAAGCTTTTTTATATAAATTCATTAAGCTTTTTATTTTTTCTGTATTTTCTTCCGCTATGGGTTTATATAAGCTATATACCATAGCAGAACCTACTCCAAGCTCTGCTAGTGAAATCATAGTTAAAATATTTGTAAATAAGCCATTAATTCCTAAATATTCTGAAGATAAGTATTTAACAAATATCATTCTTGTTAAAAAGCTTATAGCTACACCAAATATTTGACCTATAAATGCTGTTATTAAATTAATTATACTATTTTTAGTTCTTTGCATTCGTTTCTCCATTTTTCTTTAAATTATATTCTTTAATAATGTCATCTACATGATAAGATAATATTATAAGCATTGTTATTAAATTATGGTTTAAGGTTTCTGTTATCATCATTATAAAAAAAGCAAACCACGTAATTGATAGTATTTTAGAAAATTCGCTTTCTTTGTTTTTCATTAATTTTTTTCCGATTAAAATATTTATAACAAAATAGTTTATTAATAATATAGCTCCACCACTAAACATAACATCTAAAATTTTATCATGAGTTGCTACACCATAAAATATACCTGTTAAATTTGATTTTTGAGTTCCAGATAATACTCCATATCCTAATATTATTTTTTCTTTTATTAATTTTATAAATGCATCCCATATTTCTGTTCTTCCTGTAAATGTAAGTGATTTATGTAATACTGTTTCAACTAGGTAACTAAAATTATCTTGCACTCTAAATATTACAATTAATATAAACATAACTATATATGTAATAAAAAAATTTCTAAAGTTAAATACTTTGCTGTTTTTTAATGCAGGTATTAATAAGTACAACAATATTATACTTAGCCCAATCATACTCGTAGCTGATTTTCTTATAAATACCGTTAAAACAGATATTGTAATTAGAAAAATAGTTCTTATATCTACCTTATCTGATTTGTAATACGAGCTTATTAATGCTAAACAAATTGCTGGCAATATATATTTTATGTGAGTATTATCATACCCTAAAAAGAAATTATCACTTTGTAATTCTGTAACATACATGCCTTTTGGAAATAATAAAACTGTAATAAAATTTATATATATCCATATTTTCAAAATAAATAAAATAGAATCTATCGTTTCTTTTGGTGAAATCATTATAAAATATTCAATGGCTATACAAATTCCTAATGTAGTAACAACTTCACTTATTAAGCTATGTAAATCACCTTTATTTATGAAAGTAGATAATATTAATATTCCCTCATAACTTAGCATTGCAAGCATTATTTTTGATATTTTATTTTTCTTTACTATTTCTCTTATATATAAACATATTATAATACATAATGATATTGCCCAAGCTAAATCTAATATCCTATCTATCGTTTGAAATTGTGTTGATATATATTCTGGTTTTATATATGGTAATAGTAACAGAAACATTAAAATTTTATTTTTCATTTTAACTCCTACTATTTTTCAAAACTGCATTTTGAACTTAATTTTTCTTCAAAAGCTTTGTTTATTATTTCTTTTTCTTTTTCATAATTATCTATGTTTTCTGAATCATTCAAACAAATCATTTTGTGTTTTCCTTGTTTTATATCTTCTATAATATTACTATTATCATTAGTAATATTATAAAATTGTCCATTTTTTACATCTGCTGGATAAAATTTTCCTTCTGCTATTTGCCAATCTTTAAAAACATATTGACTAACATCATTTTTACTCCTGAATGCATTTCTACATGTTTTATCTAATATTTCTTCTTCTTTTTTCCATATTGTTTCAAAGGTACTTTTCAAAAAAGCATTTGGTGTATGTAATTGTTTAAATCCTGGAAAATTATGCCATGGCAAAAGTACAATGTTTCTATACAAATATTGCCTATTTTTTAATGTAAACCATTTAGCTTTATTATTTTTTATAGATATTTTCATATTAAAATGAGAGTTTATTATTTCCATATTATTTAAAAATATATGATGAATTATATCTTTTCCATCTGCAACAATCGGATTTAAAATTGCACTAGCACATGGTAAGCCATTTTTAAAGAAATCTTCTTCTTTCACATAATTATTTATAAACATATCATCATTAAAATAAACAAATTTTTCAGATAAACCTTTAATTCTATGCATATTTAATTCTATTGTATGTGAACTAAAAGTTGGTAAATATTCTTCTGGTATATAGTCTTTGTGGTTTACTATTACCAATTTTTCATTTTCAGTATTTAACCATTCTGGAATATGTCCCCATGTTATAAAATATATTTTATTTACCCATGGTGCATATTTTTCAACTCCTCTAAACCAATATTTTAAATTGTCCCAGTCTCTATATCTTATATTTCTATCATCTGCACCAGAGTTTACATCGTATTTATTTCTTTCTTCTTGCCATGCTTTGTCATTTCCATCTACCCATGGTATAACAAAATCAATTTTTTCCATTTTATATCTCCTATTTTTTATATATTTTTAAAAATATTTTGTATATATCTAAATTCAAATTTATTAATATAATTGCTATTTTATCTCTTTTTGGTACTTTGTTGTCTTTTAAAATTGTTTTTCCAGTTTTCTTTATATAATTTACTAAATCTAAATCTACTTTAGTTTCTTTAGATAGTAACATTCTATTTAATGTACTTATGCTGGCATATATTTTTCTCCTTAATACGCCCTTTTCCATATTAGGATATTTTTTTAGTATATCTTCGCTCATTATATTTGTTAGTTCTATTAAATCGTAATGCCCATTTTTAAACTTTGAGGTTGTTATTGAATTATTCCTAATTACATAATTGTATATTTTTTTATTTGTACATGCTATTTTATTAGCTTTTATAATTAATTTATAAGTCGTTCCAACATCTTCAAACATTTTTCCTTTTGGAAATTCAACATTTTCAAATAATTCTTTTTTATATAATTTAGAACAAGCTGATATATAGTAAAAATCTGAATATAACATTTCTTCTATTGCTTTTTCGGGGGTTATGCAATATTCTTTTGTTTCATCTTCTTTTATTTTTTTTGCACCTTTTATAACTCTAAAATCTGCTATAGCTATTTCTGAATTAAATTTCGTTATTAAAGAATATAATGTTTCAATATAATTTTTTTCTACATAATCATCTGAATCAACAAATGCAATATACTTACCTATTGCTTCTTGCAAGCCTTTATTTCTTGCATCTGAGAGTCCACCATTTTCTTTATTTATTAACTTTATTCTTGAATCCTTTTCTTTGAATTGTTCGCATATCTTCTTACTATTATCTGTTGATCCATCATTTATTAATAAAATTTCTATATTAGTATAAGTTTGATTTATTAAGCTTTCTATACATTTTGATAAATATTTTTCTACATTATATACAGGAACAATAATAGAAACTAACCTATCTTTTTCTTCCATCTTTTTTTCCTTTCTTCATTCCAATATATCTTACTGCCATGTTAGGAATAAAATTTAGTAAAACTTTTATATTTTTATCTTGAATTGCTCTTTTTAATATATATTTTGCCATTCCTCCTCCTGCTTTTGTTGTTCCATATTTATCTAAAAAGCTATTCATTCCAAAGAACAATCCAGTATCATAATATCTTTTATATAGTTGTTTTAATGTAAATGTATGTGAGTGTATCACTTCTGAATCTGCACAATATTTTATTTTGTAGCCTTTTGTTATGAGTTTATATGCTATATACATATCTTCGTTTGTTGGTAGATTTTTTCCATCATATCCATTTAGTTCTTCAAAAATTTTTCGATTAATTGCAGAAGCGGCATCTGAAAAGAAAAATGTTTGTAAGCCTAATTCTTTTATATTTTCCTTTGATACTATTCTGCTTTTGTTAGGATAGTTTTTCTCTCTTGTGTACTTTTCTATTGTATTATTTGTACAAAGTTGTCTACTAAAACATGCTTGAACCTTTCCATCTGAAATGTCTTTAGTTAGGTTATATAACCAATCTTTTCTTTCAATTATTATGTCTTGTGTTGTGAATACAACAATATCAGCCTTACTAGATAGAGCTGCTTGTTCTCTAGTAAGGCTGTGTGAAAATTCTTCTTTCTTTATTTTTGTATATTCAATCTTAAGTTTTTTTAAAAGTTCTTCCGTGTTATCCTTACTATCTGTTAAAATATATTTTATATTATTAATTTCAACATTTTTTTGCTTAAGTATTTCCCTATGTAATCTTTCTATGTCCTTTTCCGCGTTATATAAGGGACATATAATATCAATTTTCATACTACATAGCTCCTTTTCTTTTAAACACACATATTATTGTTTTAAAAAATATTTCCATGTCCATTTTAAAACTTATATTTTCAACATAATCTAGTTCCATTTTCATTCTTTCTTCATAACTTGTACAACTTCTACCATTGGCTGCCCAATTTCCTGTTAAACCTGGTGTTACACTTAATAATTTGTTTTTGTTTAAGCCATACTTTTCTATTTCTCCATCTACTATTGGTCTTGGTCCAATAATGGATAAATCACCCTTTAATATATTTATTAATTGTGGTAACTCATCTAAGCTTGTTTTTCTAAGTATTTTTCCCATTTTTGTTATTCTAGGGTCATTGTCTAATTTATAGTTAATTTTGTATTTTTCCATTTGTTCTTTAGTAAAATATTTACTAAAATTATTTGCATCTGAAACCATTGTTCTAAACTTATAAATTGTAAAGTATTTTCCATTTTTACCTATTCTTGTTTGCTTGTAAAAAACTTTTCCTTTTGAATCTATTTTTATTAGCACAGAAATAATAGCTATAAATGGTAATAATCCTACTAAAACTAAACTAGCAATTAATATATCTGCTCCTCTCTTTAAACTTATATACAACTCTCTTTTATCTAATAGAGACTTCTCTTTTACTTCTGCAATGTTTGTATTTGCTTGTACATTTTCCATTACATTATTTGACATCTTTTTCCCCCATTAATTTGTTTTTATTAGAATAAAAATATTTATTTTTAAATCTATTTAATACTACTAAAATTATAATTCCTGTTAAAACCCCTAAACTATCAATAACTACATCTCTTACCATAGCAGACCTATGTGGTACAAATATTTGATGAATCTCATCTGAACATGCATATAAAAAGCCCGATATAAAACTATATAAAATTTGTTTTGTTTGATAAATTTTGAAGGTTTTAAATAATAAATAAATTAGTATACCTCCCACTGTATATAAAGAATAATGTGCTAATTTTCTAATATATGGATTTACTCTTTCAACTAAGCTATCTGAACTATTTTTAGAAAATTGAACAATAGCTTTTGTTGTTTCGTTACTAACTTTAGAAGACTCATCTCCATTCTGTTCAGAAAAGAAAAAAACTGTAATCATCCATAAAACTACAAGAATTAAATAAATTATCCTTTTTATATAATTTTTTCTATATTTACATAATTTTCCCATAGTTCTATTATACAATGTTTACATAACTTTTGTCAACATAAAATCATTATAACCTGTCCCAAAATTAACAAAAAATGTAAATCGGGGACAGTCCCCGATTTACATTAATTCGTATATCCTGTTTTTTGTATTACTTCGTTGCTTATTTGCTTTACTGTTGCTGATGGTTCATAGTTTTCTTGCTTGTATATATTTTCGTGTAATTTTTTTACGTTGCTTTCTAATGTTATTGCTGGTCCGTACCACACTCCTCCTATTGTTGCTCCTTTTGTGTTGTATGGCCATCCTATGTTGTTGTTTATTTTGTAAGTTGCTATGTTTGGTAACATATTCATTATTTCTTTTGAGTTTATGTTTGTATATATTTTTGGTAATATTGTGTTTGCTACTTTGTTTAGTTCTATTGGATTTAGTGTTTTTGCTTTTTCTAGCATTGCTTCTATTACCGTTCTCATTCTTTCTGTTCTTTTGTAGTCTCCTCCTGCTGTATATCTTATTCGTGCATATGCTACTGCTTGTATTCCGTTTACATGTTGTTTTCCACTTTGTGTTACATGCTCAGATGTACTAGTTGTTACTTTGTTTAGTTCGTCTACATATTGATTTATATATTTTAGTTCTTCATCTGTTATGTTTAATTCTATTCCTCCTAATGAGTTTACACAGTCAACTACTGCTTCAAAATTTACTGTTACAAATTCTGTTATGTCTAAATCTAAATTTGTATTAAGTGTACTTAAGGCAAGTTCAGCTCCACCATATGAGTATGCATGTGTTACCTTGTCCAAATTTCTTCCTGTTATTTTTAAGTATGTATCTCTATATACAGAAATTAAATTCACTTCTTTAGTTTTTTGATTTAGTACTGCTAAAATTATACAATCGCTTCTGTTTCCTTTTCCATAGTCGTCTGCTCGTGAGTCTATTCCTAGCAATGCTATTGTTCTGTATCCTGTTTTTTCAAGTTCTTGTTCTACATTGTCGTTAATTTCTATTGAACTTTCATCTATATCCACATAGTTTATTTTATTTACTTTATTATTAACATATAAATATCCTGCAAATATAGTTGAAATTAGTACAATTAATACTACAATTAAAATAATTAAAATCTTTTTTTTCATAAATACCACCTTTTTTACTACATTTTATTTGGCATTTGTATTCCTAAAAGATTAGCTCCTGTTTTTAAAATGTTTCCTACTGCATATGTTAAATATAATCGTGCATCTTGAACATTTTTATCTTTGGTAATTATTTTGTTATTGTTATAAAAACTACTGTATTCTTTTGCTAAGTTTATTAAGTATCTAGATAATATTGAAGGTTCATTTTTTTCTGTTACTTGTATTAGAGTATCTTTAAATTGATAAATTAAATTTATTACATTCATTGAGTCTTTATCTAAAAGATTTTTTACAAGTGATTCGTTATATTTTGGAATATATCCTGCTTTTTCTAATACACTCTTTGTACGTACATACATATATTGTATATATGGTCCTGTTTCTCCTTGGAAGTTTAATATTGCATCCCAATCAAATATTTCGTCTTTAATTCTGCTATTTGCTAAATCGTTGAATATTATTGCTCCTATTCCAACTTTTTTAACTACATCCTCTTTATCCTCTAATTCTGAATTTTTTTCCTCTATTATTTTTTGTGCTCTTGTAATAGATTCATTTAAAAGGTCTTCTAGCTTTATTATATTCCCTTCTCTTGTAGACATTTTTCCTGTTTTTAGTTGAACCATTCCAAATGGTACATGTTCTAAGCCTTTTGTGTATTTTTCATTTAATCCTAATAATTTTGCGACTTCAAATACTTGTTTAAAATGTAAAACTTGTTCATAAGATGTTACATATAAAGCTTTATCAAAATTATAAGTTCTTGCTCTATACAATATAGCTGCTAAATCTCTGGTTGCATATGTTGTTGAACCATTTGTTTTTCCAATAATACATGGTGTATCTATTTTTGCATACTCTAAATTTATTATTCTTGCACCTTCAGATTCTTCAAGTTTTCCAGTTTTTTCTAGTATATCTACAACTTCGTTCATTTTATCTGAATAGAAGGCTTCTCCATTCCATGAATCGAATTTGCTTCCTAATAAATCGTATACTCTTTGGAATTCTTCTAAACTTAATTTTCTAAATTTGTTCCAAATTTCTGTGCAATATTTATCTCCATCTTCAAGCTTTTTAAAATTGTTTCTGCATTCTTCTAAAACACTTTTATCTTCCTTACATAGTGCATTTATTCTTACATATATTTTGGTAAGTTCATCTATAGGATTTTCTTCTATATTGTACTCGCTTCCCCATCTTTTATAGCCTTCTATTAATTTACCAAATTGTGTTCCCCAGTCTCCTAAGTGGTTTATTCCTATTGTGTTATATCCTAAAAATTTATAAATATTATATAATGCTCCTCCTATAACTGTTGAACGTAAATGTCCAATATGAAATGGTTTTGCTATATTTGGAGATGAATAATCTATAACTATATTTTTGTTTTCTCCTATTTTAGATGAGCCATAATTTTCTTGTTTTATATTTACCTCTTCTAAAACTTCTTTTGCAAAGTTTTCTTTATTTGTATAAAAGTTTAAGTATCCACCTACTACATCCATTTTTTCTATTAAATTATTATCTAACTTTATATTTTGTTTTATTTCTTCTGCAATTGCTACTGGTGATTTTTTTAACTCTTTTGCAAGTCTAAAACAAGGAAATGCAAAATCTCCGTTATTTGTATCTTTTGGTATTTCTATATATTCTGGTAGTATTTCTACTCCATTAATAGCTTCACTTATTATTTTTGATATTTCGTTTTTATAATTAACCATTTTTTCCCTCCGATTCTTGTATATTATAATATATTTTAAAATGATTTTCAATATATTTATGTAAACAATATTAGATTAATATAATTCCTTACTCCATAAAAAGGAGCACATATCTTTATGTGCCCCCTTTTATTAAAATTTGAAAGTTTTAACATACGTATTATATATGCAATCCTTTCTTTCTCTTTTTTCTGCTAAAAGTTCTTTTTCCTTTGCTATTTTAACTAATTCTAAGGTTGAATTTTTTAACCCTGAATCTTGCATTTGACTTCCAAAATTATAACCAATAAAACAAAGTAAAAAATCACTTAAAAGCTTTTTTTTGTATTTTTTTCTCTCGTATGGTTCTATTTTCCAGTTAAGAACCGTTTCATCCTGCATAATTAATTTTGCAGAATATCTTTCATTGCCCACTTGTGATAATTTTAATCCAAAGCTATATGGATTAATAAAAATATTTTTTTCTACAGACATCTTATATATGGATACCATTTTATCCAATATATCTACCAAATTTACAATTCCTTTAAAATTACTGGCATTCGAAATATATATTTTTTCATCCTTCCATACAAATTTTTTACTATAGTGTATTCCATTTAAAGGAAAAAATTCTATAATATTATCCTTTATTTCAGAATTAACAATATCTCTATCTACCTCTTTTTTGCTTTGAATTTTAGAAATATATTCTATTCCTAAATAATCTGCTAAAGCCTTTCCGGTTATTTTTTTGTACCTAGAAAGCTTTTTTTGTTTTTCGTTCCAGTTTTGAATTTCATTAAGTATTAAACCATATGATATGCAAAAAGAAAACATTACTATATCTGCCACAAGAATTATTATAGTAAACAATCCTTGATTTTGAATGCTATATCCCGCAAATGGCGATATTGCGCAACTAGCTAGCAACAGAATATGTAATATCACATAAACATGCCGAAATACTTTCGGTATATTTTTTTCTGTGAATTTGCCGTATATAACTCTCATTATAGAGAATACATTGCAAATAATAAAAAGTACTAATACAATTTTAAAATTTAAAATCATAATAATCCCTCCTTACAATAATTGGTATCCCTGATGATAAATATTGGGGATTTTCTACTAACAAATACGCTTATATTATATCAGAGTTTTACATAATTTGCAATATTTGTTCATAATTTTTATCATCCTTTGTTGTTATTTTTATGTTTTTTTGATATTATTACAAAATACGGAGGAGTTTTATGGAGTTTAATTATACTGTTAATACACCAAATTTATATAATACTGTAAGAGATGTTTTAAAGAATTATTTCTTAGTTTCTTCAAGACTTTTATTAAAGTTAAAAAATAATAATTGCGTTTTTCTAAATAATAAAAAATGTAGTATTAATTCAACTATTTCGTTAGGTGATATTATATCTTTTTCTTTAGATTACGACGAAGATAATTCTAATATTGTTGCAACTAATATACCTTTAAATATTGTGTATGAAGATGATTGTTTATTAATTATAAATAAACAACCAAACATTGCAATTCATCCTTCTATGCTACATTACGATAATAGCTTATCAAATGGAGTTAAATTTTATTTCGATTCCATAGGCTTAAAAAAGAAAATTCGACCTGTAAATAGATTAGATAGAAACACTTCTGGACTTGTTATATTTGCAAAAAATGAATATGTTCAAGAATTTTTAATTAAACAAATGCAAAATAATACGTTTTCTAAAGAATATTTAGCAATTTTAGAAGGTACTCTAGATAATAAATATGGCACAATAAATGCACCTATTGCAAGAAAAAAAGATAGTATTATTGAAAGATGTGTAGATGAAAATGGAGATACTTCTATCACACACTATAAAGTTATAAAAGAATTTAATAATTTAAGTTTAGTAAATTTTAAATTAGAAACAGGAAGAACACATCAAATTCGAGTTCACTCTAGTTATATAGGTCATCCAATACTTGGAGATGACTTATATGGCAATAAATCCGATATAATAAATAGACAAGCCTTGCATAGTTATAAAATAAGTTTTACTCATTCTAAAACACGTAAAAAAATGTGTTTTGAAATAGATTTACCTAAAGATATGTTAAGTATACTAAATAATGAATTAATCTAATCTACACGTAAATCATATGCCTTATTTTTTTGGGCGGACAGAGGCATCCGCTCCTACAAAACGTTGTTTCAACTTCTAACTTCCAATCCCTTACATCCAAAATAAAAAAAAGTCACGAGAGCAGACTTAAAACATCGGCTCCCGTGTTTTTTATTCTATTTCATCGTTACAATCTTCAAATTGGCTATTATATAAATCAGCGTAAAATCCTTGTTTTTCTAGTAATTCTTCGTGTGTTCCTTGTTCTACTATATCTCCATGATTCATTACTAGTATTAAGTCTGCATTTTTTATTGTTGATAGTCTATGTGCTATTATAAAGCTTGTTCTTCCTTTCATTAAGTTATCCATTGCTTGTTGTATTTGTACTTCTGTACGTGTATCTATTGAACTTGTTGCTTCATCTAAAATTAGTATTTTAGGGTCTGCTAATATTACTCTGGCTATTGTTAATAATTGCTTTTGTCCTGCAGATACATTGCTAGATTCTTCGTTTAATATAGAATTATAGCCATTTGGTAAGGTTTTTATAAAGTGATGAACATGTGCTGCTTTTGCAGCTTCTATTACTTCGTGTTCAGTTGCATCTTCTTTTCCATATTTTATGTTGTCTTTAACACTTCCTGCAAATAACCATGTATCTTGCAATACCATTCCAAACATTTTTCTCAAGTTTCCTCTTTCGAAGTCTTTTATATTGTGTCCATCTACTAGAATTGCTCCACTGTTTACGTCATAAAATCTCATAAGCAATTTTACTATTGTTGTTTTTCCAGCTCCTGTTGGTCCAACTATTGCTATTTTTTGACCTTCCTTTATTTTTGCACTAAAGTCATTTATTATTATTTTATCATCGTTATAACCAAACTTAACATTATCAAATTCTACATTTCCAGCTAGTTTATCAGTATCTATCTCCTTTGTAGCTGTTTGTACTTCTTCATCTTCTTCTAAGAATTCAAATACTCTTTCTGCTGCAGCTATCATCGTTTGTATTTGTCCTGAAATTTGTGCTATTTGTGCTATTGGCTGTGTGAATTGTTTATTGTAACTTATAAAACTTTGTATATCTCCAACAGATATTTTACCTTGTATTGCAAAATATCCTCCTGTTATTGCAACAGCAACATAACCCAAATTTCCTAAAAAGTTCATTAATGGATACATTAAACCAGATAAAAATTGAGATTTCCATCCAGATTTTGCAAGTTCTTCATTTGCTACTTTAAAATTATTTATTGATTTTTGTTCTCCATTAAAAGCTTTTACAACTGTTAGTCCACCATAAATTTCTTCAACTTGGCCATTAACGTGTCCTAAGTATTCTTGTTGTTTTTTAAAGTATTTTTGTGATTTTTTAGCAATTACTGAAACTATTATTGAGGCTATTGGAAGTATTAATAATGATATTAATGTCATAGTTACATTAATAGAAAACATCATTGCTAAAATTCCTACTATTGTACAAACTGAAGTTATTATTTGTGTAATGCTTTGGCTTAAATTCATTCCTAGCATATCTATATCGTTTGTAATTATAGATAAAACCTCTCCGTTTGTTTTTTTGTCAAAATATTTCATAGGTAATTTGTTTATTTTTATAGATAAATCTTGTCTTAATTTATAAGCAACTTTTTGAGATACTCCAGACATTGTATATCCTTGAATAAATGAACATACACCACTTATTATGTATAAGCTTAATACTGTTAATAAAATCTTAGCAAGTTTTTCGAAATCTATTCCGCTTCCTCCAGAAATTTTACTTATAATTCCATTATATATTTCGGTTGTAGCATTACCAAGAACTTTTGGTCCAACTATTGTAAATACTGTACTTGCAATAGCAAATATTGCTACTATTAATAATTTTATTTTATATTTTCCTAAATATCCTTTTATTAGTTTTTTTGTTGTTCCTTTAAAATCTTTTGCTTTAGCTGTAGTATGGTGTCCTCCTGGTCCACCTCCCATTGGTCCTGGCATTTACGCTTCACCTCCTAGCTCTTTTTCTGAAAGTTGAGAAAGTGCAATTTGTTTATATACTTCACTAGTTTTCATAAGTTCTTCGTGTGTTCCTTTTCCTACAACCTTTCCTTCTTCTAATACTATAATTTGGTCTGCATTTAAAATTGTACTTATTCTTTGTGCAACTATTATTACAGTTTTCTCTTTTGTTTTTTTGCTTAAAGCTTCTCTTAAAGTTTTATCTGTTTTAAAGTCTAATGCAGAAAAGCTATCATCAAATACAAATATTTCTGGATTTTTAGCTATTGCTCTAGCAATAGAAAGTCTTTGTTTTTGACCTCCTGATACATTGCTTCCTCCTTGTGCAATTTCTGAATTGTATTTTTTATCTTTACCTTCAATAAATTCAGTAGCTTGCGCTATTTCTGCAGCAGTTACCATTTGCTCGTCGCTCATATTGTCATCTGAATATTTTATATTAGATTCTATTGTTCCTGAGAATAACATTCCTTTTTGAGGTACAAAGCCTATTATATCTCTTAAATCTTTTTGTGATAAATTTTTTACATTTACTCCATCTATTAAAAGTTCACCTTCTGTAACGTCATAAAATCTAGGAATTAAGTTTACTATTGTAGATTTACCGCTACCTGTACTTCCTATTATTGCAGTTGTTTTTCCTGGCTCTGCTGTAAATGATATATCTTCTAAAATTTCTGTGTCTGCATCTGGATATCTGAAAGATACATCTTTAAATTCTACTAATCCTTTTTTACTTGGATTTAGTTTTTTTGTTTCTTTTTTATCTGCTATACTTGGTTTCTTTTCCAACACTTCATTAATTCTGTTAGCTGAAACAGAAGCTCTTGGTATCATTATAGACATTGCAGATATCATTAAAAAGCTCATTACAATTTGCATCATATATTGTATAAATGCCATCATATCTCCAACTTGCATTGTTCCATTGTCTACACCTTTTGAGCCTACCCATATAACAAGTACAGAAGCTGCGTTCATAATTACCATCATTAGTGGCATCATCATTGACATTGTTCTATTTACAAATATGTTTACTTTCATAAGAATTGAATTTGCATCATCAAAACGTTTTTCCTCAGTTCTCTCTTTATTAAATGCTCTTATAACTGGAAGTCCTGTTAAAATTTCTCTTGATACTTGGTTTAGTTTATCTATTAAACTTTGTAACTTTTTAAATTTTGGCATTGCTAATCCAAATAATATTGCTACTACAAATAATATTGCAAGAACAGTTACTCCAATAACCCACACCATGGATCCATCTGTATGAAATACTTTTATTAATCCTCCTATGGCAATAATTGGTGCATATACCAATACTCTAAATAACATGCCCATTAGTTGTTGAATTTGTTGAATATCGTTTGTACTTCTTGTTATTAAAGAAGCTGTTGAAAATTCATTTAATTCTGCTCTTGAAAATGTTAATACTTTTGAGAAAACTTTTTCTCTTAATGTTTTTCCAAGTTTTGCAGAAACTTGTGCAGATAAAAGCATTATGCTAACTGCTGAAATCATTGTAATAAAAGCAACGCCTAACATTTTTAGTCCTGCAATTAATATATACTTATTTTGTAATTTGTCTGTATCAACACCTGCAGATTTATATAATTTCTTTATTCCACTTGTAACTGCTTGTTCTTTTATAGAATCTGGCATTTTAGTAATTTGTGAAGTGTATTCTTCCAACATTTTATCTAGATTCTCTTTAGGCATTTGTTTTAACAAGGTTATTACATCTTGCTTTTCTATAATAGCTTTTTGTTGTTCTGGAACATTTGCAAGCATTTGCTTTTTTATTTTGTTTGCCGTTTCTTCATCTTTCAATGTAGAAATTTCTATTACAGGATTTGTAATAGCTTCTTTAAGTTTATTTTCTTCATCTTCGCTTAAATTCTTTAAAACATAAACTTCTTGTTCTTCATTAATGTATTTTTCTACATTGTATGTATTATTTGAAGACTTTTCTAATGTATAGCTATCTATTATTACATTCTCGTCCTTACTAAATAACAATAAATTATCATAGTCTTCTTTTGATAATACACTTGGAACCTTTTCTTCGATTCCACCTGCTTGTATACCAACATTTACTATTTTCGAAGTATAATTTGGTAGTTCCAAATCGCAAGCTGCTTGCAGGCATAGTAAAGCTACAATTGCAAGAACCTTAAACCACGATTGTTTTAAATTTTTTAGTACTTTTAGCATATTTCACTCTCCTTAATTTTTTTTATTAATATTGTCTTATTTGCGGGCGGACAGAGGCGTCCGCCCCTACATCCAAATTAGAAATTTACTATAAAAAAATAAAAGACATTGTATTATTATAATAAAAACAATGCCTTTTTGCAACAAAATAAATGTAAATTTTATGTGAAAATCTGTCTAGACCTGTCCCTCTATCCGACAAATTGTCGGCTGGGGGTCTGACCCCATTAGTTATCTGATAATTGGTATTTACTCATCCAATATCCTGTTAGTTGTTCATCATCTTCTTGTGTTCCATTATCGTTTTTGTCGAACCAGAATGCTTCTGGTATTGCGTATCCTTCGTCTGTTTGTGTGCTTGTTCCATTTATGAATATTACGTCTGTTCTTGCATTTGCTGTGCTTCTATTACTCCAATCGTTTTGTGATGATAGTATTTTGTATTCGTATCTTGGTATCCAAGTAAAGTAGGAGGTTGTTGTTGCTCCTTCTATTTTGTTTTCATTTATTTTTCCATCTGTTACTACTATGTTTGCCCAGTTTGCTTCACTGTAGTTATACCAATTATCTGGTGCTTTTTCTGTAATTGATACATATTTTTTTATTTCATTATTTTCATATATGCAGTAATATGTTCTATTTTTTAGTTCTTCATTGCTTTTAAATGATGATAAATCTGGCTCATTTACATTTTTTGTTCTTATTTTTTTTGTTATTGATCCTATATATTCATTTGTACTTGCATCTCTTAACATTATATTTATTATATACAATTTATCTGTTTCAAGGTTTTGGTATATATAATGTTCTGTAAGTGATGTTCCTGTATATTGTAAATCGCTATTTAAGTAGTATTCTATTTTTACATTTCTATCTATTTCTGTTCCATCTTCGGCTTTTGTTTTTGTTTCTGTCCCTTGAATATCTCTTACTCTTATGCAATTTGCATCAGCTGATAATTCTGCTGAAACTCTTGCTTCTGCTTCTTCTTTTGATAACTGATATTTACTCATCCAGTAACCTGTTAATTGTTCTCCTTCGTCTTCTTCACCATTGTCGTTTTTATCAAACCAAAAGGCTTCTGGTATTGCATATCCAGTTGTTGTATCATTTGATGTTCCTAGTATAAATTTAACATTTGACCTTTGACTTGTTTGATTTAATGCATATTGATATCTTGGAATCCATACATAGTATGATTCTAAGCCATCATTTCTTGTTACTATATTTGCCCAATTTGAATATGTGTAATTATACCATTCACTTGGTGCACTTTTACTTATAGGAATTTCGCTATGTTCTATTCCGTTTTCATCCCAATATACATAAAAAGTAGTGTCTGGATCAAATCCTGTTAAGTCTGGTGGATTTACTTCTGTTGGTTCCATTTCTTTTGTCATACTTCCAACAATTTGATTATTTTCATCTAAAGCTGTTATATTTACAACATATGTTTTTCCTTCTTCTAAGCCTTCAAATAAATAATCTTCTGCTTTTTCACTTTCATGTTTTATTTGTCCATTTATAGCATATGTATATTTCTTTGCTTTGTTTGATACATTATTTGTAAAATTACTTACTTGTATTGCTCCTTTTGTTGCTGACATATTGAAATCTATATTGAATTTTTCCAATTCACTTAATTGATATTTGCTCATCCAATATCCAGAAATCGCCGTTGCTACATTTGAATCTCCGAAATTAAAAGCTTCTGGTAATTGGTATCCTTGTGCTATTAATTCACTGCTTGTAAGTGTTTCTCCTGTTTCTGCATTTGTATAATTATTATATACATCTACAAATTTAACATCACTTCTTTGTGTATCTTGGTCTAATTTATACACATATCTTGGTATCCAAACATAGTATACTTCTACTCCTTCATGTTCAACATAAATATTTGCCCAATTTTTATCTTTATATGAGTACCAATTGTTTGGTTCTGAATCTGTTATCCAATTTGCCGGTGTTAAATTTCCATTTTCATCTACATTTAAGTATCTTGTATATTTACTATTAAAGTTCTCTAAAAATGGTGTATTTACATATATTCCATTCACTAATTTATATGTATTTTCACCAGCAACTTTTCTTTCTACATGTAAAACTTCTTGTTTTTCATCTTCATTTATTGGTTTAATTTTAAATGTGTAATCTGTATTTTCTTTTGCCTCATAGTCTATTGCAATTTTATTTTTTCCATTTCCACTAACCGTAACATCTTGCCCATTTTTTGTGTATGTTATACTTTCAATTCCATTTATTTCTTGAACAACAACTACTCCTTCATAAGTATATGTATAGTCTTCTTCACTTAATTTAAAGTCTTTTTTCTCGAAATAAAATTTATTAAATTCTTCTGCTTTTTTGTTTTCTGTAATTTTATTAACAACTTTTTTAGAAGCAAAAAATATTGCAATTAATATCAAAATTAAGATTATACTGAATAATATAATCTTAAACTTATTTTTCTTTATAAATTTCTTGTTTAACTTTATTTTTTTCATCACAATCTCCTAATGTGAATTTTATAAATCTTTTCCGCAAACTACGACTGCACGAGAACGGTATGGTGTAGTAACAGATGGACCTCCGGCTGCCCCAACCATAATCAAATCTACTAGCATTATAATCAAATATACTATTATTAGTAGCTCTAACCAACGCACCCTGTGAAGCACCAGAATCTGTTCCTTTAAAAAAAACACCACTTGCACCATACCAAGTATGCGTTTCTTGTAGTGCGTCACCATTTTTTTTAACATATTCTCCATTAAAATATCTATCTTTATATCTATTAGCTGCTTTATTAAGATTAGGACCGTATTGGGCAATTTTCATATCCTTGAACTGATGTTACCTCATTATTGAAATTTATAACTATACCACTTTTATTTCCAGTTGTAGTTTCACCATTTTTTATCTTACTTGGATTACCATAATTAGAAACAGAGAGTATTGCCATAGCACCATATTCAGTGTTTTTTTCTATATGAACATCTATATTATTAGATGTGGTAGATGTTAAGTTATCATTTAATGTTTCTGTAAGACCCATAGCTCCACCTAATTCTTCCATTTTTCTTACATTCACAATATAATCATTCAAACCATATGCAGCTGGTGTATTTCCATTAGATTGTAAAACCGCAAAATTTAAATTTGGCATACATACTAAGCACATACATGTTATAAATAAAATACTAATTATCTTTTTCATTAACATTCTCCTATTTAAAATATTTTTTATTTATTTTATATTATGTATAAAATTATTTCAAGGCTTTTTATAAAAAATAAGCATAAATTTTAATAAAAAAGTGGCTTCGCCACACGGGTCATCGGGGACGCCGACCCCTACATCTAAAATAGGAATTTCCTATAATATAAAAATAGGTCTGTCACTCCGTTCGACAAATTGTCGACTGGGGGACTGACCCCAATAAAAAAACCCCGCCTTAGCCGTAAGATGTTAAAGAATTTTTAAGGACCTACTCTCGTAGGTGGGTATCTTGTTAATTGCTAATGGGTTTCTTACATAAATGCAAGCTTACACGCCACAATTAAAGGCAGATTCCCGTTTTAAACTTGTTGGTTCTAAAAATTCAGTCTACACGCACTATGCAGGGAAAATTATTTACTTATTTAATTAACTATTTGTATATTATCATATGCTTTTTGTTTGTTCAATGTCCTTATTTTCTTGATTTTTGTTGTTTGTTTTTGTTTTTTTGCTTTTTCTCTTGTTTTGTTTGTTATTCTTGTTTTTTTGATTTTATTGTTACGGGTCGTCGGGGACGCCGACCCCTACAACATTTGACATTAATTATTATCTTAATTTATGCTTTGTTTGATGATCCAAATACGTCTCTTATTTTGTGTTGTACTGTTTTCTTTACAGATTCTCTTGCTGGTGTTAAGTATTTTCTTGGATCAAATATTGATGGTTCTTCTACAAGAACTTTTCTTATTTCTGATGTCATTGCTAAACGTAAGTCTGTGTCTACATTTATTTTTGATACTCCAGATTTACTTGCTTGGTGTAGCATTATGTCTGGTACACCTTTTGCTCCTGGTATTTCTCCTCCATATTTGTTACATGTTTCTACTAATTCTGGAATTACTGTTGATGCTCCATGTAATACAATTGGTGTATTTGGTATTCGTGTCTTTACTTCTTTTAATATGTCAAATCTAAGTCTTGCATCGCCTTTAAATTTATATGCTCCATGGCTTGTACCTATTGCTATTGCTAAAGAATCACAACCTGTTCTTCTAACAAATTCTTCTGCTTGAGCAGGGTCTGTATACATTGCATCATCTGATGCAACATTTACATCGTCTTCAATTCCTGCCAATTTTCCAAGTTCAGCTTCTACTACAACACCTTTCATGTGTGCATATTCAACTACTTTTTTTGTTAGTGCTACGTTCTCTTCGAAATCGTATTTTGATCCATCTATCATTACAGATGTGAATCCATTATCTATACACATTTTACATGTTTCGTAATCTGGTCCATGGTCTAAGTGTAATACTATTGGAATATCGTGTTCTTCAAGTGCTGCTTCTACCATTTTTTTAAGGTATCCTATTCTTGCATATTTTATAGCACTTGATGATGCTTGTAATATTACTGGTGAATTTTCTTCTGCTGCAGCATCTACTATTCCTTGTATTATTTCCATGTTGTTTACATTAAATGCACCTATTGCAAATCCTTCCTTCATTGATTTTTCAAACATTTCTTTTGTTGTTACTAGTGGCATAATTATCACTCCTTTGTTTTTTATTTTATTTTTTTTGGTCGTCGAGGACGCCGACCCCTACATATAATATATCATTATATTATCCGACTATTTTTTCACCTAATTTTTTGCCTGCAAGTAGGTGAAAATGTAAATGCATTACTTCTTGTCCTGCATCTTTTCCGCAGTTTGTAATTACTCTATATCCTGTTTTATCTATTCCTTGAGTTTTTGCTATTTCTTTTATTTTAGTAAATATTTTTCCAATTAGTGCTTCATCTTCTGGTTTTATATCATTAACACATTCAATGTGTTTTTTGGGTATAACTAAAATATGAATTGGTGCAGCTGGTTGTATATCTTTAAATGCTAATATTTCTTCGTCTTCATATACAATATCTGCTGGTATTTCTTTTTTTGCTATTTTGCAAAATAAACAATCTTCCATTTTTTTCATCCTTTCTTTTTTATATTTTCCTTATGTTATTTATTTATTCATTAATATTGTTTATAAACTTTTAAATATAAAATTTTAATTTTTCTTGTAATAAATCAAATTCTTTTATATATTCATTTTTTATATTAAAATATACACTTCTTGATGTTTCTTCATCGTATAAATGTGATAAAGTATTTCTATCTAACATCATTTTTATCCATTTATCGCCATCTTCTATAATTCCGTGTTTAAAACTTAATTTTATTATTTCTCTTGGACTTCCAATGCTTTCTACGATTCCTTGATATTCTAAACAATCCTTCATACATTTCCAAGCAAGTTCAAATGTAAATTCGTATCTATACAAAATTCCATCTATTACAATTTCATTTGCTTCTTGTTTTACACCTTCTTTTAATCTTTCTAATGCATTAAAATAGTCTTGTCTTCTTTGAATAATTCTTTCATTCATTAAAATTTTACTCCTTCTTTTTTTATAGAATTTACTAATTCTTTTTTAGTATTTTCATTAACAAAAACTATATCTATCATATAAATTATATTTAACTTATCTAGTTCATCTTTAATTTTAAATTGTTCAATGTTATCTATCTTTTCGAAAATGGCTAAATCTATATCTGATGTATTTTTATAATTTTCTTTTGCACGTGAACCAAATATATAAAATGTGTATGGAAATTGTAATAAAACTTTTTTTATATCTTTATATGTTTTTTCCTCTAATCCAAATTTCATAGTTACTCCCTTTTTCTTACCACATTTTATATTTACTTAATTATATTGTCAAGTGATTATTTTACAATTTCACTAAATACTTTTGATAGGTATTTCATACTTGTTAAACATTCTTCCATTGTATTTCCTGTTGCTCCTACTTCTATTATTGTTGCTGCATCTGAAACATTTTGATTATATCTTGAATTTCTTAAGATTATTGGTTTAAATAGTCCTGGATACATTTCGTTTGCTTTTTGTTGAACTGCAACTGCAAATTTTAGATTTCGTTGCCAGTTTGGATGTTCCATTCCTCCTCCATCTGTTCCTATTACAAACATAAGTTGTGCTGCGTATTCTTCTCCTATTTTTACTTTTGGAGCATAATTGTTATTTGCCCCTACAGCATCTCTATGTAGATCTATTATCATTTGAGCATTGGTTCCACTTTTCATTATATTTGTAATTGTATTCATAGAACGCCCATATGAGCCTGTATATGCTGGATAGTCATGGTATGTTTTATCGTGTACTACGTTATATCCATAGTTTGTAAGATAATTTGCTAATTCGTCTCCAACTCTTGCTACTGTGTAGTTTAAATCTGTTGTTCTGTAGGTTCCTGTTTGTTCATAGTTGTAGTTTTCTGTTGGGGTATAGCTTTCACAAGTGTGCGTATGGTATATTATTATGTCTTTTTTATTTGTTAATTCAAAATTTGGTGTTAATATTTCTTCTGTTAAGTCATATTTAGTCCCGTTTTTTATCTGTACACTTTCATATGTATTGGTAAATTTATTTTCTATACCACTTTCTACAACTTCTGTGCTTACTCCTGTTTTAGCTTCTTCGAGTTTTTTATTATCAGTTGGAGTTTCAATTTGTGTAGTATCTTCTTTTTTTAGCTTAATATACCCTAGTTCTGTTTCTAATATTTTTGTAATTCCACTTGTTTTAGTTTCATCGTTTTCTTTATTTTCATTTAGTTCAGAAACTTCTGGCATTACAGAACCTAAACATTCTGTTAGTGCTGTTTTGTTTATAAACTTTTTATCTTTATTTAAATTTAAAAAATATCTAGCAAATAATATAAATACTGAAATAATCAGTATTATACAAGCTAGATATTTTATTATATCTTTAAATTTTATAACTAACATTATATTTCTCCTTTGCATATATATCTTATAAAATATATGCAAAGGAAATTTTTTTAGAACATTTTTAAATTTCTTATTCCCCGGCTGTATATTTCATTGCCCAGTAACCACTTAATTGTTTTCCATCGAATGTGAATGCTTCTGGTATCTGATATCCATCGCTTGTGTCTGTGCTTGTATCTTTTAAAAATCTTACTTCTGTTCTTGCTTTTGCTGGTTGTGCTTGTTGGCTACTTGTTATTTTGAATTCGTATCTTGGTATCCATGTGTAGTAGGTTTCTTTTCCATTTGCTTTTACTA
>CABPZP010000005.1:0-88311 GCA_902461935.1 uncultured Clostridium sp. | reverse complement strand
ATAATTTAAACTTGTTAAAATCAATTTTAAGCCAATTACAATATTGCAATATTAAATTATTCATCTAAACATTAGATTTAGATTTATTTGAGTTGTTTATGAAAATTTTAGTTATATATATGCAATTTTTATAATTATCTGCAGATGCTAAAGTAATCTCTAAAAGCTCTAAAATAACGGCTTACGAGAATCGATTTTAAGCCATTTTTATACTTAAGCCATATAACTTGTTGTTTAGTATTTTAGCAAAATATTGATAATTCTGGGTTTGAGAGTTTTTAGATAAAAAATGACTAATTTTTATATGCTTATATAGGTATATAAAAAAATGCAAAAATACCTCAAAAAAGCGACGCACGAGAATCGATTTTAAGCCGTTTTTATTTTTAAGGCTTATAGTTTGTTGTTGGTAAAATACGGCAAATATAGAGAAATAGGCATTTTGAAAATTTTTGGAAAATTTATATAAAATATAATATAAAATAAAAATTATTAAGTAATAAAATTAAATTTTAAATAGAAAAATTATTTAGATGTAAAATTATAAGGATAAATTATAAAACTGATTTAAAATTGATTTTAGAAATAAATATCTGGGACTAGACTAACATTATTGCAAGTAATAAATTATAAAGTAATAATGTTAGTCAAACGATATCTGATAAATAGCTAGTAAAGCCGTTAAGGCTAATGGTTACAAGAACTTGTGGGTAAGACCTTGATAAGGGGTTCTATTATTTTACTCCTATCTCTTATTGCACAAAACTTTGATGCCACGACACTTTCGAATAAAAATAATTAATACTTTTATTTTAAACTATAGACAAATATTTGTTCTTATTATAAAATATGTACAATAGTTCAAAAATACTAAAAATTGTAATATATAAGTACTAACAAATATACTAAGAATTAAATTTTATATAATAAAGGATGTGTTCGTATGGACGAAAAAAAGAATGAAATTATTTTATTTGAAAACCAAGGAGTAAGATTAGAAGTAAACCTAAAAGATGAAACTGTGTGGCTTAATAGACAACAGTTAGCAGATTTATTTGATAGAGATATAAAGACAATAGGAAAACATATTAATAATGCTTTAAAGGAAGAATTAAAAGATGATAATTCAGTTGTCGCAAAATTTGCGACAACTGCTAAAGATGGAAAAAAATACAATGTAGAATATTACAATCTTGATGTAATTATATCAATTGGATATCGTGTTAAATCATCACAGGGTATTGTTTTCAGAAAATGGGCAAACAAAATATTAAAAGATTACATGCTAAAAGGTTATGCAGTAAATCAAAAAAGATTAGAATATTTGGAAAAAACTATAAAATTAATAGATATTGCTAATCGTATTGATGAAAGACTAGAAGGAAATGATGCAAAAGAAATATTAAAAGTAATTGGAGGATATTCAAAAGCATTAGACTTATTAGATGATTATGATCATAGAACTTTAAAGAAAATCGAAGGAAATATAGACGATAGAAAAATTGAATACCAGGAATGCATAAACATAATCAATAAATTAAGATTTAACGAAGAAAGTTCTCTTTTTGCAGTTGAAAGAGATAAAGGATTGGAATCAATTATTGGTAACATTTATCAAAGTTTTGCACGGACAGGATATCTACAAAAGTATAGAAGAAAAAGGAGCGAATTTTTTATATTTAATAGTAAAAAATCATGTATTTGCAGATGGCAATAAAAGAATTGCAGCAACTTTGTTTATATATTTTCTAAATTTTTACGGAATATTATATAAAAACGGTAAACAAGTAATTGATAATAATACATTAACGGCTCTTACTTTATTAATTGCTGAATCGAATCCAAAGGAAAAAGAAGTAATTATAGATTTAGTGATGAATTTTTTGAATAATGAATAAAATTGGAGGTAAACAATTTGATAATTTATAAATAGGAGTGAAATATAATGAAAGTATATATAATAAGACATGGAGAAGTCCCACATAACGCATTAAAACAATATAATAATGAAAATGAAGATTTAACTAAAAAAGGTATAAAACAGGCTGAAGAATTAAGAGAAAAAATAAAAACAATTGATTATGATATTATAATTTGCTCTCCTTTAATTAGAGCAAAGCATACAGCTAAAATTATAAATGTTAAAGAAAAAGAAATACTTATTGATAATAGATTAGAAGAAAGAAATCCCGGTAGTTTGTCTGGACAATCTCTAGATGTAACAAATAGAGACGAATACTGGAACTATTATACTGAAATACAATATGGAACAAGTGAAAATATACAAGAATTCTTTAAAAGAATATATAACTTTTTAGATAAATTAAAAATAAAAGACTATAAAAATGTTCTAGTAGTAGCTCATAGTGGAGTATCAAAAGCATTTAATGGTTATTTTGAAGGTATAAAAAATGGTTTGTTCTTAGATAGAGGATTAAAAAATTGTGAAATAAAAAAATATGAATTCTAAAAAATCAGTAGAGTAGGGGGGATAGTACTATTTTTGATGCTGTAGATTTATATTTAATATAAATATTTATAGCAAAATATGCAGAAAAATTTTGTGCAAAGTTTTTACAAAATAAAATTCACTTCAGATTTATAATAAAAAATTTTTAAGATAAAAAAATAAAACTAAAAAAATATTGTATTTGAAATTTAAAAATTTATAAAATTATAAATTAAATATTTTAAATTTATAGAATTTTTTTAAACGAACATTTGTTAATTACAAATTTTAATGTTTGGTTTTAGATTTGTATATATTTTAATTATTATAATTTAAACTTGCGAAAATCAATTTTAAGCCAATTACAATATTGCAATATTAAATTTCATCTAAATATTAAATTTAGATGAAATTTAAGTTGTTTATAAAAATTTTAATTATATATATGCAATTTTTATAATTATCTGCAGATACTAAAATAATCTCTAAAAAGCCTAAAATAACGGCTTACGAGAATCGATTTTAAGCCGTTTTTATAAAAAGGTAATATAACTTGTTGTCTAAAAAATTAAGCAAAATACTGAAATATAAAGAAATAGCAAAATTTTGGAGAGAGGACCATTTTGCATGGTTCTATATTTTACTCCTACTCCTTTTTGCGCAAAACTTTGATACCTGGAACTTTTTATATTAAAATAAAAAAGAAGAAAAAATATAAACTATAAATTTTTCGAAAAGTATAGACAAATATAAGATAATAAATGAAATTAAATTAAGCATAATGTATTGGCAAATTATGTAAATATGCTATAATATTAGATGTAAATAATTAAAAGTAGCAAATTGTGAAAACTTTAATACATCAAAAGGAGGAAACAGTATGAGTAAAATAACAGGCAAAGCAGAAGGCATTATTGAACGTCGGCGGGTGTTAGTCAAAAGACTACGATGTTTACAAAGAATATTAGATGTTTTCGAATCGTCTGATGACTTAAACTTACTGATTTGGCAAGTAAGTTTAGTAAGAAATCCAGCTGATGATTCCGCAAAATGTTATGTCGCTTTCGGAACGGAAAGCGATTCAATTCACTTCAATAGTAATAATCTTCTGACTGATGAATATATTAGGTTAGAAGAATCAAATTCTATAATTTTGGCAATGAATAAAGTAGATGAGATTGTAAATAGAGAAATAATGAAAGATATATATAATTATTTGAAAAAAATCCATTAAAAAATTTCAGTATTGAATATGAGAACAACAGTTTTACGATGAAAATGAAGGAAAAAGCAATTTGTGAAAAAGATGAATCGGAATAATATGATTCTTGCTCAAAAATTAAAAGAAGTACATTTTAAAAGACTAGAATTATAATCCAAAAAATCCTTATAGTTTTAATAATCATTTAAACTATAAGGATTTTTTTACAGATAAATCTTTTTACAAAATTGAATACAATGTATATATTCTACTCTGTATATCTTTTGAAAGCGAAGAATAAATAAATTTATCTGCTGAAGTACATGGTTCAATAACTCCCATCCTCTCTACTTTAAAAAGAATATTTAAAGAGGATCCATCATCAAATGGTATTATAGCCCGACAAACCTTTCCTTCAATTGGATATACTTTAGTATTACTTAGTGTTTTTGATTTTTTCATAGCAAATAGATATCCTTTCTCTAATATATGAAATTATAAGTTACATAAAAATTATAACATATAGTAATTAAAAATTCAATATCAGATTAATAATAATATTTCAATTTTGACAGAAAAAGGAAAGGTAGGAGGGAGAGGCAATTTTGAAAAAATAAAGATTTAATAATTAAATAAAAAAATAAAATTTCTAAACTAATTCAAAAAAAATCCTACAAAAATTTTGAGAATATCTATTGAATATTTTATTATAAAAAATCCAATCGAACGATTGAACAATTAAACGATAATAAAATGAAACAAAAATGATAGATATATGGATGAAAGTGAACATATAAAATTTAAAGAAAATGATACCAAAAATATTTGCATTATTTATATATAAATATCATATAATATTATATATAATAATTTTAGAAAATCATTTTGAATTTGTTGACAATTCAAATAATATGGTGCTATAATATATTATATAAATAAACACTGCCTACTAGGAGGCAAAGAGTAAAATACCCTAGATAATCGATTAATCAGCCACCCAGTTGGCAAAGAGAAAATACACTGGTGAATAAATTTGGGAGTTTTGTACTCCCTTTTTATTATATAAGGAGCAAAATGGAAATTGTTGAAGAAAAATTATATTTTATAAAAGATGAATTCATTGAAAAGTACAACCCTAAATATCATTTAATGGAAAATAAAGAAGCTGGAACAAAAAGACCAACTTATTTTTGTTTTCGAGATAAAATTGATAAAGAAATATTGTGGTTTGTACCTATGTCTTCAAAATATGATAAGTATTTAAAATTATATAATGATATTAGGACTAAAAAAGGAATAGAACCTAATAACTTTGTATTTGCAAGAAATTTGGCTGGAAAAAAAGCTGTTTTTCTAATTCAAAACATGTTTCCTACTTTAGAAAAATACATAGAACAAGAATATAAAAAAGCTGGAGTATCAATTAAAGTTCCTAAAGCAGTAAAAGAGGAAATAGATAAAAAGACTAGAGATATTTTTGCACTTACAAATAGAGGAATTATAGCTACATTTACTAATTTACCAGAATTTTTAAATGATATTAAGATAGAAAAATCTTTAATTCTATAACAAAAACAAATAGTAAGTTGTATGAAGGGGGATTATGAAAAGTTACAATCAATTATTTGAAATCGATTGGTGCAACAGAACTGGATATGGACAATTATCGAATTAAATATGGAATCAATAAGTGGACACAAAATGATTTAAATGAAAAAGAAAAAGAAGAATTTTTAAAGGAATTATTAAAACTAAAAGATTATGTCATTGATGTTAAAATTGGAGAAAATACTAAATATTGAAAATGAAAATCGTTTTGGTAACTGTTATAAATATGCTTATTATATTTCATTAGTACTTACATTACCAAAATGCAATAATAAATAGGGAAGGGTATTATTTAATGCAACATGCTAAACCAATTAATAAAATTAATAGTCAAATTTTTAGAGAAGATTTAAATAATTATCCAATAATTGATAATAAAAATATTCCATTAGAAGTGTATTATGTGTTTAGAGATGAAATAATAAAAGAATTTGAAAAAAGTAAAAATGAATTGGAAAGATAAATTACAAGTTACCGAAATAATTAAATATAAATTTTTACTAGAAGTTGATTAAATATCAGCTTCTTTTTAGTATAAAAAGTTGAATTTGATAATATTTCAATTTTGTGCAGAAAAAAGGAAGAGTAGGAGAGAGGTGCATTTTTTGAAAAAATAAAGATTTAATAATTAAATAAAAAATAAAATTTCTAAACTAATTCCGAAAAATCTCACAAAGAAATTTTATATAAAATTTACAGAACAAATCATAAAAATAAAATTTATAATTAAAATAAAATTTAAACTAAAAATTAAAATTTCAAAATTTTAATTTTTAGTTTAAATTTTAGAATTTTAGATTTTAAATTTGTGCAATGTTAAATTTATAATTTAAAAACCAAACATTAAATATTAAAAACCGAACATTTGTATAAGACATTTTTTTACAAATTATAATGTATAATTTTATAAATTTGCAAAACAAATTTAATTATATAGCTTATTATAATTATTTTATAATAAGACACTCTAAAATCATTTTTAAGATATTTTTATATAAAGTCTAACAAGTTATATGTTTAATATTTTATTACGAATAATATGACTTGCAGCAAAATCTATATAAAACTACTAAAATATTGATAAATTAGGAATTTCTTAAAAATGCTCAAAAATGGCTAAAAAAGCGACACACGAGAATCAATTTTAAGGCGTTTTTATTTTTTAGACATATAACTTGTTGTTTGGAAAATAAGGCAAAATACTGATATATAAGGATTTGAAGAATTTTTGAAAAAATAATCTAAAGTTATATAATTTTTTATAAATTATTAAGTTACAATAATGAAAAAAATCCAACCAAGAATAAACACAAAATAATGAAGTGTTAGAATCAATTTTAAGGAGTTTTTATATAAAAGAAATGTAAGTTTATTGTATATAAATATAGCTGAATATAGCTTATATCAAGGAATAGCTAATTTTTGATGGGTGGGACTAAAATGCAGGTCCTATATATTTATTACTATCTCTTTTTGCACAAAACTTTGATTTTGTGCAATGTTGTATATTCAATATACTAAGGATCTTATCTCAAATCCCCTCTTTTCAATTTATTAAAACATTTTTAAAGAAATAATTTTTTATTTATTTGTCAATAGTTTTATGAAATTTTTATAAAAAATATAAAAGGTGCAAAATTAATTGCACCTTTGGTTTAAAAGTTTTAAGTATTCTTTTATAGAAGAATACTTATTTCATCATGATGAAATAGATTTTACTTCTGGTTTTCCTCTTTTTCACATGTTTCATTTTTTTGGCTTTCTTCAAATTCTTTGCAGATTTTGTCAAGTTCAGATCCCATGAGAATTCCTTCTTCAAGAAGCTTTGAGACAATTTTTTCGTGTAATTCTTTATGTTCATAAATTATCTTTGTTGCTCTCTTATATCCTTCTTTAATTAAATCTGTTACTTCTGTATTAATTTCATTTTTAATCTCATCGGTAAGAAGCTCATGCATTTCACCAGCAATGTAACACTTATTTTTATCATCTTCTCTACTAGATAAGCCATAGTACATTATAACCTGGGCTGCCATTTTACTTGCCATGTTTAAGTCACTAAGGGCTCCTGAGCTATATTTGTTTGTATACATTTCCTCTCCTACCCTGCCTCCAAGTGCGTCTGCAATCTCATCAATAAAGAATTCCTTGTCAAATGTTAATTGTTTTCCAATTACCTCATACGAAGCCGTTAATCCTAAAGTATTTTCAAAAGGCAATATTGAAACAAATGCATTTTTGTAAGAGCGAATATTTTCAGAATACCTTGTAACAAGGTAATGGCCTACTTCATGGTATGCAGTTATTATTTTTTCTGTATTTTCAGCCTTTTTTTCAAGCTTGAAGTTAATAAAATAATATCTTAAAATATTCTTTTTACAAACTTCTTTGCTGTTATTTCTTTTTGCATCAGCAAATGCAAAATTAATTACATCAATGGTACTTTCAGGATTAGCTGAATTTGAACTTGAAAGATGGTATCCCGTAAAAATTGAAAAATTAATCATTTCTTCTGAAATTGTGACTCCATATTTTTTTTGAAGTTTTAAGACTCTACTAAAAATGATATCATAAATATCTTCTACATCTGGTTCCTCCAAATAAATAGGATTTAAGTATTTGCAAATAGTGTCATCTTTTTCAAAATAATCTTCATAGTTTTCATAAGTAATTGAGGCAACAAATTTCACATTAAGTTTCTTTAAAATAATAATTAGTAACAGTGCCAGATAGATGTCATACTTCATTGAAAGTAAATCATCAACATAAAGTATGATATTGTTTTTGTTCTCCAATAAATACTTTATAATTGCTGATATTACATGTTTCATACTAAAGTCAGACCTGATTTTCAGCAATTTTGAAGTATTCAGCTGAATAACTTTGCAAGAGGTAATTTGGCTTGGTGCTTCACCTGTTTTTAACTGCCGAACAACTTCAAGAAGCATTGTTGTTTTTCCAACACCATGTTCGCCAACAAGAATTGCATTGTTTTTCTTCTTTAATAACATGCATGACCAAAGTTTTTCAATCTCCTCATCTCTTGAAGAAATTTTTTCTGTCTGTGTACTCTTCTTACTTGATGATACATCAATCAAATAATCTTTTAACCGTACAGGAACTGTGTTTTTAGCATTGATTAACTGTTGCTTAGCAAAATTATAAATTTCAATAACTTGGCTTCTTTCAATTGATAACAATTCATCTCCAATTTTAAAAGTAATGTTTCCTGATGGATGTGCTACTATTATGTCATGTAGCTGCCCCAATGTAATAGAAATAACTGTGTCATCTCCTTCTGATTTTTGAATGTGAACTTTCACCAAAAAATTCAAATCTTTTTTCGTCATAATGAACCCTCCTTTGCTGTAATTTTAAAAAAGTTTCGAGAATATTTTATCATTTTTATTCAATTATGTCAACATAAAAAGAGAGGCATAATATGCCCCTCTAGTTCGTAAATATTTTTATTAGTTGAATTTAGTATTCATTGATTTTACAAATCCATATGGATCAATTCTAAAGAACTGCTCTCCAAGGATTCCTGTTGCTTTTGTGTTAACACTTTTCATAATTCTTTTTGCAAACTCATTTTTTACTTGAGTTTCACCATGATTTACAAGTACTAATCTTAAATTGGTAAATTGATTTAAAAAATTAATCATTTCATCTGCTTTAGCATGAGCTGAAAACTCTGTTGTATATTCAACTCTAGCTTTCTTCTCAACTAAAACTCCTGCAATATTAATAATATCTCCAATTTCAGCACTCTTAATGCGCTCTCCTAGTGTTCCTTCCGCAGTATATCCAGTAAACTGGATTAAACAATCTTCTCTACCTAAATATCTTGGTAAATAAGTTTGAGCGGGTCCATAAGTTCCCATACCAGAAGTAGTTAAAATTATTTTGCTTTCTTTACTGTCTTCCAATAATCTCATTCTCATTTGTTTATCTTCAACATACTTAAGATTTTTAGGAATAAGAGAGTTCCGTATTCTTTCTTTAATTTGAATTGAACCTCTTAAAAACAAATCAGTATACCGTATTGCTAACTTACCATCAAAATAGATAGGTACCTTAGTTGAAAGCTTGTTATTTTTCTGCCATTCACTTAAAATGTGCAAAATTTCTTGTGCTCTGCCAAGAGAAAAAACAGGAATAACAATACTCTTGTTTTCAGATACGGCTTCGAGAACATTTCTTTCAAAACATTCTTCTATTTGACTTGAGTCCATATTTCCATATGTTGATTCTTGAACAACTGTAAGCGGTAATTTTTTGATATATTCAGGAACTGGTTCAACATCGAAAAACATATTTTTCGAATTATAATCGCCAGTAAATAGAATATTAATATCTTCATATCCTTCCCGTATTGCCTGAACAAGAATTAAAGCTGCCCCTGGTAAATGACCATTACTGAGGAATGTTACTTTCACATACGGATTAACCCAAACTTCACGATTGAATTTACAGCCAATTATATTACTAAGCATAGTATCTTTATCTTGCATGGAATACAAAGGTTCTTCATTGTTTCTCTTAGCAAGATTTTTCAATACTTTTAAACTATCTTCCATAGCAAGTGAAATAAGGTTTTCAGTTACATATGTCATGTAAATATTTTTGGTATAACCTTTTTTAATTAAGAAAGGCAATCTACCTGTATGGTCTACATGATTATGTGTGACTAAAACAAAATCGAGTTCATTTGCATTAAACGGAAGTTTTTTATTTAAATCTGCATATTCCCGTTCCTGAAATAAACCACAGTCTACAATTCCCTTAATAGTTAGTCCATCATCATATTTGATAACAGCAAGATTGCAAGATCCCGTAACTTCTTTGTTATAAGACATAATATCAGCGTAATTCTTTAATCGAGCTCCTTCCATAAGTTGTCTCCTTTCATACTGAATGATTAAAAGTTTTAAAAATAAACTACTAAATCCTCCTTAAAAATATTTATACAAAATTTGCATATCTATATTTTATCAATTATGTTAAGCAAAGTAAATAGTTTAGGGTAAAAAAGAGAAATTTATATTGTAAAATATAAACTTCTCTTCAAATAATTTTTATTTGTAATTTTTTAAAAACTGATCCATTTTTTCTAAAAACTCTTCATTGTTTTTTGTTTGAACCATTTGGCTTATTAATTGTTCTGTTACATCTGCAACAGGTAAACTATTTAAAGCTTTTCTTAAGGCATCTACTGTTTCTTTTTCTTTTGCAGATAATAATAAGTCATCTCTTCTTGTTCCAGATTTATTTATATCTATTGCAGGGAAAATACGTTTTTCTGATAGTTTTCTATCTAAGTGTACTTCCATATTTCCTGTTCCCTTGAACTCTTCAAATATTACATCATCCATTCTACTTCCTGTTTCTACTAATGCAGAAGCAAGAATTGTTAAACTACCACCAAATTCAATATTTCTTGCTGCACCAAAGAATTTTTTAGGTTTGTGTAAAGCTCCTGGGTCAAAACCTCCTGATAGAGTTCTTCCTGATGAAGGGATTACTAAGTTATATGCTCTTGCAAGCCTTGTAATACTATCTAATAAAATAACAACATCTTTTCCTTGTTCTACTAATCTTTTTGATCTTTCTAAAACCATTTCCGCAACTTTAACATGATGCTCAGGCATTTCGTCAAATGTAGAGGCTATAACATCTCCATTTATAGAACGTCTCATATCTGTAACTTCTTCTGGTCTTTCGTCTATTAGTAAAACAATTAATTCTACTTCTGGATTATTTTGTGTAATGCTATTAGCAACCTTTTTTATAAGAGTTGTTTTTCCAACTTTTGGTGGAGCAACAATCATTCCTCTTTGTCCTTTTCCTATTGGACTCATTAAGTCTATTATTCTCATTGCATATTCGTTTGATTTAGTTTCTAAATGCATTCTTTCAGTAGGATAAATAGGAATTAAATCATCAAATTTAGTTCTTCTATATGCAACTTCTGGAGCTTCGCCATTAACTTCGCCAACAAAAATTAATGATGGGAATTTTTCTCCTTCTTTTGCCATTCTAGATATACCTTTTATTTTATCACCTGTATCTAGTTTAAATCTTCTTATTTGAACTGGTGATATATATACATCATTTGGTGTAGATAAATAATTTTCTCCCCTTAAAAATCCATATCCATCAGGTAATACCTCTAATATTCCTTCTACTATTTTATCGTCTTCATTTGTAATTTTAAAAGTAGGATTATTATCATCTTTTTTTTCTTCCACTTTTTTTATTTTTCCATCATTTAATAATATTATTAAATCTTCTTTTTTTAATTTCGAAAAATTTTTTAGTCCTTTATTTTTAGCTAATTCACGTAATTCAGTTAGTGTAAAACTTTCTAACTCCATATATAAGCCTCCCTTTTTATATTAAATTAATATTTTCGGATTTTCAAAGAAAACAATTAAAAATTTGAATAAAAATACAAGAATCCCTAAAAAGAATTTTTAGGGATATTAATTTCCCACATCTATATATAATCTTTCATTTGGTAAATACATATTAAGTTTTTCTCTAGCTATTTGCTCAATATATTCATTTGAATTTACATTCTCTTTTTTAGACTGTAATTCGCTTTTGTATTCATTTTGCTCTTCAATTTTTGCTGTTAAATATTTTTGTTCGTTCTTATATGAAGAAAGTGTATGTTGTTGTTTTATAAATATTAATGAAATATATATTATAAAAAATGAAATTGAACATATTTTTAAAATGCTTCTCTTATTAATTTTTTTCATATGTAATTCGTCTTCCTTTATATATAAATTTACTACCTTATTAATTTTTCTACATTATATCTTAAAATCCTTCTTAATTGCAACATTTTTGTTAAATATTTTTACTAAAAAATTATTTTTTACCATATTTTTTTGTTTCAATTTGTCGATTACAGTCTTAAATGGTAATAATATATATTTCTTTATTACTTTAAAAGGTTTTATGATTAAAGTAGATATTAATAAGATAAGAATTTTTAGAATAAACACATTTATTTTTATAACATATTTGCTTATTGCAAGCATGTATATTATTGTTCCTAAAATTATTCCAGCAAATACATATACTCTTATTTCTCCACTATTAAATTTATACATATTATACAATATAGAAATACCAGTAAAAATCCAAAATAGTATATCTTGAAAATATGTTAATAAATCACGTGTTTTAAAAGTCTTCCTTAAAACTCTAAAAAAATCAAAAATCACACCAATGCCTATTCCGGTTTAGAACAAATATAAAAAAAATAAAAGCTTGATTTAACGAATAATTTTGCATTATTTTCCTCCAATTTTATTTGAATATTTTACTTAAGAATCCGCTTTTATTATCTCCATGTTCTTCACTATAAGCCATGTTATATATATTTCCTTCTACTATTACCTCTGAGGTATCTATGCTTAATTTATTTATGCGTAAATTATCTCCTTTAACTGTAAGCATTCCTAGCTCTGTATCCATAATTACAACTTGATCATCAAAGCTTAATACATCTAAAACACCTGAAACACTTAATTTTTCTCTATTCTCTAAAATTAAATTTTGAATCAAACCAGAATTAACACTTTTTCTTTCTTCAAGAGTCATACTGCCTCTCCTCCCTATTTAAGTTATCTCCTACATTTAATATATGTTCATATTTTTAATTTTAGAACCATTTTTTGTAAATTATGTTGACTTTTAATAAACAAACATTATATAATAAAAATGTAACTTGTTTTTCGCTTTTGAAAGGAGGTATTTCTATGATTTTAGAAATTCCTGACGGATACAAATTTTCTAATTGGAAAGATTCAAACAATTATGCATATGAAGAAAATGGCATACTGTACATAAAAGGTGATTTACCTTTTGAACAATTGATGTATAATTTAACTTATTCTTTAAAGAATAAAAAACGGTGTTTTTATTGCAACGAAAAATTAAATTCTCAAAACAGAACACTAGACCACAGAATTCCTAGACATCTCGGAGGAATAACTTTACCTATTAATTTGGAGGTTTGCTGTAAAAGGTGTAACGAAGAAAAAGGAGCCTTAACAGTTTCTCAATATGAAGCTGTTAGAGAATTAAGTTCCAAAACAGAAAAAGCTAAGTTAATTTCAGAATACAAAAACTTAAACGAAATTGAGCTTGAAAAAAAAGGAACTTGCCTCCCTGCCTGTTGGACAAGTGTTAATTTTCGTTCAAAAATATATGCGGATTTTGACTTAAAGACATCTTATAAAGGAAAAAGATATTATAAAATAAAATCTTTCTATAAGAAATACCACTATCTTCCTAAACCTCTTATTATTTCTTCAAACAACATATTATTAGATGGTTACCTCGTTTTGATGTTTGCAAAGAATAAAAAAATAAAAAAAATTCCAACTATCGTGTTAGAAAATGTTATTGTTGAGTAATAGAATAAGCGGATTGTTATCCGCTTATTTTATTAATTTTTTATGCAATTGTTCTACCAAACTATCAGCTACTTTACCTTTAAACATAATTGCTACTTTTGAATCGCTCAAGTCTACCCTTAAAATTGGTACTTTATTTTCCTCTATTGTTTTCATTGTTTTCTTTAGAATTTCGTCATCTTTCATTATTCCATATCCTATTATAGATATTTTAGATACATTGAAATATGTGCAATCTAGCATATCTAATTTTTCATCTAGCAATTCATTAAATTTATTGAAAAATTCTGTTTTTATTGTAAATTTTATATCCAAATTATATATACTGTTATTTATTAAGTTGTTTATCTTTATTCCTTCATTTATTAATGTGTTATATATATTATTAAATAGTTCTATAGAATATGTTTCAGATTTAGCATGTATATATATAATTTTATCATTTTTAACTATGCTTTTCACTCCGCTATCTTCTATTTTTTCATTTATAACTGTTCCTTGTTTATTATTAAAAGTTGATTTTGTTATAATAGGTATATTAAATTTTTTTCCGATTTCTACACATCTATTATGAAGAACTTTTGCTCCTTCACTTGAAATGTCAAGCATTTCTTCGTATGAAAGTGTTTTAAGTTTTTTACTATCTACAATTTTATTTGGGTCAGAAGTATATACTCCATCTACATCTGAATAAATGTAACAATGTTTTGCATTTATAGCCGCTGCAATAGCAACAGCTGTTGTATCTGAACCTCCTCTTCCCAAGGTTGTTATGTCTTCATTTTCATTAACTCCTTGAAATCCTGCAACAATAACAATTTTATTATCATTTAATTCTTTTTCGATACGAGAAGTGTCAATGTAATCTATAATAGCATTTTGATTTGTATTATTTGTTAAAATACCTGCCTGCCATCCTGTTAGTGAAATTGCTTTATATCCTAATTTATTTAATAAAATACTTAATTTTGAAATAGAAACTTGTTCTCCCGAACTTAATAAAACATCCATTTCTCTGTCATTAGGTACCTTATTTAATTCAAGTGCTTCTTTTACTAATCTATCTGTTGTTTTTCCTTGAGCTGAAACAACAACAATTATTTTATTGCCTTGATTATAGAAGTTTATAATTTTTTCTGCAACTATGTTCAATTTTATATTATCTGCAACTGAGCTTCCTCCAAATTTTAATACTATTGTGTCCATAGTAGGCACCTTCTTTATTTAATTATAAATAGGCTTAGAAAATATAATATTTATTACATTAAAAGCCTAATACATTATATGCATGTTTTTTATTTTGTGTTATTTATAAGTATACAAAATAATTGTATCATTATTATTTTGACTTATATTTATAATTTCGGGTCGTCGGGGACGCCGACCCCTACATATAAAATATAATTTACTATAATATAAAAAAGCGACCAATGGTCGCCCCTACAAATCATTGTTTATATTTAATTTTAAATAACTTTCTATGAATTCGTTTATTTCTCCATCCATAACTGCTTGAACGTTTCCTGTTTCATAATTTGTTCTATGATCTTTTACCATAGTATATGGACAAAATACATATGAACGAATTTGACTTCCCCATGCTATTTCTTGTTGTATTCCTTTTAGATCTTCTATTTTATCTTTGTGTTCTTTTTCTTTTAAATCTAACAATTTTGATTTAAGCATTTTCATTGCTGTTTCTTTATTCATAGTTTGAGAACGCTCAGATTGACATGTAACAACAATATTGGTTGGTATATGTGTAATTCTTATTGCGGAATCTGTTTTGTTTATATGCTGTCCTCCTGCTCCTGAGGCTCTATATGTATCTATTCTTAAATCTTCTTGTTTTATATCTAATTCTATATCTTCAGTAATTTCTGGTAATACTTCTAAAGATGCAAATGATGTATGACGTCTTCCGCCACTATCAAAAGGAGATATTCTAACTAGCCTATGCACTCCCATTTCTCCTTTTAAATAGCCATATGCATATGGTCCTTCTACTAGTGCTGTTACACTTTTTAAGCCAGCCTCTTCCCCATCTAAATAATCTAATTCTTTTACTGTAAATCCATTTTTATTTGCCCATCTTGAATACATTCTATATAACATTTCAGCCCAGTCTTGAGATTCTGTTCCTCCTGCTCCTGGATGAAGTGTTATTATTGCATTATTTGAATCATATTTGCCAGAAAGAAGTGTTGCAATTTCTAACTTTTCAGTATTTTTAGTTAATTCTTTTGTGTTTTGTAATAATTCATTCATTAAATCATTATCAAATTCTATTTCTAACAATTCATTCATTTCTATTAAATTATTTACTTCATTAAAAACCTTAAAATAGCTTTCTTTTTTATCTTTTAAAATTTTAATTTGTTGCAAAATTGGTGCATTTAATTTGCTATCTTCCCAAAAGTTTGGCTCTAATGTTTTATTTTCTAGCTTTTTTAATTCTTTTGAAACATTAGTAATGTCAAAGAGATCCACCTAAACTTTCTATTTTAGATTTTAAATTTTGCAATTCTTTCAAATTGTCTTCTAATTCTATCATTTTATCATCTCCTTTTATTATTGCATAAAAACATTATGTTTTTCTTGATTTTTATCTCTCCACGCATCTTTATATCCACTAATATTATTATTTTTTATGTTAATTGTTTGAGCGTTTTCATCTGCTAAATTTAAAGCATATATTAAGTTTCTACTTATATTTCCTTTTTCAGATTTAATAGTGTTTCCTTCAAAATTAACTGTATGATTTTCTAAGCTTCCTCCATTAAACATTAATAATATAGATTTACCATTTGCTGAGATTTCATCATATTTATTTTCAAATGTGTTATCTATAATATTACTATCGTAATTCATTCCACCTTTATAATATTGAGCAATAGCCCCAAAGCCTTTATTAAAGGTAACATTGTTATTTTTTAACATTTTAGGTTTATTAATAAATATTGTTACTGGTTCATTAAATATTATTGTATTATTAGTGTTTTCGAAACATCCACTAAATGCCTCAGAAATCTCGCAATTTGCAGTTACTGTATTATTGTTAAATAATATATTTTGAGAGTTTGATGAAATTATTCCATTTATTGTCTTTTCTGTTTTATTATATATTTCTATATCGTTATTTTCTATTTTTACATCTTTTAAATTATTTTCTGGAAAATATATTAAAAATGTATTTGTTAGTGTTGTTATACGTTCAAATTTTATTTTATTATTTTTTATGCTTAAATTTGTAGCATTCTTTGAAACAAGCAAATCCATTGTTGCTTTTACATCTATTGTGTTATCTTCAAATCTTATGTTTTCAGCCTTAGTGTTAGAACCTGAACCTAGTGTAAAACTCATTGTACTTGGATCTGTACTTTCTGGCATTATAAATGTATTGTTTAAAATATTTACATTTTCAATACTTCCACTGAATACAGCTAGTATTTCATCGTGACATTTTTTATAACAAATATTATTTTTAAATGTAACATCACTTACTCCTCTTTTATGAAAATCTCTTATCCATATACAACCACCAGCACTACCATCATGAGCTAAATATAAATTGCAATTTTCTACTAAAACATTATGCCAATTAGAATACAAATCTATATTGTTGTATGCATGTTGACTACTTGTTGTTTCTGGAACTTTAAAAGAACAGCCTAAAATATTTATATTTGTAGCTCCCACATATACTTGTGAATTATATAAACTTTCAATATTTTTTGTTTCTCTAGCTTCAATATTTACATTATTTAAATTACAATTATTTGATTGCATTATAAATAGAAATTCATTTTTTCTTTCAGGATTATAGTCATCATCTGTAAATATTGTACTGTTATTTCCAATTACATTTACGTTTTCTTTTTCCATTTTTATTATATCTGTAATTTTATATTCTCCATTTGGAATTTCAATATTTTTTATTCCAGAATTTAATGCTTTTCTTAAATATAAAACATCATCATTTTTTCCATTTCCTCTTGCTCCAAATTGTTTTACATTAACAATGCTATTTCTAACAGAAAGAGCAGCTATAAGTCCATTGTTTAGTGGTATATATAGTCCATTGTCAATATTCAAGTTAGAATTATTTTCTATAATATCATATCTGCCAGCTCCACCATCGTTTGCCTCATAATAACCTAAAGTTTTGTATTTTTCACCAATCTTTGCATCTAGATTTTTAAGTTCATCAATATTATTTATTTGAGTATATCTATCTGTAGCCGGTTCTAAAGGTATACTTGGTACAGAATTTGTAATTGAATTTTCATTAAATTCTTCAAATCCTTCTTTATCGTAGTTCTTAAATTCTTCTTTCTTTATTATAAAATCACAAATTTCACTTATTAAAGTATTGTTTATATCACCCTTATTTATTAATTCATAAATATCACTTGAATTTATATAACCATTATTATTTTCGTCTCCATATAGTTGTATAGTATAATCTTCTTTATTAGAAAAACTAGAAATATTTCCATTTGTAATTAGGCTATTGTCATTTAATTCTACATTACCATTTTTTAAAGCTATTGCTTTAGTTCTCTCTTTAAAGGTTTGATGATTCATACTTCTTGTTTCATTTCCTGTAGATAAAACAACTAATATATTCTTATTATTTTTGTTTATAAGAACTTTATCATCACTTGTAGCAAATATATATTTACAAGTAAACACAATAACTCCTACAAATATAATAGCAAAACTAAATATTATTTTTCTTTTTTTGTTTAAATTTTTATTTGTTAGAATTAAAATTAACAATATTAGGATTATTACAATCAAAAATAAATACGTGTATGAATCTTTAACTCCAGCAAAAGGTAAGGCATCTATTTTCTTTATTGTTTCATCTTCTGAACTATTGTTAGCGATATTTTCATTTGCTTTATCTATATTTTCGTTTAAACTGTTTTCTGTTTTATTTTCTACCTTATCTACAATTTTAATGTTTTTACTAGATAAATCTGAAATTACTTTTTCTTCATTTTTTGTGTGAGCTATTATATTTTCTACATTAATCTTTGTAGTTCCTACTGTATTAGCTTTAAATTTTAATACAATATTTGTAGTTCCTATTTTATTTACATCATAATAACATGCAAGTATTTTTGAATTATCATAATTCAAATTAATCTTTAACTCGTTCGTATTAGCTCCAATATATGTAAGTTTATTAGAATCATATAAAACCGAAAAATCTGCAGTGATAACTGGTTCTTCAAAACTAATTACATATTCAAATATTTGATTTTTTGATACTTCTTCTTTATTACTAAAAGCAAAAGAATTTACTCCTATGCATAAAATAATTAAAAATAATATTATAACTATTATTACATTTATTCTCTTTTTCATTTTTCACCTCGTACAATATTGATTATAACAAATAATAGAGTTTTTTTCTATAAAATTACCAAAAAAAGTGGCTTCGCCACGCGGGCAGACAGAGGCGTCTGCCCCTACATTGTTTTACATTAATTTATTCTCATTATATTGCAATTTTTCAAATAACTTTATATTAATGTACTCGGTTTGCCCTAAGGAAGTAGATTCCTACCTTCAAAATAGAAAATTAACAAAATAAGAAAAAGGCCCTTATTTCAAGGGCTTTTTCTTATTTTCCACAACAATTTTTATATTTTTTTCCTGAACCACAAGGACATGGGTCGTTTCTTCCTACTTTTGGTCCTTCGTTTACTACTGTTTTGTTCATTCCGCCTTCTTTTTCTGAATATTTTCCATCTACTAAGTTTATTGCTGTGTCTTGTAATCCTGTTGCTGTTATTTTTGCTGCTTCTGTTCTTTTCATATCTCCTGCTCTTTGTACATTTGAAAGAATTTTAACAACGTCTAATTTAATGTCTTCGTTCATTTCTTCAAACATTTCTGTTCCTTCAATTCTGTATTGAACTACTGGATCTTTTTGTGCGTATGCACGTAAGCCTATACCGTTTTTTAATTCATCCATGTTGTCTATGTGATCCATCCATTTTTGATCTACAACTTTTAGAACAACAACTCTTTCAAGTTCTCTAAGTTCTTTTTCTCCAAATTCTGCTTCTTTAGCTTCATAATTTTTTAGAACTTTTTCTTTTAATTCTTCTATTAATTTATCGCTATCAACTTCATTTTCTTTTACATTTTCTATATCTGTAATTCCAAATGTTGTTTGAATATCTTGTAATAGTCCTTCTGTGTTTAGTTTTTCTCCTTCTGCAAGTTGTGTATGTGTTAATACTACAGCTTCAATTACAGAATTAAACATATTTAATATACTTTGTTTTAAGTTTTCACCATCTAAAACTTGTCTTCTTTGTTTGTAGATTACTTCTCTTTGTGCATTCATTACATCGTCATATTTTAATACATTTTTTCTTATACTGAAGTTTCTACCTTCAACTTTCTTTTGAGCTCTTTCTACACCTTTTGATACCATTTTAACTTCAATTGGTAAGTCTTCGCTAGCTCCTAGTTTGTTGTAAAGATTTGTTATTCTGTCTCCACCAAATATTTTCATTAGGTCATCATCTAATGCAATATAAAATCTAGATTCACCAACATCTCCTTGACGTCCACTACGTCCTCTTAATTGGTTATCAATTCTTCTTGATTCGTGTCTTTCTGTACCAATTATTTTTAAACCACCAGCTGCAATTACTTTTTCTTTTTCTACTGAAATATCTTTTTCAAATTTATCTTGTAATTCTTTGAATTTCTTTCTTGCACCTAATATTTCTTGGTCATCTGTTTCATTATAAGCTGTTGCTTGTTCTATTAATTCTTCTGAATATTTTTGTTTTTTCATTTCTTGTTTTGCTAAATATTCACTATTTCCACCAAGCATAATATCTGTACCACGACCAGCCATATTTGTTGCTATTGTAACTGCACCTAATTTACCAGCTTGAGCTATTATTTCAGCTTCTTGTTCATGGAATTTAGCATTTAATACAACGTGTTTAATTCTGTTTTGAGTTAAAATTTTGCTTAATTTTTCTGATTTTTCGATTGATACTGTACCAATTAGAACTGGTTGTCCTTTTCCATAGCTTTTTTTAACATCTTCTACAACTGCTCTAAATTTTGCATCTTCATTTTTATAGATAATATCAACATTATCTTTTCTTGCCATTGGTTTGTTTGTTGGAATTTCTACAACATCTAAATTGTATATTTCTTGAAATTCTCCTTCTTCTGTCATAGCTGTACCAGTCATTCCAGAAAGTTTATCATACATTCTAAAATAATTTTGGAATGTTATTGTTGCAAGTGTTTTTGATTCATCTGCTATTTTTACTCTTTCTTTTGCTTCAATAGCTTGGTGAAGTCCATTATTGTATCTTCTACCATACATAATACGTCCAGTAAATTCATCTACAATTAAAACTTCTCCATCTTTTACAATGTAGTCTATATCTTTTTTCATAATACCATGTGCACGTAGTGCTTGGTTAACGTTATGAACAATTTCAGAGTTTTCTATATCATTAAAGTTTTCTAATCCAAATTCTTCTTCAGCTTTTTTAATACCTTTTTGTGTAAGTGATGCAGATTTTGCTTTTAAGTCAACTATGTAGTCATAATTTTCGTTATCTTCTGCTTGATCAAAATCTTTAACATCTTCTTCAATTATTTCTTTTGCATGTAATTTTCTAACAAAACTGTCTGCTTTTTTGTATAAATCTGATGATTTATTTGCTCTACCTGAAATAATTAATGGTGTACGAGCCTCATCTATTAAGATACTATCAATTTCATCGACAATAGCATAATTTAGTCCTCTTTGAACTAATTGGTCTTTATATATAACCATATTGTCTCTTAAGTAATCAAATCCAAATTCATTGTTTGTACCATATGTTATATCGCAATTATATGCTTGTTGTTTTTCTGCTGGATTCATTCCTGCAATTACTAAACCAACTGTTAATCCTAAAAATTTATAAACTTTTCCCATCCATTCGCTATCTCTTTTAGCAAGGTAATCGTTAACTGTAATTACATGAACACCTTTACCTGTTAATGCATTTAAATAAACTGGAAGTGTAGCAACTAATGTTTTTCCTTCACCTGTTTTCATTTCTGCAATTCTACCTTGATGAAGTATAATTCCACCTATTAATTGCACATCGAAATGTCTCATTCCTAGAACTCTTTTAGAAGCTTCTCTAACAGTTGCAAAAGCTTCTGGTAATATATCGTCTAATGTTTTACCATCTTTTAATTGTTTCTTAAAATAATCTGTTTTTGCCTTTAATTCAGCATCTGTTAATTTCATAAATTCATCTTCTAAACCATTTATTTTGTCTACTAATGGTTTAACTCTTTTTACCTCTTTTTCACTGTATGATTTGAATAATTTCATTGGTTTTGTGCCTCCCATTATTAATAAAAATTTACAAATGTACTATATCATTAAATATTTTTTTATGCAATAGAAAATATTGTTTTTTTATAATATTTTTGGAAATTATCGTAAATATAATTCAAAATATAAAATAATTTATTATTTTTTTGTAGTAGGACTTCTATATCAACCTATTTTTTAGGTTATATATCATTTAATCATATTTCTTTATTATTAGAATATATTTAAAAAAGATAGGCGGTGTATGTATGTTTATTTATAATTTTAAAATTAATGGTACAAAAACCTTTAAAATAATTGGAAGTTTTATTTCAATTATAGTAATTTGCATATTTATTTTTTCAATTTATAAAATAGTTCATATGGCAAAATCTGATGGATTTTCCAATTCAAAATCTTCAGAACCAAGTGAAATTAGTCCTGAAAACTACTCTAATGTATTAAAAAATGTTCATGAAAATGTAGATAACTTTGTAGGAAAAAAAATTAGTTTTACTGGCTATATTTATAGAGTTTACGATTTTGATGAAAATCAATTTGTACTTGCAAGAGATATGATAATTAGTCCAGATAATCAAACCGTTGTTATCGGCTTTTTATGTGAAAGCAAAGAAGCAAAAAATTTAGGAGATGGAACATGGGTACATATATCTGGAGAAATAACAAAAGGAAATTATCACGGAGAAATCCCAGTAATAAAAATTGATGAAATTGAAGAAACACCTAATTGTGATAAACAAAAAGTAAGTCCACCAGACGACAGTTACATCCAAACCTCTGCTGAATTATAAAATAAAAAAGCAATAATTTCAAAATTAAGAAATTATTGCTTTTTATATTTTATTCCTCATCCATTATTGTTTTAAATATTCCGTTCTCTATTACTGTTGCATATATATTTTTCAAGATAATTAAAACTATTGGTCCTACAAGCATTCCAAGTACACCTATAAATTTAAATCCAGTGTACATTGCAAGTAAAGTAAATATTGGGTGGATTCCTATTTTTCCACTTACAATTTTTGGTTCTATAAATTGTCTTGTTCCTGTCATTACTAAATATAACACTATAATACAAATCGCTAATTTTATATCGCCTTGTATTGCTGAAATAATTGCCCAAGGTACCATTGCTGTTCCTGAACCAAGAATTGGCAATGCATCTACAAATGCAATTCCAAGTGCTGCCATTAAAGGAAAGGCTACATTCATACCTGCTAAACTAAATATAGAAAGTCCTATTAAACATATTACAAAAGATATTAATATTAATGTAACCTGTGCTTTTAAATATCCTCCTAATGTTTTAGTTAAATCTTTCAAGTGTGTACCTATTGAAACTGTCCATTTTTTAGGTAAATGATGTTCTAACTGGTCTATTATATAAATTTTTTCTGTGCATATAAAATACAATGCAAGTATTGTTATAATAGTATAAATAGCTATTGCTGGAATTGATGTTATAACTCCCATAAATTTTGTAACACCTGTTTTTAACCAACCTGCTGCTGTATTTAAAAATTCGTATGCTGAACTTTGAATTGTATTTATTACATCATCTGATAAATGTAGTTTTTCATAATCAACATCATTCATAATTTGCTGAACTAAATTATAACCTTTATCTACATATTCATTAAAATTATGTAATAATCCACTAGCTTCTGAAATTAGGGTAGCTATTCCCCACACCAAAAGTCCAATTATAATTCCAAGAGATATAATAAAGACAATTATTGAACTTGCCTTTCTAGAAAGTTTTGTGTGTTTCATTATTCCTCTAATAACTGGTTCTATAATAAGTGAAATTATAAAAGCCACCAAAAAAGGCATATAAAAAATTGCAAGTTTAAAGCTTAAAAATACTAGAACAACTGAAATAGCTAAAACTGCAACTCTTTTTAAGACTTTAATCCAATAATTCATATCTAAAACCATTATTTTCCTCCTTACGTTTTTGGCTATTATATAATATTTTTATGTTTATATCAATATATCTTTATTTTTTTATAATAAATCTATTGTAAACCTATATTAAAATTTGTTTTTATAAAAATTTAGATTAATTGATTATTTGTATTATGTTGTTTTTTAACGAGTCGTCTGGGACGCCGCCCCCTACATTGTTTGCCATTAATTTTTTCTACTCAGCATATAGTTCTTTGTATATTTCATAATCTCTTAATATTTTCCTAACATAGTTGTTGGTTTCTTTGTAAGGTATATTTTCTGCATCTGTTCCGTCTGGTTTTATTGTTCCTTCTTGTATCCATCTATCTACATTTCCGCTTCCTGCATTGTATGCCATTAGTGCTACTGCATTGTTTTTATATTTATCATAAAGTGTTTTATAGTATTTTGTTCCTATTTTTATATTGTCTTCTGCTTGGTACAATAAATCTATTTTAAAATCTATATTCATTTTTCTTGCAACGTCGTCTGCTGTTGTTTCCATTAGTTGCATTAACCCCACAGCTCCACTTGATGATACTGCACCTTCTTTAAAATTGCTTTCTGCCTTTATTATTGCATATACTAAATTTTCATCTAAGTTGTTTTCTTTGCTATATTTTTCTACATAGTTTGAATAATTTTTTACATATATTTTTTTCATTAGTTCATTATCCAAATTATAATATTTTATTCCAAATAATATTAATGCAATTACTAATATTATAATTATTAATTTTTTCATCTTTTCTCCTCGATTATTTATTTTGCATCATACCAATTATCTGCTTCGCACATGTCTACTATTAATGGTACATTTAATTTATATGCATTTTCCATTGAAGATTTTAATATTTCTTTTACTTCTTCCTTTTCTTCTTTATATGCTTCTATAATTAATTCATCATGTATTTGTAAAATAAGTCTTGATTTTAAGTTTTTTTCTTTTAATTTACTGTATACATCTATCATAGCTATTTTCATTATATCTGCTGCTGTTCCTTGTATTGGCATATTCATTGCAACTCTTGAGCCGAATTGTCTTACCATATAATTGTTAGATTTTAATTCTGGTATATATCTTCTTCTTCCAAATAATGTTTCTACATATCCTTGCTGTTTTGCTTTTTCTACAATGTCTTCCATGAATTTTTTTATACCTGAATATTTTTCTAAATAGCTTTCTATATATTGTTTTGCTTCTTTTTTTGATATTCCCAGTTGACCTGCAAGTCCAAAATCACTTATACCGTATACTATTCCAAAATTTACAGCTTTAGCATGTGACCTTTGCTGTTTTGTTACTTCTTCTAATGGAATATCTAAAACTTTTGATGCTGCTTGTTTATGAATGTCTTCTCCATTTTTAAATGCATTCATCATATTTTCATCTTCTGATATATGTGCAAGTACCCTTAATTCTATTTGTGAATAATCTGCATCTATAAATACATAATCTTTTTCTGGTTTAAATACTTTTCTTAATTGTTTTCCTAGTTCGATTCTTGTAGGAATATTTTGCAAGTTTGGTTCTGTTGAACTAATTCTTCCTGTTGCTGTTATTGTTTGGTGGAAATATGAGTGTATTCTTTTTGTTTTTTCATTTATATATGGTTCTAGACCATCTACATATGTTGAATTAAGTTTAGCTAAACTTCTATACTCTAAGATTTTTTCTATAACAGGATGTTCTCCTACTAATTTTTCTAATACTGCTACATCTGTTGAATATCCATTTTTTGTTTTCTTTATAATAGGCAATTTCAACTTTTCAAATAATACTTCTCCTAATTGTTTTGGAGAATTTACATTAAATTCTTCTCCAGATAGTTCATATATTTCTTTTACTATTTTATCTATATCTTGTTTTAGCTTATTGCCAAAATCTTGTAGTTCTTGCTTTTCAATGTGCATTCCTGCCCATTGCATTTCAGAAAGAACTTCAACCAATGGCATTTCTATAGTTTTAAATAATTCATATTCATTTTTAGTTTTTAATTCTTCTATTATCTTCTCGTAAGATTTATATATTACATATACATTTATTGCATATTTGTATTTTTCTGTATTCTCTTTTTCTTCACTATTATCAAATAAATTTAATTGTTTTGTATTTTCTTCTTTTACATTATTTGCTTCTAAATATTCGTTAATATCTAAATTTAGATATTTTAAACTTACATCTTCTAATGGGTATTTTGACTTTGTAGGGTCAATATCATATTCTGCTACTTCTGCATCGTATACTATGTTATTAGGCTTTATTCCTAGTTGCTTTAATAATATATAATCTTCTGAAAGTTTATATCCATATTTTTCAATTTCTGTGTTTTCGAATATTTCTTTTAATACTTCAATATCTTCTACTTTAGCATAATATACATTTTCATTCTCTGCTACATAGATATAAGTTATTTTTTTATTTATTATATTACCTATGGTTTCGCTATTTTCTTTTGCAAAGCAGAAAAATATTTTTTTATTTTTTGTTACTATTTCTTTTATTTGATTTAAATTTTTTTCTTCTATTTTTATTAGTTCTTTTAAATCTATTTTAGGTGTTTTATTTTCTTCTTCTAGGTTAAATCTTTCTATATATCTATTGAAATTTAATTCTTTAAAAATTCTTAAAACTTCTGGTTTGTTCCATTCTTCAACTTTTAGTTCTTCCATTGACATTTCTACTGGTGCTTCTAAGTTTATTGTTCCTAACTCTCTTGATAACATTGCTAGTTCTTTATTATTTACTATGTTTTCTTTTTGTTTTCCTTTTAAGTCGTCTTCACCTTTTTCAACTTTTTCATACAAATTTTGTATGCTTCCATATTTTTTTATTAAACTTAAGGCTGTTTTTTCTCCTATTCCTGGAACTCCTGGTATATTATCTGATGAATCTCCTTGAAGTCCTTTTACTTCTATTAATTGTTTTGGCTCTACTCCATAAGTTTCTATTATTTTTTCTCTATTAAAGTCTTCAACTTCTGTTTTTCCTGCTTTGGTTCTTGGTATTCTAATTGTTACTTTATCTGTTGCAAGTTGAAAGTTATCTCTATCTCCTGAAAGTACTGTAACTTCTAAACCTTGTTTTTCACCATAAACAGAAAGTGTTCCTAAAATATCGTCTCCCTCATAACCTTGTTTTTCTATTATATCTATATTCATTGCTCTTAGAATTTCTTTTATTATTGGCATTTGTTCTGCTAGTTCATCTGGCATTCCGTGTCTATTTGCTTTGTATTCTTTGTACATTTCGTGCCTTTTTGTTGGACCTTTCATATCAAATGTAACCATCATATATTCTGGCTCTAATTCTTCCATTACTTTGAACATTATTGCTAAAAATCCATATACTGCATTTGTATATTTTCCATCTTTAGTGGTTAACATTTTGTTTCCCATAATTCCATAAAAGGCTCTATTTAAAATACTATTTCCATCTATTAATAAAAGTCTACTCATTTAACTTTTCCTTTCCTTTACACTTGCGATAATAACAATATTGTATCTGTTGATAAACACATAATTACTGTTAGCGTAGTAATTAAATAGTATATTATTTTTGTTTGTTTTATAGATTGCATTTCGAATATTACAAACATTGTTCCCGTAAACACTGTTGATGCAATATATCTAAAGTCCATTGTGCAACCATATGGCAATTTTATATTCATTGTTATATAGCTAAATATGTTAAATATAAATAATAGTAAAAATGCTATTTTCCATTGCTTATTTCTTTTTGTTTTATTCATCATTTGAGATATAATACAATATATTGTTTGAATTATTAAATATATATTTGCTAATATAGAAACAACATATAAATTTTCAAATGCTCCATTTGTATTCCAACTATATTCTCCAAACAATGAACATTTAAGCAAAAATATTGGTATATTGTATTGATTCCATGGATCACAATACATTTGATTTATTTCGCTTGAAAACGGTAAAAATCTTTGCCATAACGTGTAATTTCCTACATATAAATCGGAATTATGTGGATCCATTACATATAATATTGGTTGTCCAAATTCTATATAATTTCTTATAGGATACCATAGTCCTATTGACAAAGAAATACATCCAAAAAATATAAATAAATACATATATTTTTTTATTACTAATACTTTGTTTTCGGATTTTTTTACTTTTCTATATAATTTTAATAAAAATATATACATTATAGGTATTGCAACTATTGCCCCTGATGTTTTTGCCATTACACATAAACCTGTTATAATTGCAAGTAATATTGTATTTTTTATATTATCATTTTTATACCATTTTATTAATCTAAGTATTGTCCATATTGTTAATGTTAAACATAAACAATCATTATTTAAGCTTCCTGATAATATAATTAGTGTTGGATGAAATGCAGCTACTATCATTGCTAATATTTTATATTTCTCTTTTATATATAATTCTTGCAAAATTTTATATATTATAAATACTAATGCCATTGAGTATATTAATGTTACAAACTGTAAGCTTTCACACATAAAATTTACATCTGTATTAAATATACTAATTATTTTTAAAAACATTGCACATATTATTTGATGTAGTGGTGGATGATAGTGTTGCCCTATATTATCTTCTGGCAAATGACCTGTTTCATATATCGTAAAAATATAGCTTAGACCATTTCCATTTGGTTCTACATCGTGTTGCTTTTCTGTATATGGCATTTTTATTATATATGCTAGTCTAATGGCTAAGGCTAGTCCAATTATTATATAAATTAATATTTTATATTTGTTTTTTATCTTCATTTTTTCACCACTTTATATTATTTTATTTTGTTTATAGCATTCATATATATAAATTGGATTTTCATAATACATACTACTATTATAATTGTCTATTTTTTCAATTATCCATGAAGATAAAACTTCTAATAATGTATCTATATATTCTTCTTCATTATTATTTACCATTATTATTAATCTTTGATATATTCTTCCTAACTCCCATATTGTTGGAGTTTTATATTTACATTCTGTTAATATGTCATAAGTACCATTTGGTATGTTATATTTTTGTATTAATTCTTCTGAAACTTTTTCCATATTTTCGCAGTGATACACTTCTGCTAAATCATATATTTTCTTTATAGCTTCTTTTCCCAATTTTTCTACTATGTATTTTTTAGTATTCTTAGTTTTTCTAGAAATATATTCAATTAAACTACATACAAAAAATAAATCATTATCTTTTTGTGATTCCCCCATTTTTATATCTCCTTTGTTCCTACAAATTTAATACATTTTAATGCTTCATCTGTACAAAATGCAATTTGATGTGTTGGATGTCTAAATTTTGCAAGTTCCCAAAAGGCTTCTCTTGTAATAGTTTCATTTATTAAATCATTAACATAATTGTATACTTGGTCATCTGCCATTGCACCAACTACAATATCATAATTGTGTTGCTTTCCACTTCTACAGTTTATTATAAAATCTAACCATTCTTCTGTCATCACTGTAAAGTCTTTAATTTTTAATTTGGTATTTTCATTATATTCATACATATTTATAACAGGTGTATCATATTTTTTAGCCCACTTCTCTGCTTGTTCTGATAATATTGTGCAATAAAATCCTTTTCCAAAATCTCTAGTAAATTTTCCATCCATAATTTTTGGTTTTTCTACTTTACAATAACTTCCATGATAAATTATTTGCATATTTATTTCTCCCTTCTATTTCTTTTCGTGATATGATTTTTCTGTATTTACATTCCATACATTGTGTTTGTCTTCTACATTATTTTTTATATTATTTACCGCTTCTATTGCTGTAAGCATTGAATGGTCCATATTATTGTATCTATGTTGACCATTTCTTCCTATACAATATAGGTTTCCAAAGGAATCTACATAGTTTATTATTTTATCTATGTGTTCATATGTATCAAAATATGCTGGATATGCTTTTTTTACCTTTTCTACGTGTGAGTCTAATACATCTTCTTTATCGATTATGTTCATTTTTACAAGTTCTGAAATAGCAAATTCTACAAATTCTTCTTTACTCATATTCCAATATTCATCATTTTCTGTGCAGAAGTATTCAAGTCCTATCCATACTTTGTTTTCTGCATCTTTTACTAAATATGGTGACCAGTTATTAAATATTTGTATTCTTCCTATTTTTACATCTGCCTCTTGAACATAAATCCAACAATCTGGTACTATGTTTCCAAGTGTTTTTATATTTGTTTTATTTTCTAATTTTAACTTATTTAAGTATAGTCCTACTGTTATAAAATCTCTGTATGGTAATCCCTCTGCTATTTTACTAATTTCTTTTGGTGTATTATTTATTCCTAAAACTAAATCTTTTAAAGGCATTGAAGATATAAATACGTCTCCTATTATTTCTTCTTGTTTTCCGTCTTTTATATAGGTTATAGAATGTACTTTTCCGTTTTCTACATTTATTTTTTCTACTTTACAACCTTTTAATATTTTTGCACCATTTTCAGTATCTTTTTTTGCAAGTGTTTCCCATAATTGGCCTGGTCCATATTTAGGATACCAAAATTGTTCTATTAATGATGTTTCTGTATTTTTATTATTCTTTATTTTAAATATTTTAGATAACATATCTTTTATAATAGTTTTTATAGAAAGTCCTTTTACTCTTTGAGCACCCCAGTCTGATGATATTTCACTTGGATGTCTTCCCCATAATTTTTCTGTGTATTTTTCGAAAAACATACTATATAATACTTTTCCAAACCTATTTATATAAAAGTCCTCTAATGATTTTTCTTCTCTTTTTATTATTGTTGATTTTAAGTAACTAAAACCTGCTTTTATTGTTCTTATAAATCCCATGTTTTTAAAGGTTTGGAATTTCATACTAATAGGATAGTCAAAAAATTTTTTTAAATAATAAATTCTAGACACTCTTGTTCTAACAAGCATTACTTCATCATCAACTTCTGGATTAGGTCCACTATTTTCTAATGGCTTTTCTCTTTCTAATATTTCATCATCAAAAGATGGTTTCCCTTGAATAGGCATAATTTCTTTCCATAAATTCATTATTCTTTCATCTTTTGAAAAGAATCTGTGTCCACCTATATCCATTCTATTTCCATTATATTTAACTGTTCTAGAAATTCCACCTATTTCATTTGATTCTTCTAGAATTGTAACCTTATAATCTTCCTTATTTTTTAATAATTCATATGCAGCAGTAAGGCCTGCAGGTCCTGCACCTATAATTACTATTTTCTTCATTTACATTCTTCTTTCTATATATTTTAAAACTTTAGAAATTATATCATATATGTTTTTATAATACAATAAAATATTTGCATACAAACATAATACAAAGTGTAGAAATAGAAAAACTTGCAACATTAGTAACATCAATAAAAATGTTAAAAAATTAAAAGAAAAAGCAATACCAAAAGTATTGCTTTCGGACAAAGTTATACTTCTATATTGGTGGAAAATAAGATTTCTTCATATTACCAAAAAAAGGACCAATTTTTTTGGTCCTTTTAATTTTATAAAAATAGAGTAAATCTGTAAGCCGGGTTCTGTCTAGGACAGTCATTTATCTATTACATATGTTACCATATGTCTCAAAGCCACCAATTTAGAGGACGACGAGCAGTCTTAACCCTCTTTTTAGGTGTTGCTCCAGATGGGGTTTACATTGACCTTGTATGTCACCATACAAGCGGTAAGCTCTTACCTCACCTTTTCACCCTTACCTATAAAATAGGCGGTTATTTTCTGTTGCACTTTCCTTAAGGTCACCCTTACTGGACGTTATCCAGCATCATTGCTCTATGGAGCCCGGACTTTCCTCGTACGCTGCCTTGCGACCTTGCTATACGCGACCATCCAATTTACTCTTTTTCTATTTTACATAAATTTATGTTATTTGTCAATTATTATAAGTAATAAAAAAAAGACGACCACTGGTCGCCCTCTATATCTTATTCAGTTATTCCAAATCTTGCTTTATCTATTTCATAATTATGTTTTATTTCATCTTCTGTTAAACATCTATTATATATTCTTACTGAATATACTTTCATATTAAATCTTGCTTCTGAACCTCCTGTACCATCACTTTGTCCATATGGATTTACTCCTAAAGCAAATACTGTTGAATATTTTGGATTTCCTATACTTCCAGTATAATTTGCAGTATTTTTTATATCATTTTCTCTAAAATATAATTCTTCACCATTAAAACCTGTTGACATAGAATATATTTTATTGATTTCTGTCACTTTATTACTACTTACATATTGATATCCAGATAAATATGCTGAACCGCATATTTATGTTGTTCTTATACCTCCATATTTCAATTCCTCCGCTTTCGATATTAGCTAAATAGTATTGATTTTTATCATTAACTATAGTTAATGGTTCTGCAACAATTTCAATTGTCATATAATTATTATGGTAATAGCCAACCTCTACCCAATCATCTATTCCATCTAATATTAATGAATTTTTCGTCCATCCGCTTGCTAATGTATTATTTACGTTTTTTAAACTTGCATTTGTTGTTCCTGCTAAGTTTTGCCATATTGATGTTCTTTTACTATGTCCATATTTCGTATTCTTTTCCGCATCTAATAAACTTACAAGCCCATCTGTTACATAATCTGGTGTTTTTATTTCGGGTATTTCTTGTATGTTAAATCTTTTCTTATCGTTTTCGTAATTCTGTTCTACTTCTTCTTTGGTTAAACATCTATCATATATTCTTACTGAATATACTTCCATATTAGTTCTGTCATCTCCAGAAGTTACTCCTTCTGCTTTTCCATCTGGATTTGTTCCTATCGCAAATATTGTATTTGATTCAGGCTTTCCGAAGATTTTTACTATTAGCCGATTCAACATAATTATCATTTTCATTAAAATATATCCTTTCATTACTAATACCTGTTGACATTGAATATATTTGATTCAATTTTATATCCTTTTTATTTGATATAAAATCATATTGTGATGTATATATCTGCCCATTATTACTTCCATTTGGAATCTTTTTTATTCCAATTCCACCATTTTGGACATTTGCTATATAAAACTGGTTCTTTGCAACTGATACATCTAAAGGTTTAGCACAAATTTCTATTGTCATGTTTTCTTTATAAAAATATCCCATTTTTACCCAGTCATCTATTCCATCTAGTATTAATGAATTTTCTGTCCATCCACTTTCTGTTGTAAAATTAACATTTTGTAATTTTCCATCCATACTGTTTTTTATTTCTTCATCTTCTATTAAGTTCTCCCAAGTAGTACTTTCATTATTGTGTCCATCTTTTGTATTTTGTTTTCCGTCATACAAAACTTTTAGTCCATCTTCTACATATCCCAAAGTTTTATTATTTTCTACATTTTCTTCGTTACTTCCACTATCTGGTGTATGATATATTTTATTATTATAAGAAAAACCTTCTTTTCTATATATTTTTCCACTATTTACGTTTATTACATATTCATTTTTTATTTCCGCTAAATTCAATTTACTTAAATCAATTATATATAATTGTGGATTTTCATCTCCTTCATTTTCTATTATTGTATCTTTTAATGTTCCTGTTGCTTCAATTGTAGTTTGCGTTATTGCATAATTATTTTTTGTTTGTTCTTTGCTTTCATCAAGTTGATTGTTTAACTCATATAAATGCTCTGCTTCTTCAATATTTCTAAATTCTGTAACAAATTTTGTCCAATTTGCTTTTCCAAATATTCCACTTTCTCCCATTACCATACTTAGAGTTACACCGGAAAGGATTAAAAGTACGATTATTGTTATTATTAGGGCTATTAGTGTAATAGCAGTATTGGATGTTGGAGGTTCAAGGTTAGATGCCAAAATGTTTGATTTTATTTTATTATAAATTTTCATATTATTTTTCATTTGTTTTTTCTCCTTTTTAGACATTTTTCTACTGTCTACAGATACATTTATTTTACAATAGTTTCTTTATTAAGTCAATGCTTTATGTATTGGCTTAATTTTATTTAATAATTAAGTTTTATTTTTATATTAAATGTATTTTTTAGCAATAATTTTTATATAAAAGCTATAAATAAGTGTTACAGTTCAGTAAAAAATGTAGTGAGCCCAATTCTCTTAAAAATAAATTTATAAAATCAGATCTTACTGAATTGTAACGTTTTCAAGGCATAAAAAAAGAATTGCATTTCTGCAATTCTTTTTTATGCTTCAGCTTTATCAGCTTCTGCTTCTGGGTAAACACTAACTTGTTTTTTGTCTTTACCTTTTTTCTCAAATTTTACTATTCCAGATTCTAATGCAAATAATGTATCATCTCCACCGATACCAACATTTTTTCCTGGATGTATATGTGTTCCTCTTTGTCTTACAAGAATGTTTCCTGCTAAAACAAATTGTCCATCTGCTCTTTTGACACCTAAACGTTTAGACTCACTGTCTCTACCGTTTTTAACACTACCTTGCCCTTTTTTATGTGCCATGTTTTTCACTCCCTTCGCAATTTAAATTTTTATATCTCTTTAATTAAATATCTAATTAAACATTAAGCTTCTACTTTTTCTGCTTTAGCAGTAGCTTTTTTTGCACTAGAAGTTTTAACTGCTGTAATTTCAACTTTTGTGTAAGGTTGTCTGTGTCCTTGTTTTCTTCTATAATTCTTTTTAGCTTTATATTTGAAAACAATTATTTTTTTACCTTTACCGTGAGCTACAACTTTTCCTTCTACTTTTGCACCTTTAACATAAGGATTTCCTATTTCTACTTTTCCTTCATCAGATACTAAAATAACTTTATCAAAGCTAACTTTTTTACCTTCTTCAGTATCTAATTTTTCAAAGAAAACAACATCTCCTTCTGCTACTTTATATTGTTTTCCACAGCTTTCAATAATTGCGTACATTCTTAAATGCACCTCCCTTTTTCGTATACTCGCTAATCCCAAACCAAAGGTAGCTAATTGTTTCATAGCATTTACTTACCACGATTAAGCGGATTACATTTACAAATTTTAACATAAATATTAAATATTGTCAAATTTTATATATATTCTTTTACTTTTTGTTTTTTCCGTATAATTGAAATGTTATAATTCCAGAATTTTGTGCTCCATATCCAGTTGAGTCTTCTATGCTTAAAAATTGTAATCTAAATCTTTTATATGGTCTATCGTATATTAAATTAATGTTTCTTTCTTCAGGTAAACTACTATAATTTCCACTATACACTAATTCTTCTGTTATATTTTTCCAAATTTTATTTTCTTCATTATAGCCTTGAATCACTACTCTTCTTTTTCCATTATACTTACTATTATTTGTTATTACAAATTTAGTTTTTAGTGCATACACTTCATTTGGAAATTCATATTCCACATAAAATTCAGCTGGTTTTGCTACTGCTAATGCATATGTTTGAGTTAGTGTTTTTCCATCAAATGCTTTCCATGCATAATTGTCTGGATACTCATCATTTGTTCTTATTTTTCCTCCATATATATCCTCATATTCAATTATTCCATTTTCTGTCGTTTTATTTTTAACTGTACTTTCTGATTCTTCTGGTATTAATTCATATCCATTTTCTCTTAAAGTATTATTATTTTTTATTGTTTCTATAGATAATTTGTTTAACAACCTTTTTGTAAAGTCTTTATTTGTCATCATATCTTTTAAACTTATTTTTATATTATTTTCCCTTAACATTTTATTTATTAAATCTTGTTCATCAAAATTGTTCTGCTCACTTTTTGTTCCATATAGTTGGAATATCATAACACAAGAATCTTCAGCAGCATATCCTGTAGAATCTTCTATACTTAAAAATTGTAATCTAAATCTTTTGTATGATTTTTCGCATTTTAAATTTATATCTCTCATTTCACTCATTGCAGCATGATTACCACTATATACTAATTCATCTGTTATATTTTCCCATGTTTTATTTTTCTCATTATATCCTTGTACAACAATTCTTCTTTTCCCAGTATAATTACTACCGTTTCCTATTGAAAATTTTGTTTTCACTGCATATACTTCATTTGGAAATTCATATTCTATATAAAAATTCGATTGACATTTTAAAGATGTATATGCCATATCGTTAGTATTTCCATTTAATGCCTTCCATGCATAACGATTTGAATATTCATCATTTGTTCTTATTTTTCCTCCATATATATCCTCATATTCAATTATTCCATTTTCTGTTGTTTTATTTTTAACTGTATCTTCAGTTTCTTCTGGAATTAAGCCTTTTATTTTATCCATTATTGCTGAAGTATTCAAAATATCCTCCGTAGATATTGACATTCCTGCTTCTTTTAAGATTTTTTGTAATTCATCATCAATTTCTAAATTTTCTGGATTATTTGAGTTTTGGTCATTTGTTTGTTTGTTTAAATTTTCTAATTCATTTTCTTCTTTCTGTTGTGCTTCTTCCGTTTTGCTTTTTGCAAGTTGTGCTTTTTTTATTATTCCATTTTCTCCCATTATCATATTTAAAGTTACACCGGCTAAAATTAGCAATACAATTATGGTTATTATTAGAGCAATTAAGGTAATGGCAGAATTAGAGGTTGGACGTTGGATGTTTGAGATTAGATTGCTTGACGTTATTTTTTTATTGGTATGTTTATTTTTTGTTTTTGCACTACAATTTGAGGCATTTTTGAAAATTTCTCTTCCTTCTTTTTTATTTTTGTGATTATTTAAAGCACCTCCGTGCGTCAGACTGTTGAACAAAACCCCACTTTTCTTTAAGTATCTCTCTATATATCTCTCTTACAGCCTCAAAGCTTTCAACTATTTTATTCATTTTTTATCTCCTTTTCTTTTGTTTTTATTTTTAATTATATCTAATAAACAATTAAATTATATATTAACATATTTTTCTTTTCAATTTTTTTATTTAACTTTTCTATAAACATACCATATAAGTTCCTAAAAATCAATTTTGTTCCTTACTTTCTCGAATTTATATGGCATATTTTATGTTTTCTTTTAAATTTTATACAAATTCTTCCCACACTAAATTTGCTAAGTCTATTCCTTTTTTAGTTAATTTTATATTATTTAAATCTATTTCTAAAAGTTTTTCGCTTACTAATTTTTCTATTTCATTTTTGTATATGTATAAAGGATTTTCCATGAATTTATTTTTAAATTTTTGTATGTTTACTCCTTCTATTTTTCTTAATCCTAACATCATATATTCTTTTTGTTCGTATTCTTTATTTTGCTCTTCTTCTATGTTTATATATTTCTTATAATCTTCAATATATTCATTAAAATTAGTAGTATTTGAATATCTTTTCTTGTTAAGATATGAATGTGCTGCAAGTCCAAATCCTAAGTATTCTTTTTGCTCCCAACAGTCTGAATTGTGTTTTGATTCATAGCCTTTTTGAGCAAAGTTTGATATTTCATAATGAATATATCCGCTTCTTTCTAATTTATTTTTTACAAGCCAATACATTTTTCTTTCGAAATTATCTTCTGGAAGTACATATTTTCCTGCCATTACATCGTTATACATTTTAGTTTTTTCTTCTAGAATTAATGAATAAATAGATATATGGTTTGGATTTAATTTTATTATTTTATCTACAGAATCTTCTAAATTTTTAATTGTTTGGTTTGGTAATGCAAGCATTAAATCTACATTTATATTTTTAAAACCAACTTCTTGTGCTAGTTTATAGGTTTCTAAAAATTGTTCATATGTATGAATTCTTCCTATAGTTTTTAGCAATTTATTGTTTGTAGATTGCAAACCAATACTTATTCTATTAATTCCTACTTTTATATACTCCTCTAACTTTTCTCTGTTTACTGTTCCTGGATTTACTTCTATTGTAATTTCTGCATTTTTATTTATTTCATAATTTTTCTTTATGGTATTTATAATTTCTACAATACTTTTACTGTTAATATAAGAAGGGGTTCCCCCTCCTATATAAATAGTATTTACCATATACTGGCTATTGTTATTTTCTATTATTTCTTTTTTTAATGCTTGTATATATTCGTTTTCTCTAGGTTTCATATTTTCAAATGAAATAAAATCACAATAGTTACATTTTTTTGCACAAAAAGGTATATGAATATATATTCCTATTTTTTTCATTTATTTCCCCTTAATTCGTTTGCTATTTCTTGAATCTTTTTCAATCTATGGTTTACCCCAGACTTTCCAATAGGCTCTTTTAATAATTTTCCAAGTTCTACTAAACTTATGTCTGGATTTTCCATTCTTAAATTTGCAATTTCTTTTAAACTATCTGAAAGTTTATCTTCTGCCTTTGAATTATAAATAAATTTAATATCTTCTATTTGCCTAACGGCTGCATTAACTGTTTTATTTAGATTTGCTGTTTCACAATTTACTTTTCTATTTACATTATTTCTAATATCTCTTATTACACGTATTTCCTCAAAATTTATTACCGCTTTTGAAGCACCAATTAGAGCTAGAAATTTTGATATTTCTTCTCCATCTTTGCTATATAATGAATAACTCGATTTTCTTTCTAATTCTTTAAAAATAATATTAAACTCGTTCAAAATATTTTTTAAGATATTTGCATATTCTTTATTTTCTAATGAAACTTCTATATGATATTTTTTTTTAGGATCATTTATTGAACCTGAACCTAAAAAACTGCCTCTTATAAAGGCTTTTTTTAGATTTTCTTTTTCTATATTGCTTAATAAATTTATATAATATTCTATATTTTCTATATCAAATTTAATTACAAATAAATTTCCTTTTACACATATATCGTAATCTATATTTAAGTTATTAAGTAGTTTGTTTAGTCTATTAATGTTGTATTCGTTTTCTGTTGAATATTCTATTTTATTCTTTTTTATAGATATATTAGAAGAAATTAAATAACCTAAAAATTCATATTTTACCTCTTCTTTGTTTTTTAAATTATTTGTTTTGCTTAATTCTTCTTTTATTTCAGATGAAAAAGACATTTTTATTCCTTTCTTGCAATTACAACTCTATAATTACCACCTAAATCTTTTATTGTTTCTATGTTTTTGTATTTTCCTGTATCTTGTAATAGTTGCGTTACACTTTCTTGTTGATTATAGCCTATTTCAAGTAACAAATAGCCATTTTCGTTCAAATATTTAAATGCATTATTAGCAATTATCTTATAAAATTTTAGGCCATCTATTCCACCATCTAAGGCTAAATGAGGTTCATTTTGCACTTCTATTTCTAGTTTATTTATTGTTACCGTTTCTATATATGGTGGATTTGAAACTATTATATCAAACTTTTCTTCTATATTGTTAAACATATCTGAATTTATAAATTTTATTTTATTTTCTACATTATGGTTTATAGCATTTTTATTTGCAACATTTAAGGCATTATTTGATATATCAGTTGCTATTATTTGAGCATTATTTATATTTTTTGCTAATGATATTGCTATGCATCCGCTTCCTGTGCACATATCTAATATCTTATTTTTCTGTGTTGTTTCCGCTATTTCAATTGCTTTTTCAACTAGAATTTCCGTATCTGGTTGAGGTATTAGAACATTTTCATCTACATAGAAATTTAGCCCCATAAATTCTTGTTTATTTGTTATATATTGAAGAGGCTTTCCTTTTATTAATTCGTTTATATTATTTTCATATTTTATTTTATCTTCTTGTTTTACTTCCTCTTCACTATGTATTAATAAATATTCTTTTTTTACATTTAGTATATTTGCAAGTAATATTTTTACTTTTAATGTGCTATTTTCTATGTTGTTTTGTTTTAAATTATTTATTTCTTTTTTTAATATTTCTTCTATGTTCATTTGGTCTCCTAAATAAAAGAACACAATAAATAAAATTCATTGTGTCCCAGTATTATTTTTTAGCAAGCCATGAGTTGTTATAAACATACTCTGGAATCCTTTTTTCTTTTCTTATTTTTTAGATTTGCATACTCATCTATTTTAGCACATTTCACATAATAATACAACATTTTTTGCTATTTAAGTTTCGGTTTTTTGCAGAAATAAATTATTTAAAAATAGATAATTGGTAAAATATGGATATATTTATTCATATACTACCAATTCTTTTATTTTAAACATCCCTTAATAAACCTATACAAAATAGGTTTATTAACATTATGTAAATAATATCTCTACAATAAGCACAGCTGTCCATCATACTCTTTGGTTTTTCTTATATTTTCCCATTCTCTTATTTCACATCTTGTCTTTGATAATATGTTATATATTCCTCTTGCTAGTTGATAAAACCATAGATATACATTCGTTTTTAAAGATTTTGATTCTTTTATTATTTTATTTACAAATTTTCTTTTTCCAATTTTTTCGCTAAGCATCGCTACTAATCCAATTGCATATGTGAGCATTTTATTTAAATTATTTATTGATTTCAATGTTCTTACTCTAAAATTTTCAAAGTTATATTCTTGCTTTTTAAATTTGAAATACTCTTCAATTCTCCATCTATCTAAGTAACATCTTGCCGTTTTTATTACATCTTCTTTACTTTTTATCTGAATAAAAAAATAATCAAGGCTATAATATATAGCCTTGATGTTTTTATCATTTTTTTATGAGCGCTTTCATCTCATTATCATGAACGCTCATTGAAACCAGTGCTCCTCCTATCCAGAAGTTTTTTTCCTCTACAAGAAAATACTTTACTCCCGAATATTCGTCAGCTAGAAAATTTCGAATTTCCTCTCCGTTTCTAAGTGATTTCTCGTCTTCTCCTATGCTTATTTTAGAGATTTTTAAAATTTCCCGATTTATTTTTCTTATCTCTAATATTCCGAGAAATCTCTCATTTTTATCTTTGATGCCATATCTATCCATCCTCATATTTTTCCTCCTGTCTCTGATAAAAAGTCAACAATTAAACATATCTATATTATATCATATTTAAATTATGTATACAATATTATACTTATAATTTACCTGTAATATATCTATTTTTTTATTATTTCTTCTTTAAAGCTTTCCCCATATTTTAATTGTTCTAAATCACACATATCTAATATTGTTGAGGCTATGTCCGCATAGGTTTTTCGTGTTCCTAAATTTATATTTTGTTTTAAATTCTTTCCATATACTAATATTGGTACATATTCTCTTGAATGGTCTGTGCTTGGTGTTGCTGGGTCGTTTCCATGGTCTGCTGTTATTATTAATATATCTTCTTGCTTCATGTTTTCCATTATTTCTGGCAATTTACTATCAAAATATTCTAAAGCTTTTGCATATCCTTCTACATTGTTTCTGTGTCCATAAAGCATATCAAAGTCTACTAAATTTGTATATATTAATTTATATTCGTTGTCTTCTTTTATTGCTTCTATTGTTTTTTCTATTCCATCTGCATTTCCTTGTGTATGAATACTTTTTTCTATTCCTCTTCCTGAGAATAAATCATTTATTTTTCCTATTGCTAACACTTTTTTGTTGTTTTCATTTAATACATCTAACATTGTTCTTCCAAAGTTTTCCGCTTCAAAGTCTTTTCTATTATATGTTCTTGTGAAGTTTTCTGCTTTATCTCCAACAAATGGTCTTGCTATAACTGTTCCAACATTATATTTTGGATTATTTAACATTTCTCTTGCTATTTTACATATTTCATATAGTTTTTCAACAGGAATTATATCTTCATGTGCAGCTATTTGAAATACACTATCTGCAGAAGTATACACTATTGGATACCCTGTTTTCATATGTTCTTCTCCATATTTTTTTAATAAATCTGTTCCAGAACCTACCCCATTGTATAAAGTTCCTTGTAATCCTGTTTTTTGTTTAAATTCTTCTATCATTTCTTCAGGAAATCCATTTGGATATGTTGCAAATGCAACTTCATTTACATATCCACTCATTTCCCAATGCCCTACTGGACTATTTTTTCCAGCGGCTTTTTCTTGTGCTTTTCCATAGCAACCTATTACATTTTCTTCTTTATTTTCTAGATTTATACCATCTATATTGAATATTCCTAGCTTTTTCATATTTGGTAATTCTAAGTGTGTTTGCTCATAAATGTGCTGAAAAGTTGCACTTCCACAGTCTCCATATTTGTCTGCATCTGGAGCTTCTCCAGCTCCAAATCCATCTAATACCATTATAATAAATCTATTATTCATAATTTTTCCTCCTTAGTTTTTAGATATATCGTATTCATATACATTTATAGTTTTTACTTTATTATATAAACCTTCTTGTTCATTTAATTTTATTGTGTCTTTATTTACAAGTTCTAATTCATATTCATTTAAATCTACTAATGCTTTGTCTGTTATATCCATTCCTAATGGCAAGGTTTCGTTATTATTATTGTAATAAACTATATTAGTTAAATATACAATATTGTCCATTTCTTTTATATTAATTTTATATAAATTTAGTTTATCTTCTTGATTTTTTTCTATTGTATTTTCTATATTTATATTAAAAATTTCAAAATTCTTTTCTTCTAATTTTTGCTCTGTAACCTTATATATTGGCATACTTACACTTGCTGTATTTGTTTCTAAAGCTTTTTGTATTTCTTCTATATACTTTTTAAGAGTTTGTATATATTCTTCTGGCTTTGTATTTTTATTAAGATCTAATATTTTAAATTTATTTCTTTCTGTTTCTCTATGTTTTTTACCATTTAAGTATTTTATTTTTGTATGATCTTCTGATAGACCTCCGAAAATATCAAATTCTTCTTTTTCAAACAGTTCTTGATTTTTATTCGCTTCTTCTTGTAGCATTTCTAATTTTATTTTTATTATTGCTTCATCTTTTTTACTTATTTTTTTATCTTTACCAACATATGCCTTTATTATATTTATTTGTTCTAATAGATTTGTTTGAGTAAGAAATATTGCATCGCATTGTTCTTTTGTTAATTTTTTTCTTTGATTACTATCTGTTCTTATTGAAAATTCTTCAAAATCTGTTTCAATTTTAAAAGTTTTTTCTATTTTCATATTTTTTGTTTCTTCCGCTTCTCCTGTGCCTTCTGCTAATGCTTGTTTTTCATCTTTATTTGTAAACTTCCAAAATTCAAATATACTTTTGTTGTGCTTATCTATTTCCTCAATATATAAAATAGCATTTTTTATTTTTCTTTCCATCATGCTAATTTTTTCATCTAATGCTTCTATGTCTAGTTTTAAATTTTTATATTCTAAGTCAATTTCATTATATCTTTTATTTATATTTATTAAATCCTCTATGTTGTAATATTGCTTTTCTTCTACACTATAGGTTTCTTTTTCAATATTTGTTTTTTCTGTTTTCTCTTCTTCTTTGTTTATTTGTTTTACCATTTTTTTATGTTTAAAGAAATATTTTATTTTCCCAAAAAAGCTTTTTTTACATTCTAAATATAATGTAATTTCTTTTTCCTTTTGAAAATATTCTTTTTCTTTTTGTTTTGATATTTTTTTCTTTTCTTCTATTTCTTCTTTAGCATTGTTTACTTCAGTTGTTATTTGTTCTAGTTCTTTTATTGTATTATCATATTCTTTTTTTATAAATTCTGGTAAATCTTCATAGTTTATTTTCTTGTCATCATAATATAAATCTAAACTTCCATATCTATCTATTTTAGGTATAAATTTATATTTATGTGGCAATTCACTTTGCAATATGAATAAAGCTTTTATATATTTATAAAATTTTATTGCATCTTCTTTTGTTTTTAGTGTAATTTTATAATCGCTTGTTAAATTATCATATACAAATGTTTTTCCTACTATTTGAATTGTTAGTACATCTTTTTTATCAAATACTTCATAAATATTAGGCCAATCTCCTGCAAATAACCACATACTATTTTCTATATCTGCTATTTCTGTTTTTTTCAAATATACACCTGTATACTCCATAAAACATATTGGTACAAATATTTTACTTGCTCTGTTTCTTTTATTGGCTTCTATTTGTTTTTTTAGTAAATAGAACAAACTTGAATAATCTGAATCTTCAAGAGGTACTAGCATAAAGTATTTTTTATATGCCTCTGAATAATATATTTCCCATAAAAAATTATTTTCGTATTCTACTTTAAATGGAATCTTTTTGTTTATAGCTTTTTGAATTTCATCTATTTTTTCAATATCTTGTATTTCAACTTTATTTAGCATTTGCAAAAATTCTGCCTGTAAAGGAATGTCTTCTTCTTCCTTTGGTTCTAGATAATTAATTATTCTTTTAGCTTGTTTTTGTTTTTCTGTTATTGGGTCTAATCTATTTTTAGGTGTTATTAATATTTGAATATCTCTTACATCTATAAATTTGTATACTTTATATTTTTTAAATTCATTTTCGTGTATAGTTTTAAATTCCAGTTGTTCATTTTTTCTTAAAAATTCTGGTATTTCTTCTAAATTTAAACCTATGTAATTTAATTTTTCTTTTACCATATTTAATTTATCGCTAATCTCTTTTGTCATTTTTTCCTCCATTTTATTTTTGTGTTGTTGATGAATTTTGTTCTGTTATTCCTTCTCCTGTATGTGGGTATTTATGTGCATATATTGAATCCACCGTAAATAGCATTGTTAAAATTAAGCATATTGTTATTTTTACTTTGTTTGTTAATTTTTGGAACATTTTCTCTAAGAATGGTGCTACAAAGTATACACATATACAACTTCCAAATCCAAAGAATAATGCACATTCTAAACATATTCTTCCATTTAAGTTCATAAATATTCCTGTGTAGTCCCAATATCTTGTTCCTTGTGTTACTTCTATATACCATGAGGTTGCATATTCAATAATTGAACATACCACCATATTTACATTAAATGTTAAAAGTGGATTTTTTAGCATTTTTTTCACACAATTAAATTTTGTTAATAAAATTATTAAGGTACAACCTGTTCCATATATTGGTAGCCATGGACCATAAAGTGTTCCTCTATTTACAAAAATTCCATCTTCAAATAAGAATAATCCTACTTCCCATAACCATCCTACAAATGAGAATGTGAAGAAAAATAGTATTATGGATGTTAATTCGTAATTTTTGTTATAATCAATTTTTAATTTTTTCGTTTCTTCACAAGGATATTTTGAATGTTCGTTACTCTCAAATAATAAATCATCATTTAATAACTCATAATTTACTTTTTTATTTTCTTTATATTCTTTTCTTAATTCTGCATATAACTCAGAATATGTTGCTTTTACATATGGATTTACATATATTCCAATAAGTCCAAAGGTTATATATTGTAAAATATGCCAACCTATAAAAGATAAATCTAAATAAAACGCTTTTAATTTATTACCATTCATCATATTTTTAGAAAGTGTTATGGCTTCATTTGGTTTTATTTTTGGATTTTCCGCTACTATAAATGGAACCATTTTATATGAGTAATATTTTATAATTCCTCCTATTATAGTAAAATTCCACAAATCTTTATATATATTTCTTACAAATATTGTTTTTACACTTCCCCAATATCTCTCTTTTTTGAAAGCATACAATAGTCTTTTTATTTTTGTTTTATTATAATTTTTACTCTCTAAAAACATTCTACTTTCCCCTACTGTTATAGGGTTTGTTATAAATATTTTTATTATAAAACCACCTATTGCTATTGCCATTGTTAAAAATTCTGCCATTTTTAATTTAGTTGTATAGTCTGTTACAGAATCTACTAATTTTTGAAGTTGAGTTTGTCCTTTTGTTAGTATTTCAAAAGCCTCAAAAAATACTCCTTTTGTAACATTGTGTTTTTGGTTAAAGTCTGTTATATTTGAATTTATAGTTCCAAATAAAGATTGATTTATAATTTGATCAACATATTTGTTTACTAATACTTCATCATTTTCTTTATCGAAAAATTCTACTTGTTCTCCTTTTTCTTGTCCTTTTATAAACGATTCTAATGTTTTTAAATTTGAAAAACCATCTTTAGAAATTCTATACTCTCCAAATACAAAAGTCATTATTATTCCTACAAAAAGCAATGTCCACACATTATTCTTAATAGTTTTTCTTGCTTGTTTTTTTACTTCATTTATCTTCCACATATTAACCTCTTTAAAATATTTTTTTATATTCTATCATATAAACTCAAAATTCTACAATATTTTTAAAAAATAAATTTATAAAAAAAAATATATTTTTTTTATAGTATGCTTGACATCATAGTAATCATTGTGCTATTATAATTAATGTTAATAACAAATGCGGATGTGGCGGAACTGGTAGACGCGCTGGTCTTAGGAACCAGTGTCAACGACGTGGGGGTTCGAGTCCCTTCATCCGCACCAAAAACAAATTCGTTAGACCTATAGATACTAAAATCAATCAGAAAATAAAATCTGATTGATTTTTTTGCCTAAAAACAATATTAAAATCATTAAAACGAATAAATAATACAAGAATTAAAAACAACTTACACTTTGATTACATTATTTCCTGATCTCAAAGCTGACAAACTTGTTCAGCAACAATTAGAGATCTATGTAGAAAATAATAGTACAATAAAGTATTTGAAAGAAGAAAAAATTGATATTGCCAAGAAAAAATGGCTACTGTACTTTGGCAAATGATTCAACAATAAGTCAAAAAACATAATAACCTAAAACAACAATAGAAGAAAATGGAGGATTTATTTATGAACGATAAAAGGAAAAAGTACGAAAAGAATAAGGAACTTGTTTTTTTTATAGTTTTGGAGGTAATTGATCTCATTTTATGGTCTAATTGCTGTTAGTATGTTTAATTGTCTTTTTACATATCTTCAATTATTTTTTTATATTCATTTATATTAAACACTTTTACATTTTCATTTTCTCTTGCTATTTCTTCCATAATATTTTTTGTATTATCCTTAGATTTTAAATCTACTAGTGTTATATTATTTATGCTCTCTTCTTTACCATAAACTATTCTAAATAATGTTGTTCTTATGAACTCTTCAATATTATTTTCTTGATTTTTTGCAGCTATTATAAAATATATTCCATCATTTTTATTTATATTATATGTACTTATCCTAATAATATCTTTAACTAAGCATATGCCTCCATATATTGCAAGTATCATAATTATAAATCCAAGTAAGCTTTCAAACATAAAAAAATCACCTTCTAACACATAATATGTTAAAAGGCTTTTTTTCGTTAAATATATTTTAGGGCTATACAAAATATATTTTATCTTCTTTTTGCTTTTCCATCTAATGCATCTAAATTGTCTAAAGCTTTTCCTGTACCTAGTGCAACACATGATACTGTGTCTTCTGCTATCATTACATTTATTCCGGTTTTTTCTTGCAAAAGTTTATCTAAACCGTCTACTAAACATCCTCCACCTGTCATATATATTCCTTTGTCACTAATATCCGCAGCTAATTCTGGTGGTGTTTTTTCTAAAACAGAATGTACAGCATCAACTATCATCATTGCTGGTTCTATCATAGCTTCTAGCATTTCGCTTGAATATAGTGTAACTGTTTTTGGTAGACCTGTTCCCAAGTCTCTACCTCTTATGTCCATTTCCATATCTTGTATTTTTGGATACACACAACCTATATTTACTTTTAAATCTTCGGCTGTTCTCTCCCCTATAATTACATTATATTTTCTTTTTACATATTTCACTATATATTCGTCGAATTTATCTCCTGCAACTTTTAAAGAAGTGCTTACAACAGAACCTCCAAGTGATATTACAGCTATATCTGTTGTACCTCCACCTATATCTACTATCATATTTCCACATGGTTTAGAAATATCTATTCCTGCTCCAATTGCTGCTGCTATTGGTTCTTCTATTAAATACACTTTTCTAGCTCCTGCTTGAGATGCAGCATCTATAACAGCTCTTTTTTCAACTTCTGTTACTTGCGATGGAATACATATCATCATTCTAGGCGAAAATATAAATTTACCACATACTTTATTAATAAAGTATTTTAGCATTTTTTCTGTTACTGTATAATCTGAAATAACGCCATCTCTTAAAGGTCTTGTGGCAACAATACTTCCTGGAGTTCTTCCTAACATTCTTCTTGCTTCTTTTCCTACTGCTAGAACTTCTCCTGAATTTTTGTCTACAGCTACAACTGAAGGTTCTCTTAAAACTATTCCTTTTCCTTTAACATATGCTATTACTGTAGCAGTTCCAAGATCAATTCCTATATCTTGTCCAAAACCAAACATTATAATCTCCCTTTCCGTTTATTACAAATGTGTTACAATTATATTACATACACGTAAAAATATCAACCTAATTTTAAAATAAATTCAAATTTATCCGAAAAAATATAAAAGTATTATTGCTCCTATTAAAATTGTTGGTCCGTCTACCTCTTCATTTAAATCAAATTTTTCTTTTTCTGGCTCATTTTCTGTAACATACACAGAAACATTTTTTACCTCCTGTGCTTTATAATTGAACTGTATTTCTTTTTCTTCTCCAGCTTTTATATTATCTATTTCTATATATTTATTTGTTAGATTGTTATTATATTCTGAATATCCTTCTAAAATTATATATTTATTAGAAATATCTGTTTCAGATGTATTTTTTACACTTAATTTACAATATCCATTCACATATGTAGCTTTACATTCTTTTTTTGTTATTTCTAAATTATTCGAATTAGTAATTTTACACTCTATATCTTTATAAGTTGAAGCTATTATATAAAAATTACAAAAATTGGTAACAAAAAATACTATAACAATAATCACAACCCAAAATAATATTCTTTTAAAAGTGTCCATTTTTCCCCCTTATATGAAACAAACACCTAAAACATTAAGTATTTAATATTTTAGGTGTTTTAATAATTTCTTAAGTATATTTAGGTTTAATATAAATTAAACTTTTAATATTCCTCCAACAACTTTGCTCTTAGCGTCTGAATCTGGTAATATTTTGCTTCCTCCTGATACTACAACTATATCTTCATCTTCTAACATTTTTTCTGCTTTTAAAACTTCTATTCCTTTTTCAATGCATTTTTCAATTGTTTCTTGTTCTTCAACTAGAACTGGGAAAACATTCCATACAACTGATAATTGGTTGTATACTTTTTCGTTTGTTGTAATTGCAAATACTGGGCATTGTGGACCAATTCCAGATATTCTTCTTACACTATTTCCTGTTCCTGTAAATGCAACAATTGCTTTCGCTTCAACATTTTTAGCATTCATACATGTTGAATATGCAATATTTCCTTCAAAGTCATCAGATTTTATTTTATAATTTTTCTTTTCAAATCTCTTCCAGTAATTAATATCATTTTCAATTCTTGTAGCTATTCTATCCATTGCTTCAACACATTCTACTGGATATTTACCCATAGCACATTCTCCAGATAACATTATTGAACCTGTTCTATCATATACAGCATTTGCAACGTCACTAACTTCAGCTCTTGTTGGTCTTGGATTAGATGTCATAGATTCTAACATTTGTGTAGCTGTTATAACTGGTTTTCCAACTTCAGCACATCTTTTAATGAAATATTTTTGAACAACTGGAACTTCTTCCATTGGTATTTCAACACCCATATCTCCACGAGCTACCATAATACCATCTGATAATTCTAATATTTCTTCGAAGTTATCTATACCTTCTTGGTTTTCTATTTTAGAGATTATTTTTACGTTTTCTCCACCATTTTCATTTAATAATGTTCTTATAGCTATAACATCAGCTGCTTTTCTAACGAATGATGCAGCAATATAATCGAATCCTCTTTTGATTCCTTCTGTTATATCATCTATATCTTTTTGAGTTAAAGCTGGTAATTCAAGTTTTACACCAGGAACATTCATTGTTTTTCTGCTTCCTAATCTTCCTGTATTTAAAGCTTTACATACTATATCTTTACCTTTTATTTCTAATATTTCAAATTCAATTGCTCCATCATCAACCAATAGTGTAGATCCAACTTTTACATCTTTATATAAATCTTTGTAAGATATTGTTGTTTTTGTATTATTTCCAATTATATCTTCGTTTACAAATGTAAATGTTTGTCCTTCTTCGATAGTTACTTTATCGTTTCCAGATTCTAATACACCTGTTCTAATTTCTGGTCCTTTTGTATCTAATAATAATGCTACTGGTCTATTTAATTCTTTTCTAACTTTTTTTATAGTTTCAATTTTAACTCCATTTTCTTCATATCCACCATGAGAAAAGTTAATTCTAGTTACGTTTAATCCAGCATTGATAAGTTTTGTAAGCATTTCTTCACTTTCACTTGCTGGTCCTATTGTTCCAACAATATTTGTTCTTCTTAATTTGTTCATTATAATTCCTCCTTATATTTAACAACAGTGCTTATTATATCACATTGAAGTTTAAAAAATCAACATTTTTTGGCAAAATATTAATAATATTGTTACAGTTCAGTAGAAAATTACAAAAAGCATAGCTAGTTGATGGTACTTTAAAATCTTTTATAAAATATAATATTTGTTCTTTGCCATTCTCTTCCATTCTTGTTAACAACTTTCCTTGGTTGTCATATTCTGAATTTTTTGTATCTGACATCCATTCTTTTCAAAATCATATATTACTTTTAGATATGTCTGTCCAGTACCAAAGCTACTTTTTTATCTACAAATATTTTTTCAAGAATTTTCCTGTATAACTTTGTTCGTTTTTACATATTTGCTCTGGTGAACCAACTGCTACAATTTGCCCTCCACCGTTTCCGCCTTCCGGACCTAAATCTATTATATAATCTGCTGTTTTTATTAAATCTAAATTGTGTTCAATAACAATTATGCTATTTCCTGTGTCTACAAGTCTTTGTAAAATATCTACTAACTTATGAACGTCTGCTATATGTAAACCTGTTGTTGGTTCGTCTAAAATGTATAAAGTTTTTCCAGTTGCTCTTTTAGATAATTCTGTTGCAAGTTTTACACGTTGTGCTTCTCCTCCAGAAAGAGTTGTAGATGGTTGTCCAAGTTTTATATATCCTAAACCTACATCATATAAAGTTTGAATTTTTTGCTTTATTTTTGGTATTTTATCAAAAAATTCAAGTGCTTCTTCAACTGTCATATCTAATACATCTGCAATGCTTTTTCCTTTATATTTTACCTCTAGCGTTTCATAATTATAGCGAGTTCCTTTACACACTTCACAAGGCACATACACATCTGCTAAAAATTGCATTTCTATTTTATGTACTCCATCTCCATTACAAGCTTCACATCTGCCACCGGCAACATTAAAACTAAATCTACCTTTTGAGTATCCTCTAAGTTTTGCTTCATTTGTTCCTGCAAACAAATCTCTAATAATATCGAATACACCAGTATATGTAGCTGGATTTGAACGTGGTGTTCTACCTATAGGAGATTGGTCTATATTTATTATTTTATCAATATTTTCTAAACCTTTTATACTCTTATGTTTTCCAGGTTTTAAATTTGAACCATTTAATTCTTTAGCTATAGATTTATATAATATTTCATTTACTAATGTTGATTTTCCAGACCCAGATACTCCTGTTACACAAGTAAATACTCCTAAAGGAAAATCTACAGTTATATTTTTCAAATTATTTTCTGTCGCACCTTTTATTTGTATTACTTTACTTTTACTATGTTTCCTTCTTGTTTTTGGTACAGGTATTTTTTTAGCCCCACTTAAATATTGTCCTGTAATAGAATCTTTTATTTGTTTTATTTCTTCTGCAGTTCCTTGAGCCATTACATTTCCGCCATGAACTCCTGCACCAGGTCCAATATCTATAATTTGGTCTGCTGCATACATTGTATCTTCATCGTGTTCTACAACTATTAATGTGTTTCCTAAATCTCTTAACTTCTTTAAAGTAGCAATTAACTTATCATTGTCTCTTTGATGAAGTCCTATACTTGGTTCATCTAGAATATATAAAACTCCTGTTAATCCTGAACCAATTTGTGTTGCTAAACGTATACGTTGTGCTTCTCCTCCAGATAATGTTCCAGAACTTCTAGATAATGTTAAATAATCTAAGCCAACATCAATCAAGAATTGTAATCTTGCATCTATTTCTTTTAAAATTAAGTCTGAAATCATTCTTTCTTTTTCATTAAGTTCAATACTGTTTATATAATCTTTCATTTCTCTAATTGGCATTGCAGTTAATTCATTTATATTTTTATCGCCAATTTTTATAGATAAAATTTCTGCTTTTAATCTTGCTCCTTTACATTCTGGACATTCTGAATCGCTCATATACATTTCGTAAAACTGTCTCATTCCATTTGATTTTGTTTCTCTATGTCTTCTTTCTAATGTAGGTATTACACCTTCAAATGGAGCCGAAAATCTACGTGTTCCTGCATAAGATGTATATTCAAAGTCTATTACTTCATCTCCAGTTCCATATAAAATTTTATCCAAAAATTCTCTTGGTAATTTTTTTATTGGAACTTTTATATCTACTCCGTAATGTTTAGCAATACTTTCAAAATACATTTTAGCCATTGTTTCACTTTTTTTCATAGTACTTGCACCAAAAGCCTTAACTCCGTCATATAAAGTTTTATTTTTATCTGGAATAATTAAATCTTCATCCATTTTTAATAAATATCCTATTCCTGTACAAGATGAACAAGCTCCTTGAGGATTGTTAAATGAAAACATTCTTGGAGATAATTCTGGAAAACTAAATCCACAAGTTGGACAAGCATAGTTAGCACTATATAATATTTCTTTTGATTTACTACCTTCAAATACTTCAATTACAACAAGATTATCCGCATATTTCATAGCTGTTTCAACAGATTCTGTAAGTCTACTTCGTATTCCATTTTTTATAACTAATCTATCTACAATTAAATCTATTTTATGTTTTTTAGTTTTACTAAGCTTAATTTCATCTGAAAGCTCAACAATTTCTCCATCAATTTTTGCTCTAACAAATCCATTTTTTTGATATTCCTGTATTTGTTTTACAAATTCACCTTTTCTATCTCTAACTACTGGTGCTAATATTTGAAATTTAGTACCTTCTTTTAAAGCTAAAATATTATCTATAATTTGGTCAATACTTTGTTTTTCAATTTTTGTATGACAGTTTGGACAATATGGAACCCCTATTCTTGCATATAATAAACGAATATAATCATATATTTCTGTAACAGTTCCAACTGTTGAACGTGGATTTTTAGAAGTTGTTTTTTGATCTATTGAAATAGCTGGTGAAAGTCCTTCTATTAGTTGAACATTTGGCTTTTGCATAACCCCTAAAAATTGCCTTGCATATGAAGATAAACTTTCAACATATCTACGTTGCCCTTCTGCATATAAAGTATCAAATGCAAGTGAAGACTTTCCAGAACCAGAAAGTCCTGTAATAACAACCAATTTATCCCTTGGTATTTTTAAATTTATATTTTTTAAATTATGCTCTTTAGCACCCTTTATTACAATTTCATTATTCATTTTTACCCCCTATACGAAAGTAATTATACAATATTTTTTTATACAAAACAAGAGTTTTGTTTGCTTTTTTATGTACACTGTGTTAAAATAAACTAGTCAAAACAGTTGTTATCTACTTAAGGAGGTTTTATGCAAAATTACTTAGACAAACTAAAAGAATCTCGGAAAACTTTTCCAACACATAAAAGATTTATTGTGCGAGTAAAAGATTTTCCAAATAATCCTTTTAATTCAACAATATTTAAAAAGATTATAGAAGGAAAGAATATTTATCCAGAATTTATATTGTATATTCATGATAATTATTTAACAATTAACTCAAACCAAATAAAGAATTATGAACCTGTTAAATTAATTTTGGACTACAAATTATGGATTGAAATTTATGATGTTTTTAAATTTATTGATTATTTTAAAGAAAATGAGGATTAAAAAAGTGAGCCGCATTGCGGCTCATTTTTTGTATATACCAACTACAGTTTTATTATCTTCAACATTACTTAAAATTGTACTATTACTTCCAATTTTTACATTATTACCTATTTTTATAGGTCCCAAAACTTTCGCACCACAGCCAACCATTACATTATTACCTAAGTCTGGATGTCTTTTATATTTATCTTTTCCTGTTCCTCCAAGAGTAACCCCATGGTAAATTGTGCAATCATTTCCTATTGTTGTTGTTTCTCCTATTACAATTCCCATTCCATGATCTATAAATAATCTTCTACCAATTTTTGCTCCTGGATGAATTTCTATTCCTGTTAAAAACCTTCCTAATTGTGATATTAATCTCGCTATAAAATAAAATCGATGGTAATAAAAGAAATGTGCTATTCTGTAGTATACTAAAACATGAAATCCTTGATATAAAATAATAACTTCTAATATGTTTCTCGCAGCTGGGTCTTTTTTTTGTATATTTTTAGCATCATCGTATAATTCTTTAAATAATTTCATAGAATCACCTATTATATATTATTTAAAAAAATTACTTTTGTTAATAAAACATACTTATTTAAATATAAAATATATTTCGAGAAAATTAATTTAAAAATTTATGTTATTTTTTCGGGTCGTCGAGGACGCCGACCCCTACAACGTTTGACAATTGTTATTCAAAGACTTAAATTTTATAACAAAATATTTTTATCATTTATTGATAGGCGGACAGAGGCGTCCGCCCCTACAAATTAAAAAAGTAGACAAGATTTAATTTGTCTACTTTTTGGTTTACATATCATCGTCATCGTCGTATTCATCTTCGCTACATCCATGGTTACAACATGAACATCCTCCAGAACAACTGTCTTCTTCGCATTCACAATCCCAGTCTAATTCTATAACGTTGTTACATTCTGGGCATGTTATTTCTTCTTTTAGTTCGTTTAATTTTGTTTCAAATACATAGTTACAATATGGACATGCAATTTCAAAACTTAATGTTTCTTCTTCGTCTTCATCTACAAAAAATTCATCTTCCATTTTGTCTATTATTGCTTGCATTTTTTCTGTTTTGAATTCTAATTCTTTTTGACTTTCTTCAAGAATTTGCATTCTTTTTTCTGTATTTGTTTGATATTCTTCTAAAAATTCAGCTAGTACTTTTTTTACATATTCTATGTCTTTTTGACTTTCAAGATTTTGTTCTAAGTTTTTAATAAGATCTTCAATTTTTTTATTTGACATACAAAATTTCCTTTCTAACTAAACTCTTTCCATGTATTCGCCTGTTCTTGTATCTATTCTAATTACATCTCCAATATTTATGAATAATGGAACTGAAATTTCGAATCCATTTTCTAATGTTGCTGGTTTTCCAGATGTTGTTGTTGTATTTCCACTAAATCCTGGTTCTGTATATGTAACTTCTAATTCAACAAACATTGGTGGTTCAACTGCAAATACATTTCCTTTATATGATAAAATTTTAACATTCATGTTTTCTTTTATGTATTTTAAACAATCTCCAATTTGTTCTTTATTTAATGGAATTTGTTCGTATGTTTCATTGTCCATAAAATAATATAAAGTTTCATCATTATATAAATATTGCATTTCTTTCTTTTCTATTTCTGCACCTGGATATTTTTCTGATGGGTTAAATGTTTTTTCTATAACTGCTCCTGATATTACATTTCTTAATTTTGTTCTAACAAAAGCTGAACCCTTTCCTGGTTTTACGTGTTGGAATTCTACTACTTTAAATACGTTTCCATCCATTTCAAATGTTGTTCCATTTCTAAAATCTCCTGCTGAATATACTTCTGCCATTTTTGTTCCTCCTTAAATATTATTTTCAACTTTTTCTATTTTATACTATTTTTGCTAAAATTGCAATAGTTTTGGGGAATTATTATATTTAATTTATCTTATATTTAAGCGGGTCGACAGAGACGTCGACCCCTACATTTAATTTTATTATCCTCTATTTATAAAGTTCCATGAGTCTTCACACATTTCATCTAATGTTTTTGTTGCTTCCCAACCTAATTCTTCTTTTGCTTTTGTTGGATCTGAGTAGCATGTTGCTATGTCTCCTGCTCTTCTTGGCGCTATTTTATATGCTACTTTTTTTCCTGTTGATTTTTCAAATGCTTTTACCATATCTAAAACACTATAGCCTTTTCCTGTTCCTAGGTTATATATAAATAATCCTTTACCTTCTTTTTCTAGTTTTTCTAATGCTTTTATATGTCCTTTGGCTAAGTCTACAACATGTATATAATCTCTAACTCCTGTTCCGTCTGGTGTATCATAGTCATTTCCAAATACAGATAATTCTTTTAGTTTTCCAGCTGCAACTCTTACTACATATGGCATTAAGTTATTTGGTATTCCTTGTGGTTCTTCTCCTATTAAACTACTTTCATGTGCTCCTACTGGGTTGAAATATCTAAGTATTGCTATATCCCATGAATTATCTGAATTATATATATCTTTTAATATTTGCTCTATAAATAATTTAGATGTACCATATGGATTTGTTGTTCCTCCTGTTTTGCAGTCCTCTGTAAGCGGTATTTTTTCTGGTTCCCCGTATACTGTTGCTGATGAACTAAATACAAATTTCTTTACTCCATATTTTCTCATGGTATCTAGTAATACAAGCGCACCTGAGATATTATTTGTATAATATTCTATTGGTTTTTCTATTGATTCTCCAACTGCTTTATATCCTGCAAAATTCAATACAGAATCTATTTTGTTTTCTTCAAACACTTTTTCTAATTTTTCTCTATCTAAGTAATCCATTTCATAAAATTTGAAATCTTTTCCTGTAATCTTTTTTATTGCTTCTAACGACTGTGGTTTACTATTCGAAAAATTGTCTAATATTACTATTTCCTTTCCTGCATTTAATAATTCAACTGCCGTGTGACTTCCTATAAAACCTGCCCCACCTGTAACTAAAACTGCCATATTCATTACCTCCTTTTTTTGAAATTATATAGCACGTTCAATTTATTGTCAATTATTTAAAATTTGTTTTTATAAAAATTTATTTCGAGAAAATTAATTTACAAATTTATGTTATTTTTTCTGGTCGTCGGGGACGCCGACCCCTATAACGTTTGACAATTGTTATTCAAAGACATAAATTTTATAACAAAATATTTTTATCATTTATTGATAGGCGGACAGAGGCGTCCGCCCCTACAGTGTCTGATATATATTGAAGATGAAATAATAATTGTAATTATATTTTTAAATACTGCTAATATAAAATGTGGCGGTCAATGACCGCCACTACAAGTGTATTATTAAATTAAAAATTTAATAGTCTATTGGCAATTTTTGATATTTATTGTAGCACAATCGCATATTCCTTCTACTGTTTTTCCTACATCTTCTTTGCTTACATTTTTGTTTTTAGCTAAATCTCCTAAACTTAGCATTCCTATTATTTTGTTGTTATTGTCTACAACAGGTATTCTTCTTACTTGTGTTTCACACATGTCTTGCTCTGCATCACATACATCTTGCTCTGGATTACAACAACATACATTTTTTGTCATTATTTCATTTATTTTTGTGTTTTTTGGATCTTTGCCACTTGCTATACATCTTAATATTATATCTCTATCTGTAACTAGACCAACTACTTTATTTTCTGCATCGCATACTGGTATACACCCTACATGTCTATCATTCATTAATTTTGAGCAATCACATACTGTGTTTTCTGGACTACATACACATATATCTCCACACATACAATCTTGAACTTTCATTTTTATTACCTACCTTTTCAAAAAATTTGCACATTTTTATTTTAACCATTTTTTGAAAAAATATTTTAATTTTGAAAATTCATTTTTTTATTTTAAAAAGGTCTGTATGGAGGTCTGTTTGGTCCCATTGGTGGACGTGGTGGTGGAACAGGTCCTGGTCTTGGTGGCATAGGTGGCCTTCCTCCCGGTCTTAAAAGTTCATTTAGTAATAATATTTTTATTAAGTCTCTTAAAAGGAAATTATTTGGTCTTTGTCTATCTTCTCTATTTTCTTGTTTTGCATTTGGATTTATAACATCTCCATTTTTTAATTTTCTTTCCTCATGAACAGACCTATTTTCATTTGTTTCCACGCTATTATAAATTTTTAAAGTCATTTCTTCAATTACTTCTTTAGTAATTGTTCTTCCGGCATACATTTGGCACGTAGTTTTAACCATTGGTTTTACAATATTGTAAATTTCTGGGTAACATTCTTGTAATTCTTGTTCATTTATATTGGATTCTACTGCCTGTGTTTGATAATTATTGTTGTATGTATTATTGTACGTATTTTGCATAATATTTGACCTATTATATGGGTAGCCTAAAACATCTCTCATATATTCTTCATAACTGTTATACATAAAAACCTCCTTGAACAATATTTCTTTTTAATATTATTCAAGAAGGCTTGTTTTTGTGACTATTTTATAATTCATTTACAAGTTTTTTGAATTTTTCTCCTCTATCTGCGAAATTTTTGAATAAATCAAAACTTGCACTTGCAGGAGAGAATAGCACTACTTGACCTGGTTTTGCTATTTTTTTAGCTATTGTTACTGTTTGCTTTAAGTCTTCACACATATATATTGGAATGTTTTTATTTTGTTTTTCTAATTCAGCTTTTACCGCATTGAATATTTTTGTTGATGTATCTCCTAAAAGAATTAGCCCCTTTACTTTTTCTACTATAGGTTTAGCTATTGGAGTATAATCTAAATTTTTATCATACCCACCAGCTATTAATATAATTTCTTCATCATAAGAATTTAAACCTGCTATTGTTCTTGTTGGACTTGAACTAACAGAATCGTTATACCATTTTACACCATCTATTTCTCTTATTAATTCTAATCTATGTTCTACTCCATTAAAATTCATTATTGTTTTTACTGCTTGTTTTGTATCTACAAATTGTTTTGTTGCAGCAAGTGCAGCACATATATTCTCATAATTGTGCATTCCTCTCAATTTAAAGTCTTTTGTATTTGCTATGTGTTTTCTTAATTTATCTGCACATTCTTTTATTATGCCATCATCTATCATCCAGCCATCTTCTATTTTGTTTTTACTTGTAAAGTATACAACTTTTCCTATGGCTTCTTCCCCACATTTATTTGTAACTTCATTATCATAATTTAATACTAGTAAATCATTTTCGCTCTGATATTTAAAAATGTTCTTCTTTGCATTTATGTACTCTTCTAATGAACTATGTATGTTTAAATGGTTTGGAGTTATATTTGTAATTACTGCAACATTTGGGCTTACGTCCATTCCCATTAATTGAAAACTACTTAATTCTAACACAACAACATCTTCCGGTGTTATTTCGTTTAATTTAGTAAATAAAGGTGTTCCTATATTTCCACCAACATAACATTTATAGCCATTTTCACTAATTATTTTATAAATAAGCGTTGTTGTTGTTGTTTTTCCATCGCTACCTGTTACTCCTATTATTTTGCATGGACACATTTTCATAAGCATTTCTATTTCAGATGTAACTATTGCTCCTCTTTCGCTCTCCGCAACTAATTCTGGCTTTGTTGGTAAACAACTTGGAGATCTAAAAATTATATCAAATCCTTTTAGATTCTCAAGTGAATTTTCTCCTAAAAATGCTTGCATATTATAATTTTCGATTTTTTTAATAATATTACTATCTATTTTTTCTTTTGTTCTATCATCAAATATTGTTGTTATTGCACCTTTTTCGTTCATATAGTCTATTAAAGGCAAGTTACTAACACCCAGGCCTATTATTGCAACCTTTCTTCCTTTTATGTAATTTTCAAATTCTACTAATCTTTCATTTATAAAATCCATTTTGCATCTCCTATACTATTTTTAAATATTAAGTGGTAAACTTATTTTATCTAAAACAAGTTTAGCTCCTTCTTCTATTGTTTCACAGTTTGTAACATCTATTACATTTGTTATATCGTATATTTTATAATATCCTGAAGCTTCTTGAAGTTTATCTCTTTTTTCTATATTTTCTTTTAATTTTTTTAAATCTATCTTTTCTTTATATTGTATGCTCTTTCTTCTAACTCGTTCATCTAGAGTTGCAGTTATAAAGAAATGATATGTTACATTTGGATACATTTTTACTATATCTCTTGAAGATAATATTACATTATATTTTTCTCTATATTCATCTATTATTTCTTTACCAAATTGGTAGAGTTTTGCATTATCAGCAACATTACTAACAACAGAAACCGCCATTGAAGATTTGTCTGATTGTAATTCTTCTTCATCAATTTTTTTATTATTTATGTATATAACAGTTTCTCTATTTTCTAGTTTAATATCTATTCCAAGTTTTTGCATTACATTCAAAACATCCAATTTTTTTGATTTATTTTTTATATTTTTTAAGTCTATTCCAGCATTCATCATTCCATAAACAACTGCTCTATATATGTTTCCGCCATGTAATATAATTGAATTTGGAATATAATCTAATAATTTTCTACAAATTGAAGTTTTTCCGCTTCCTACCATTCCTTCAATTCCAATAACTATATTTTCTTCTTTCATTCAACCACCTATTTTTATAAATCTTTTTTATTATATATCAAAAAATTTAAAATGACAATTATAAAAATCACAAAAAAGCTCTTTATTAGAGCTTTTTTTCATTTTATGCCATAATTTTCTTCATTTCTTCTTGTCTTTTCACTTTTTTAGTTGTTGTTTTTATTAATTCTTCATCTGTTAAAATCATTCCTTTTATATATTTGTATCGTGGCAAAGTTTTATTTATTTCTTTTATTTCGTTCCAAATAATTTTATATAGTTCTTCTTCTGTTTTATCACTGTATTTTTCTTTAACAATTTCTCTATTGTATACAACTTTTATAGATAATTTCACATCATTCTTATCTTTTTCATCTGGCATTCCATATACCATACACTCTTCTACTAATTCTAACCTATTTACTAATGTTTCTAATTCTTCTGGAAATACTTTTTTACCATTTTTTAGTACTATTAGGTTTTTACTTCTTCCTGTTATTGCTAAACATCCATTTTTATCTAAATATCCTAAGTCTCCTGTATAGAACCATCCATCTTTTAATACTTCTTTTGTAGCTTCTTCGTTTTCATAATAACCAAGCATAACATTTGGACCTTTTACACGTATTTCCCCTATTCCGTTTTCATCTGGATTTTCTATTTCTAATTTTACATTTAGCATTGGTATTCCAACAGTTCCTGCTTTCATACATCTCTTGTTCTCCGCTGCTATAACTGGAGATGTTTCTGTTAAACCGTACCCTTGAACTACTTCTATACCCAAGTCGTTAAATCCTTTAGCTATTTTGCTATCTGCAGGAGCTCCTCCAGAGATTACGAATCTTAGTTTTCCACCTAATTCATTTATAATAGATTTAAATAGAATTCTTCTAATATCTATATGTAATTTTAATAAAAAGTTACTTATTTTTGTTGCAATATTTATAAGTTTTGTTTTTCCTTGCTTTTGAACTTCTTTCATAATTGTTTTGTATATTGCTTCTACTAAAACTGGTACACCAACAAAAACAGAAACTCCGTATTCATTTAAGTTTTTCTTTATATATCTTAAGCCATCTGGAAATACTGTTCTTACACCATATGCAAGCATTACTACCATACATGTTGAACCAAATATATGATGAAATGGTAAAAATGCAATATTTGTATCTGTACTGTAAATTGCTTCTACACATTGCATTGCATATACATTTGAAGCAATGTTTTTTTGAGAAAGCATTACTGCTTTAGATTTTGATGTTGTTCCAGATGTAAATAATAAAATTGCCATTTTGTTTTCATCTATTTTAGCATTTATAAAATCTGTTTTTCCACTATTTATTTTTTTATTGCCTATTTTTAATAATTCACTGATATTTTTAAAGCCCTCCGCTTCTTCAAAGCAAACATACTCTTTAAGGTTTGTGTTATTTTTTTCTTTTATTTGACTTATTTTTTCTTCATATTTTTTATCAAAGAAAATCATATCTGCTTTACTTCTAATTAAAGAATTTTCAAGCTCATCATATTGCAAATCTTTATCTAAAGGAACTGAAACATTTCCACCTAACAAATTAGACAAATGAGCAATAGCCCATTCATAGCTATTTCTGCCTATAACAGCAATTCTTTTTCCTTTAAAACCTAAACTATATACTGCAGTTCCTAATTTATTTATATCTTCTAATAATTGTTTATATGTAATGTTTTCATATTCTACTTTTTTATTTTCTGTATGTTTTATTACAAAAGCAATATTTTTTGAATACTGCTCTACAGAGTTATAAATTATTTCCTTTATGTTATTAAATTCTTGCGCATGATACAAATTGTTACTATACCTCATATTTAAAATCTCCTTAAAAAAACTATGGCCAAATTGTACCATAGTTTTTTTAATTTGTGTTGTATACTGACTTACAAGTCTAATAAATTTAAATAAAATTAAATATTAGATATATTATTAATATAAAAAGTGCAATAGATACTATTATTAAAATCCACATAAAAACATTTGTAATATTTGCTACATCTATTTTTACAGTATCTTCTTGTTTTAGATGTTTTGCAGTAATTATTGCTGTACCTTCTTTATTTCCAATTACAAATCCATCTTCATCGACATTAGCAATTTGTTCATCACTTGACTCCCATTTTATATTCTTTGTATCAAATACATATTCATAACCAGCTGGTGTTGTTTTTATTTCAATTTCAAGTTTTTCTTTTTTATTTATATTTAGTAACATTTCATTTGGCACAATTCCAAATTCATAAGTTATACTTGCAGCCTTTGGTCCAGCAGTATTATTTTCAACTGTATTTTCTATAGATACAACTTTAAATTTATCTTGTTCTACTTCTATTGGTGTTCCTCCAGATGTTCCAGTATTTAAGTTTGTTACTTTTCCTCCTAGAACATCAAATTCAGCTTTGTTAATTACACCTGTAACTGATGGATCTGTTTCTCCTCCTACATATGCATTTATAATGTTTCCTCCTGTAACTTTAACAGTAGCAGTATTTACTATACCTCTATTTGTAGTTTGCAATACATTTATTGAACCATTTGTTATTTTTATTTTTCCATTTTCTGTATATCCATTTGAACCACCTGCTGTTACATATGCTTTAGATAAATCTCCACCATTTATTATTAAATTAGCATTTTCTACATATGAAAGTCCTTGACCTCCTCCAAAAACTAATCCATAATTTGAAGGTACCATATCTATTATTCCATTATTAATTACTACATTTGTATTAGTTGTTCTGTTTTTAGAATTTATTAAATCTCCCTCTTTTCCAGCTGAATAACTAACACCAGAAATTTTAGCACTTGCTGCTCCTCCACCAACAACAGCTGCCACAGTTCCACCATTAATTGTAATATTTGTATTTTCTACATTTGTATAAATAAGTCCTCCACCCATTAGAGTGGTTAATATAGTTCCATTGTTCACAGTTACATTTGCATTTTTTACGATAGATGGTTCATTTTCATTTAAAGAAATTCCTCCACCATAAATTAAAGAAACTGTACCATTTTCCATTGTGATATTTGAACTTTCATATGAAGTTCCATTTGTTCCTCCACCAAAGATTGTAACAGTACTTGGAACAACTTGACTACCTCCATCCCAATAAACTACAGTATTATTACTTGAATCTTTATCAATTGTAATTGGTGTACCATTTGCATAAAAAGCTCCTGCATTGTTATTATATGTTGCATCATAAATCGGAGCAGTTTCAGCTTTTGATACACAAAGAAAGCATAAAATACTGAAGAAAACTGGAATTATAAGACACATACTTATAATTTTTTTCATAAAAATTTTCACCTCTCCTATGACTAGTAAATTAATAGTCATACTATATTTTATGCTTTTTATCTAATTTTGAGATTTTATTATTTTATTAGCACTTTTTAGTGAACAAATGTATTGCTTTTTATATTAAAATATAGTATTATTGCGATAGTGTTTCTTAGTAAAACAAAAATATAAAATATCATTTGTGGAGGTTTATCTTTGAAAATATATTCTCAAAATATTTATGAAGTTGTTGAAAATAATAAAAAAAAACATATTTTAATTATATATAATATATCTGAAAATCATTATGTTGGACTAACAGTTTATGCTACTGAATCTCATAATTTAACATATATAGAATCGATAAATAGATTTATTGATATAAACGATTTACAAGAATATACCAAAAGAAATATAAAACGGATTAGTTTATGTTAAAGGCAATTTTTTAAAATTGAATAATAAAGATTTTTCAAATGTTTTAAGTCTTTTAAAAGAATCTTTAATTCAAAAAATAAGTAGAGAAATTAATTATAAAAACATTGATAATATAAAATATTTAAAATGGTGTTATGATAAATTATTATTAAATGTCAATAATACAGAAATCTCTATTCTAAAACCTGGCTCTATATGCTGGGTCGATTTTGGACAAAATGTTGGTTCAGAATTAAGAAAATTACGACCTGCTATATTATGGCGTTCTTCTGCTGATAAGAAAATGTGGACAGTAATTCCTTTAAGTAGCAAATGTTACAAAGATAAATATTATTTTCACTGTGATATTAATTGCCTACCTTGTAGTACTGCAAAATTAGAATCTATGGCTAATTTTAGCTATAAAAGATTAAGGGAACCTTTTTTTCAAAACAAAAAAATTGCACATCTATCACAAAATGATTATAATAATATTTTAACTTCATTAAAGAGATATTATATTTTTGAAGAATAATTCTTGAAAAATATTGACTTCCGCCGAACAATATACTATAATTAATTTACATTTAGAGTTGCACATCGAAAGATGTGGAAGTTGTTTTTCAAAGACTAGGTTTAACCTAGTCTTTGCTTTTTGTAATAATATTTCCTTATTTGCATATAATATAATTACATCTAATGTTGCACATTTAAATGTGGTTAATTCGTTTATAAACGCAAAGCTCTCTCTACACGAGAGAGCTTTTATTAACACTAAAATTAATTATATATATTTTTCTATTTAATTTTCCTATTTTGTATTTATTATGTTGTTTTTTATTTTTTCTAATGCAATTCTTCTTGCACTTATTTTATTTTTTTCTTCTTGTGATAATTCTGCTAAAGTTTTTCCGTTTGATAATTCAAATATCTCATCAAAGCCAAATCCATTATCTCCGAATAGGCTTTTCGGCAACAAAACCATCTATTATACCTTTTTCGCAAATTGTAGTTTCGCCATTTGATAATGCAATTGCAGTTGTAAAAGTTATTTTTCTTTTTTCCTTTGGAACACCTTTTAATTTCTCAATTATTGCTAAATTTCTTTCTCTATCTGTACCACTATGCCATCTTTTAGTTACCACACCTGGAAATCCATCCAAAAACTCTATTTCAATACCAGAATCATCTGCAATACACATTTTTCCGCCTATTTTCTTTGCTATAGTTTGTGCTTTTTTTATTGCATTTCCTTCAAATGTATTTTTATCCTCTTCAACATCTATATCAATTCCTAGTTCATTCATTGATATAACTTTATATTCATTTAAAATTTCTTGAGTTTCTCTTATTTTTCCTTTATTTCCTGAAGCTATTATTATTTCTTTCATAAATTTACTCCTAGTTTTTTAATTTAATATCATAAACATTAAAAATTTTTCCAATTATGTATTTTAAAATTTTAGAACTTGTCATTTGCTCATAAAATTTTTCTAGACTTTCTTTGGTTGTAGAAAAATTTTTATTAGTAGTTAATATTTCGTATTCAACTCCTGCATCTTCATAAAATACATTAGTTTCTTGAAAGCCATTCCTTAAATAAAAGTTCTTTCTCTTTTGTTTTATTTCTCTATTAATATTATCTAATTTTTCTATGCTTAAAATAACTGTATTATATTCATTAGCTAAATCTTTAACTGTTTCTGAACCATATCCTTTGTTTTGTTTATTTTCATCAATCGCAAAATACATTAAATATGCATTATTTTCATATGTTAATAGGTACTCAATTCCAACTAATTCATTTCCATTTAAAACTTCCATAAATTTAATGTTATTTTCTTTTGAGCAATGTTTTAGAATCCAAAAAGGAAATCTTTCACTTTCTGGAAATGCTTTTAAATATATTCTTTTCATTTCTGTTTTGTGTTTACTTTTCAAATAATTTACATACTTTAATTTTATTTTCATAACTATTCCTTTAATTATATTTATAATACTATCTTATTTTTTTAATTTACATTTAATATTATATTGAAATTATATTTTATTTTCTAAATATTTTTCTAAAATTTTTGCATCTCTTAATATAATAAATTTTGTACTATAAACAGAACCATATTCCGAAGCAACTAGTTTATCAAAACAATCTCTTATACGTTTTAGTCCATTTTCAGGAGTGTCCCATAGCATTTTTGCTCCCTCATTTTTTTCTTTTTCTGTTACATTTAATTGCTTAGTATCTTCTAAAACTTTTCCGACAAATACGTAAGAAATTTGTTTAAAGTTATTTATAGATTTATATTCTTCTGTCTTTCCTAAGCACTCTACAATTTCTACTTTGCAGCCAGTTTCTTCTAATACTTCTCTTTTAAAAGCTTCTTCTGGACTTTCGTTTTCTTCTAGTCCTCCACCAGGTAATTTATATTCATTCTTTTTACTTTTATTAAATATAGCTATTTTTCCATCTTCTCTTATGACTATTCCTCTTGCTGCTAATCTCAATTTAGGATTTTCCATATTAGTAAATTTTTCTCCTATATCTTCATCTGTTATCTTACATATTAATTCCATATTATATTCTCCTCTATTAAATATTTTTTAGCTTTCTTTTACTACTCTTTTTACTCTTTTAATAAATTCTTCTTTGTTGGATAATGCTTGTCTTAATTTTTTTATAGATTTATCAAATTCCTTATCTTCTAAATACACTTTTGCATATCCATTCTCTCCATATTTTTCTGTTAAGTGTTGGTAAACTCTTTCAATTTGTTCTTCCTCTGATAAACCTACATAATTTCTTTTGCCATAAGAATATGCCCTTCTTATAGTATTATCTATATCTATAATCGTTCTGTCTGCCGTACTTACTATTCTTCCATATATTGTTCTTGGTTCATGATTGCTAGATGCTCTATGGTCTTCTATAGCTTCTTTTATTGTATTTATTTGCTCTGTTGTAAACCATTTCCTTATTTTTTCATCCTTCATAAACATTTCTGCTGAAATAATTTCATGTCTTTTTCTATCTATATAATGCCCTAAATCATGATAAGATGCAATTACATAAACCATATTCAAATTAACATCATATCCTTGTGCTAACTCTAAACTTCTTCTTATTACTGTTTTTATATGATTTATCCCATGTCCTTCTTCATTTCTATTATATAATGGAAATATTTCACTTTCTATATATTTTACTAATTCTTGATTAATTTCTTTCATACATATACCATCTATTTCTCTTAAATTATATTTATTAATATTATCTATTGTAGCAAATCCGTTAGGAACTTTTACTTTTTCTAAGAATACTATTCCATCTAAATGGTCACATTCATGTTGCACTAATCTTGCAAAAAAACCATGGATTTCTTTTATTATTTGTTTACCTTTTTCATCGTAATAGGTTAACTCTATGTCTTTATATCTTTCCACTTTTCCTCTAATTATTGGAATACTCATACAACCTTCATATTGTATATCTGTACTCTCTGATATCTTTTTCCAAGTAGGATTTATCATTGCTCTTATTGGTATTTCTTCTGCATCATTATACTTTACTTTTTCTTTTTTAGCTCCTACTACAATTATTCTCTTGTCTACTCCTATTTGAGGTGCTGCAATTCCCAGCCCTGTTCCAAATTCTAATGTAGCCTTTAAATCTTCTATAATATCTAAAATATCTTTATTTATATTCTTTATATCTACTGTGCTACATTCTTTTTCGAGAATAGGCTCTCCTACTTCTCTTATTTTTAAAACTTTCCCCATATGCAACTCTCCTTTTATTAAATTTTCTTGCTTTTAATCATTGTATTCTTGCTATTTAAGTTTAAGCACTGCAACACATTCAACATGTCGTGTTTGTTAATTATGAATAATTTTTTATATGTTTAAGTATAACTGACTCCTGTATTATCCCTATTATTATTTGAATATTTATTTATGTATAAATATTCAATAAAAATTTATATTACATATTTATTATTTTTTCAAATACTTCTTTTATATTTTCCCCTGTTGCTTGATAAGCATTAATACCAAGCAGTTTAGCTCCATTTACATTTTTTTCATTATCATCAAAAAATATTATTTCATCATTTTCACATTTTAGTTTATCAATTACTTGCACATAAATATCTTTTGATGGTTTTATACATTTCATTTCATATGATAAAAATATATAATCAAAATTTATTTTTTCAATTTGTTTTTTATATCTTTTGTAATCCATTAACCTAAGATTAGATAAGAGTCCAACCTTATACCCTTTATTTTTTAAATCATTTATAATTTCAATAGTATCATCATATAAAGAATTATCTAAACTATTATATATTTCATAAAATTGTTTAATTGATAAATCACTTTTACAAAATTTCAATAACGCTTCAACATGTTCATCATCTGTAGCAAGTCCCATATGAGCTTTTAAAACTAAATCATCACCCCACCAATATTTTAAAAATTTATCATATGAAATTTTACAATTTAATTTATTATACAAACCATAATCATCTAAAGATTTTGCCAAAACATTTCCAAGATCAAATAAAAATATTTTTTTCATGATTACACCTCAATATTTCTTTCTATATATTTATAAATATCATTATATGTTTCGTATCTATCTAATGAAGTATCAAAATAACAAATATTATTTGAAATACATTCATTATAAAGATTTATACTGTTATTAATTGTTTCTTTCTCAATTTTTTTTATTTTTTTGATGAAAATTAGTGTTTTTTCTCAAAAATATGCTTTTTTTAATAGGCACTGAATAGTTGATTTAAAGCTTTATTTAAGTTTTAGAACGCATACACACTCAACGTGGCTGTTTTATCGCATAAGAGCATATATTAGTCAGCTTGTATGTCAATTAAGAACATATTATTGCAAAATCATATTTCATAAAATGAATTTTTCAATTTTTTCGTGATATAAAATTTTATTTTAAAAATAAATTAATATATTTTTCAAATGCAAAAATTTGATTTCTACTATTTTTTCTGGATTAATATCTGTAATATCTAACAAATCTATCTTATGATTTCATCACTATCTGTTAAATCTCCATTAAATCCATATACTTGTTTACACAATGGTGCTTTTCTCTTTCCGCTATGTACAACTACTTTTTCCAAATCTTCATATATGCTATGTAATTTTATACCATACTTTTCCATTGTCTCTATACTCATTTCTTTAAATGCTGGGCATGGTAATACTGTCCCATCATACTTTATATCTAATTTTTCAGTTCCTGCTGTGCATAAATGTGATATTTTTCCATTTAGTGGAATTCCTATCCTAATATTGCCACTATAATGTTCTTTTTCTTTTTTTAATATCTCTGAAAACTCTTTCAATTCTTCTTTACTTAGCATTAACTCTTCTTTATTATCTCTTCCTCTGCCTTGAGGAACAAAATTTAAGACACTTATATTTTTTACACCTGATATTTCTAAGCATTCAATTATATCAGAAAACTGTCTATAATTTGGTTTCATTGGAATAAAGTGTACATCAACATTTATCCCTGTTCTGCTTGCTCTTATCAGCGAATCCATTAAGCATGTAATTAAACCTTTTCTTCCCATTAATTCATTATCAGTTGATTCTTCAAATGTTTGCCAGTCAAATACTATCTTGTCTAATCCTAATTGTTTTAATTTTTCGAACTCCTGTCTTGTTATCCCTTCAAATGATTTTGGTGTTAAACATCTATCGTAATATGCTTTTACATTTATTTTTAATCTTTCATTCCATGGTTCATGTTTTTCTATTTCCTGTAAATCTTGTTTACATTTTTTTTTTATATATTCTATCATTTCTACTGTCATTGCAGATGCTCTTTTTATCCCGCTAGTGAATATAACTGTTTTAATTCCATTATCTTTACAAAACTTTACCATTTCAAATAAATCTGGATGCAAAAATGGTTCTCCACCAGAAATTGATAATTCTTCTATTCCACCTTGTTTTATAAAATGCATAACTGTCTTTTTAAACTGTTCAAATGTAATTATTGTTTGTTTGTCTTGTGATGAATTTGAAGAACAGAACTTACATTTATTAGGGCAAGTCTGTATTATCTCGAAACATAAATCTTTTAACATAAATATTCCTTCTTTTTTATTTAGTATTTGCATATGTTCCCATATTCTAGGTTGAACATAAATTTTACTAAAACATCTTTAAATTTTGAGTTTTTTGCTCCTATTTTGTTTTTAGAGCTGTTTTTAAATATTTTTTCTTTCATTGTAAATTCAAGTATTACAGGATTTATTTTAGATATAGCACCGAAACGCATTCAACGTTGCTTGTGAATGGGAACATATCTACAGGCTGTATTGATTTTATTTCATAGTATTCTTCGAATTTTGCTAAGTCCCTTATTAGTGTTGCAGGATTGCAACTTATATATATAACTCTATTTGGTTTTATTTTGTTTATATTTTCTATAGTTCTATTATCTAATCCTTTTCGTGGCGGATCTACCATAACAACATCTGGTATTATTTTTTTATTATTTATTAAATCATCTAATATTATTTCTGTGTCTCCTGCTATAAATTCTGTATTTTCTATATTATTAGTTTTTGCATTTTCTTTTGCATCTTTTATTGCTTGTTCTACTATTTCAACTCCATATACTTTTTTTGCATACTTTGCCATAAATAATGAAATTGTACCAATACCACAATATAAATCAAATACAATGTCATTTTTTGTTATTTTTGCTGCTTCTACTCCTAAATTATATAATTTTTCTGCTTGAAGCGGATTTACTTGATAAAATGATTGTGGTGAAATTTTAAAAGTATAATCTCCTAATATGTCTTTTATATAGCCATCTCCATACAGTACAATATTCTCTTTTCCCATAATTACATTTGTGTTTTTTGTGTTTATATTTTTTACTATTGTTTTAATATTGGGGAAATTTTTAACAAGTTCTTCTACTAATTTATTTTCATTTTTAAATGAATTCGCATTAATAACGAGTATACACATTATTTCATTTGTTTTTACTCCTACTTTTATAACTAAATGCCTAAATATACCTTTTCCGCTTTTTTCATCGTATACAGATATATTATTTTTTGTAATATATTCTAAAATAAATTTAGCAATTTGCTCTGAAATAGGCTTTTGTATTAAACAATTATTTATAGGTATAATTTCGTGACTTCTTCTTGCAAATACACCAATTACAGGTTTATTTTCCTTATTCATTCCTATTGGGTATTGTGCTTTATTTCTATAGTGAAGCGGATTTTCCATTCCTATTGTATTTTTTACTCGAACTTTATTTTTTAATGTTTTATTTACCAAAGCTTGTACAGAATTTCTTTTTATTATTAAAGTTTCTTCATACTCTATATGTCTCATATTGCAACCGCCACATCTTTTATATGTTTCGCAATCACATTCGACTCTTTTATCCGATTTATCGATTATGTCCAAAATTTTACCAAAAGCATGTGATTTTAAAACTTTTACAATTAAAATTTTAACCTTTTCACCCTTTATTGCATTAGGAATAAAAATAGTAAAGCCCTCTATTTTTGCAATACCTTCTCCTTCAAATCCATTATCTATTATATCTACAATATATTCTTTATTTTTTTCAACCATAAAATTTTCTCCTTACTTCCAAATTATTTTAACATATATATTAAAGAATTGATATAAAAATGCAACTTTTTATCAAAAATTAATCATAAAAAATAAATTTATTTTAAAAAAAGTATTGACATTATCTAATTATAATATTATAATAGCAAATGTCGAAAGACAAAATACCAGTTCATATAACAAATGCAGATGTGGCGGAACTGGTAGACGCACAGGACTTAAAATCCTGCGGTTGAATAAACCGTGCCGGTTCGATTCCGGCCATCTGCACCAAACAAGAAAAGCCATACAGGTATTGAGATATCAATATTTTGTATGGTTATTTTTTTGAAATTAATGCAGTAAAGAATGCAGTAGATATTTAATTTGCCTTTGATAATTCTTCAAAGGCATAATCTTGTGAAATATTTATATAAACTTTCTCTGTAATACTACTTCCCTCTACTTGCCCTGCTAAATCTTGTATTTTTTTAATCTATTCTCGCCTCTTTCCATTGTGTTATTCTATCGACTAATTAGCACTAATAAAAGATTGATCTTCTTAGATTGACCAGTGTAGTTAAGTAACTTTTTATATTATATAATTTTTTGATATCCTTGCAATTTGCCAAAAATAATTGTATAATTCAACTTATATTAGCAATTATTATTTAATCAAATTCCTTAATTCACTAATTGAGTAAGGAACGCTTACTCCTTAGTTTAATCATATATAATAGCAAACATCAATTAAAAGGAGGATTGCATCAGCTACAGAACTTGTTAGAGTGTGCAATGATCCATGGTTTTCCGAAAGGTATGCAGTACCTATTAAGATAATAATCTTAAATTCTTTTGCAAATCTTGAATTGCAGAAAGAATATTATTCAAATGAAGAATCAACAGACGCGGATGCAGTTTACTCTTGTTATAACTCTTTACCTAATACAAATAAAACGGCAAAAAAAGTTAAAGATAAGTATTTGAACGCAGTGATAACTGCAGTTACCAAATATAACTACGGTAGTGGCGAAGTCCGCTTCTCCATTCATATAGGACCAACCTACCAAAAAAAAGTGGAAGAATGGATAAAGAAAAAATTTGATGAGTATGTTTCAGCTATTATGCCTCTTAATTTTGACCAATTAAAGGAAAATTTATCTGCTGATTTTGATAATATGATAAAAACAGCTGAACAAGAAGGTGCTTTCGAAAAAGCTGACAATGAATATTATGAAGCATTAGAAAAATTCTATTCAATTAATTTAAAAGACCTTAAAAAAATTATTAATTAAACTCAAAAATGGTGTTTGGAAGTTTTTCAAACACCATTTTTTTAATTTTCCTAGTACCTCTAAGGGGATTTTTTTAATTAATTATCTTGTTTGAATCTTTTCACTACCTCATCAATAGAAACATCATCTTGGTCTGTAAATTTCCTATAGATCAGATTATCTTCGCAAAAAAGATCTGTTTTTTTCTTTTTTTCTTCAATAATGACTAAAAATAATCCAATAAACAAACCAAACAGTATGATTCCAAGGCATAGTAAGATAAAAGCTACTGTACTCATAAAAATGTCTCCTTTCTAATATCTTCTAAAATTCAACTTTCTACCCTTCCTTTTGGAATTATGACATTTGAATTATATCATAAAATAGCCGATAGTACTAGTATTCTACATAAAAATGTGATAGAATCTAAACATATTTATATAATGTAACTTTGAAAATAAATATTTTTAAGGAGGGACACTATGGATATTATTATAGCTATTCTTTTTCTTGCAGTATTAGTAATTATATCTGGATTATTAACATATTTTACTTTAAAAGAACCTATAAAGGTAATGGAATCTGTAAATATAAGAAGCTCCAAAAATGGAGTTTCTTTGTTCTATTATAAGAATTTTCTATTTTAGATGTAGGGGTCGGCGTCCCCGACGACCCGCGTGGCGAAGCCACTTTTTTATAGTATAGGAATTTAACCCAAAGCTACATCTAAAATCATCATTACTACAAACCCTATTGCTACTCCTATTGTTCCTATATTTGAGTGTTCTCCTGCTTGTGATTCGGGTATTAGTTCTTCTACTACTACATATATCATTGCTCCTGCTGCAAATGAAAGTATATATGGAAGTATTGGTACAACTGCTTTGGTAAACAGTATTGTTATTATCGCTCCTATTGGTTCTACAACTCCTGAAAGTGCTCCATACATAAATGCTTTTGGTTTGCTCATTCCTTCACTTTTTAATGGCATTGATATTATTGCGCCTTCTGGAAAATTTTGTATGGCAATTCCAATAACAAATGAATTATATATGTAAAATGTGATTAAAAGCAAGATTTGACATTTTATGTAAATTATAATATAATAGAATTACAAATTAATTAGGAGGTGCTGTTATGACAGTAACAAATCAGACATCAGTCACACTTGAAATCTTAGGTACAGAACTTAAGCCCAACGAATCCAAAGAATATACTGAAATGATGTTTAATACATTAGACATTCATTCTGAAATTGGTAGTTGTACTATCACAACAGAATATGGACAGAGAAGCTTCATAAATTATGGCAAGTTGGTTGCTAAAGAAGGAAGAAAGAAGAATGATAATGGCATGAAAAACATCCTTGTATCTTCTATCGACTAATTAGACCTAAGAAAAAAACGACGACATACTCAAAAGGTGTGTCGTCTCTTTGCATTATAAAATTCCAATTTATTTATCCTAACGCTACATCTAAAATCATCATTACTACAAATCCTATTGCTACCCCTATTGTTCCTATATTTGAGTGTTCTCCTGCTTGTGATTCTGGTATTAGTTCTTCTACCACTACATATATCATCGCTCCTGCTGCAAATGAAAGTATATATGGAAGTATTGGTATAACTGCTTTGGTAAATAGTATTGTTATTATCGCTCCTATTGGTTCTACAACTCCTGAAAATGCTCCATACATAAATGCTTTTGTTTTGCTCATCCCTTCACTTTTTAATGGCATTGATATTATTGCACCTTCTGGAAAGTTCTGTATGGCAATTCCAATAGCAAGTGCAAAAGCTCCTGCCATTGTTATTCCTGTGTTCCCTATTATTGTTCCTGCAAATGTTACACCTACTGCCATTCCCTCTGGTATATTATGGAGTGTAACTGCTAAAACAAGCATTGTAGTTTTTTTAAGTTTTGTTTTTATACCTTCTGGCTTATCGCTTTCCAAGTGCATATGTGGAATTAAACTATCTAATACAAGTAAAAATACTATTCCAAATAAAAATCCTATACTTGCCGGTATCCAAGCAATTTTGCCTTGTTCTTTTGCCATATCTATAGATGGCATAATTAACGACCATATTGAAGCTGCTATCATCACTCCAGATGCAAATCCTAAAAGTATTTTTTCTACTTTTATATTCATTTTATTTCTCATAAAGAATACCATTGCAGCTCCAAGTACCGTGCCTAATAATGGAATTCCTAACCCTAATAACAATTGCATAATTATCACCTTTTTTCTTATTTGGGCGGACTTAAGGCGTCCGCCCCTACAACGTTTTGCATTAATTTATTTCTAATAATTCATCTTGTAATAAAAATAATGTACCACATTTTATTCATTTGCTTTTAAACTAGAAACTATATCTATTTTATTTATTTTTCTTGCAAGGAATTTAGATACTAAAAATGTTCCTATTAAATCTGTATTTGTATATAATGAATCTGGCTTATATTCTATTCCTAAGCTTTCTAAGTATTTCCTTGTCATTGTTACATTTTGATTTTGTGAGTCTTTATTAAATCCTACTATTTTTGAAGTATAATATGTATTATTACCAGATATATGCCAAGTTATTTCATCTTCTATTTTATAACCTTTAGTATCTGCTCCTGATAGTTGTCAACATTTTCTAACACTGTAAGTGTTGGTAAGATGTTATAAAATTGAAAAATAAATCCTATGTTTTCTGCTTTATATTCACTTATTTTTTCTTCATTATAGTTTGAAATATTTTCATCATCTATAATTATTTGACCACTTGTTGGTGTATCCATACCTCCTATTAAATTAAGTAATGTAGATTTTCCAGCACCTGATGGTCCTAGTACTACAACGAACTCTCCTTTGTTTATAGATAAATCAATATCGTCTAGTGCTTTAAACTCTTTTTCTCCTGCTTTATAAACTTTACTAACATTTTTTAATTCTACTATTTTTTTCATTCTTTCCTCCTTATATGAAATTTGTTTCATATTTTTTCTTTTTTATTATATTTTTTTATAGTATAATTGTCAATAGAATTTGAAGTTTATTTCACATTTCATTTTATATAATCAAAAATATATTGTTTTTTATGCCTTGGTGTCGCAATCTTCGGATTTTAAAATGGTCAAAAGACCATTTAACATATAATTATCTTTTTTATAAAATTAATATACATTATTCATATGTTTCAAATATGTAAATTAATAAAATGAAGATTGCTCCAAATCGCACTCACAGAATAATCTGTTCGTTTGCTCGCTTACGCGGCATTTCAAAAAAATATATTTTTGATTTTATGATAATGTAATTTTAATGTTTGACATAATTTTATTTTCATTTTATAATTTTGTTTATTATGGAGGTTTGTTATGAAAGAAAGTTCTATTAGAGAACCTGTTCAAAAGCGTTCTATTAAGAAGAAAGAAAAAATAATTAAATGTGGTTTTGAGTTAATTTGTAAGAAGGGTTATTATAATACTAATACTGCTGAAATTGCTAAAGCTGCAGGTGTTTCTACTGGTATTGTTTATAATTATTTTAAAGATAAACACGATATTTTAATTGAGGGTATTAAAATTTATGCAGATGATATTTTTTATCCTATGTTAAATATTGCTGAAACTAAAATTAATAAAAATAACATTGAAAATGTTTTACGAGAAATGATTAATAAATTTATAGAAAATCATAAGCTTTCTCAACAAGCTCACGAAGAAATAACAGCTATGACTCATTCTGATAAAGAAATTGCTGAATTTTTTCATAAACATGAAATAAAAATGACAGAAAATATAACAAATTTATTAATTCAAAATGGATTTAATTCAGAAAATTTATTTGAAAAAGTTCATATAATAATAGGTTTAATAGATAACCTATGTCATGAAATTGTTTATCATAAACATTCAAATATGAATTACGATATAATGACAAATTTAGTTTTGCAAACTATTGTGAATTTAATAAATGAATAAACGATGGACGGGGTCAAAAATCATCTTTTATAGTGATTTTTGACCCCGTCCCCAATTTCATTATTTTACCAATCTTTCTGTTTCTTTTGCTATCATTAATTCCTCATTTGTTGGTATTACATATACTTTAACTTTTGAAGAATCTTTTGATACTAATTTTTCTTCACTTCTTACATTGTTTTTCTCTGGGTCTATTTCAACTCCCATAAATGTAAGTTGATTGCATATTCCTTCTCTTATTTTTATTTGGTTTTCTCCAACTCCACCTGTAAATACTATTGCATCTACACCATTCATTGCAACTGCATATTTTGCTATAAAACTTGCAACTGCATATTTAAAAGATTTCATTGCGATATCTGCTCTTTCATTTCCATTTACAGATTCTGCTTCTATTTCTCTAAAATCTGGTGCAAGTCCTGAGATTCCTTGAACACCACTTTCTTTATTTAATTTGTTTTCTATCTCTTCAGGAGTTAAATTTTCTTTTTTCATTAAAAATGTAACAACAGATGGGTCTAAGTCTCCACTTCTAGTAACCATTGGTATTCCAGCAAGAGGTGTTAATCCCATACTTGTGTCTACAGACTTACCTCCTTCAACAGCACATATACTTGAACCTTGTCCTAAGTGGCAAGTAACTATTTTCATATCTTTAATATCTTTGTTTTCTATTTCTGCAAGTCTATTTGAAACATACATATGAGAAGTTCCATGGAATCCATATTTTCTTATTCCATATTTTTCATAGTATTCATAGTTTATAGGGTATAAATACCTTTCTTTAGGCATTGTTTGATGAAAAGCTGTGTCGAAAACACCTACCATTGGTTTACCAGGCATAACTTTTTTGCAAGCTTCTATTCCTATTATTCCAGCAGGATTATGAAGCGGTGCTAAATCTATACATTCTTTTAGTACATTTACAACGTTATCATCTATAACAACAGATTCGCTTATTTTTTCCCCTCCATGAACTAATCTATGTCCTATTGCATTTATTTCATCTAAAGAATCTATAACTTTATATTCTGGGTTAACAAGTTGTTTTAATGTAAAATCTACTGCTTCTTCATGGTTCATAGCAGTATGTTCAATTACTATTTTTTTACCATTTACTTTATGAGTTATAAAAGCTTCTTTCTCCCCTATTCTTTCATATTTTCCTGAAGCCATAACTTCATCTGTTTCCATATTTATTAATTGATATTTTAAAGATGAACTTCCACAATTTAAAACTAAAATTTTCATTATATCTTCTCCTTTTCAAATTATTATTTTTGTGCTTGCACAGCTGTAATTGCCACAACACCTTCTATATCTTTGCTATTGCATCCACGTGATAAATCGTTTACAGGTTTTGCAATTCCTTGGCAAAGTGGTCCATAAGCTTCTGCTTTTGCAAATCTTTGTGTTAATTTATAACCTATATTTCCTGCATTTAAGTCAGGGAATATTAAAGTATTAGCCTTTCCTTTTATATCACTTCCTGGAGCTTTCATATCTGCAATTTCTGGTATAATTGCTGCATCTAATTGCAATTCTCCATCAACTTGTAACTCTGGATAATTTTGTTTTACAAGTTCTGTGGCATTAATTACTTTTTCGGTAAGTTCAGATTTAGCACTTCCATATGTTGAATATGAAAGCATTGCAATTTTTGATTGTTTTCCAGTAAGTTGTTCAAAGCTTTTGCTTGAAGAATGAGCAATTTCTGCTAATTCCTCGGAATTTGGATTTACATTTAAACCACAATCGGAAAATACAAAAGTTCCATTTTCCCCATACTCGCAATTTGGAACAAGCATTAAGAAAAATGCAGAAACAAGCTTTGTATCTGGTGCTGTTTTTAAAATTTGAAGTGCAGGTCTTAATGTATCTGCTGTTGAATGAATTGCACCAGAAACCAAACCATCTGCCTCATTTTCTTTAACCATCATCATTCCATAGTAAACTGGATCTAATAAAAGTTCTTTTGCTTTTGGAATTGTCATCCCTTTTTTCTTTCTTAACTCAAAAAAATCATTTACATACTTTTCGTAATTATCAGATTTTGCAGGATTTACAATTTTTACACCAGTAATATTAATATTACTTTCATGTGCAATATTTAGTATTGTATCTTTTTCTCCAACCAATATAACATTTGCAAATTGCTCTTTAAGTATATTTTCCGTTGCCTGCAAAACTCTTATATCTGTTGCTTCTGGAAGTACAATAGTTTTTAAATCATTCTTTGCTCTTTGCTTTATCTCATCTATAAAAGACATATTTTCCTCCTATTATTTTTTGTTAATTATACATAACTTTATAATAAATTCTTTAATATTGAATCTATTTCTATATCTGTTAAAACAAAATTTGTATTTATAAAGCCAATTTCTGGTCTAATTCCATCTTTATTATGAAAATCTGAACCTGCAGTTACAAAAAGATTATTCTCTTTTGCAAAGTTATTCCATTTTTCTACTTCATTAATTTTATTGTTATTACGATCAACATATAAGTAATTAGCTTCTAATCCATCTGGTTTCATGTCATTTATAATGTTTAAAATATCCTCATCGCTAAAATTATCTTCGTGCACATATGCTACAGGATGAGCTAAAACAACTTTTCCCTTTGCATCTCTTATAATTTCTGCTGCTCTTTTTGGTGTTACAGTTTCTTTTTTTACATAAGCTGGACAATTTTCATTCATTATAGTTTCTATAAATTCTCCTTTATTTGGAATATGACCAAAATCATTTAGTAATTTTTCTTTATTGATTTCGTTATTTACAACATCTAAAGCTATATGAGCTTTAGTAACTGCATCAATTTTATCTAACTCCTCAACATTTAAAATATAGCCTATTTCTTTTAATTTCTTTCCAACATTATGCAAATAATCATGTCTTGCATTCCTAATTTTACTTAAACGTTGTTTAAATTCTTCATTATCTAGTTCAAATCCATATCCTAATACATGTATTCCAGCTTTATTCGTTTTTGTTGATATTTCAACTGCATTAATTAATTTTATATTTTTACTATTAGCATAATTAAAAAGTTCATCATTATATGCTTCTATTGTGTCATGGTCAGCAATTGCAATAACCGAAACTCCATTTTTATAAGCTTCATCTATTACATCCTTTGGACTTAAAACTCCATCTGACATTGTTGTATGAATATGTAAATCAATTCTTTTATTCATTTTTATAATTCCTTTCTTTTTTATTTTACTATCTTTGACATTCTTGATCTTCTAAGTTTTTTAATCTCCAGTTATTTATTTTTTTCTTAAAATAATTTTCTAGTTCTAAATTCTGAAATCTTCTTAAATTTGATGGTGTGGCAGATTTAAAAAGATAATCTAATAATTCTTCATTTGTATTTTCTTTTGCAACTCTTATTCTGCTATTCATTAAACTTTCTTCCAATTGCATTGTAAAATTGAATCCTGTAAATGCTGATAAATAGTCATATACAAAATTATATGCCTCATCATCATATTGCCAATCTTTTCTATATGATTTTGGATGAATAGGAAGATATGGCTTTCTTCCTTCTTTTTTAGCTCTTTGAAGTTCTTCTGGAACTTGTTCAATTAAATTTTTTATTTTTGAATATTCAATTATATGCGCATCAATAGGTAAAAAAGTTCTTGAAAACTCTTTATTTTTTATTTGACTTGCAATTCTATGTACATCATTAATTGAAGAAATCGGATCAACATCAGATGTGTTCATTCCAATTTCATTTAAAAGTTCTCTAATTTCTTCTTGTGCAACTTCCACACATCCATCTTTACAAATAACCCACATATCCAAATCGGGCAACCTATTTATGATTTTTCTTGGTTTTAATTCATTTATCATATTGGGACATGGTTTACATATAGTTTTTAAATCAGGCATATTTTTATAGTTTTGTTTTAAACATGATTTGCACTTCCAAATTGAATTTTTAACACCTTCTCCATCTTTTACCAGTTGTCTATTATATCTAACTTGTTCATGTATAATTGGTAATTTCCCTTGCATTCTCTCATCTAATGCATAAAAAGGATATCCTGTCCCAAATGATCCTAACCCTACTGATACTTTTGAAGCCAAAAAATTAAAAGTTTCTATATTCCAAATCAAATATTTCCTTTTTAATTCTGAGTTTTCTTTTTCAAAATCAGTTGATGCTTTTTCAACTATATTAATAATTTCTTTTACTGTAATATTATTTTCCATATTTATTGTTTTCCTTTTTCTAAAATTTCATAGTTATTCATTATCTTTCTTCAAAAACATTTTAAATGCTTGTAGTCCTATTATTATTACTCCACCTATTATAAAGAATAATATATTAAATGTGCTAAAATTCATTGCTGCTTGTGGTACTTCAAGTGTTGTTGGTCCCATTACTATAGAAAATAATGAACCTATCATCATTCCTATTATTACATATATTGTTTGTGGTCTGAATTTTTCTAAAGCTTTTCTAATTAATCCTACAAATAACACTATTCCTGTTATAACTCCTAATCCAAATACACATAGTATTGGAAAGTATGAAAAGTTCATATGTAAAAACTCTTTTACTGCAGACATAATTGGAACATAAAGTCCAAATATAAGTAATAATGTTGAACCAGAGATTCCTGGTAAAACCATTGCAGAAATTGCTATCATTGCTGCAAAAAATACATATGCTATAAGTCCAATACTTAAATTATCTACATGTACACTTATTCCTTGGCCACTTGCAGGATTTAAAAGTGTAATTGCAACTACAAATACTATTCCTATTAACGCAAATAGAACGTTTAAGTAATTTTTCTTTAAAGCTTCTCTTTCTTCATAAATTACTATTGGAATTGCAAATATTATAAATCCAATAAACAAAGAACTTATGTTATAAATTTGTTCATTAAATATACTTCCTAAAACTAATGCTGCTATTATAAATCCACAAGCCCACCCTATACCAAGTTTAATAAGAAATAATAATGCAGATTTTTTTTCTTCCATTTTTCCTCTAAATAAACCATCTAACGAACCTATAAATTTATCGTAAAATCCTAATATAAATGCAACTGTTCCCCCAGATACCCCTGGAACACTATCTGCTAGTGCCATACAGAAACCATTTATAAAATTTAAAATCCATTCTTTTAAATTTTTAATCATCTCTTCTTCCTCCAAAAATTAATATTAATCTTAAAATTTGCAACATTGCAGTTGCAGCTCCTGCTACATAAGTTAGTGCTGCAGATACAAGCATTTTTTTACCATATTTTAATTCATTATTATCTAAAATTCCTAATTCTTCTACTTGATTTAATGCTCTTTTTGAAGCATCGAACTCTACTGGTAATGTAACAAGTTGAAACAGTAAAATTATTGCTTCTAATGCTATTCCTATCCAAATTAAATCTAATAATGAAAATATTACACCAATTAAAATTGAAATATAGCCTGCATAATTTGCAATATTTACAAGTGGAACCATAGATTTACGAATTTTTAGAAATGTATATCCTGTTTTATCTTGAATTGCATGACCACATTCATGTGCTGCAACACTTATTGCTGCTATTGTTGTTTTATCGTATATACTATCTGATAAGTTTACTGTTTTATTTCTTGGGTCATAATGATCTGTTAAACTACCTGGAACTTGCAATACTTTTACATCTTCCAATCCATTTGCATTTAATATTTCTCTTGCAGCCTGCATACCTGTAATATTTCTTTCATTATTCATTTTAGATGTTTTCTTGAAGCAATAATTAATATACCATTGAGCTCCTAAAGTTATAATTAATGTAATAAAAAGTATGCCATAATTCACAAAATAATAATCCATTATTTTCTCCTCTCTTAATATTATTAATACGTATGTTATAACATTAAATTAAATATTATTCAATAAAATTTTAATTTTTTTCAAAAAAGTGTTGACTTATGTAAACATATATGTTAGAATATTAATCGTTACAAATAGTGTATTCATTTAATGTGTTGTAACTGGAGGTAAAGCATCATGAAAGATCGGGATAAATATCCGGTAGGAGTTACTGGCTAAAATATTTTTTTAGCTTCTAACTTATACCACATAACCTACAAAAGAGGAACCATATTTTGGTTCCTTTTTTATTTATACTTTTTTCAATTTAACAACAAAGAATCCTTCCATATCTTTTGATGGTAAAATTTTTATCGATTTCTCTATTTCTCTATTTAAACCCTCATTACTTCCCTGTATGCTATCTTTAATATTTAAATTTATGTCTGATAGTTTTACCTTATAATTATTTAAAATCCACTCTAATATAAATTCATTTTCATTTTTATTTATTGTGCAAGTTGAATATACTATTGTTCCACCTGGTTTTACTGCCTTGTAAGCACTATCAAACAATTTTCTTTGTAATTTAGTTAATTGATTAACGGTTTTTAATGACCAATCTCTATATGTTGCACTTGAATATGCTAAGAATCTACCTTCTCCACTGCAAGGCGTATCTAATAAAACCTTATCAAAGTAATTTTCATAAGTTTCACCTAATTTTTCTCCTCTAGAATTTATTACTTCTACTATTGTTGCCCCTTGAACTTCAACATTATGTTTTAATCGTTCACATCTTATTTTATCTAACTCATTTGCTAATATATATCCTTCATTATTCATAATTCCAGCTAATTGTGTGGTTTTACTTCCTGGAGCCGCAGTTAAATCTAGAATTTTTTCTCCTGCTTTAGGGTTTAAAACTATTGGAGGAACCATACTTGATAAACTTTGTAAATAAATATATCCTTTTTCATATATATCTAGCTTCTGAATTGCCTTTTCATTTGCATTTTTTATTATCAATGCATCTTTATACCATGGCACTCTTTCAAATTTTATATTTTTCTCTTTAAAATATTTCATTAAATCTTGAATATTATATTTTATTGTATTTACTCTTAAGCTCGTGTATCTTGTATTATTCATACCAATTAATATTTTATCTACCATAAGAAGGGAATAATTTTCATATAATTCATTTATAAAATCTTGTGGCAATCTATTTTTGGCTTCAGTAATTGATAGCATTCTCATTCTCCTTTTTTATTAAATTTGTTATTTCATAAACAATCCAAAATGGTAAAGTAGCTTGTCCTAATATCATAACCGGTGTAAATAATTTTCCTGAAATAACATAAATAACATTCACAAATGTATTTGGAAAATTTTGGGATATAAACATTAAATTACTACCAAATATATTGTTTATAATTAGAGCAACTACACTTATTACTAAAATTAAAATAAAATAATATATTGCATCTTTCTTTTCCAATTCTATGTAATTTGTTTTTAAAACTAACAATGATAAATACACCATACAACCATGATATAAAAAACTTTGTAAACTTATATAATGAAATATTGGATATGTTGGAAGTGATGTTGTTGGGAATAATAAAAATATGCTTCCGCCAACAAAAGCACCTGTTGCTAAAAAAACATCTCCTAATCTTTTTGCTTTTCCTTTTCCAAAAGAACTTAAAATTCCTGCATACAATAGAATACTGCAATAATATAAAGGAATATATGTATTTACATTATGAGCATTTCCTATTTTTAGATTAAAAACAATTTTTATAATTTCCATAATCCAACAAAAAATTGTTACACTAATTATAATTTTTCTTATATTTTCTTTCTTGTTTGTTTTTGTTAATTTTAGTGCAATTATAATTAGAACGATTGTTATAAATAGTAAAATAATATGTTGTAAACTAAATAAACCACATGGCTTATATTCTCCTGGTTTTGCAAAAAACATCTCTCCATCTCCTAATATATTTTTATATTTCTAACTGTTTTTTCTAAATATTCTTCTAAAGTTATCTTATTTAAGTCAATTATTTCTGCAACTTTTCTTCCGACATATCTTATATGCCAAGGTTCATATGGATAACCGGTAATATATTCTTTTCCTTTAGGATATCTTATTATAAATCCATATTTGTATGCATTTTTTTCAAGCCATGCGTATATTTCTTTTAAATCTGCATCCTTATCCGTATATGTACCATTAACTATACCTGCAACATCAATACAAAGCCCTGTTTGATGTTCAGATGAACCAGGTTTAGCTATTTGACTTAAATCCTTCTTTTGTTTTTTCTTTTTATCAATTAAATACATTTGAAAATAAAAATCTCTATAAGCTGAATCGCAAATAATATTGTAGCCATCCTTTAAAGCTTCATTTTGGAGTTTTTTAAACATTTCTGCTACAACTCTATCTAATTTTAAAATTAAATTAGGGTTATCTCCCTTTTTGTTTTCAACAATTACTAAATCTATAGGTATATAACTAGATGACAAGACATTAGACTTATTTACTAACATTAAATAATTCATTATTTTTTCTCCTTGTAATTATATATTTTTTGTAAATCGTGTATTATATTTTTAATAGGAAATTTATTTCCAGGACACTTTGTTCTTACTATAGGATTAACATCTATATGTCCTATTATATGTTTTTCATCTATTTCAAAATTTTTTCCATAATTTTCTTTTATATAATCTATAATTTTACACATTAATCTTATTGTACAATCATATTGTTCTTTTGTTAATGTTCCATCAAATGATTCATGTTCTATTGAATATGTATAATAATTAGCATTCATCTTTCTTGTTTTCACAATTTCACTTTTAGCAAATTTATAATATACATCACTTTCACTATTTAAAGAAGTTCCATTTGCCCACGCACTATCTTTCAAATCAACAAATTGTGTATAACTGCCTTTCCTTGATACGGCAAAATGACTTGATACTTTTGAGTTTTCATCATAAAAAGTTTCTATAATTTTACCATAATCCATACTTATATGACAAACTATAATATCTGGAACAATATTATTATGTCCTAAAAATTTATTACAACAAAATTTATTATATTCTTTCACTTTTACTTTATATTTTTCTAATTCTATAGTTGCCTTTTTCTTAACATTATTTTTTGTTACATTTTCCATAACTTTTGATGCAATTTTTAACATATCTTTATTATATCTATTTAATATTACAAAATAATAATAACATAATAAAGAAATATATTTTTTGTCTTCTAAAATAATCAATTTTTTTAATCCCCCAAAAAAATATATATCTTCCAATCTCTCTGAATTATAAATTGCATAAAAAATATCTTTAGAATTATTAAAACTTAATATTTTGTCAAAAAATTCTCTTCTATATATATCATTAAAGTGATAGAAAAATAAATTAATATATCTACTATTATTTGTTTTTAAAATTGCTCTAGCTAGTTTTTCTTTATCTACTTTTTTCTCAGAATAAGCATATAAAAATATATTTCTAGCATTATTTTCATCTATAATACTATCTTCGATTTTCTTTATTTTATTACGTGAAAAATTATTTTCTTTCAATATACTTACACTCCTAAAAATATATAATATTATTTTTTTGAATTAATTTTACTAAAGTTTCACTTTTTTATCAACTTTTTTAAATATTAATTATAATATTTTCTTAAAAACTTCTATGTATAATTTATTAATTTTTGCAAAAAATACAATTGTATAAATAAACTTTTACAGTTTTATACGAATGGAGGTGCTTTTAATGAGCAAGAAAAATAAAAAAAATAATAACAATAGCAGAAATCAAGAAAATAATAACAACAATAATCAAAATCATAATGAGGAATAAAAACAAAAAAGGAACTTTTTATAGTTCCTTTTTTATAATTCTTAAACTTATATTTTTAATTTCTTTCAAAAGGTTAGGGGCTTTGCCCCTACCTTTTAATCCTACCCCACTTAAGAACCCTTGGTTCTTAAGAATCTCCAATGGGGTTGTTTTGCGAATTGTTTTTCTTTTCTTGCTCGCTCCTCCCCAATGGCATTGTAACAGGCTTTGCCTTAACAATGCTCATCGGTCGCCCACAAACAGCTCGCAAGTTTGTATTTTTTTATATTATAGAATTTTTCTATTTTTAGTGTAGTTGCAGACGACTTTAAGTCCATCCAAATGTCAAAGTCATTTTTTATGAATTTTAGTCTACTTCTGCAAGATTTAACGTAACTCCTGGCTTTAAAGCAATTACAGGACGAAGTCCGCTAGAATTCATATTTTGAAAGAAACCAATATATCCATAATTTACAGCAGTAAGTATAGAAACATTATCATGTCCATTAATATCATGAACAGGCGATGCCATCCAATATTGTTTTAAATAATGATTTCCATCATGTATTCCACCTTTTTGAGGATAATATAATGTACTATAATTATATCCATCTAATTCATTTATTGAAGATATAGAAACTGAATTTGCTATTTCACTACTTAATCCAATTCCTACTAAATATCCTATACTTGAAATTTTATTGCATAATAATTGTTACTTTTTATACTTTTCATTTGTTTCTGGATATTTTTCATTCCAGCTTTTCATCCACATTTCTACTGTTGGACCACCTATTGCATAACTCGCCTTTCCACTTCCATCTTTTTTGTCTAAAAATTCTGTCCAATTTTCTGTGTTTAACAATGTTGATATGCATTTTGCATTAGTATATGTACTATTATCTATATCAAATGCATTTTCTATATTAAATAACTCATTATGATTCATTTTCTGCATTTGAGGCCAATTACTCCAGTATATTATATATTTTGCTCCTGATATTCTTGTCATTTTTGTTTTTTCAATATCTACTTTACTTGCTTCTATATAATCTCCTGTTATTAAAAAAATCACATCATTATCCGGATTTTCATCTCCGTAATCTTTTACATAAAATACTTTCCAGCCTGTTTGTCCATTGTATGATTCAAATCCTTGTACTTCTGTTCCATAGTATTTTTCTGGATTACTTTTTATTGTTGTTGCGTTTACATTTTTATATACTTTTGCGATTCTTACATTTTCTATTGTATTTGATTGCTTTGTGTTTCCTGCTTTGTCGTATGCTATTGCATATACACTATAAATTCCACTTGTTAATCCTATTATTGGATTGCTGTCATATTTTGTATATTTTTCATCAGTGGACTTCTTTACATAGTATTCTATTTTTTCTATTCCGCTTTCTGCATCTTCCGCATTTACTGTTATTTTTAATCCTTCTTCTGTGTTTTCTGTTTTTTCTATTTCGC
>CABPZP010000004.1:0-104388 GCA_902461935.1 uncultured Clostridium sp. | reverse complement strand
TTTTTCTAATTCTTTGTGGACTAAATTATAGCTCTCTCTCTCTCTCTCTCTCTCTAGAGTCTCAACGTTTTTCATCGGTTTATCTCTCCTTTTTTATTTCTCTTTTATATTTCATATGGCGGGTCGTCGGGCATTTCGGAGTTGTTCGAACGTATGTGAGATTACAAATCCGTTATACCTTTAGGTACGCCGACCCCTACATTGTTTGACATTAGTCTATTTTAATTTGAAAGTTTTTTATTTATTTTTCGTTTTCTATTATACTTCTTGCTGTTAATTTTCCTAAATATTCTTCTGGCAGAACAACTTCATTTACTTCTAATTTGCTTAGTATTCTTTTATGTATTTTATCTCCTGCTTTTGCTATTATATAGTTTACTCCTGCTTCTTTTAAAGCTAAGCATGTTATTATGCTTGCAGATATGTCTTCGCCTATTCCAACAACGGCTACATCGAAGTCTTTTATTGGTAAGCTTTCAAATGCATCTAGTGATGTTACATCTAAACATATTGCTTTTGTTACGAATTTTGCTGCTTTTTCTACTATTTTCATATTTTTGTCTATTGCTAATACATCTATGTTTGAGTCTTCTAGTTTTTTTGCTACATTCATACCATATGTTCCAAGTCCTATTACTAAACATTGTTTTTTCATTTTTCATCTTCCTTTGTTTTTATTTTTAATCTTTTTGCGGGTCGTCGGGGACGCCGACCCCTACACGTTTGACATTTTTTATTTTTATATTTTTTATTGCAGGTCGACAGAGGCGTCGACCCCTACATCGTCCGATATTTTTATTTTACATTTTTTATATTGCTGGTCGACAGTGGCGTCCGCCCCTACAGTGTTTTACATTAATTTTATTATAATGTTATTTTATTGTAATTTTTAAGAATACACCTTTTCCTATTTGTAAAATTGCTCCGTTTTCTAGTTCTGCTATACTGTTTATTTCTGTTACTTTTTCGTTATTTATTTTTACTGCTCCTTGCATAAATAATCTTCTTATTTCACCTTTTGATGCATATTTTTTTGTTGCAAGTATTGCATTTAATAAACTTATTCCTAAATTTTCTGTTTTTTCTACTTCTATTTCTTCTATATCTTCTGGTGCTTGTTGTTTTTGATATACAGATTTAAAGTGTTCTATTGCATTTTGTGTTTCTTCTTCTGTATGATATAGTTTTGTTATTATTTCAGCTAATTCCATTTTTATATTTCTTGGATTTACTCCATTTTTTAGTCTTTCTTCTACTTTTTCAACGTCATCTGGATGTTCATCTGTACATAAATTGTAATATTTTATTATTAATTCATCTGGTATTTTCATACATTTTTCATACATTGTGTTTGCATCTTCATTAATTCCTATGTAGTTTCCAAGGCTTTTGCTCATTTTTTCTACACCATCTAAGCCTTCTAATAATGGCATAAATAATGTTAATTGTGGTTCTTGTTCAAAGTCTTTTTGTATGTTTCTTCCCATAAGAACATTAAAGGTTTGATCTGTTCCTCCAAGTTCTATATCTGATTTTATTGCAACTGAATCGTAAGCTTGCATTAATGGATAGAAAAATTCGTGAACAGATATTGGCTTTCCTGTTTCATATCTTTTTTTAAAATCATCTCTTTCTAGCATTCTTGCTACTGTGCATTTTGAAGATAGATTTATTACATCTCTAAAGTCCATTTTTCCAAGCCATTCACTATTAAATTTAATAACTGTTTTGTCTTTATCTAATATTTTTAGTATTTGTTCTTTATAGGTTTGTGCATTTTCTTCAACTTGCTCTTTTGTAAGTTGTTTTCTTGTTTTTGATTTTCCTGTTGGGTCTCCTATCATTCCAGTAAAGTCACCAATTATTATTATTGCTTCTGCTCCTAAGTCTTGTAATTGTTTTATTTTTCTTAAAACAACAGCATGTCCTAAGTGTATATCTGGAGCAGATGGGTCAAGCCCTAATTTAATTCTTAAAGGTCTATTTTCTTTTTCTGCTGTCTCAAATTTTTTTATTATTTCTGATGTTTCTGTATGGTCTGCTACACCTTTTAAAGTTATTTTTATTTTTTCATTTATATCCATTAATTTCAAATCCTTTCTAATTTTCGAATTATATTTTAATATTTAACCTTATATTTGTCAAACTATTATATCTCTTTTTAATACATTACTTTTTATTGTTCCTGTTCCTATAAATTCATTTTTTTCATTATAAATTCTGTATATTCCATCTTCTAACTTAAACTCTAAATTTACTCCATTTAAAAACAGTTTTACTTTCTTGCTATTTAAATTAATTAGTTGTTTATCTTTTAAAAATTCTTCTATTGATATTAGAGCTTTTTCTTTTTTGCTTTCTAATTCTTTTAAGGTTATAGCATTTTTTATGTTGAACTCTCCAACTTCAATTCTTTTTAATTCTTTCATATATCCAACTGTTTCAAGCTTTTCTGCTATATTTTCACATAAAGTTCTAATGTATGTACCTTTTGAGCAGTGAACTTTAAATGTAATTTCGTTATTAGTTATACTTTGCAATTCTATACTATAAATTTCTATTTCTCGTGGTTTAATTTCTATTGTTTGTCCTTTTCGTGCATATTCGTATAGCTTTTTTCCATTTACTTTTATTGCTGAATACATTGGTGGTACTTGTTTGCTTTTTCCAATAAATTCTTTTAAAACTTTAGTTACATTTTCTTGAGATAAATTTTCTTTTTTTACATCTTTTTCTTCTGTTATTTTACCTTCAATATCTGCAGTATCTGTTTTTTCTCCTAGTTTTAAGGTTGCTTCATATATTTTATTATGATTTATTAAATATTTAGAAAGTTTTGTTCCTTTTCCTAACAATATTGGTAATACTCCAGTTGCATTTGGGTCAAGTGTTCCGGTATGACCTACTTTTTTTTCGTTTAATATTTTTTTTACTTTTGCAACTACATCGTGTGATGTATATTCTTTTTCTTTATTTATTATTACAATTCCATCCATTTTATTTTCCTATTCTAGTAAATCGTATATATTTTTGAATTCGTATCCTTTTTCACGTAAGTATGATATTAGATTTGGTAGCATTTCGTAGGTTAGTATTTTATCTCCTGCGTCATGCATTAAAATTACTACACTATTTTTTTCACCTATTGTGCTTATTGCATTTTGCAACATTTCTTCACTTGTTTTTGCTCCTGCCGCATCTGAGGTAAGTGCATTCCAATCTAAGTGCGCCACTCCATTTTGTTCCAAAATTTCTGCTGCTTCTTTTTTTAATTGAGCATGTTTTCCACCTGGCATTCCTCCTGGAAATCTGAATAAATGTGAACTATATTCTTGATTATCTAGTGCATTTTTTATTGCACTTTCCGTTGCATTAAATTCATCAACAACGCTTTGAGGTGTTTGATATATACTTGTGTAATTATGGCTATATCCATGATTTGCTATATAATGTCCTTCATTATATTCTCTTTTTACAATATCTGGGCATAATTCAACTCTACTTCCAAGTAAGAAGAACGTAGCCTTTATATTTTCTTGCTTTAATAAATCTAAAATAAGTGGAGTTACTGTTTTTGAAGGTCCATCATCAAAAGTTAAAAACACTCTTTTAGTTTCTGAATGATATATGCTACTAATTTGTTCTCTTATATCTTGAGTTTGCTTTTTTGGTTCCTCAAATTCTACCATATGAGCATATGATTTTTCTTTTTCAATTATTTTTGATTCTATGATTTTTTCTTTATTATTTAATTTTTCTTTTTTTGCATTTTTATGTGCTATAACACCAGTAATACTCATTGCAATAATTAGTATTATAATTATTATTGTAATGATTATTTTTTTTATATTCAACTTCCTTGGTGTTATTTCTACTAAATCTAACATCATCTTTTATTCACCTAAATTTTTTTGTTTTTGCGGGTCGTCGAGCATTTCGGAGTTGTTCGAACGGATGTGAGATTACAAATCCGTTATACCTTTAGGTACTCCGACCACCTACAGCGTTTGCCATTTATTATTCACGATATTAAATTGTTTTATAATTATGTTTTTTAATTATAAATGTTAATTTATTTTGTGTAACCTGGCTTTTCTAACATTTGAAACATATTTGTTTTGTATTTTTCTACTCCGGGTTGATTGAATGGATCTACTCCTAGTAAACTTCCTGACATTGCACATGCAAGTTCAAAGAAATATATTAAATGTCCTATTGTTTCTTCGTTTAATTTTTCTATATTTATTAAAATATTGGGTACATCATCATCTACATGTGCTTTTATTGTTGCTTTCATAGCGGTTTTATTTACATAGTCTATTGTCTTTCCTTTTAAATAGTTTAATCCATCTAAGTTATCTTCGTCTGCTTTTATTCGTATATCTGTATTATTTTTTTCTATATTTAACACAGTTTCAAATAAATTACGTCTTCCTTGTTGTATGTATTGACCTATTGAATGTAAGTCTGTTGTAAATTCTGCTCCTGTTGGAAATATTCCTTTATTTTCTTTTCCTTCGCTTTCTGCATATAGTTGTTTCCACCATTCTATAAAATAGTGTAATTTTGGTTGATAGTCTACTAGTATTTCTATGTTTTTCTTATTTTTATATAGAATATTTCTTGCAACTGCATATTGATAACATTCGTTATATTTTAAATTACTGTCTGCATATTTTTCTTGTGCTTCTAATGCTCCTGCCATTAATTTGTCTATGTTAATTCCTGCCGTTGCAATTGGAAGAAGTCCTACCGCTGTAAGTACTGAATATCTTCCCCCTACATTGTCTGGTACTACAAATTTTTCGTATCCTTCTTCATCTGCAAGTTGTTTTAATGCTCCTTTTTGCTTATCTGTTGTAACATAAATTCTGCTTCTTGCTTCTGCTATTCCATATCTGTTTTCTAAGCATTCTCTAAATATTCTAAATGCTATGGCAGGTTCTGTTGTTGTTCCAGATTTTGATATTACATTAATTGAAAAATCCCTATCTTCAATAAATTCTATAACATCATTTATGTAATCTGGATTCATATTGTTTCCTACAAATATTATTTTAGGAAATTTTGAATCATCATCTGAAATTGAGTTTGTAAAAGTATTTGTTAAAGCTTCTATAACTGCTCTTGCGCCTAAATACGAACCACCTATTCCTATTACTACTAATACATCTGAATCATTTTTTATTTTATTTGCTGCTTTTTTTATTCTAGAGAATTCTTCTCTATTGTAATTTGTTGGCAATGATAGCCAACCCAAAAATTCTGAATCGATTTTTTCTTTTAAATAAAAGCTTTCATGTATTCTTATTATATCTTTTTCATATTCTTGTATTTGTGTTTGTTCTATTCCTGAATATTTTAAATCTACTTTTATATTAGCCATAACAATTTCTCCTTTTTACATTTTATTTACTATCATATCTTCTTTTGTATCTTTTACTATGTATCCTTTACTTTGAATTAAGTCTCTTAATTCATCAGATTTTTCCCAATTTTTATTTTTTCTTGCTTCTTTTCTTTCTTGAATTAATTTTTCTATTTCTTCTGGTAATTTTTCTTTTTTTTCGTTTTTACTAATTTCTAGTCCAAGTACTGTATCAAATTTTTCAAGTAGTTTTGCAAATTTTTTTGACTTTCTTGTTTCTTTAGCAACTTCCCATGCTATGCTCATAGCAGATGGCATATTTAAGTCATCATTTATTGCGATATGAAATTTTTCTTCATACTCAGTAATGTTTTTTTCTTCTATTTTTTCTTCTCCTTTTAAATGTTTTTGATATGCTTCTTTTAATCTTTCTAATGCTATTTTTGCAGAGTCCATAGCTTCCCACGTGAAGTTCAATTTCTTTCTATACACAGTTGTATAGCAAAACATTTTATATACAAGTGGGTTATATCCTCTATCTACTAAATCTTGCAATAAATATACATTTCCTAGACTTTTTGACATTTTTCCGCCATTTATAAGTAAATATTCTCCATGCATCCAGTAGTTTGCTGGAATTTTTCCTGAATATCCTTTGCTTTGTGCTATTTCATTTTCGTGGTGAGTTGGAATTAAATCTATTCCTCCTGTATGTATGTCAAAAACTTCTCCTAAATACTTCTGGCTCATTGCAGAACATTCTATATGCCACCCTGGGTAGCTTAGTCCCCATGGACTTTCCCATTTCATTAAGTGATTTTCTGGTGCTTTTATCCATAATGCAAAATCATATGGATTTTTCTTTTCTTTATCTACTTCAACTCTTGCCCCATTTTTTTGTTCTCTTAAATTTATTCCAGATAAAATTCCATACTCATCTAATTTAGATACATCAAAATAAATAGCAGTTGATGTTTCATAAGCATAACCATTTTCTATTAATTTTTTTACATAATTTAGCATATCTTCAATATGTTCCGTAGCTTTACATATAATTTCTGGTCTTTGGATATTTAATCTATCTAAATCGTTAAAAAATCTTTTTGTATAATATTCTGCAATTTCTAATGGTGTTTTTCCTTCTTCTTTTGCAGATTTTATCATTTTATCTTCGCCTTCATCTGCATCTGAAACTAAATGTCCTACATCTGTCATATTCATTACATGTTTCAATTTATATCCATTGTATTCTAAAGTTCTTCTTAATGTGTCTTGAAATATATTTGTTCTCATATTTCCAATTGTTGCATCTTTATATACTGTTGGTCCACATGAATATATTTTTACCTCTCTTTTTTCTAATGGCTTAAATAAATCTTTTTTTCTTGTTAATGTATTATAAAAAAATAAATCCATAATACCTCCTTATATTATAATTTAAGGCGGATTTTTTCCGCCTTTTATTTTATTAATTTTCTGTGCCATCAACAGTTGTATTCCCTGTGTCTGTATTATTTGTTGTATTTCCTCCTGTTGTATTATTTTTCTTATTAACTGTTAATATAATTTTAGAGTTTTCATCAACTGTTGTTCCAGATTTTATACTTTGTTTTAAAATTACTCCATCCTCTTTATTTGCATCTGAATCATATTTTATCTCTACTTTTAGTTTCAATCCTTCTAATTTTGATTTAGCACTTGTAACTGATTCTCCTATAACATTTGGAACAGATACTCCACTTGTTTGTGGTGTTTCAACTGTTGTATTATTTTCCACAGTATTTGTTGGTGAGGTATGAACATTGCAAGTTTCTTTTGGTGCTGAAGCTGAACCAGAAATATTTGAATTCCATAGTTTTCCGTTATATTTTGATTCTTTTTCTGGCAATCCTCCAAATCTTCTAGATTCTTTTTCTGGACAAAATTCTGTTGCTATTTTATTTGTTTCTTTACATATTTCTATTACAGTTCCTGAACTACATGTATCTGTTGGAACAGTTCCTTTTATAAATATATCTGTTACAGTATTGGTACATCCTGCTGCTGGAAGTAAGCCTGTATCTTTGCATATTGTTGCTGTAACTATTCCAGTTGGCTCTTTAAATGATTTTCCTTCAAGATTTTTATGTATTTCTTTGAAAATTGCTGAACTTATTTTTCCTGCGGGGTTTCCAGAATAGTGAACTGTTTCTTGGTCATCATATCCATACCAAGTTGCAGCTGTATAATAAGGTGTAAATTCACAAAGCCATCTATCATAATCATCATTTGTTGTACCTGTTTTAGCACATACATCCATTCCAGATATTGCACAATATGTTGCTGTTCCTTTGTTTCCAACAACAGGTTGATTTAATATACTTTTTGTTATATATGCTGCTTGTTCTGAAAGTACTCTTTCTTTCTTTTGCTCTTTTTCTATTACTATATTTCCACTCTTGTCTTCTATTTTTGTATAAAAGATTGGTTCAATGTATTCTCCACCGTTCGCTATTGTTGCATATGCTGCCGCCATTTCTAATGGGCTAACTCCCTTAGTTAATCCTCCCAATGCCATTGATAAGTTTTCATCATTTGCAGATTTGCTATCTTGACTTGTAACCATAGATGAAATTCCCATTTTCTTTAAGTACTCTATAGATTTTTGTGGTGTTAATTCAGCCATTATTTTTAATGGTATAATATTTTGAGATATTTCTATTGCATCTCTAACTGTTGATAATCCCTTATATCCACTATAGTAGTTTTTAGGTTTATAATTTCCAAAACTTGTCTCACAGTCATCATATACTGTTGCAGGAGTTATTATTTTTTCTTCAACTGCTGGTGCAATAACTGCAAGAGGTTTCATTGAAGAACCTGTTTGACGTTTTGATTGAGTAGCTCTATTTAGACCATATGTAAAAGCATCATCACCTAATCCTCCAACTGTTCCAACAACTTGACCTGTTGTATGGTCTATTATTACCATTGCAGCTTGCGAATGCTTATACTCGCCTGTGTCTTCATCTTTATTTTTTCTAGATTTTACAATATATTTATCTTTTTTAAACTCATTTTCCATTGCACTTTGAACTGTTGAATCTTGTGTTGTATAAATTTTATATCCTTTTGTATATAATTGAATTTCAGCCATTTCAGCACTCCATCCATTTTTCTCCATTAAATCTTGTTTAGCTTGTTGAAGAGCTGCAATTGTATGATAAGAATGTCCCGAATTTGAATTTATATTTCCTTTTTTAAATGCTAAACCATTTTCTACTTCTTTCATAGCATTGTTATATTCTTCATCACTATCTATATATCCTAATTCATGCATTTTTGTTAAAACTGTTTGTGTTCTTTTTATTATTTTATCTTTTTGATCTTGTGAATCGCTAAATGGCTTATATAAACTTGGTGAATTATTTATTCCTGCTAAATATGCACATTCTGCTAGACTTAATTCATTTGCTGATTTATTAAAGTATAATTGTGATGCTGTTTCAACACCATATGCTTGGCCTCCAAGTCCAATTAAGTTTAAGTATAATTCTAGTATTTGTTCTTTTGTAAGCATTTGTTCTACTTGGTATGCTTTAGACATTTCTTTTACTTTTCTTAAAATTCCTGCAATTCCTGATCTATCTTTATCTTGTGTTAGATTTTTTACTAATTGTTGTGTTATTGTACTTCCACCAAATGATGAGCTTCCACCTTTAAAAATATAATTTACTGTTGCAGCCGTTGTTCTTTTCAAATCTACTCCGTGGTGTTCATAAAATCTTTCGTCTTCAATTGCCACAAAGGCTTTTGGTAAATATTTGTTCATCTCGTCTATGGTAATAACTTTTCTTTTCTCATCTTTTGAAAGTTCTGCAATTAGATTTCCATCTTTATCATATGCCGTTGCATTTACACTACTTAAAGTTAAATCATCCTTGCTAATTTTAAAGTCATCTCCAAATAGTCCAAAAAAAGCTCCTGCAATTACTCCTATTGAAATAATAATTAAAGCAAGTAATGCTATTACACAAACTTTTATTACTTTTTTTGCTTTTGTATGATTATTCTTTTTGTTTCCTTTTACTTTATTATTTTTTTCTTTTATTTTTTTATTTGCTTCATGAGTGTGTGTTCTATTTTTTTCATTTTCTCTTTTACTATTATATTCAGACATTTTAAAGTCCTCCTTATATAACTTATTTTTTCACACTGTCATTATATTACAAAATTAAAAAAATATAAAGTGTTTTTTATAATTTTTAATATTAATATGAAAAGAGGACATATTTATTACTTTTCCCATAAAAATAATAGATATGCCCTCTTTTTTAGACTTTTATTTAGATACCTGAATTTGTAATGTTTTCTCTAAGTAGTTTATTCTTTCTTCATGATTAAAAATTGCAGCTGAATTAATATTATTTGACTTTTCTAAAACGCTTAATCTTTGATTTTGAATATCTTCTGTTTCGCTTTTGCTATTTAAGCATTCAACAGCTAATGCAAAATCTCTTCCATATTTTTCTTCAAAATAAGTCATTTGATCTGAAATTCTTTGGTCAATTCTTCTATAGAATTTTTCTTCTTGTTCTTGGAATCTTTGATCCAATTTTTTATCAAGTTTTTCTTCCTGTTCTTTGAATCTCTGATCCAATTTTTTATCAAGTTTTTCTTCCTGTTCTTTGAATCTCTGATTCATTTCGTCTCGTAAGCCTCCAACTTCTGTTTTTACTATTATAGCAATTTGATTTAAATCTTCTTTTGTCATATTTTCACCTCCTTTCAAATATTGGTAAAATTTTATCATATGTTTTTTATTATTTCAATGCTTTTTTTATATTTAAGTTTCGGTTTTGTGTATATGTGTCAATGATGTGAAACAAACTTTTCTAAAAAAAATTTGTATTTATCGAGCAATATCTCTGTCTGCTCGCTTTACGAAACCTCTTTTATTTTTAATTTGCATTCATTAGTAAATTAAAAACAATTTATAATGATATCCCATTTCATAGCCACTAGCTCTTATATAACTAGCATCTACTGTCACTTTTCCTTTTTCCTTATCATAGCTTATAATTGATTTAAGTGTTTGATTATCATCTTTCCAAAAATTACAATCTGGTCTATTTCCATATTGTAGTGTTGACAATACATTTTTTTAGGCACGGATATCGTGCCCATTCATATTTATTAATTTATTTTTAAATTCAGTACTTCTATGCTTCTAACCATTTTTTGTATTCTCTTTCTATTACATCTGCTGTATCTTCTGGAGTTTGGTTTGTTGTATCTATTACTAAGTCGTAATTTGATTCGTCTTCTTTTCTTACTCCATATAGGTTCCAGTATCTTTCGTTTTCTAATGAGTATCTTTTTATTAAGTCTTGTTTTTGCTCTTCTACTGTATTAAAGTTTTCTGAACTTTTTCTTAGTTCATCATTAAATGCTCTTTTGGCTGCAACATCTATATCTACTTTTAGATAAACTTTAAAAGATTCTGGTACTGCATACCATCCTAAACGTGCATCTATTATAAAGTTGTCGTGTGTTTTTGCATATTCTGCTGCACTATTTTCTATTTTTCTATCTATTTCTGGATGTTCTTTTACATAAATATTAAAGCTTGTAACATCCATTCCACTTTCTCTTGCAAGTTTTCTAAAGTAGTCTCCATTTTTATATACTCCAAATTTAAGTCTTTCCATTAAAACTTTAGAAACTGAACCTTTTCCACTTGCAAGTTCTCCTCCAAGTGAAATTATGTGTTTTTTTGACATAATGATACTCCTTTTTATTATATTTTTTCGACTTTTCCTTCTGCTATTTCATTTACTGCAAGTGTTACAGGTGATTCTTCTTTTACATTTGTCATAGGTTTATCTCCTGCAGCAATCTGTCTTGCTCTTTTTGCAGCCATAACAACTAGAGTATATCTGTTGTCTATACCTTTTATTTTTAATAATTCGTTTACACTTGGTTTTACCATCATTTTTACATTCCTCCTAATTCTTCTTTTTCATCTTTGTCTAACCTTCCTGCAACAGTTTCTGGTTGAACAGCAGATAAAACTATATGTCCTGAATCCATTATAACTACAGCTCTTGTTCTTCTTCCACATGTTGCATCTATAGCGTTTCCAGATTCTTTTGCTTCTTGTACTATTCTTTTTATTGGTGCAGATTCTGGACTTACTATTGCTACTATTCTATTTGCTGAAACTGTATTTCCAAACCCAATATTAATTAATTGCATTTTTGGCCTCCTATTCAATATTTTGTACTTGTTCCCTGATATTTTCAATTTCAGTTTTTATGTTTATAACTTCATTAGTAATTTCTAAGCAATTTGCTTTAGAGCCTATTGTGTTTGTCTCTCTGTTCATTTCTTGGATTATAAAATCCAATTTTTTTCCTATTGTGTTATATTCGTTTTCTTGTATAAGACTTTCAAACTGTTCTATATGGCTTTTTAGTCTTGTAACTTCTTCCTCTATAGAACATTTATCTGCAAATATAACAACTTCCTGTTCTAGTCTTTGTTTATCAACTTCGTTAGATTGTAAAATTTCTTTTATTCGTGTTTCTAATTTTACTACATATTCCTTAATAAGTCCAGTGGAAAGTTCAGAAACTTTATCAACTTTTTTAGATATTTCATTTATTCTTATTTCCATATCTTCTGCAAGTTTTGTTCCTTCAACCTTTTTCATATTCATAAAACTTTCAATTGCTTCTTTTAGTGGAATTGCTATTTCTTGTTTTATTTGTTCTTCATCTTCTTCATCTTTTATTTCTAAAACTTCTGGCATTTTTGAGATATTCATTGCCGTAATATCATCTTTTACTCCATAATCTTCTACCAATCTTCTAAGCGATTTTATGTATATTTCAGCCATTTCTTTATTTATACTTATATTTTTACCAAGAGAACTATAATTATTAAATGTTATATTTACATCAATCTTCCCTCTTGATATATTCTTCAGTACTTCTTTTTTTATAAATTCTTCTAAATAACTTATATTTCTTGGTAATCGAACTGATACATCTGAATATTTATAATTTACAGATTTTATTTCTACTATGTACTCTCTACCATCTATTTGGTATTTTGCTCTACCAAAGCCTGTCATACTTTTTAACATTTATATACACCTACTTTCTTTTTCTTGTTGTATTTTTTACTTTTTGTGGTTTCTCTTTTTTTATAATTTCTTCAATATCATTTAAAGATTTTAAATATTCTTTCTTTGTTTTTCTGTATATAATTATATCTTTAAAAATGTAATATATTGAAAATACATATGCAAACAAAGCTAAATATGGTATATACTTACTTTCGTTTATAATACATATATATTTACAAAACATTGTTATAATAGATAAAGCAATTAGTTCAATTCCTGTATACATTGAACTAACACTTTCTTTTTTGTAGCTATATTCTAAAACAATTATAGATAAAACACCTATACTTAATGTAAATATTTTCAATAATTTTATGTATTCAATAATTTCTATATTATTTATTCCAAATATAAAAAAATTAAAATATAACATAATTACTATAGCCATTAATAAATTTTCAAATATTTTTTTATTTAATTTACTTTCTATTTCTTGTGGCATTTTTCTTTTTTTCTCAATTTTCTGCTCTATTTCATTTATTATTCTTTCTTCTTCCATAACAAAGGCCTCCTTTTTATTTAATTAAAATCTCCTAATTCAAACATTAAAATACTGGTTAGTGCTATTGCCACTGTTTCTGTTCTTAAAATTCGTTTTCCAAGTGTAACGATACTTGCTCCATTTTCTTTTAATTTTAGTATCTCCTGTTTGTCTATTCCGTCCTTCTGGTCCTATTATAATTGCTACTTTATTAATATTCTCTTTTTGTTTTAGTTTATTAATTTCACTTTTTATACTATAATTTTCTTCATTTTCATATGCTACAATTACACTATCAAAATTTTTCATTTTGTTTATTAATTCACTTATATTACATATATTATTTACTCTTGGTACTATATCTCTTCCACATTGTTTTGCAGCAACTTCAGCAATTTTTTGCCATCTTTCAATTTTCTTTATTTTATCTTTTTCTTTTAATTTGACCACACAATTTTTCATTTTCAAAGGAACAAATTCATATGCACCAAGCTCAATACATTTTTGTATCACAAGCTCCATTTTTTCCTGTTTTGGTAGCCCTTGAAAAATAGTTACTTTTAATTTTGATTCTGCCTCGCTTTTTACACTCTTTATAATTTCACATTCAATTTCTTCACTTAATATATTTAAAATGCTACATAGAAAATTATCTCCGTTATTTTTATTACAAACCTCTAGTTCATCTCCTACATTTTTTCTAAGTACATTTTTTATATGATTATAATCTTCTGTTATATATATTTTATTACTTTTTATATTCTCATTTTCGACAAAGAATTTTGGCATAATAATTCCTCTCTTTTTAACTTTGTAAATTATATCATTTTAGATATAATTATTCAAGTTTTGAAATTATATATTAAAAAGATTTTATGATTGATTTTTGATAAAATCCTATATATTAATTTTTGAAAATGTCCCAAACATAAAATATAATATATCACTGAAAGGTGGCAAAAATGAAAGCGGTAAAATTAAGAATGAAAGAAATGGAAAAATATAATGCAATTAAAGATTTTGTTGAGCATGGTGAAAATAAAGATAGAATAGTTCTAAATTTAGGAATAACAAGACATCAAGTATACATTTGCAAGTAACCTGTAATCTTTCCCTCCAGAATTTCTATAATTTTCATTTTTTATTCTATCTTACAAATATAATTATCATATATATAATATATATTGCTAAATAAATTAATCCATTAAATCTACTCATTTCATTTTTAGGTGGTATTATCGGAAATATTGATAGTATTATTGTTGCTAATATTAATATTCCTATTTGTATATTATAAGTAATGTTATATGTTAGTGGAGAAATTATAGCTGAAACTCCAATTATAAGTAATATATTAAATATATTAGAGCCTATAATATTTCCTATTGCTATATCACTATTTCCTTTTATTGCTGCTGTAACACTTGTTACTAGTTCTGGTAAGCTTGTACCTATTGCAAGTATGGTTAATCCTATTATTTTTTCACTTATACTAAACATTCTGGCTAAATTAGTCGCATTTTCTACTGTAAAATCCCCACCAACTTTTAATCCGACAATACCTAACACAATTAATATAATACTCTTTTTTAATGATAATGGCTTGTCATCAGTTTGAATTTCTATAACAGTGTTTCCATCAAATGAATTTCCTTTTTTTGCCATAATTATAGTATAAATGATAAATAGTACAAATAAAAAAATTAAAACAATAGCTTCTATTCGCGATATTTCTCCTGAGGTGTTACAAAATATCGCAAAAATAATAGTTATTATTAAACATATTGGTATTTCTATAAGTCTAGTTTCTTTTTGAAATTTTACTGGTTTTATTATAGTAGATATACCTAATATCATTAATAAATTACATAAATTACTTCCTATTATATTTCCTATTGCCATATCTGAGGAACCATTTATTGTAGATGTTGAACTTACAAATAATTCTGGCATTGAAGTTCCTATTGAAACTATTGTTAATCCTATTATAATATCTGGAATATTAAATTTTCTAGCTAAACTACTTGCTCCATCTACTAGAAAATCTGCTCCCTTTATTAGTAATATAAAACCTAAAATAATTAATAATACTGATATTAACATTTTTTCTCCTTTCTTTGTTTTCTACATATAAAAAATTATTATATCTTTTAATTACCATTGCTAGACATAAAGTATGTGGCAACTGGTATTTCGTTATTAATAGTATTTTTATCTAGCTTTATTTTTACTATATCTAACGATACATCTCCTAATCGTTCTATATTATCAATTCCACCTTTGCATTCTATTTTTGTATTTGAATTAATTTCTACTTTCATTTCAAATTCTCCGCCATCTGTATTATAATCAGATAATAAATCACCATAAGTTATAGTTAATATTGCTTTATTTTTATTTATTATTTTCATATTTGCACCTACTGGAGAAACTGTTAAATAAATAGGATTTTCTAATGTAAAATTTTTCATTAGTTCTTTTCTTAATTCTTCACCTTTTATCTTACTTAATACACTAATTACATTTTGCTCTTGAGTAAGTGTATCTATATAATAACCAACTTTTATTTCATTAATATTTATTTCATCATTTGTTCTTCCATTTACAAACTTTAAATCACTATTTATATCTATTGAGTATTTTTTATTATTTGATTGATTTTCAAAAATTATATTACTGTCATTTACCTCTGTTACCACTCCATTGCCATTGTAAACATATTCATTTATATTATTAGTAATGTTTTTAACAAAATCATTCTTTTCCATCTTTTGCCCATCTTTATATAATGTTATATCTTCGCCAGTAACAATAATTTTAATATTTTCATTTAGATTTATATAATCTGATATTTTTTCTAATGAATTAATTTTCTTAGAATATCCTGTTACTCTTTTTCCATTTCCTTTTTCATACTTTATTTTTGTCATTTTATTTTTATCAATGTCAATATTCATAGTAAGTAAACATGCTTTATTTCTTCCATTATAATCATCTTTATAAAATTGGAATATAGCGGTTTTGCCATTTTCATTTATATCGTATTGAATAAAAGTCAACTTTAACCCTTCTTCATACTCTTGCGCTATATTCGTTAGCTCATTTTTTATTTTTGATAAATTATATACATCTGTACCTAACTCATAATCTTTATTGTACTCTTTACATTTGTATGGCGCAAAGTCATCATTATTTACAATTAGACTATAGAAAAATATTGATATAATTATAATAAGAACTGATACAATTATTGCTATTTTCTCTTTCATAATTCATCTCCTTTTTATACAATATTTTACTATTTATCTAGTAAACTACAAAAGTTGTAATTCGAGGTTGGATATTTTAGGTTGGAAGTTAGATTTTATGGTAATTTATTCGAAGCTTTGCCATATATTTTAGACTTCCAACTTCCAAACTTCAATCTCCATACAAATTACTTTTTATCTTCTACTAAAAACTTATTCACAGCACTTATATAAATTACTAAATACGATATTGATATTAAGAATCCTCCTAATACATCGCTTGTATAATGCACTCCAAGATAAATTCTGCTTATTCCTATTAAACATATTAATATACTTAGTAATGAAATCGAAATCCATTTTATATATTTGTTTTTTACATTTTTATAAATTAAATATATTAGATATCCATAAAAAGCCATACTTATCATTGAATGTCCTGATGGAAAGCTATATCCGGTTTCTTGTATTATTCTATATTCAGTTGGTCTAGCTCTTTGTAATATTCTTTTTAATAATTGATTTAATCCTGTTATAATAACAAGATTTGCAAGTATTGATATTGCAATTTTTTTGTTTTTTATTATTATAGCTAAAAAAATAGCTACCACTGCTATAAATATTGCCCCGCCAAAATTAGTTATAAATTTTGCTATTGGAGTTGCAAAATCTGAAATTAAAAATGTTGATATGAATTTGTACCCTATTATATCTTCATTCATTATTTCTTTGTTAAATACATCTTCTGCCAATGCAAAAAATCCAATTAAACATATAAATAATATAATCCATTTAAAATTATTCATAATTAATTCTTTTACTTTTTCCTTCATCTTTTTACCTCTTTTGTTATTTTAAATTTGATTTTTCTTTCTACTCTAATATTTATCAATGCTTGTTCCATTTTTTATTCTTTCATATGGACTTTCATTTAACTTCATTCTATGTATCATGTATATTTCTCCTTTATTTTTAATCTTCTAGCATGAATTCCAGATATGTATTTTTCTCTTTATTCATAATCTCAAAGCAATTATATAAAAAGAGTCACTATATTTCAAGTGACTCATATAAATATATTTTACAAAAATGTAATTGCATGTCAAATGGTCTATTGATCATTTTTTATTTTGAAAATTGCTACACCTTTGTATAAAAAACAATTTATTTGGCATTCGGTAATTAAAATATTTCGGGTCGTCGAGGACGCCGACCCCTACAACGTTTGATGTTAATTTATTTGAAGATTCAATATATATTATTTTTCGTATTTTTTCGGACAAAGGTGTCCCCGCCCCTACAGCAAAATGTGAATTTCCTATAATGCAAAAAGAGAATAACCTTATTTAAAGTTATTCTCTTTTTTGGAATTCTTAATTAGAAAATTGTATCAGCTAAAACTTGCACCTGCTTTAATTAAAATCTCCACAATTTCTTTATATCTGCCAAGAAAAGCTTCTTTTACAGCGCAGTTATTATTTACTGTTACATCGGCACCATTTTTAATCAAGAACTCAACAACCTCTTTTAGGCCATTTTCTGCAGCTTCACTCAATCCCGCACTAGCATCTGCTCCATTCTCAAGCAGTAATTCTATTGTATCTATATGACCACGTATTGAAGCTTGTTTTATTGCCGCATTATCATTTGCAGTTACATCTACTCCGTTTTCAATCAGGAACATTACTACTTCATTATCTCCCACATCTGAAGCAAGCTCTATTGCCCAATTTTCATTTCCCCAATCATCTTTTGCAGTTATTTTTGCTCCAGATTTAATTAAGAAATCAATTCTTTCTAGATCCCCCTTCACTATTGCATTCTTAAGCAACCCGACTCCATGCTTAGCAATATCCGCTCCTAACATAAGGGCTAAATCTTGCATGATATCATCGCCTTCTTCAAGTGCTGCCATAAAAAAAACAGCTAAAATATGTCCCCGACTTTCCGTTTCTTCCTCATCAACTTCTTGATTTAAAATTGTTTCAACTACTTTTGTTATCTCTTCTACTTTAGTCATTTTAAAACCTCCTTAATTAATGAACGTTTATAGCTACCTATCCATATAATTGGATGTTTGTATTATATATCACTTTACATAAGATGTCAATGTTTTTATATACTTTCCAACACATATCCATTATTTTCGTTTATTCTTATATTTGCACCTAGTGCTAAAAATTTTTCTTGCAGATATGTTATGTACATTGTAACTATATTTTCATTCTTTTTCTCATTTGACCATACTTTTTGCTTTATCTCTTTTTTGCTTACATTTCTTTCCTGATTATTTACTAATATTTCCATTACTTCACATTCTTTATTATTTAGATATAAACAAGCATTTGTATTTGTAAGCTCCGCTTCTTCCTTATCAAATACTATGTTTCCAATTTCATATTTTTCTTTCATAATACTCACACTTCTTTCTTTAGTTTTTATTTATCATATTTCTTATAGCTAACATATTAATGTCTGTTGTAGCTATTTCATCTGCACATCTTTTTAATTCTTCAACTATTATTTCTTGATTTTTTATATTTTTCTTATATTTCATTTGATGTTCCAAACTTGACCAAAAATCCATTGCTATTGTTCTTATTTGAATTTCTACATATGTTTTATATATTTTACCTTTTATATTAATAGGTACTCTGCATACTATATGGTAGCTACGGTAACCATTTGGTTTTGGTTTTTTTATATAATCCTTTTCTTTAATAATTTCTATTTCATTGTATTTTTTAATACTCTCTACTATTGAATAAACATCATCTATATATTCACATATTACTCTAACTCCTGCTGCATCATAGACTTTTGCTAATGCGTTTTCCAAGCTAACCTCTAAGTTCTTTCTTTTTAATTTGTCTTTCATACTTTCTTCAGTTTTTATTCTTGTAGTAGTATATTTTATAGGATTTCTTTCTCTATTTATTTCTTTTTCTTCTTTTATTTCATCTAATATCTTTTCTATCTTTTTAATAACTTCATTTAACAAAATAATATTTTCTTTATAAAACGAATCATCCATAAAAAACCTCTTTTCTTTTTATATTTTATGCTGGTATTTTATATTTAATTTATTTCTAAAGTATTTACATTTTGTGTATTTTGTGTGAAACAGAAAAAGAATAGCCATATTAGCTATTCTAGTTATTTTATTGTTTCATTTGTTTTAACATCCACAATTTTTTTCCGTAATTTTCTATATATTCATCCATTAAGCTTGATGTTGGATAATCTTCATTTTCATCTGCACATTTTTTTATTTGTTTTACATCTTCTAGTAATTTTTCTAAATCTTTTATAACCTCTGTAAATATTTCTTGAGATGTTATTTTTTCATTTTTTGCTTCTTCAATATCTGAGGTATTTATATAGTCTTTCATTGTTCCTAGAGGTTGTCCATTTAATATTAGTATATGCTCTGCAATTTCATCTATTTGTTCATTTACTTCATTATAGTATTCTTCTAATTTTGCATGAATTGTAAAGAAATCGTGTCCTTTTACATTCCAGTGGTAATTTTGCAATTTACGGTAAAAAACATTTAAATCGCTTAGTAATTTGTTTAATTTTTCAATCATAATAAAACCTTCTTTCCATAATTATGGTATATTCCATACTCAAATAAATTCTTTCCAAATTACTATAAATTATTCAATTACGAAATATATAAAATTTTATTATTAGGAAAATATTTGTGCATAATATCTTTCATAAAAACTTCTGCATCTTCTCTTATTACCTTTTTATACATATACTTTCCTTTTCCTCTTCCTGTCATCAGCTCTGTGTCATATAAATTTACTGCCATTGGAAAAGCTTCGGTATTTATCATTCTATGAACATAACTATATGTCATAAATATTAATTCAAAAAATACATTTTTCTTTGCTTTTTCTGCTAATTTTTCTTGCAATTCTTTTAGAAGATTTTCGTACAGTTCTTTCCAATTTTCTACTAATATTATTGGTGCAATTAAAATTCCAATAGGATAATCTGCTTCTGCAAGTTTGTTTATTGCCTCTATTCTACCTTTTAATCTTGAGGTTCCAAATTCAACTTTATTTATAATTTCTGAAGGATTTATGCTCATTCTTGCTATTACTTTTCCCTTATGGTCTAAGCCTAATATTGGATCTACCATATCGAATTTTGTTGGAAAAGTTAATTTTCCTTTTGGAGAGTTTTTAAATTTTTCTATTGTCCAAACTAAATTATTTGTTATTGTATTTTCTAAAATTAAATCGCTATTGCTTCCAATTTCAAAACATAAATCTTCTTCTGCTTTATTTGCTCTTTTTATAATTTTATCTAACATTTGCTCTCTATTTACAAAAAGCCTTAAATATGCACATTTGTTATAATTACATACTAAATAACAATACATACACATTGCAATACAACCAGAAGATGTATATGGCACTAAATAATCTGAAACCTTACGATTTTCTACATAATTGTGAGTTTTCCTAGTTCCAATTATTAAATTTCTTTTCATTTTTGCAAATTCCGAATTTTCCTTTTTTCTCATCTCTTCAATATTATTATGATTATCTATTATTTTTTTAGGAACATCTTTATATTTTTCTAAAAGCTCTTTTCCAAGCTCATAATTTTCAATTCCATCTTCCATATATATTGCATCTGGAATAAACATACACATCACCAATTTTATTTTCTTCAAAAAAAATTTTTATATTCAATAAATAAAAAATAAAGCAATATAATTTTATTGCTCTATTCTTTACATTTTGCAATTAATGCTTTTATTTTTATTCCTTGTTCTGAAAACATTTTTTCATGTTCTGTTATTATATTATCTGGTGCATTTTCACTATATAAGTCGTAAGTTTTCTTTATAATTTTAAACCCACTTTCTTCAAAGTATGTTAAACTTGCTTCAAATAATTCATCATCATCTGTTTTAAAATAAATTTCTGCATTTGGACTAATTATTTGTTTATATTTTTCTAATTGTCTTGTATGTGTTAATCTCTTTTTTCTATGTTTTCCACGAGGCCATGGATTGCAAAAATTAATATATATTCTATCTATACTATCTTTTTTGTCCATAATTAAAAGTATTCTTTCTATATCAAATCTTGTTAAATATACATTATCTATTTCCATATTATTTTCTTTAAATTCAGCCTCAATATTTCTTTTTGCTAACCCTAACATTGCATCTACAACATCTATAGCTATATGGTTTACATTTCTATCTCTTGTAGCAAGCTTTGCCATAAATGTACCTTTACCACATCCAAGTTCCAAATGTAAAGGTGCTTCTGGGTTTTTAAAAAGTTCTCTCCACTTGCCTTTATAATCTTCTGGGTTATCTATATAAAATTTACTTGCTTCTAATTCAGGTCTAGCCCACTTTTTAAATCTAATTCTCATATTTTTATCTCCTTAAACAATATTTGACATTATACAACATTATTCAGGAAATATCAATAAGTAGTCTACTACCTTATAAGACATTTTTTAATTCTGAAAATTCATTTATAGTTATATAATCTTTACTGTTTTTTTCTGCATTTTTATTTATGTGTATGGCTTTTAAGCCTGCATTTATCGCTCCTTCTATATCTACTTTTACTGTATCCCCAACCATTACTGCTTCTTCTGGTTTATTTTGGCAAGCTTTCATAAATGCTTCTTTATTTGGTTTTATTAAGAATGTTTCTGTTGCATATACTTTGCTAAAATATTTTAGTATATTTGCTATTTCCAATCTTTTTACCTGAGGATCTTTAAACCAATTTGTTAGAACTACTAATTCATATTTTTTTGATAGATACTCTAAAGTTTCATATATTTCTTTATTCATTTTATTTGGTGCACAGTTAGAAAAATGTTCTAAACATTTTTCTAAAAATCTCATATTCACTTTAATATTTACAGACTTATTTATCCATTCTAGCATATTTTCTTTTGTATATGTATTGTATTCTGTTTCATATCTATCTATAGCATTTTCTATATCTTTTATATCTTGTTTTGTATATTTAATGTATTCAGACTTTAAAGCTTCTTCAACCCCGTCCCAGTATTCATCTTTCCATTCTATTAATGTGTTATCTAAATCAAATATTATTCTTTTTATCATATATCCCCCTAAAACTTAAGGCACGGTGTTTCCGTGCCTATTATTATTCATCTTTAAATGTGTTTATTTTTAACATTTTAAATATTTCAACTATAACTATTGGCATAAGAACAAGTATTATTAATTCTATTATATTGTCTTTTGGTAATAATGGTATGCTAAATATGTGTCTTAAAGCTGGTATAAATAATATTACTAAAACTAATACAAGTGATATTCCTGTATTTATTAATAGTTTTTTATTATTAAATAATTCTTTGCTAAATATTGTTTTCTTGTTGTTTCTTACATTAAATACATGTGCAAGCTCTCCTACTGATAGTGTTATAAATGCCATTGTTTGACCCACTTCTACTTTTGATTCATCTAAAGTAAGTCCTTCTATTGGAGTTTTTGTTGTAGCCATTCCTATAATAAATGCTGCAAGCGTAAGCAAACCAACCATTATTCCTTGGTATACTACTCTATAGGTCATTCCTTTAGTGAATACACCTTTTGATGGTTTTAAAGGTTTTCTTTTCATTATTTCTTTGTCTGCAGGATCGAACGCAAGTGCTAATGCAGGAAGTGAATCTGTTACTAAATTTACCCATAAAATGTGTATTGGTAATAATACTTCTATTAATTCTACATCTGTTACTCCACACCATTTTGCAAGTAATGGCGTTAATAGTGTTGCAACAAATAGAACTATTACCTCTCCTATATTTGATGATATTAAAAATTGTATTACTTTTAATATATTGTCATATATTCTTCTACCTTCTTCAACTGCTGAAACTATTGTTGCAAAATTGTCATCTGTTAATATAACATCTGCAGCTTCTTTGGCAACTTCTGTTCCTACATTTCCCATTGCACAACCTATATCTGCAGTTTTTAATGCTGGACTATCGTTTACCCCATCTCCTGTCATAGCAACTATTTCTCCATTTGCTTGCCATGCTTTTACTATTCTAACTTTGTGTTCTGGAGATACTCTTGCATATACAGAATATTTTCTTATATTTTTTGTTAATTCTTCATCAGATATTTTTTCAAGTTCTTCTCCTGTCAATGCTTCGTTTTCATTTTCTAAAATTCCAAGTTGTTTTGCTATTGCCATTGCAGTTATTTTATGGTCTCCTGTAATCATTACAGTTTTTATTCCTGCTGTTTTACATTTTTCTACTGCATGTTTTGCTTCTTCACGTGGTGGGTCTATCATTCCTAACATTCCGATAAATATTAAGTCGTTTTCTATGTTTTCTAGCTCTTCTTTGTCTGGTTTGTGGTCCATTTCTTTATATGCAAAACCTAAAACTCTGAGTGCATTTTTTGCCATTTCTTCATTTGCGGAATTTATTTCTACTTTATAATTTTCTAAGTCTGTTCTTAATTCTCCATCTATTTCATAACCTTTACAAATTCTTAATAATTCATCTATTCCACCTTTTGTATATACTCTGTATAGGTTATCTGCTACTTTATGAATTGTTGTCATTAATTTTCTATCGGAATCGAATGGTACCTCTGCAATTCTTGGCATATCTGAATATACACTTGAATCGAAGTTAAATTTGAATGCAACTTCTGTTAAAGCTGTTTCTGTTGGGTCTCCTGTAAGACTTCCATCTTCTAGTATTTTTGAATCGTTACAAAGTATAGCATTATTTAGAAGCTGAAAAATTTCGTTGTCCATTTTTATATTTTCTATATCTATAAGTTTTTTATTCCAAAATGCTTTTTTTACTGTCATTTTGTTTTGTGTAAGTGTTCCTGTTTTATCTGAACATATTACTGTACTACTTCCAAGTGTTTCTACTGCTGGCAATTTTTTTACTATTGCATTTTTCTTTACCATTTTTTGAACACCTATTGCAAGCACTATAGTTGATACTGCAACTAGGCCTTCTGGAATTGCCGCAACGGCTAAACTTACAGCTACCATAAACATATTTATTATTTCTTTGCCTTGTATAATTCCAATTAAAAATATTACTATACAAATTATAATTGCTGCAATTCCAAGTGTTTTACCAAGTTTATTTAGCTTTGTTTGAAGCGGTGTTTCTTGCTTTTCTGTATTGTTTAGCATATTAGCTATTTTACCAACTTCTGTATTCATTCCTGTTGCAACAACTATTGCTTCTCCTCTACCATATGTTATTAAGCTTGATGAAAATAGCATATTTATTCTATCTCCAACACCTATTTCCCTTTCTTCTATTTTACTTGCCATTTTTTCTATTGGTAAAGATTCACCTGTTAAAGATGCTTCTTGTGACTTTAAGTTTACTGCTTCTGTAATTCTTAAATCTGCAGAAATGTAATCTCCTGTTTCTATTACAACAACATCTCCTGGGACTAAATTACTTGAAGGTATAACCTCTACTTTACCATTTCTCTTTACTTTTACGGCGTGGCTACTTAATTTTTGCAATGCTTCTAAAGATTTCTCAGCTTTATTTTCTTGGCTAACTCCTATAATAGCATTTACTATTACAACTATTAAAATTACAATAGTATCTGTAATTCCTTCGCCTTGTGCTACACCAACAATTCCTGAAATAATTGCTGCAATAATTAAAATAATTATTGAAAAATCTTTAAACTGCTCTAAAATTTTCGAAAATGTACTTTTTTTCTTTTTCCCTTTTAATTCATTCAAACCATATTTTTTTAGTCGCTCTTTTACTTCATTATCATTTAATCCATTTTCTAAATTTGTTTTTAGTTCTGTTTCAACCTCTTTTACAGTTTGATTAAACCAATTTTTCTCCATATATTTCCTCCTTGTTTATATTATTTTACAAAAATCCCTTTTTATGTAGATATAATAAAAATAATGAGAATCATCTGCAGAAAAGTCTACAGATAAGTCTCATTATTTAAAATATAGACAGATTTTAAAAATCGGTTATGTTGCCTATATTACATATTTTATTAATATGCCAATTACTCCCTTATCTTTGCCTGAATTATATATTAATTGTATTTTCTTTTCAAGTTTTTATAACAAATTTAATAAATTTGTAAATTAGTATTGACAAATAATAGAATAATAGGTTAAAATATTAACTGTGCTAGCGATAAGCGCATAACACTATGGTGGATGTAGCGTAGTTGGTTAACGCGCCAGTTTGTGGCACTGGAGACCGTGGGTTCGAGTCCCATCTTCCACCCCATTTTTATAATTTGAATATTGGGCTGTAGCCAAGCGGTAAGGCACATGACTTTGACTCATGCATGCGCTAGTTCGAATCTAGCCAGCCCAGCCAAAAAGAATTCTACATATTGTAGAATTCTTTTTTATGTTATAGGAAAGTTCTATTTTTTATTTCGTTTACATATTGTGTTTTCTTTATATTTATGCTATAATTTCCTATGTAATTTATTGTTTTACATTATAATAAAAGTAAAAACTTTTACTTTTAGAAAGGCAGGTTATTATGTTAGGATTTATAGTAAACTTTGGGAGCAGTTCAATAAAGGCACGGTTAATCGACACCGATACCAAGAAAGATCTTTTTGAAGCAAAAGCTGAACATTTGAAAACAGAATCAGCAACAATAACAACAAACGCTGATTTTTTTTCTCAAACTTTAAACAACTGCAAAAACATGTCAAACGAAGAGATTCTCAGATATATTGTGAAAAATATATTTGAACGAGGTATTATTTCAAATTTAAATGAAATATCCTTCGTTGGACACCGGATTGTACATGGAGGTACATTTTTCTCAGATTCAACAATCATTACAGAAGACGTAATAAAAAAAATAGAGTCTTGTAATGATTTAGCACCATTGCACAATCCAGAAGGAGTTGATGGCATAAAATGTTGTAGGAAACTTTTGTCAAATATTCCACACATTGCAGTTTTTGACACTGCTTTTCATCAAACAGTGCCAAAACGTAACTATACTTATCCTATTCCTACAGAACTTACAAATGATGGAATAAGAAAATATGGTTTTCATGGCACCTCCTACTCTTATTTAACAAGAGTTTTGAGTGAAAAAGTAGGTCGCCAAAATATATGTGCAATAATGGCTCATATAGGACAGGGAACCAGCATTTGTGCTGTCCAACACGGAGTTTCTGTGTACACCTCTATGGAATTCAGTCCATTGAGTGGTTGTATGATGGGAACACGTTCTGGTTCTGTTGATCCGGCTTTAATTCCATACTTGGAAAAAACGCACGGATTAACAGCAAAAGATACACTCGAGATTTTAAACAAGCAGTCTGGATTGTTTGCAATAGCAGGCACCAGTAATATGCTTGAAATATTAGCTGGTGCAGAAAACGGCAACTTTAGTTGTAGTTTTGCCTTGGACTTATTTTGTCAGTCCATTGCGGAAAACATAGCTAAAGGCATAATTGCTCTTGGTAAAAGACCAAAGCAAATAGTTTTTACTGGTGGAATTGGAGAAAATTCTGAGCTTGTTAGAAACAAAATTCTCGAACTTTTAAAACCATTCATTGGAGAATTTGATTTCCATTCGTCTCCAAAATATGGAGTTTCAGTTAAAGGCTTACTCAATAATTTAAAAGTTGAACAGAAACCTGAAGTCTTCGTTATAAAAACAAACGAAGAACTGGAAATTGCTTTAGAAGCTTCAGAATTACTTTCTTAATTACACAGAGCAGAACATAAAATATCCAAAAAAGCTCTATACATTGGTATAGGGCTTTCTTCTTTTATTTTGGTGGAGATGAGGAGAGTCGAACTCCTGTCCATAAATCCTTCCATATAAACTTCTCCGAGTGCAGTTTATTATTTAATTTCTTTTTTATTTAGATTAATAAACAAAACTAAATAAAATATATCTTCTCTAAAGTCCCCTCTATTTCTGAAGAACTAAATAGATTTGTTTCCCACTAAGTCGACACCTATTTTATAGCCGTGGGTAAACTATAAATAGATGACACTGCGCCTAGGCAGCGTATGCTAATTCTCTATTATCAGCGTTTATTTTATTTTCTCACCTTTTTAAGTGGCCTGGCGAGAATCCACTACTCGCTATTTATACTTCTGGATAAATGTCGAAACCATTACATCCCCAAGTACTTTTTTATTATAATATATATTTTTAGTTTTTTCAATATATTATAATTGTAATTTGTATAATTTAATAAAAATCTAATGGATTGGTATATTCTCCATTTATACGGATTCCAAAGTGCAAATGTGGTCCTGTTGTTGCTCCATTTGTTGGTTTTCCGAGTTGAATCTGTATATTTATTTCCTACTACTCCATATACATATTTCGGTCCTACCTTTCCTATTATTTGTCCTTGTTTTACTTTATCTCCTTCTTTTACTATATAATTCGGATTTACATGGCAATATGATATTTTCATATTTTCTACAGATATTGTTATTGTATATCCTCCACCACCTAAAAAATTTGTAAATGTTATTTCTCCATCACATACTGCTATTAAATTTGTGCCTTCTGGTGCTCCTATATCCACTCCTTTATGGAAGGTCGATGCTCCTGTTGTTGGTGCCACTCTTTTTCCAAAATTACAATTTATTTTTGTATACCCTGGTGTAGGCCATATAAAACCATTTGGATTTAATTTTATTTCTTCTGAATTAGACGTATCTATAGACACATTGGTTGATTGAATTGTTGGAATAAAGAAAATACAAATAATCATTATAAATACTATTATAATTATTATTAAATTTTTTATTGAACTAAAAAAACTACTCATACGAAATCCTTTCATAAAAGTAGCTCCCTATATTAAATTTGGCAGGGGTACTAAGACTCGAACTCAGACTTGTGGTTTTGGAGACCATCGTGCTAACCATTGACACTATACCCCTATGAACTTACTTAATTATATTAACATATGTTTTTGTTTTATGCAAGAGTTTTCGAGAAAATTAATTTACAAATTTGTAGGTTAGTCAATCATATGTCACACTTTTTTGAAAAATATATACTTTGAGTACCCTATAATATCTTCTCAAACTTTGTCTTCTTTTTCTTTAAAAATGCTTGCCAACTTAATCTAGTTGTGTTATCTAAACAATATCATTTTTGCAACTCTCTTTCAATATTTTTTTATTTAAGTGTGTCATATCTATTGTAAACCTATAACATACTTATTTAAACCTAAAATATATTTTTCTTTAATAGATTTTACGTCTAAAATAGATTTTTAAACATAAATTTGTACTTGTCCTCTAGATGTTTTAATATAAATTTTGCATTTTCTATTTCTGGTATATCATCTTCATATTTTTCTTGTTCAATATTTCCTTTAATTATATATATTTCAGAGCTTACTTTTTCTAGTTCATCATGTTCAATAAAATACTCAAGTTTATTTTTTTTTCTTAACCAATTGTCTTCTACATTTTTCATTCTTATTTTAATTTCTTCATTATTTTCTAATTCTAAATTTTCTTTTAATTCTTGTAGGTCACTAATTACAGAATTTACACTTTCCGATGTAATTTTATCAGTTATTATATTTAAAATGCTTACTCCAAGTATTACAACAATAATAATTATTATACATTTCTTCATTTTTATGTCTCCTTTTTCTGGCAAAATATATTTCCTTTTCCATCAAATGTGACTATTAATGCCTCTTCTGATTTTATCTTAAAAGGTTCTAGTTGTTTTTTTAGCCATGTTTCATCTTTTCCAATTTTTTTTAAATTTTCTCTCATTATTTCTCCATCTATTACTAAATCGTATGGTATTCCTTCATATTCTGGTATTATATTAAAATCTTCTGGTATTGTATTTCTTTTATTCGGTTTTTGAATAACACTTAATTGTCCGCTGGTTTCTAAAATTGCGTATTCTACATCTCCTAAATTGAAAACATTTTGTGCTCTTAATCGCTCTTCTAATTCATTTATTGTTATTTTTTCTTTTATTAATGCTCTTTCGTCTATTTTTCCTCTATAAATTAGTATTCGTGGTTTTCCGTGAGATTATTTCTCTAAAACGCATACTTTTTAAATTCAATATTGAAATTAATAAATGCATAACAAGTAATCCTAAAATTGGTAATATACCATTTGTAAGTGGAATTCCAAGTTCGGCCATTGGTACTGTTGCTAAGTCTGCAATCATTATTGATATTGCAAGTTCAAATGGCTGCATTTGCCCAATTTCTCTTTTTCCCATTAATCTCATTACTATTAAAACTAAAATATATAAAACAATTGCTCTAACAAATATAATTAACATTTTTTCTCCTTGTTTTTTTATTATTTTTATCTTTTTTATATAATTTATTCAAATTGAATAATAATATATTTTTTGTAAATAATATTAATGTGATAATTTTTCACAAATTCATTTTACTCTTTTTAGGAGGTCTATTTAAGATGGCAAATACTCAGAGTAATTCTCAATCTGAAAGTACAATGGGTACAGTTGGTCAAATTATTTGGCGTTTAATAACTTCTGCCGTTGTACTTGCTATTACAGCTTTCTTTACTCCTGGTTTTTCTATAAATGGCTTTTGGACATTGGCTATTGCTGCAGTAGTTTTAACTGTTATAGATTATTTAATAGTTAAATTTACAGGATTGCATGCTAGTAGTTTTGGAAAAGGTTTTGTAGGTTTTGTTTTAGCTGCGGTTACTTTATATGCAGCACAATTCTTTATAGCAGGTTATACTGTTTCTTGGATGGCTGCTATTATTGGTGCATTAATTTATGGAGTTATAGATTACTTCATTCCTGGAGAACAAAGCGTATAGCAAAAAAAGACCCGTCCCTAAAACCGACAAATTGTCGGTTAGGGGACTGGCCCTTTATTTTTTACCTTTTAAATACCACATATGCTCTGATTCTATTTCTAGTTCTACCATTTTATTTATTAGTTCTTTATTCCCCTCAAAAATAACTACTTTATTACTATCTGTTCGTCCTGTTAGCATTTTTTTGTTGTTTTTACTTGTTCCTTCTACTAATATTTTTTGTTTTGTTCCAACATATAAATCGTTATTTTCTTTTATTTGACTTTCTACCAATTTTTTTAGTCTTTCAAAACGTTTATGTTTTATTTCATCTGGTACTTGATTTTCCATTTTTGCACCTGGTGTTCCTACTCTAATTGAATATATAAACATATAAACTTGTTCATATTTTACTTTTCTTACTACATCTAATGTATCTACAAAATCATCTTCTGTTTCCCCTGCAAATCCTACTATTATGTCTGTTGAGAATTTTACATTTGGTATTTTTTCTTTCATTTTTTCTACTAAATTTAAGTATTGTTCTTTTGTGTATTTTCTGTTCATTATTTTTAACATTCTTGTACTACCAGACTGTAACGGTAAATGTACTAATTTACATACTTTATCACATTTTGCAATCGCCTCTATTACATCATCTGTAAAATCTTTTGGATGTGGAGATACAAAACGTATTCTTTCTATTCCTTCAATTTCATTACATGCAATTAATAATGTTGCAAAGGAATTAATTTTAAATTCTTTTTCGTTTATTTTTACTATGTATTCTAAGTCTTTATTATTTCTTTTTTCACTAACCAAATATGAGTTAACATTTTGGCCTAATAAAGTAATTTCTTTATAACCTTTTTTAGCTAACTCTTGTACTTCATTTATTATGTCTTGTGGATTTCTACTTCTTTCTCTTCCACGTACATATGGAACTATACAATAACTACAAAAATTATTACATCCATACATAATAGTTACTGAAGCTTTTATATTATCGAAACGTTTTATTGGCAAACCTTCATAAACTTCTCCGTCTATATCTATTACGTCTTCTATTTTTCTTCTATCATTTAAAATTTCATAGGTATCTTGTGGCAATTTATGTAATGTATGTGTTCCAAAAATTATATCTACATAGTTATAGCTTTTCTTTATTTTGTCTGTAATATGTTTTTCTTGCATCATACATCCACCTATTGCTATAATTGTATTTTTGTTTTCCTTTACTCTTTTTAGTTCTCCCAAATTTCCAAACAATTTATCTTCTGCATTTTCTCTAACACAACATGTATTAAATATAGCAAAATTTGAATCTTCAAATTTATCTGTTTTACTATATCCCATATTTTCTAACATACCACATAATTTTTCTGAATCGTTCTCATTTAATTGGCAACCCATTGTTAAAATACAGTATTTTAGATTTTTTCCTTTATTTATTTGTGCAACTTTTTTTATATATTCTTTTTGTAATTCTATTTCGTTCAATTTTTCTCCTCCAAATTTTTTTATTATTTTACAATATTTTTTGAATTTTAGCAATATATATTTTAAATTCCATAGCCTCCTGTTACTGGATCTTTGAACAAATTTATCATTGGTGGATTATATGTTGCAACTACAAAAGCTATTAAAAGTAGTATTGGTATTATTATTGCTAATATTTTTATTGCATTATTTTTTATTTGTGGTTTTTGCATAATTTTATATGCTATATATTCTCCTGCTATTATTGCTACTACAAAAGATGATATATCTAAAAATGCATAGTTTGTTCCAATTATTCCTGTATATGTATAAAAGAAAATTGTTATAAAACTCATTTCAAATATTATTGCTATTGTTTTTGCTATACTATAGTTATTCGTACTTTTTCCAATAAAAAAGTACTCAATTATTGAAAATATAAATGTTGGATAAAATACTAGCTTTAAATGTTCCCATGTACTTTCATTTACTGCACTAAATGCTGCTACAAATGTATTTCCACCAGATAATTCATATGTAAAATGTAATAGAGTTCCTATTACTAAACAGAATGCTGTTGCACCTATTTGCCATTTTTGTAATTTACTCAAAAAAATCACCTCTAAATAATTTTATTAATTAAAGGTGATTTTTGTGTTTATTTTTATAAGTTTTTTAATCTTTCTTCTGTATTTTCTAGCATTGCTCTATATTTTTCTAATTTTTCTTTTTCTGCATTTACTTTTACTTCTGGTGCTTTGTTTACAAATCCTGGATTTGATAGCATTTTTTCGCATCTTTCTACTTCATATATTAATTTTTGTTTTTCTTCTTGTAAACGTTGTTTTTCTGCCTCTAAATCTACTAATTCTTCAAATGGTATATATGTTTCTATTCCATCTAATAATATTGATATAGCATTTGAGTCTATTCCAGCTTTATCGTTTTGTACTATTATTTCATTAGCAAACCCTAATTTTTCTAAGAATGTTTTGCTATTTTCTATAACATTTTTATATTCTTCTGTTACAAATACCAATTTAGATTTTTTAGATGGATGTACATTCATATTATTTCTAATATTTCTTATTCCAATTATTATTTCTTTTATTTTTTCTATTTTTTGTTCTTCATCTTTGAAGTTGTATTTTTTTTCATATTTTGGCCAACTAGAAATCATTATGCTTTCATCTTCATTGTATAGCTTTGTATATATTTCTTCTGTTATAAATGGCATTATTGGATGTAATAGTTTCAATGCATCACATAATACTTTATTTAATACATATTGAGCTGATTTTCTTGTTTTATTTTCTTTATCATATAAACGTAATTTTACAATTTCTATATACCAATCGCAAAATTCGTTCCATATAAAATCATATATTTTTTGAGAAGCAACTCCTAAATCGTATTTTTCTATATTGTTTGATACTTCTTGTACTAATGTGTTTAATTTAGATAAAATCCATTTATCTTCATAACATAAATTATCTTCATATACATTTCCATCGTAATCTTCTAAGTTCATTAAAACAAATTTTGATGCATTCCATAGTTTGTTTGCAAAATTAGATGCTTGGTCTAATTTTTCTGGCATATAACGTATATCATTTCCTGGCGTAGTTCCTTGAACTAATGAAAACCTTAATGAATCTGCTCCATATTTTTCTATTATTTCTATTGGGTCTATTCCATTTCCTAATGATTTTGACATTTTTCTTCCTTGGCTATCTCTTACTATTCCATGAATTAATATATCTTTGAATGGTTTTTTTCCTGTTAATTCTAAGCTTGATGTTATCATCCTTGAAACCCAGAATGTTATTATATCGTAACCTGTAACTAACACATTAGTTGGGAAAAATGTTTTATAATCTTCTGTTTCTTCTGGCCAACCTAATGTTGAAAATGGCCATAGAGCTGAACTAAACCATGTATCTAAAGTATCTTCATCTTGTTTTAAATTTTCGCTACCACATTTTTTACAGGTATGCGGTTTTTCTTTTGCAACATTTATTTCTCCACAATCTTGACAATAATACGCTGGTATTCTATGTCCCCACCATAATTGACGTGATATACACCAATCTTGTATATTTTCCATCCAGTGGAAATAATTTTTTTCGTATCTTTTTGGAACAAATGTTATGTCATCATTTTTTACTGCTTCTATTGCTGGTTTTGCAAGTTCTTTCATACTAACAAACCATTGGTCTGATATTCTTGGTTCTATTGTAGTATGGCATCTATAACATTTTCCAACATTGTGGTTGTAATCTTCTATTTTAACTAAAGCTCCAATTTCTTTTAGTTTTTCTACTATTAATTTTCTTGCTTCTATTGATTTTAGTCCTTTATATTCCGGAACTAAATCGTTCATTATAGAGCTTTCATCAAATACTTCTATTATTTCTAATCCATGTGATAAACCAGCTTGATAATCATTAGGGTCATGTGCAGGTGTAATTTTTACACATCCTGTTCCAAATTCTTTATCTACAAATCTATCTGCTATAATTGGTATTTCTTTATTCATTATTGGTAAGATACATGTTTTTCCTACTATATCTTTATATCTTTCATCATCTGGATGAACTGCAACAGCTGTATCTCCTAGCATTGTTTCTGGTCTTGTTGTTGCAATTGTAAGATATTTATCTGTTCCTGTTATTTTGTATCTAATATGCCATAAGTGTGAAGGTTCTTCTTCATATTCTACTTCTGCATCTGATATTGATGTATGACAATTTGGACACCAATTTATCATTCTTTTTCCTTTATAAATTAAGCCTTTTTCATATAATTTTATAAATTGTTCTTGAACAGCTTTTGATAAACCTTCATCTAGTGTAAATCTTTTTCTTTCCCAATCACATGAACATCCAATTTTTCTTTGTTGTTTTTGAATTGTTCCTCCATACTCATGTGTCCAATCCCATGCTCTTTCTAAGAATCCATCTCTTCCTAAATCATCCTTTGTAAGACCTTCTTCTTTCATTTTCGCAACAACTTTTGCTTCTGTAGCTATGGCTGCATGGTCTGTTCCTGGTAGCCATAATGTATTAAATCCATTCATTCTTTTATAACGTATTAAAATATCTTGTATTGTTCCATCTAAAGCATGACCCATATGTAATTTTCCTGTTACATTTGGTGGTGGCATCATTATTGAATATGCCTCACTTTCTTTATTCATACTTGGTTTAAAATAGCCTTTTTCTTCCCATTTTTCATATAGTTTTTCTTCAAATTCTTGTGGATTGTATGTGTTTTCTAGTTTTCTATTTTTCATTTTCATTTTCCTCCTTTTATAATAACAAAATAAAACCCTCGCCTATATAAGGGCGAGGGTTTCTCACGGTACCACCTTAATTACAAATAATTATTTTTATTTGTATCTCTTAGCCTATAACGTGGCTTATTCCGGATATACCTATTTTATATTTCTCAGTATACCTACCTAAAAAGCTACCTTCAATTTATTCTTACTTAAGAAGCTTTCAGCCTATGACTTCTTTTCTCTTTCAAGCAGTGTTTAAATTTACTCCTCTTTCTCACCGTATTTGTATTTTCACTATATATATAAATTAGTCTTCATCTACAAAGTTAAATTCATCTTTGAATTTTTCTTTGAACATTTCAAATACTGTGTTTAATGTTTCTTCATCATCAACACTTACATAAGATTCCATATCTTCGTCTTCAGAATCTTCAACTTTAAGTATTACAACTTCTTCGTTGTCTTCTTCGTCTTCTGTTGGTAGTAATACTACAAATTCTTCTCCATCTAATTCTATTAAGTCTAAAAATTCAAATTTAACTTCGTTTCCTTCTTCATCGTTTAATATTATTATGTTATCTAATTCTTCTCCTACATTGTTTACATCTTCACTCATTTAATTTTCCTCCTAATTTATATTTATTGTATTTCTACAATATTAATAACAATATTTATATTATTTGTTATTTGCAATATGATATACTATTTTTTTAAACTTTACAATAGATTTTTATTTTTTGTTTATAAAATTTTCTAAAATGTATACAGCTGATATTGTATCTACAATATCTCTTTTTTTATGTTTGTTTATATTTAGCATATTCATTGTTTTGTGTGCTTCAACTGTTGTTAATCTTTCATCAACATTTTCTATATTTATTGTATTGAATTTACACTTTAATTTATGTATGAATTTTTCCGTTTTCTCTGCTCTTACAGTTTTTTCACCTTTTAAATTATATGGCATTCCAACTACAATTGTTCCAACTTTATATTCTTTTATAATTTCTTCTAATCTTTTTAATACTATTTTATCACTATTATTTCTTTGTATTGTTTCTAATCCTTGTGCTGTTATTCCAAGTGCATCGGTAATTGCAATTCCTACCCTTGCATCTCCATAATCTATTGACATTATTCTCATTTTACGCTTCATCAATTCCTATATATTTTTGAACCATTTTTTCAAGTAATTCATCTCTTTCAATAGTTCTTATTTTACTTCTTGCATCTTTATAACTTGTTATATATGTTGGGTCTCCAGATAATATATATCCAACAATTTGATTAATAGGGTTATATCCCTTTTCTTCAAGAGCTTCATACACTTCTTTTAAAATTTCTTGAACTCTTTCATTGTTTTCTTTTTCTATTTTAAAGTTCATTGTTTCATCAAAATTCATTGCTATCTACTCTCCTTTTATACAAAATTTATATTACTTTCCTCGCCAGTTGAATCTATATATTCTTCTAGCTTTTTAGTTAGTGCATCCATAGACGTTCCTTTGTAATATGTTGTTATTGCAAAATTAAGTTTAGGTACTAAAATTGTGTCTTTCTTGTTATTTTCATAATCTATTTCATTTTTGCTAAATTCTAATCTTTCTATTCGTTGTTTTAAATCTTTTACGAAATCCTCTGTATCTTCAGCTTGTATTCCTGTAAACACTATAACAAATTTTGGTCCCATATATCTAACAAATAAATACGTATTAGATATACTTTGTTGTATTATATTGCTTACTTTTGTAATTACATTATTTCCAATATTTCTACTACCATATTCATTAATTTCTTCTAAATTAACAATTTTCATCATACAAACTGCAGAAACGTTATAAACATCTATTTTCTTTTTTCCTTCTCCATATAAATATTCTGCAGTCTTTAGTCCTGAATATTTATCTTCTCTAACAATATTTTCAACTGTATTTTGATATTCTACTGTTTTTAATATTTTAACAATATTATTTTTTATAACTTCCAAAACAGCTGTATCTATATTATCAAAAGCATGTGCTATTCCACTTTCAATTAGCCAATATCCTATATATACATTATCTATAAATAATGGAAAAAACATTGCAGATTTTGCTCTTCCAAATTCCATTTTTTGATATGGTAATTTTTCAGATTCTCTATCTACAGTAACATATTTTGGAGTTGCAGAAGAAATACTATCTTTAAATATTTCCTCATTGTATAAGTTTGTTAATGTATCCCAATGCTTTTCGTCAACATTTGATGCTTTAACAACATATTCTGCACCATCAAAAACAACAATTGTAGAATATTTTAACGGTTCATATCTTTGAAGAATAATGTTATTTATTTTTGATAATTTGTTGTCTACAGAAGAATCTTCTCCGATTGTATCCATAAAATTTTGTAGTATATTTAAACTATTAATTTTATCATTTAAATTACTAAAAGATACTACTTTTTTATGAATAGACATATTATATATTACTAGTGTTATTATTATTAAAACTAAAACTACTATTACTGCTACAATAAGCAAGCTTCTCACCTCAATTATAATATATTAATAATTTCTTTTCATTTGATTTAATGTATCATTCATTCCTTGTGAAAATGTTGCTGATTTATAGCTATTATTCACAGGTTTATATGTATTTTTTTTACTTAACTTTGTTGTTCTTCCACCTACCAATGGATATACCATATTTGATAACTCTTTTAAAGCTTGCATAAATATTTTTGAATATCCACTTAATGATATTTTACAATTTACTAATCCTTCTAGGTATTTTGAATATGTTTGTTCCTCAAAAGGTATTACACAATATCTAACACTATCTCTATTAAACAACTCTGTCATAAATGACATTGATGGTTCATTATAAAAAGACATTCCTCCTATAATAGCTTTGTCTGTTAAACCTCTTACTTTCATATTTTTATTTATTACTATTTTTATTTTTTCTTGTCCAAGTATGTTCTTAGCTTTTAAATCTCTTAAAAATGCTGTTAAAGGTTGTATTGTTAATACATCTAAACTTTGAACTAAATATATCTCCTGTGATTCAGCAAAATAACCAAAGCCTGTGTTAAAATCGCAATCAATTAATACTAAATCATGATTTTCCAATAAAGTTTTTAAAACCTCTTTATAATTTTGAATTCCAACTTCTTCATCTGGAACAGCCGTATACACTGTTAAACTATTGTTAACCTTTATACCTTCTGCAGCACCCACTTGTAACCTTCGGATACTATTAGAAGCTCTGTTTCTTAGTTGTTCTTCATTTTGAGTAAATATATAAAATGAATTTTTATTTTTCGTAGTATCTAATATAGCTGTATTGATACCAGATGAAGATATCAATTGAGCAACATTATTTACTAAAAATGATGTTCCATTTTTACTAGTACCAACAAAAGATACAAGTTTTTTATTTCCTGTTAATAACCCTTGAACTCCACTGTTTGGATCATATTCAAAATCATCATTATTTGTTAATTCTTTTACTACATTATTTTCTATATTATTATAAGTTCCATATGTATTTGGAGTGTATTGAGGTTGCTTAACTTCGTTAAAGCTATTTTCAACTCCTGGTAAAATATCTTCAACTTCATTATTACTACTTTTTTCATTTATATTTTCCTCAAATCCAGGTAATATATTTTCCTCGTTGTTTTTTTCATCATTAACAGGTAAATCAAATAAACTAATTGGCTCATTTTCTACTACTTCTTCTTTTTCAGGTAAAGTATTTTTCTTTGGTCTTCCTCTTCTTTTTGGTGTTTCTTGCGTAACTACTTCTGTATCCTCTGGTAAAGGATTTTTTCTTGGTCTCCCTCTTCTTTTTGGTGCTGGTTTTTCTTCTGGTTCTATTTCAATATTTTTTTCTGGTTCTTTTTTAACTTCTGTTGGTTTTTCTTCTGCCGTTTTTACTTTTCTTACTTTTTTTGTATTAACTGCAGATGGTACAATAATATTGCCACCGGTAGGTTTAGTTTTATCTGGAATAAAATTCATACTCAACCCACTATTTGCTTTTTCTTTATTCATATAACCTTTAACAGATGCAGTCATAACCTTTTGATATGTTGGAGAACTCATTTCTAAAACAGCTTTTACATTTATTGGCAAAACATTTGCTATAATTTTTAATTGTTCTGTATTATATTGAGATGCTATACTCTCAAAACCTTCAACATATTTTTCTTCATCTCTTCCTAATTTTTTATAATAATTTAATATATTTTGAATTTCTACTTCACTAACTTCGTTTTCATTTTCTGGTGCATATTTTACATCTTCAGTATCTATATTATAATATATCTTTGCTTCTTTTTTTGTTCTTGGTTTTCTTATTAATTTACAAATTTGGTCAATGCTTCTATCATTTCCAAGTACGGCATCATAAATTCCAATACTAAATAATTTTACCAAAATATCTTCTGCTTTAGCTCTTCTATCTGAACATATTAAAATGATAGGTGTATCATTTCTTCTACTGTTTGTGGCTTCATCACTTATAGCATCTAATTTATCAAAAATGAATCTATCTATAGCATCGTAATTATTATTAGTGAATGGTTCTAAATCTTCACTTATAACTATTCTATCATAAGTATTATCCTTTTGTAATTCTTTTTGTATTGCATTAAAGTAATATACATTTTTTGATGATATTATTTCTTTATAATCTTTTTGATATTTTTTCACTATTGATTCAGAAATATTTTCATTACTTACAGCAAATAAAACTTTCATTTGTTAACCCCTCCAACCTTTTACAACTATTGCAAATATAAGTGGTAATATTTGTGCAATTACCAATATCGTTACAAAGCTTATTATCATTGTAAAACCTTTGTCTCTTTCGTCTAATTTATGAATACCAATTACGTATTGATAAATAGCTCCAACTGCAATTCCTATAAAGCAAAATGGTATACTATATATTCTTACTACGTTTAATACATATGCTGCTATTCCATACGCATCTGAACCATATTCTTTCTTATAGTCCTCAAGTTTTTTTTCTGATTTTTTCTTAATTTCTACTATTTGTTCTGTTCCTTGAGCTTCATTATTTGTTTGAACATTTGTATTATTTTGATTTGTTGAATTACTACTTAATACAATATTATTTGCATAACAAACTGGTAATAACATTATAAAAATTACACATATTGTACTAATTACCATTTTTTTCATACGGATATTTGCTCCCTTCTCATATTTTTCCTATATAATAATACACTACAAATTTAAAAATAGCAAGAAAATTATAAACTTTTTTGTAGTATTTCTTTTAATCTTTTAAAATTTTTAGTTAAATACAAATATCCTATTAAACCTTCAAAGGCAGTTGCATACATATAATCTGCAGGATTCGCATTTTTAGGTAAATGATGATTTTGTGTGTTTCTAGCTCTTCTTACAATATCTTTTTCTTCTTCCGTTAATTCATTTTCAATTTTCTTTAAACTTTCAGCTTGACTAGAAGCCTTTACAAATGTAGAAGCTTTTACATGCAGTTCGTGTACTTTCATTTTTGTTGTATTAACTAAAAATGTTCTTATATATAGTTCATATATACAATCACCTACATAAGCCCACACTAATGGGTTCATTAATTTTACTTCTTGTTCATTTTTTATTGGTATAAAAATTTCATCCATTTTATTTCACCTTTTCTAATGTTATTTTTCCAATTCTTCCGCTTCTAAAGTCATCCAATATTATATTTGCAACTTTTTCGTCGTCTACATTTCCTCCAGAAACTATCGCTCCACGTTTTTTTCCTATTAATTGCATTACTTCATAAATATTAAAATTTTCTGGTTGTTCTTGCATAAGAATTTGATTTATATTTTCACTATCTAAACCATATCTTTTTTCTAATTTCTCTCTATAATTTTCTAATAAATATTTAAGTAATTGGTATGCAACTTCTACTTTTTCTAAAATATCATCTTTTATAGAACCTGTATATGCTAAATTTAGTGCAACTTCCTCGCTTTCGAATTTCGGCCATAAAACACCTGGTGTATCTAGTAATTCTATTTTATCATTTACCCTAATCCATTGTTTTGCTCTTGTTACACCCGGCTTATTTCCAACTATTAGAGACCTTTTTCCAGCAATACGATTTATAAAAGAAGATTTTCCCACATTTGGTATTCCTAATACCATAATTCTTATAGACTTTCCTATTCTTCCCTTACCAGACATTTTAGTAAGTTCTTCACTCATTAAATTTTCTACTTCTTTTATAACATTTTGTACACCTTTTCCAGTATTAGAATCTGTAATAACAGCAGAAATACCTTGTTTTTCAAAATAGTCAACCCATTTTTTACTTTCATTTTCATCTGCTAAATCACTTTTATTTAAAACAATTACTCTTTTTTTATTTTTAGTAATTTCCGTAATATCAGGATTTCTGCTTGCAATAGGAATACGAGCATCTACAAGTTCTACTACAATATCTATTAATCTTAATTCTTCTATTATTTGCCTTTTGGTCTTTGCCATATGTCCGTGGGTACCAGTTAATATTCATTTTATTATTTAATTCTTGTTCTTCACACTTTTTTACATTTTTCTCTTGTCTCATTTTTCTTTTTTGATACATGTCCATATTTTATCACTTCCTTTTTATAAATTGTAAGTTATCGTTATTCTTCAAATAATACCTTTTGCATTCCATAAGGATTATTTAAAAAATCTTTATATATTTTATAAATTTCTGTATCTTCATATTTGATTTCTTTCATATTATTATTCATATCAATTATTTTTCCATATTTATACGATAGTAATATTGGAGAATGTGTTGCTATTAAAAATTGTGAGCCATTTTTAGCTAATTCGTGTATATAACAAAGCAAAGTCATTTGTCTTTGTGGAGATAAAGCTGCCTCTGGCTCATCCAAAATGTATAAACCATTATCCCAAAATCTATGTTCAACCAGTTTCAAAAAAGATTCTCCGTGTGAACAAGAATGCAAATCTTCTCCTCCATAAGTTGTATAGATCAAATCACTATTATTACTAATATCCGTTGCAACATTATAAAAAGATTCTGCTCTTAAAAAAAATTTTGTTTTAGGTACTCCAAACTTGCTAATTGTTACATATTTATATAATTCTGAATAATCATCATAGTTCGAAAATTGCATATTATTACTACCGCCTTCTGGATTTAATCCTAAAGCAATAGCAATAGCTTCTATAAGTGTAGATTTTCCAACTCCGTTTTCTCCATAAAATAATGTAACAGAATTATCTATTTTTAATTCATCAAAATTACTTAAACATTTTATATTAAAAGGATATTTACTATTATCTACATTCCCCTTATTTAATCTTACTCTATTTACAAATAAATTTTCCATTCAACCTCACTCGCAAATTACTATATGTAAGTTAATATTTTTCTTATTTTCCACCCATAAATTGCTATTTTTATAAAAAAATGCTCCTTCATTTTATTAAAATTTAGAGGCTGGAAAAACTATTAGAATTATATTCCAACTTCTATTTTACCAACCTCTAACCTCTATCTTATAATGTTCTATAATTATTTTTATCTGCCCTATCATCTAATTTTCTATCATACTCCTCGTTTTTGTAAAACCAGTCTGTTTTTTTGTCTACTGGGTGTGCCATTCTGTTCTTTTCAATTAACATTTCAAATAATACAAACAATGGAATTACAATTCCTAATGCATTTGCAAATAGTGTTGTATATATATTAATATCGAAACTTCCGTCAGCATCTGTTATTGCCATAATACCATTAAATAACGGCATTCCAAAATATAGTGCATATGAAATTAAATATATTAAACTTCCTATAATATTTCTTTTAATTACTAACACTATTGATACTATAGTAATAAATAATAATGCGATTTCCATATTATAATTTGGAATTGTTATTCCTAAGTCAACTCCTACAGTATTCGTTACAGCTAGTACTACTCTAAAAATCCAATACATTATCATAAACATTACTACTAAATATGTAGATAAATTTTTCATTTGTTTTCCTCCTATAAATTAACTTTTATAATAATTAAACTTATTATCGAAATTATATAGCAAACTATCTTTATTATTGCAACAGATGTATTTTGATCTCCAAAACTAAAATATTTTTTACTTATATTTCTAGCTTCAAAAATTTCAATTACTCCAATAAAAATAAAAATACTTGAGATTAAAATAATTATAGTTTTCAACATTTTTTTACATCCTTTTTTTATTTCTTTCTAATTAATATAATAAATTTATTTTTATAAATTGTCAAGGAAAAAGAGCAACTATCTAAAAGATAGTCGCTCCAAGTTTTTGTTTTTCGTTACATTACTTTTTTAGAAGATTTAACCTCAGAAATATATTTATTAATAAAATTCCAAGGATTATCTTCAATTCCTGCAGATCGTAAAGCTTCAACCATATGCTGCTCAACAGGATGACGCTTACTCTCAAAGTCAATTGTCGGAACCATATAGTTTTTTTCCATATTTTCATACAGTTCCTCCTCTGTTATTTCTTCATCTGCAGCCAATTCGCAAATACCACAAAGTAGTAAATTGTATCCTGGCATTTGCGGATTTATCCGTCTGCAACGAAGCATCTCCTTTGTTTTTCCATACCAGTTGCTACTCAATGCTGTACTCATACTTTTTCCTTTCTGTACTTTTTAATTATAAAGTACCATAATGCTAAACATCAATTACATTTTTATTATACACTATTTACATAATATTTTCAAGTATTTTTCATTTACACTTTTCGACATTATATTTCAATTCTATCTTTAAATTTCTTTTCTACCATTTTATTTAATAGTATATTTTCTGGCTTTTCTAACTTTTCATCTTTTTCAATTATTCTAATTGCCAAACTTTGTACCATTTTTAGCATTTCTATATCTTCAAATAAATTTACTATTTTAAATTCTGGTAGGCCATGTTGCTTTGTTCCAAAAAATTCTCCGCTTCCACGTAGTTCCAAATCTTTTTCTGATATTATAAATCCATCATTAGTTGATGTCATTATTTTCATTCTTTCTTGAACTACTTTTCCATTGCCTTCATATTTTAATATACAATAAGATTGATATTCTCCTCTTCCTACTCTTCCTCTTAATTGGTGTAATTGCGCAAGACCAAATCTTTCAGCATTTTCTACCACCATAATACTTGCATTTGGAACATTTACCCCTACCTCTATAACAGTTGTTGAAATAAGAATGTCTATATCTCCATTTTTAAATTTTTCCATTATATCATCTTTTTCTTTTGCTTTCATTTTCCCATGTAAGTATTCTACTTTATATTCACTAAAGGTTTCTTCTTTATATTTTTTCGTTAATTCTTCAACAGACTTTAAGTCCATTTCTTCATTTTCTTCTACTAGCGGACATACAATATAAGCTTGTCTACCTTCATTTATTTGTTTTTTTACAAAATTATTTACTCTTTCTTCCATATTCTTTTTTACAGCAAATGTATCTACTTTTTTTCTGTTTGGAGGAAGTTCATCTATTATAGATATGTCTAAATCTCCATATAATATTAGTGCTAAAGTTCTTGGTATTGGTGTAGCTGTCATAACTAATACATCTGGATTTTGACCTTTCTCAATTATTTTAGTACGTTGTTTTACTCCAAATCTATGTTGTTCATCTGTAACTACAAGCCCTAAGTTTTTAAATTCAACATTGTCCTCTAAAATAGCATGTGTTCCAATTAAAATATCTATATCTCCATTTTTTAGTCTCTCTAAAATTTCTTCTTTCTTCTTTTTAGTAATGCTAGAAATTAATAATTCACATTTAATATCAAATTGTTCTAACATTTGTTTAAAACTTTCTAAATGTTGTGTTGCAAGAATTGCAGTAGGAGCCATTATAGCTACTTGATAACCGCTTTTCACAACTTTATATGAAGCAATTATAGAAACTGCAGTTTTACCAGAACCAACATCACCTTGAAGAAGTCTATTCATAGGTTTTACTTTTTCTAAATCTGCATCTATTTCTTCTAATACCCTTAATTGTGCTTTTGTAAGCTTAAATGGCAATTTATTTATAACATCTGACATATGTACTTCTTTTTCAAAGGCTATACCATCAATTTCTTTTTTGTATTGAGATTTTAAACTAAGAAGTGCAAGTTGCATACTTAATAATTCCTCAAACACAAGTCTTTTTCTTGCTATATTAAACTCTGTAAAATCTTTTGGAAAATGAATTGAATTTGTTGCAGAATTTATATCCATAAGCTTATATTCTTTTATTAAGTAATCTGGCAAAGTTTCTTTAAGTTTATTCTTTACAAGTTCAAGCCCATTTTCTATAATTTTTCTAATATTATTTTGAGATAAGTTATAGGTTAATGGATATATTGGAATTATCTTGCCAGTATTTTTTGTATTAATACCTTCATCATATACTGGTGAATTCATTTCGACTTTATTTCCAATTCTTTTAACTTTGCCAAAAAACTTATAAATTTCACCTGGCTTAAACATATTTCTTAAATAACTTTGATTAAACCATGTTATTGTACAGCTTCCTGTTTCATCTCTTACTATTAATTTGTAAATAGTCATTTTTCTATTTCTTGTTCTTATTTCAGAAACTCTGGCTGTTGCAATTCCTTCTATTAAAACTTCTTCACCATCTTGCACCTCTGCAATTTTTACTGGCTTGCTTCTATCTTCATAAGTTCTTGGATAATATGTAATTAAATCTTCTAATGTATATATTCCTAGCTTATTTAAAAGTTCTGCTCTATTAGGCCCAACTCCTTTTACATATTTTATTTCTTTAGATAAAATATTTTCCATAAACGCTCCTTTTATAATTTTATTTTTTTATGCATTTTAGATATTAGATAAAAATAATTAAAAATCAATATTTCGAATGTGATTGGAGTGAGTGTATAGCTTCTTATTAAATTTAAATGAGGGCGCGTTTTGCGAGAGGCTCGTTTGAATTTCTATTAGAAGCTATAACGAACGCATTGAGCCGAGAAATATTTATTTTTAATCTATTTTTATCTATTGTTACATTATATATTACATAATTTTTATAGTATATCATCTACTTTGTGTCTATTTTAATTGCAAAAAATTAATACTTTTTTTACATTATAAACTAAATTTTAAAAAAAGTCTTGTATTTTTAAAATTTATATGATAAACTATTAAACAGTCAATTTATTACTTAAATTTAGGAGGTGCTTTAAATGGCAAAATGCGCTATATGTGAAAAAACATTAACTCATGGAAATAAACTTAGTATTACACGTTCTCATATAAGTAAAAGAACTACAAGAACATGGAAACCAAACTTAAGAAAAGTTAAAGCAATGATAGATGGACAACCAAAGAGAATTTCAGTTTGTGCTAAATGTTTACGTTCTGGAAAAGTAAAAAGAGCTTAATCTATATAAAAAGAATAGGATTTATGAAATGATAAAAATTATTCATTTCATAAATCCTATTCTTTTATACTTTTTAGTTGCTTGGGTCAGTGTCTCCTCTAACCCACCTTGTAAAATATTTTTTATAATTAAATAAATCTAAAATTAAAATTTGTAATTTTTTCATATGTATTTTAATCTTTTATTCCAAAAATCATTTTCAATATACCTCTCAATGCTTTTGGTGCTTTTTTTACTATTATTGTCATACATATCACTCCCTTTTTAACATGCTAGCCATAAACAACCTACGGCTATTATTACTAATCCAATTGTAATTAACCAACCTGTTATTGGAAGTAATAAAACTAACAATATTCCAAGACCTAGTCCTATTAAACAAACAGCAATTGTTTTTTTAAATGCTCTAAACACTATTTATTACCTCCCTACTGTTACAATTTATAAATAGTAACACATATTAATATATTATATTATTTTTAAATATATTATGTGACTAGATTATTTATTGCAAATTATTCTGCAACATTATATAATAAATTTGAGGTGATTATTTTGAATAAAAACGATTATATAGATATTATAAATATATTAAAGCATACCTATCCAGATGCTAAATGTAGCTTAGATTTTAAAACGCCTTTTGAACTTGTTGTTGCAGTTATGCTTTCAGCTCAATGCACAGATGAAAGAGTTAATAAAACAACTCCAGCTTTATTTGCTAAATATCCTTCTATAGAAGATTTTGCAAATGCTAATATAACAGAATTGGAAAATATAATTCATCCTTGTGGATTTTATAAAAGCAAAGCAAAAAATGTTATTGGAACAGCAAAAAAAGTTTTGAATGACTTTAATGGCGTTGTTCCTTCTAATATGAAAGATTTACTTACTCTTCCAGGTATTGGTAGAAAAAGTGCTAATGTTATAATGTTAGAAGTATTTGGAAATGCACAAGGTGTTGCAGTAGATACTCATTGCAAGCGTATATCTAATAGATTAGGATTATCCAAAGAAAGTGATCCAACAAAAATCGAGCTTGATTTAATAAAAAAATTTCCTGCAGAAACTTTAAAAGATGTAAACCATTTATTTATATACTTTGGAAGAGATATTTGCATTGCCCGAAATCCAAAATGTGAGCAATGTCCATTAAGAAAATTCTGCAAATCATAAAATATATCTTTATTGGTATTTTTCATTGACAAAATCCCAATAAAGATATATATTTTTTGTATAAATTTTTACAAGGGAGGAAAAAAATGTTAAGAAACGCAAAAACAAAAGTATTATTAAGTTTATTTTTAATAATTACATTAATTTCAACACTTAGTTTCGCAGAAAACGAAACAACAAATGAAACACAAACACCAGCTAAAACAACAACTACAACAAACGAAACTTCTAATGAAACAAATTCAGTAGATACAACATCTACAACAGATGAAAACGGAGCTGCTGTAATTACAGAAGAAAACTCTGGAGAAGCACAAAACTCATCAAAAACAAATTCTCAAGACGTTCATGAAGGAGATTTATATTTATCAGGAGAAGATGTTACTATGGACAAATTAGTTAATGGTAACGTTTATATTATGGCAAATAACGTAACTGTAACAGGACAAGTTGCTGGTAACTTATTTATTTTAGCCAACAAAGCTACTTTTACAGATGCATATATAGAATCTTCTGTTTACTTATGTGCTAATGAGGTTAACTTTAAAGCTGTTGCATCTGACTTATATGCTTGCTGCAACACAATAGAAATTCCAACTAACTATGGAGTTTACAGAGACCTAAAATGTTATGGTAATTCATTAACTATACTTGGTATTATAGGTAGAAATGTAGAATGTAATGTAGCTAGTTTGAATTTAGAAAAAGATGATTCTAAAGCAGATATTTATGGAAATTTAAAATATAGTAGTACAAAAGAAATTCAAATTCCAGATGGAGCTGTACAAGGTGAAACAACATTTACTCAAATAGCAAAACAAGAAACTAAAGAAAAGGTTACAGATTACTTAGCAAATGCTGCTACAGCTGTTGTATTTACATTAGTAATTTATGGATTAGCTTTATTATTTAGCAAAAGCTCAATTGAAAAATGTACAAAAATTGCATCTAAGAAATTTTTACCTGCATTTGGTATTGGTATACTTTCATTAATACTTATACCAGTTGTAAGCTTCTTATTATTAATTAGTATTGTAGGAGCTCCAGTTTCTATTGCATTATTAGTATTATATGGATTATTACTTGCAATTTCAGGTTCAGTATTTGCTATATCAATTGCTAATATAATTTCTGAAAAAATAAAAATTTCTAATGCTTGGTTAAAAGCATTATGTGTTGCTATAGTTTCATTGTTAGTTTATATAATAGGTATTATACCTTATGTTTCTTTAATAAAATTCTTAATTATTATTTTAGGATTTGGAATAATACTTATGAATATGTTCTTTAAAAATATAAACTTTGAAAAAAAAGATAAAAAAGATAAAAAAAATAAATCAGAAAAATAGAAAATAAAAAACCACAAAATTAAATTTTGTGGTTTTTTTGCGGTTCGACAGAGGTGTCGCCCCCTACATCTTCTGACATAATTTTATTTTACATTATTTTTTAATTCATTAATTGTTTGTTTAAAATCTTCTGAATCTATAATGGCTGTTCCTGCTACAATTATATTTGCTCCGGCTTGTTTTACCTTCTCTACATTATCTGTATTTATTCCACCATCTGCTTCTATGTCTATATCTATATTATTTTCTTCTATATACTTTTTCAATTTTGCTATTTTATCTATTGTGCTTTCTATTAGCTCTTGTCCACCTTTTCCTGGCTCTACTGTCATTATTATTACTTGATGTAAGTATGATAAATATTCTGTTATTTCTTCTATTTTTGTATTTGGTTTTATTGCTATTCCTGTTTTGCAATTATTAGATTGTATATATTTTATTGTATCTATTACTTCTTGCTTTGTTTTTAATGCTTCTATTTGAAATGTTATTGTATTTGGTTTAAATACTAAGAATTTATCTACATATTCTCTTACATTTTCTACCATTAAATGCACATCTAATGGTATTAATGTTATATGATTTAAATATTCTGAGTATTTTTCCATTTTAGCTGTTGTATCTGCTTCTACAAATTTTCCATCCATAACATCTATATGAAAATAATCTGTATGTGCTGTTTCTAAATTGTAAAAAATTTTCATACTTTTTTCTGAATCTACATTTAAAATTGACGTTGATATTTCTACCATTTGTGTTCCTCCCTATCTTTTAATTCTTCATATATTTTTATATATCTTTCATAACGATTTTGAGATATTTTATTTTCTTTTAACGCTTGTTTTATTCCACATTTTTTTTCTTTTATGTGTGTACACCCTACAAATTCACAATTCTTTATATGCTCTTTAAATTCTACGAAATACTCTGCTAAGTTAGTGGTTTCTATTTCATATATATCAAAGGTAGAAAATCCTGGTGAATCTGCAATAAATGTATTTTCTTCTAATTCATATAATTTAACAGTTGTTGTTGTATTCTTGCCTCTTTTATTTTTTGAACTTATTTTTCCTTCTAAAGTTAAATTATCTTCAAATAAATCATTTAACAATGTAGATTTGCCTACCCCTGAATTGCCTGAAAATACGCTTATTTTGTTTTTTAAAACATTCCTTAGTTCGTGTATACCTATGTTTTCTTTTGCGTTTGTTTCTATTATTTCATAATTTGTAAATTTATATTGTTCTTTTATTTCTTCTGCTATTTCTTTTGATAAATCTATTTTATTTATAACAATTACAGGTTTTATATTCATATATTCTGCAAATGAAAGTTGTTTATCTAGCATTAATAAATCTGGTTTTGGCATTTTGCTAGATATAACTAATACCATTTGATTAATATTTGCAATTTTGGGCCTTTTTATGTAGTTTTTTCTTGGTAAAATTTCTTCTATAACACCTGTTTTTTCTTCTAGTTTTGTTATTTCAAAATTAACCTTATCTCCTACAACTGGCTTTATATCTTCTTTTTTTAATTTTCCTCTTGCATCACATATATATAACTCGTTTCTGCATATTATTTTAAAAATATTTGAAATATTTTCTATTATTATTCCTTGTTTCATTTTTCTCCTTTAATTTTATATGTTGACATAGGGATTGTTCTTTACAACATATTTGATTTTATTTATATAAGGTTTATATTATATATAATTTTTTATTTAGGCGTACAGAGGCGTCCGCCCAATAAATTTTCTATATTAAAGCAGAAAAGGTTTACTACAATTGTAGTTAAACCTTTTCCTTTTTTAAAACAAAAGAAATCTTATTTTTCTAAAATACAAATTATATCATTGTATTCCCTTTTTTCCGCCGTGCTTAATTCACCCTTATAAGATGAACAAATGGAACGTTTACTTCTATAGTGGCAAATATCTATTACTTTTCCAGTACTTAATATAACTGAAAATCTTCTTAAATGCCGTGCTAAAAATTTTCCAACTATGCTTTCTTTGATTTCTTTGCCTTCGATTGTAATTCTCATTGTGTCCTCCTTAAATGATATATATTCCAACATGTAACTAACATTAATTATAGCCTATGTATACATAATTTTCAAGAAGTTTAACTAAAAATTATATTTTTTATTGTGCTGTGTATGTTGTTTGTTTGCTTAAGTCTAATTCTGTTGTTCTTGTGTAGCTTGCTCCATTTCCATCTTGTATATTTACAACTATTTGTACTTTTCCTTTTCCTGAAAAGCTTGTTGATATTGCTGTTGAGTTTTTATCTACATTTGATTGTGTATATACACTTGTTCCATCTACTTTTATATCTATTTTTGCTTTTTTGTCTGTATCTGTTAAATCTGTATCTGATGAATCATATCCACCTGTTATGCTTTTAACATTTACTGTTACTGTTCCAGATTTTGATTCTGCTTTATTTACTGTTATTGTAACTGTTGTTCCTTCATCAACTTTTTTACCAGATTCAACATTTTGTTTTAGTACTATTCCTTCTGTTTTTGAACTATCTTCTTCATAGTTTGCTGTTACTTTTAGTTTTGCACTTTCTAAAGCTGTTCTTGCTTCATTTTCTGTTTTACCTGTAACACTTGGAACTGAAACTTGTGTTATTCCTGTTCCTGTACTTACTGTTATTGTTACTGTATCTCCTACATTTATTTCTTTATTTTCTGCTATGTCTTGGTTTATTACATAACCTTCTTCAACTTTTTTACTTGTTTCTTCTTTTATTTCAACTTTTAATCCTAAATCTTCTAATGTTTTTATTGCTTCTTCTTTTTCCATTCCTGTAACTTTTGGAACTTTTACTAATTCTGTTCCTTTACTAATTTTTAAACTTACAGTACTTTTTTCTTTTATTTTATAATTTTCTTTATATTCAGGATTTTGTGAAATAATTTTTCCTTCCTCTACATCTGATGAATATTCTTCTTCAAACTCTAATTTAATTTTTATTTTATCTGCTTGTGCTTGCGCATTTTCTTTTGTCATTCCAACGAAATTAGGTAAATCTACTTCTTTATTTATTACTAATTTTGATACTAATGCTGTTCCACCGAATGCTATTGCAAATAATAATATTGCTCCAATAAAAAGCGATAAAGCCTTATGGTTACCTATAAACTGTTTTAATTTATTTTCATCTTTTTTATTATTTCTTTTTGTTCTTATTTCTTCATCTTCTAGTGGTTGAAATCTTTGAGTTTCAAAATTTGCACTTGCAGTTCTTAAACTAACGAAATCTCCATCTGGACGTTTTAGTGCCATATTTATATCGTTTAACATTTCTGTTGCAGATTGGTATCTAAGACCTGTATCTTTTTGCATTGCTTTCATTATTATATCGTTTACTGCTCTTGGTATATCTGGATTTAATTCCATTGGTTCTATTGGGTCTTCTTGCATATGTTTTAATGCAACTGAAACTGCTGTATCTGCATCAAAAGGAACTTGCCCTGTAAGCATTTCGTACATAACAACACCTAATGAGTATATATCAGATTTTTCATCTGTGTATCCACCTTTAGCATGTTCTGGTGAAAAGTAATGCACTGAACCAATTGTTGCTCCAAAGGCTGTAATTGTTGAATTCGAAACAACTTTTGCTATTCCAAAATCTGTTACTTTTGCTATACCATCTTCGGTAATTATTATGTTGTGTGGTTTTATATCTCTATGTATTATTTTATTTCTGTGTGCTGTTTCTAATGCAGAAGCTATTTGAGAAACTATATTTAAAGACCATTTCCAAGGTAGTTTTCCATCTTCATTAATTATTTGTTTTAAAGTTTTACCTTTTATTAATTCCATTACAATATAATATAAATTATCTTCGTGACCTACATCATATATAGAAACAATATTTGGATGTGTTAAGCTCGCTGCAGATTGAGCTTCTGCTGCAAATCTTTTTATAAATTCTTCATCTGTTGTAAATTCATCTCTTAAAACTTTTACTGCTACATATCTGTTTAAAACATGGCATTTTGCTTTATATACAGTTGCCATTCCGCCATTTCCTATTTTTTCTATAATCTCATATCTATTACCTAACATTTTACCTTCTAGGTTCATATTCATCTCTCCCCTTAATCATTATATACGATAAGTGCTGTTATATTATCATATCCCCCATTATCATTTGCTTTTTGTATTAGCATTTCTGAAGCATTTTCTTTGTTATTTGTTATAATGTTAAATATTTCTTGTTCGTCTATCATATTTGTTAATCCATCTGATGACATAAGTACTATATCATCCTTCAAAAATCCTCTTACAAATACATCTGGTTCTATATATTCTGTACATCCTAGGGCTTTCATTAGCATGTTTTTCTTTGGATGTGTTTTTGCTTCTTCTCTTGTTATTTTTCCATCTTTAACTAATGTTTCTACATAACTATGGTCATTTGTAAGCTTTCTAATTATATGTTTTCGTATTCTATATATTCTGCTATCTCCAATGTGTCCTATATACATTTTATTTTCGTATATAAAGCATATTTCCAGTGTAGTTCCCATTCCTTTTAGTTCGTCATCTTCTTTGGATTTTTCATATACTACCATATTTGCATATTGCATACTGCTTTTTATAAGTTCTAAAATGCTTTCTCTATCTTTAGGTGTACTAATAAAATTTGTTTCTATATAGTTTTTTGCTGCTTTTATTGCTAAACTACTTGCTATTTCTCCACCGTTATATCCACCCATTCCATCGGCAACGATAAATAATTTCAAGTCATCTTCTTGTGGCACATAATATGAATCCTCGTTTAACTCTCTTGCTTTTCCAACATCCGTTTTTACTAAAACTCTCATCAATTCACCTCTTTATCTTTTATATTCTTTCTTCTTAATTGTCCGCAGGCTGCATCTATGTCTGATCCAAGTTCTCTTCTAACGGTTGCAACTATACCGTTATCGTTTAAATAATCTCTAAATTTTAGTATATTTTCATTTGAACTTTTAGTATAATTTCCGTTTTCTATTTTATTTATTGGAATTAAATTAACGTGGCAATTCATCCCTCTTAATAGTTTTATTAATCTTTTTGCATCTTCTAAATTATCATTATTTTCTTTAGCTAGAGCATATTCAAAGGAAATTCTTCTATTTGTTTTTTCTAAGTAATATTTACAAGCTTTTATTAATTCTTCTATGTTATAACTATTATTTACCGGCATCATACTACTTCTTATTTCATCTGTTGTTGCATGCAATGAAATAGAAAGCGTACATTGAAGTTTTTCGTCTGCTAGTTTATATATTTTTGGAACCAAACCACTTGTAGAAATACTTATGTGTCTAGCTCCTATATTAATTCCTTTTTGATTATTTAGTATTCCTATTGCATTTATAACATTATCGTAGTTATCTAATGGCTCTCCAATTCCCATAAATACTACATTTGAAATTTTTATATTTTCATCTCTTTCAACTGCTAATAGTTGTTCTACAATTTCTCCTGAACTTAAACTTCTTATAAATTTTATTCCTGTAGATGCACAGAACTTGCATCCCATTTTACAACCTACCTGTGATGAAACACATAAACTATAACCGTGATGATAGCTCATTAACACGGTTTCTATCATATTTCCATCTAAAATGTCAAATAAATATTTTATAGTTCCATCTTTTGATTTTTGCTTTCTTTCTATTTTATATATACAAAGAGAGAAATTTTCTTTTAATTTTTCTCTTAAATCTTTAGATAAATTAGTCATCTCATCAAAGCTTGTTACATTTTGTTCATAAATCCATTTAAAAACTTGTTCTGCCCTAAATGGCTTTTCTCCAAGCTTTATAAAAGCTTCTTTTAACTCATCTAAATTAAAATCTTTTATATTTTTCATTTTCTCTTCTTCCATTTATTTTTTCAAATTACTTATACCACAAAAGAGTATTTTTTTCAATGTTTTTGGTAAAAAAAGTGTCGGTTAGGAGCCAGACCACCAGCCGACATTTTGTTGCATTTAGGGACAGACCCAAAGTTACATTTTTTGTCACTTCTGGGACAGGTTGAAAATAATTTTCAAGACATTTTTATATTGCATTGATGTGTGAAGCCACTTTTTTGTAATTAATTATTTAATTTATATGGAGGTGATAATTTACTAATTCCAAAACATCCTCCTGCAAATAGTAATTCTCCTGTTTTTGGATTTACTTCTAATGAGTTTGTTTCAAATCCGCCTTGTTTTCCTTGCTTTATAATTGAATTTTTTGTATTACTTGTTATTACTTGAAAACTTTTGCCTCCATCAACTGACCTATATAATGCACAGTCGTTTAAAAATGTATTTCCTGGTCCACCACAGTAAATTATATTAGGGTCTATAGGGTCTACGGCTACTTTAGTTATGCTATACCCGTCTTTCAAATTTACTGGTGCTCTTTTATATTCTGCTACATTTTTATCTAATACACATTCTATGCTTCCATCTTTTGTTGAAATTTTGTATAAATATCCTCCATCGCAAGCTACGTATACCATTTCATTTTTCCAATCGTATGATAAGTCTAAAATATAAATTGAACCAATTTGTATTTGTGGTTTTATTTCTGTATTATTTACTTTTTTCCATGTAACTCCATTATCATAAGATACTACTATATTTTTGCCTTTTTCATCTATTCCATATAATTCCTTTTTACCTTTTGGATTATGTGTGTATACGTTAATACATCCATTCATTTTAGACCAAGTATGTCCACCGTCACTACTTCTTAAATCACAGGCAAATAATACTTTTGGATCTGTTGGTGATTGATATGAAGATTCCATTCCCGATCTTATATTTTGACTTGTAAAGCACATTCCTGTATCTATTACTGTTTTTCCTCCGTCAAAGGTTATTTTTAGTTTTCGTGGGTCTGTCCATGCAGTTGAAACTCCAACGAAATATGTGTTTTCATCTACCGCATATCCTCCATAGCAATATCCACCCCAACTTAGTCCAGACATACTAATATATTTCCAAGTTTTTCCTCCATCTGTTGTAACACATCCATCATAGTCTTGTGATCCAAAATATATAATATTGGGGTTATATACGTTGTAATGAACATTCCCTCCGCTTAATATTCCTGTTATACCATTGCTATCCCATTTAAAGGTTTTTCCACTATCTATACTTGAGCTCATATAATCCCCTTGTGCAAATATCCATACTTTGTTTTCGTCTGTTGTGCTCCACATAGGAATACTTGCTCTATTATTATATGGCATAAAACTTAATTCATTAGAAAATGTAGACCCTTTCCAAGTTTTTCCTCCATCTAAACTGTAGTATGGATAATTTTTGTAGCTTCCCTCTTTATCTACAATTAGTATTTTTTCTGGATTAACTGGACTTACTTTTATATTCATAGGTTGTGTTTTTGGATATGAACTTGATTCCACTTTTTCAAAACTTTTTTCATCTTTTGATATATATATTCCATCATTATTACAATAATAAACACTTACTGTTTGATTATTTTTAGAAACAAGATCTAATCCTGAAACACTTTCGTTTACTATTTTTTCGAAGCTTTCTCCTTTATTATTGCTATAATATATTCCATCTTTTCTTGAAACATACACATCTCCTGTATATGGATTTACTTTTGCTGTTCCATCACATAAATCAGAATTTATAAGCTTCCATGTGTATCCACCATCTATTGTTTTATATAACCCTTTTTCACTTTCTTTTAATCCATTATCTTCTGTTTCATATGCTGTTGACCAATATGCAATCATGCATTTATTTTTTTCTTGATTATATGATGATTCATCGAACGTTATAGCTTCTCTTATATCTCTATGTCCCTTTATTAACATATTCTTTGTTACTTTCCAAGTTTTCCCGCCATCTTCTGAAATATATAATCCGTTTGTATTAAATGCACCACTATTTATTCCAACTGCTAAAACATGAGATGAATTTTTTTGATCTATAGCAAAAGCTCCAACGCCTCTCGATTCTAGTCCTGCATTTGATTGCTCCCAATTCTTGCCACCATCTTCTGAACGATATACTCCACCTACATCTGTTCCATATAATAAAAGTTTTCCATCTTTACTTATTGCCATACCTATTGGCCATTGGCAACCTTCTCCACCTGTTGTAACTCCTGTTTTTTGTAATAATTCTTTTGAAACCATTGGTACAGATGCCCATGAGGATATATTAGTTACATTATTTTTATCATATGGGCATTCTTTTTGTTGTTTTATTAATAAAGATAAGTCTATTATACTTAATTTACCATCATTATTCATATCTGCTTGTTCTTGTGAAGTTACATTTTTTAATTTTATTAAATATTCTTGCATTATTTTTATATCTTCATCATCTATAACAGAGCTTTGATTTATGTCTCCAACAAATACTCCTGAAGCTGCAAATACTGAACTTTGATTAATTAATATTATGCACACTATAATCATTAGCATTTTTTTACCACATTTTTTATTTCTGCAGTAAAGAATTATTGATAATATTATAGCTGCTACTAACATAAATAGTAGAAATCTTCCTGTTCCAGTTTTAGGTAATATACTTGGTAGTTTTTCTTTTAATTTTTCTATTATATTCGGTTCATTTTTATTATTGTTATTTGTATTTTCTGTATTGCTTGGTGTTTGATTATCTTTATCTGTTATATTTTCGTTTGATTTTATATCTATATTTTGGTTTAATTTTGCACTTTCAAATTCACTTGTACCATTAGAGGCTACTATTTCATCTATAGCTATTTCTGTGTTACCTGCAACTGCGTTATCCTTTGCTTTTAATTTTATTTTTAATATTTCTTTATTTGTATTTTCTTGTTTATTAATTATATTAAATTCTTTATTATTTGAATTATATTTTAAACTTTCCCACTCATTTATTGTTTCAAAATTATCCTCATCTAATTCTTCCCATACATTACTATCGTAATTTATTTTTGCTTGAAAAGCATTAATATTATCACTGCTATTCTCTATTTCTAAAGTTAGAACCGTTTCTTCTCCTTGTTTTATTTCTGTTTTTTCTGCTTTAATATTACAGATTAATGTTGTATTTGCAGCTTCTACATTTATATTAAATATTAATAAACTTATGCAAGCTAGTAGAATAGTTATTAAAAACACCCTTTTTTTCATTTTTATTAATCCTTTCTTATTAAGAATAAAATTTCACATTATTATTTTACATTAAAAGCTTTTTTATTACAATATTTTTTATTATTCTAAAAAATATCAATTTTCTACAAAAAAGTGGCTTCGCCACGCGGGTCGTCGGGGACGCCGACCCCTACATTCAAAATAGGAATTTCCTATAATATAAAAAAATAGAAATCCCATATCTCTTATAGGTGATTTCTATTATTATTTGAATTATATCACGTTTTTCTCAAAAAGTTCAAACATTAAAGCTAAAATTTTTATTTTAATGATTTTTTTATTTCGTTTATTATTTTACTTTTTATTTCTTCTGGCTCTCCACTTATTTTGCAACCCGCTGCTCTTTGGTGTCCTCCACCGCCAAACATTAAACATACATCATCTACATTTAAGTAATTGTTTGACCTTAATGATACTTTATATGCTCCGTCTTCTGCTTGGTGTAAAAATATAGATACTTCTACTCCTTCTATATCTCTACCTAGGTTTACTATTCCTTCGTGGTCTCCTTCTTCTGCTCCTACTTTTTGTTCATCCTCTGTTGTAATATATGTAAATGCAATTTTTCCTTCTTCTAAAAATTGCATTCTATCCATTGCAAATTTTCTAAGTTCAAAGTTTGCTTTAGATTTTATTTGCATTGCTTGTTTATATATGTTTGATACATTTACACCACATCTTAATAATTCTGCTGCAAATTCAAAAGTTACCTCAGATACACCCTCATATTTAAATCCACCTGTATCTGTAATTATTCCTGTAAGTAAGCAAGTTCCTATGTCTTTTGTTATTTTCACTCCCAAATATTCAAATATTATTATTAAAATTTGGCAACAAGCTGGAGAAGTATGATCTACATAGTTTATATCTGCAAACATTGGATTCATATTATGGTGATCTATTGAAATTGTTGTTTGTGCATCTTCAAAATATTTAGCACAATTACTAACTCTTTTTGGGTCTCCACAGTCTAATGTTATTGTTAAATCATAGCTCTCTACATTTGTTTCTTTTTTTATTTCATCTATACCTGGTAAAAAATTAAAGGTTCTAGAAAATTCTGGTATTATAACATCTGGATTTTTTCCTAATTGTTTTAATGCTAGATTCATTGCTGTTGCACTACCAATTGCATCTCCATCTGGGCTTTCATGTACTAATATTGCTATTGTTTCTGCCTTTTGAATTGCATTTTTTATATCTTCTAAAGTCATTTTTTATTCTTCTCCTTCACTTTCTGGTTTTACATCTTTCATTATGTCTTTTAAAATTGAATCTATTTTTGCACCATATTCCATAGAATCATCTAATTCAAATATAATTTCTGGTGTATTTCTTAAGTTTATTGATTTTGCTACTTCTGAACGTACAAAACCAGAAGATTGTTTTAAGCCTCTTAAAGTTGCTTTTGTATTTTTTGCATTTAATATACTTACATATACTTTAGCAAATTTTAAATCTGTTGTTACTTTAACCTTTGTAACAGAGATAAGTCCTGTAACATCTGGATTTTTAAGTTTATTATAAATAATGTTACTTATTTCTTTTTTCATTTCTTCTTCTACACGGTTAAATCTATTATTATTTTTTTGCATAATATCACCTCGTTTTTTATAATTAGGACGCAATTTTTTGCGTCCTTATATTTTATCTTTTTATTTCTTCCATTACATATACTTCTATTATGTCTCCTTCTTTTATGTCGTTGTAATTTGCAATTTGAAGACCACATTCATAACCTTTTGCAACTTCTTTAACATCGTCTTTAAATCTCTTAAGTGAAGCAAGTTCTCCTTGATGAATTACAACATCATCTCTTATTACTCTTACTCCTGCATTTCTTTCTACTTTTCCTGTTAATACATAACCACCAGCAATTGTTCCAACTCCAGAAACTTTGAATGTTTGTCTTACTTCTACTGTTCCTATAACTTTTTCTTCAAATTCTGGGTCCCACATGCCTTTCATAGCTGCTTCTACATCTTCTATTGCTTGGTAAATTACTGAGTATTGTTTTATTTCAACTTCTTCTCTATCTGCCATCTCTTTAGCACTTGCAACTGGTCTAACATTAAATGCTATTATTATTGCATTTGAAACTTTAGCAAGTGTAACATCAGATTCTGTAACAGCTCCGGCTGCTGCGTGTATAACTTTTACTTGTACTTTTTCATCTGATAATTTTTCTAGAGATTGTTTAACTGCTTCAACAGATCCTTGAACATCTGCTTTTACTATTAAGTTTAATTGTTTTAAATCTCCTTTTTCAATTTGACTGAATAAGTCATCTAAGGTTACTTTACTTACTTGATTTATAGATTTTTCTCTTGCTTGACGTTTTCTTCTTTCTATTAAGTGTTTAGCCATTTTTTCATCTTTTACTTCGTAGAAAGTGTCTCCTGCTGTTGGTACTTCTGTAAGTCCCATAATTTCTACTGGCATTGATGGTGTTGCAAATTTAACACGTTGTCCTTTATCATTTTTCATAGCTCTTATTCTACCTATTGAAGAACCAACAACTATTGTATCTCCAACATCTAGTTTCCCTCTTTGAACTAACATTGTAGCTATAGGACCTTTTGTTTTATCAAGTCTTGCTTCTATAACAGCACCTTTTGCTTGTTTTGTAGGATTTGCTCTTAAATCTTTCATATCTGCAACAAGTAAAACCATTTCTAGTAATTGGTCAATATTCGTTCCATTTTTAGCTGAAATTGGTACATAAATTGTATCTCCTCCCCATTCTTCTGGAACTAAGTCGTATTTCATTAATTCTTCTTTTATTCTTTCAACATTGGCACCTGGTAAATCCATTTTGTTTACTGCAACTATAATTGGTATTCCTGCTGATTTCGCATGGTTAACCGCTTCTACTGTTTGTGGCATAACTCCATCATTTGCTGCAACAACTAGAATTGCAATATCTGTTATTTGTGCACCTCTAGCACGCATTGCCGTAAAGGCTTCGTGTCCTGGTGTATCTAGGAATGTTATATCTCTACCATTTAATTTAACTTGGTATGCACCTATCGCTTGTGTAATTCCACCTGCTTCGCCCTCTATAACATTTGTTTTTCTTATCGCATCTAGTAATGATGTTTTACCATGGTCAACGTGTCCCATAACAACAATTACTGGTGGACGTGGCATTAATTCATTTTCTAAATCTTCAGATTCATCAAATAATACATCTTCTTCTTTAACTTCTTCCTTAAGTTTTGCTGTTACTCCAAATTCTTGTGCTATTAAGTATGCTGTATCAAAATCTACATCATTGTTTATTGTTGCCATAACACCAAGTGCAAATAATTTTTTAATAACTTCTGCACTTGTTTTCTTAAGTTCTGCTGCTAAGTCTTTTACAGAAATTGTTTCTGGAATTGTTATTTCAGTAAGTTTAAATATTTTTTGTTTTGATTCACCTTTTGATGATTTTGAGTTTTTCTTTTTATTACGTTTTCCTCTAACTGTTGTTAAATCGTAGTAATCTAGCATTCCACCTTCTTGGTCTGTAAACATATTAGATAAACTATTTTCTTGTTTAAGACTTTTTAATTTTCCTTCATTAAAGCCTAAATCATTATTTCCTCTTTTATTTTTATTTTTCTTACTTTTTTTGTCATCATATTTATTTGCATTTTTTTGTTTATCTGCATTTCTGTTATATTCTCTAACACTTTCTTTTTCAACCACATCAGAAGACATAATATTTTTAATATTTTTTTCTATTCCTTTTTCGTCTAATGGTCTATTTCCTCTATTAAAATTATTTCCTGGTCTGTTATTTCTATAACCATTATTGTTGTTTCCATTATTATTTCTGTTATAGTTATTATTTCTACTATTATTGTTATTATTACGATCATTGTTTCTATTGTAATTATTATTTCTGTTGTTATTATAATTATTTCTTGGTTGATATTGTGTTTTGTTTTGTCTAAAGTTTTCTTGTTTTTTTACATTTTCTGTTTTTATAACTTTCTCTACTTTTTCTTGTTTTTCAACCTTTTCTTGTTTATCAACAGTTTTCGTTTCTTTTACTTCTTGCATTTTTTCCTCTACTTTGCTTTGTTTTACTTCCTCTTTTTTAGGCTCTTCTTTTTTCTTTTTATTTAGTCCAAATAATTCATCTACTGTCATAGGTTTATTTGGTTTATTTCTATATACTATATTAAAGTCTTTTTTTCTATCTCTTTCAACAAATCCTATTTTTGATTTATTACTTTCTTGTTTTTTGGTTTGTTTTTCTTTACTATCTTCTTCATCATTTATTATTACTTCTCTTCTAATAATAACTGGTCCTGTAGTTTTTTCTTTTTTGTTTTCTTCTTTCTTGCCTTCTTTTCTCTCTTCTGTTTTATTTTTTCCGGCAAATGCTCCCTTAATTTTATTGGCCTCTTCTTCTGTTACTCCGCTTAAATGGCTTTTAACTTGTATGTTAAGTTCGTTTGCCTTTGCTATAACTTCTTTACTGGCTAAGTTTAATTCTTTTGCTATTTCATGTATTTTTATCTTACCCAATAGCTTCACCCCCATCAATTATTTTTTTTATTTCTTTCGCAAGATTCTCATCTAGTATTCCAAGTATAGCTTTATTTTTCTTTCCTATACTTTTACTTAAATCTTCTATTTCTCCATATATACAAATTGGAACATTGTATTTTTCAGAATAAAACTTAAAATTTTTAATGGTTTTCTCAGAAGCTTCTTTCGAAACTATTAGTAGTTTTACTCTTCCTTTTTCTAAAGCTTCTTTCGTACTATCTGCACCATACACAATCTTTCTGGCTCTTGCAGATAATCCAATTAAACCTAATGCTTTATTCAATAATTACACCTCTTAACTTATCATAAAATTCTTTGTTAATTTTTGTTTTTAAAGCTCTTTCTAAACTATTTGTTTTTATTGTTTTTTCTAAGCATTTAATATCTTTGCAGATGTATGCACCTCTACCTTCAAGCTTTCCATTAATATCTATACTTAGTTCTCCTGTTTTGTTATATACAATTCGTATTAAATCTTTTTTCTCTTTTTTTTCTCTGCAACTAACGCACATTCTTTGTGGTATATTTTTCATTGCAAGTTTCCTTTCTTTATTATATGTACAAGTCTTTCTATATTATGTGTTTTTATTCTTCAATTTCAGTATTTGTTTCTTCTGCTATTTCTTCGTCATTTTCTTCTTGCGCCTTTGCTAACATTTCTCTAAATTGAGTTTCAGATTTTATATCTATTTTCCAATTTGTTAATTTTGCAGCAAGTCTAACATTTTGTCCAGATTTTCCTATTGCAAGTGATAATTGGTCATCTGGTACTATTACTTGTGCAAATTTTTCTTCTTCATTTATGTCTACTGCCATTACTTTTGCTGGTAATAATGCTGCAGAAATATAAATTGATGGATCTTCATTCCATTCTATTACATCTATTTTTTCGCCATTCAATTCATTTATTACGTTTTGAATTCTTACTCCTTTTTGACCTACACAAGAACCTACTGGATCTATGTTTTCATTTTGTGAGTAAACAGCTACTTTACTTCTGTAACCTGGATCTCTTGAAACACTCTTTATTTCTATTAATCCTTCATAGATTTCTGGTATTTCAAATTCTAATAATTTTTTAACAAAATCTGGTGTTGCTCTGGATACAATAACTTGTGGTGCTCCCTTTGCTCCCTTTTCTACATCTATTACATATGCTCTTATTTTATCGTTTACCTTATAAGTTTCTGTTGGAATTTGTTCTTTTGCAAGCATTACTCCTTCAAGTTTTCCTAAATCCATTACAACAATTCCTCTATCTGCTTTTTGTACTAATCCTGTAACTATCTCTCCTTTTCTATCATTATATTCTGTATATATTATTTCTCTTTCAGCTTCTCTTATTTTTTGTACTATAACTTGTTTTGCTGTTTGAGCAGCTATTCTGCCAAAATTCTTTGGAACAAGTTCTATATCTACACTATCACCTATTTCCAATGTTTTATTTATTTTTTTTGCATCTTCTAAATTAATTTGTGTATCTGAATCTTCAACTGTTTCAACGATTTCTTTCACAGAGTAAATATGTGCTGCTCCTGTTATATCATCCATAACAACTTTTACATTTTCTTTTGCATCAAAGTTTCTTTTATATGCTGTAAGTAATGCTGTTTCGATAGATTCTATTAAATAAGATTTTTTTATTCCTTTCTCTTTTTCCAATTCTTCTAATGCTATAACTAATTCTTTATTGTCAATAGCTTCTTTCATTTTCTTATTCCTCCTTTTAAATTATTCCCAGTTATATACTGTTTTTATTAGTGATATACCTTTTCGTGGTATTTCAATTATTTCATTATTATATTTTAAGGCAATATTTTCACTATTGAAGTTTTTTAAAACTCCTTGTATTTGTTTATTGCCATTTATTGGTTTAAATAAGCTAACTTCTATTTCTTCTCCAATATATTGTTTTAAGTGTTTATCTTTTCTTAAAACTCTTTCAATTCCCGGTGAAGAAACTTCTAAAAAATACATATCTTTTATATAGTCTGCTTCATCTAATAATTCTGTAATTGCATTGTTTACTTTTTCGCAATCATTTAAATCGATTCCGTCCGCTTTATCTATGAATATTCTTAAAAAGTAATTTTTTGCTTCTTTAGCATACTCAACATCATATAGAGTATACCCTAAATCATTAATTGTTTTTTCTAACAAGTTTTCAACTCTTTCTTCAATACTTGCCAAAAACCTTCCTCCTTTATATATAATATAAAGAGTGGAATTTCTTCCACTCTTTCGCTCATATTTATCTTGCTTTGCTTATTATATACCTAAATTTATACAATTGCAAGGATTTTTAGTTATTTTATTTACTTTATTTTACAAACGTTCCTGTTGATATATTTCCTACTGTTACTGTTCCGTTTCCTCCGGCTCCACCATTTCCAGCACTTCCTCCTATTGCTTGTATTGTACCAGTATTATTATATATACCTTTATAAAATATATTTACACTTCCTGCTCCTGATGATCCTCCTGTTGCATATTTGGGATGAATTGTTGTTCCCGTACCATCAGATTTAATAATTCCTCCATTTTTTAAATTGTTACTATAAATTATTAACAATCCTCCTGTTCCATTTTTCCCTTTGTATCCGTTTTGCACTGCTACCTGTTTTTGCGGTTCCACCAGGATTTCCGGCTCCTCCTGAACATCCATGTCCATCTGAATAATTTGCTCTTCCATATCCACCGGCTCCGGCCTTTGCTTGAACCAGATTCTGAATTTGGATTAATTCCCCTCACATCACTTCCGACCACCTCCAGCGCCACCTGAATATGAGGTTCCTCTTCCGACCTGCTCCAGAATATGCTGAAGCGTTAATCCAATGTCGTGAAGTACCAGAGCCTCCTCCTCCGGGTTCCTCTATTACTTCCATCTTCTCCTTTTAGTCCTGGGTTCGTTCCATTCCAACTGCAATATACTTTATTTCCTCCTATAGCACCTTCTGCTGGAATATATTCATAACTTTTATCTTTATTTTGCCATAAATATACATTTTGTCCTTCGGCTCTTGCACCTCTCGCTGTCATATCTATTGTTCCATTATTTGTTATTGTTCCTGTACAATATATTAATAATCCTTTTGGCCCTCCATATCCATTATCACTTTTACATGCTGTTAATGTGACTCCTTCTCCAATTGTTATATCTCCATTTACTTTTAAAACAACCATATTTTTTGCATCTTCATTTACTGTTGCAACATCTGTTTTTTTATCACCAAATTCATATACTTTATTTGTAAGAGTAGCTCCATTAATATTATTGGTTCCATCTAATACCATATTTCCTTCATTAATTATAACATTTGCAGAATATTGTTCACCGTTTACATTCATAATTTGAACACCATTTTTATAGACTTTTTCTACATAATCAATTATACTGTTATATTCATCATAATTTTTTTCTTTTATAAATGTTCCGTCTAAAATTTTTCCTACAGTTATTGTTCCACTTCCGGCTACTCCTCCATTATATTCGGCAGTGCCTCCAGAACCACCTTTTGCAAATATTTGTCCTTTTGTTATTTTATCTGTATAGAAAATATTTATACTACCTCCTGCTGATCCTCCACCACCAGCACAATTTTCACTTGGACCTGAGTAGCCATTAGTCCCATTAGAATTTATATTTCCTCTATTAATCATACTTTTGGTATATATTATTAATAATCCTCCAGTTCCTCCTTTTGGATTTCCTGCACCAACTCCAGCAGCAAAATCTCCATGTCCGCCAGAGCCACCATTATTATCTCCATCTCCACCGAATTCTAGCTGTAGACGAAGTTCCTGTTCCTCCGCCACCTCCAGTTCCTCCTGAATATGAAGTTCCAGAAGCACCAGCTCCACCTGTTCCTGAATTAATATAATGTCGACCTCCTCCAGAAGCGCCTCCTCCTGTTTGCCTATCTACTCCATTGTTTCCATTGTTTCCAATACCATCAGTTTTTCTCTGTCCTCCATTTGCTCCCACTGCTGGTATATATTCATAACTTTCATCTTCATTTTGCCATAAATACACATTTTGACCTTTTGCTTTTGCACCTCTTGATGTCATATCTACTGTTCCATTATTGGTTAATATTCCTGTGCAATATATTAATAATCCCTTTGGACCGCCATATCCGTTGTCACTTTTACATGCTGTTAATGTTACTCCTTCTTCAATAGTTAAATTTCCATTTACTTTTAAAACAACCATATTTTTTGCATTTTCTTTTTCTGTTGCTACATCTGTTTCTTTATTTCCAAATTCGTATATTTTATTATTTAAAGCTGCTCCTTCTACATCTGTTTCTCCATCAAGAATCAAATCTCCATCATATTTTACTAGATCTGCAGAAAAAGCTTCTTGTTCTACTGCAAACTTTGTATCTTTTTCCATCACCTTTACTGCACCTATAATACTATTGTTATCTGATTTAATCCATTTTCCATATAAATTTACAACATCTTCATTATTATAATTGTAAGTTTTAAAATATTCACCCTCATCACTATTTTTCTCTTTTGACCATCCTAAAAAAATATATCCTTCCTTTTTTGGTATATCTAAATTTGCCGTTGTTCCTACTAATTTGTTTTTCTTTACAGTTTCTCCATTATTATTAGGTTCACAAATTATTGTATAACTTGTTTTTTTATTTATAACATTTCCATCTTTCATAACAATATTAAATATTTTTTCTTCGTCATCTTTATTTATTTTATAGTCCATTGCAATTTTTTGTTTTTCGCCTGAATTATTTATGACTTGATTTTCTTTTCCATCGTAATTAGGACACTCTATTTTTTCAATTTTATTGTTTTCATCATTTGATATGAAAGTTAATAAACATTCATATGCTGTTTCTGTTTCTTTTTTTATTTCCACATTCAACTGAACATTATTCTCTTCTTCTCTTTTTGCATTCATTTTTTCTACATTTTTTGTTTGATTTCTTACAAGAATGCCTAATGTTATAACAGCAATTATTACTAATACACTCATTACTATTATTATTTTTTTGTTTTGAAAAATTTTATTTAAATGTTTAACTTTTTTCATAAGTTTCTCCTTATTATTTCTTTTTTAAATTTTACATTAATATATTTATTTTTGCAATATTTTTTTGGAAATATCTTCTATTGATGCTTTTTTGTTTTTATGTTAATATTTATTTATATTAATAGTAGTAAAAGGATGTTTAATTATGTATAATTTTATTTATAAATATTATTCAAATTTTAATTTTAAAATAAAAAAAATATTAAGTTTTGGATTCGTTTTTTCCCTTTTGATTTCACTTTTTTCAGCTTTTATACTTTCTACATATTTTTCTACTTATACTAATCCAATTTTATATTATGTTGGTATTTCTGTGTTTAAATTAAGTATTATATATTTAGTAACTTTTATTTGTTTTAGTTTTGCTTTTAATAAAATTTTAGATGATATAACTTAAAAAGCCTATTTCTAGGCTTTTTTATATATTTAGATATTCTATTTCTTGTATTAAATTTTTATATTTTATATATAATATTTCTTTATCATTCGTATCTATAGAGTTGTTAAATTCGTTTAACAATACATATACTTTATTAACATTATATTGATTTTTATTATTGCTTACATCATTTAAAATTGCATTAAAATTATTTATGCTAGAAGCAATCTCTTTTTTTATTTCTTCCCATTTTTCTTGTTCTATTATACTATATGCTCTTACTATATTTGTTTTTGTTTGTATAAAAGCAATTTTCCTACTATCTTTTTCATATAATTCCATAAATTGAGGAATATATGAATATAGTTTTGCTACCAGTGAAAGAGAATTAACTTTGTCTTTATTTTTTATATATTTAGTTGTTTCGTCTAAATCATTGCTAAATTTTAGTATATTTTCATTGTTATTATTTACTTTATTAAAGTCAATTATTATTTCTGACCATGTTTTGTATAAATTACTTATTTCGTTTTCCAGTTTATTCCAATCTATTTCATTTGTATTTATTGTATTTTCACTCATACTAAAGCTAATATTTGAAGTTTCATTGTTATTATTGTTTGATGTATTATTTTTATTATTTTGTGTACTATTTTGGTTGCTAGTTTCTGAATTGGTGTTTTGATTTGTTGTTTCCGTTATTTTATATTCTTGTATAACAATATTATTTAATCCATTTGCAATATTTATTAGTGATGTATTTAAGTATTCCATTTCACTGCTTAGTTTCTTGTTTATTTTTTCTCCTTCTTCTGGTTTATTATTATTTTTCCATATTGCAAATGCACTTCCTCCAATTAAAACAAATAAAATAAAAAATATTATAATTTTCTTATACATAAATTTTCCTCCATAACTTATTATTTCCTTATTTTTACCAATTATTCCATAGCATAAGTATTTTTAAATGTAAAATACTAAAATAAAGAATATATTTTATGGAGTTTATTATGTATGCAAGTATTAATTTATATAGTGTAAAAGTTGGAGAAATTCAAAGATTTTTAAATAATTTTTTTAATACTAATATTGAATTAAAAGAACAACTACATTGGTGTAAAGAATTTAAAAATCCTATAGAAATAGTTGATTTTATTGGAACCTTTATTGACAATTCTGACAATTATGATATAGCTATGTGGATTTCTTTAGATAAAGATGTTTTAATAAATGTTAATAATACAAATGCTAATAATATTATTAAATATTTTTTTGAAAGATATCCATATTAACAAAAAACATATTGTAAAAATTTTACAATATGTTTTTTATGGTAATAAATTTATATTTTAGGTATATAGTCGGACTCCTTAAATCTGTCCACTTTGCAAAGCCACTTTTTATAATTATTTTAATTGATTTGCAACTTCTTCTGCAAAGTTTTCTTCTTTTTTCTCTATTCCTTCACCTTTTTCAAATCTAGCAAATCTTACTATTTCTGCATTGTTTTCTTCTAATACTTTAGATACTTTTTTATCTGAATCTTTTACAAAGTCTTGTTCTACTAAGCATATTTCTCCATAGAATTTTCCAAGTCTTCCTTGTACCATTTTTTCTGCTATTTCGGCTGTTTTTCCTTCATTCATAGCTTGTGCTTTTAGTATTTCCATTTCTTTTTTTACTCTTTCAGCTGGTACATCTTCTCTTTTTAAGTATTCTGGTTTAGCAGCTGCAATTTGCATACATACGTCTTTTGCAATTGCTTTATCTCCTTTGGCAAAATCTACTAATACTGCAATTTTTCCATCTCCATGGATGTATTTTTCTACTAATCCTGTAGATTCAAATCTTTCAAATCTACGAATATTCATATTTTCACCAATTTTTGCTATTTTATCTGTTAAAACTTCTTGTACTGTTTTTCCTGCTTCTGTTATTGATTCTTGTGCTAATAGTTCTTCAACATTAGCTGGATTTTTTTCTGCAACTTGTTTTGCAATGTCCATAACAAATGTTTTAAATTCTTCGTTTTGCCCAACGAAGTCTGTTTCTGAATTTACTTCTACTATTGCTCCAACTTTTCCGTCTTCTGAAATGTAGCAATCTACTAATCCTTCTGCTGCTATTCTATCAGATTTTTTTGCAGCTTTAGCAATTCCTCTTTCACGAAGTAATTCCATAGCTTTTTCCATATCTCCATCTGTTTCTGTTAATACTTTTTTGCAGTCCATCATTCCTGCACCTGTAATTTCTCTTAATTCTTTAACTTGGCTTGCTGTTATCATTTATTAATTCCTCCTTATATTAAAAATTCTTCTTATTGTAAAGATATTACTCTATACATTAAGATTTAATTTTTTTATTTTTATATAAAAAGGCGGACATTTTTTGTCCGCCATAATTTATCCTTTTTAGGGTTGTCGGGACGCCAACCCCTACATATTATTCTTCTGTTGTTTCTTCAACAACTTCTTTCATGCTTTTTTCTGCATTTTCTGAAACTTCTTCAGCAACTTCTTGTGCATCTTCAAAAGTTTCACCTTGTTTTCCTTCTATTATAGCATTTGCCATAACATCTGCTATTAATTTTACTGCTCTTATTGCATCATCGTTTCCAGGAATTGGGTAATCTAAATCTTCTGGATTACAGTTTGTGTCTACTAAACCAACAACTGGTATATTTAATTTTTTAGCTTCAGCTATAGCTGTTGCTTCTTTTTTTGGATCTACTAAGAAAATTATATCTGGAATATTTTCCATTTCTTTAATTCCACCTAAGTTCTTTTCTAGTTTTTCCATTTCTTTCTTTAAATTTATAACTTCTTTTTTAGGTAATACTTCGAATGTTCCATCTTGTTCCATAGTTTCTAAGTCTTTTAATCTTTGTACTCTAGCTTTAATTGTTTTAAAGTTAGTAAGCATTCCACCTAACCATCTTTGGTTAACATAGAACATACCACATTTTATTGCTGCTTCTTTCATGCATTCTTGTGCTTGTTTTTTTGTTCCAACAAATAAAACTGTTTTACCTTCCTCAGCTTGTTCTCTCATAAAGCTGTAAGCTTCATCTAATTTTTTAGATGTTTTTTGTAAATCGATAATATGGATTCCATTTCTAGCTTGAAAAATATATTCAGCCATTCTTGGGTCCCATCTTCTTGTTTGATGTCCAAAATGAACACCTGCTTCAAGTAATTGTTTCATTGCAACTACTGCCATTTTTAATTCCTCCTCTTAGTTTTATTTCTTCCATAAAGTTTTAACATTTAAGAAGACTTAAATATTATTTTTAAGCACTTTTCTTAAACTAGCTTTATGTGTTTAATCAACAATTGCAATTATAACATAAAGCTTGCATAAAATGCAAGCTTTTTTTACAATTTATTATATAAGTATTTCATCCAATTATATACACTTTTGTTCCAATTTTTATCTGAGGCATATTTTTTATTAACTTCTGCTAATGTTGGTCCTGAGTAATATTTTCCTGTAGCAATTTCATTATCGTATATTTTTGTTCCAGCTGGGTTTATGTAATATTTTACAAATACACGTGCAAGTAAGTCTATCCCCTCTGAATAACTTGAAAATGTATATGCATTATTATATGGGTTACTATCACTTGCTCCATAACCAAATAAATTCTTTTTGTCTGCCGAAATTTTAGATGTTCCCCATGCGCTTTCGTGTATTCCTACCGCTGCAACAAATAAACCATTAATATTATATTGTTTTTCTATATAATAAAAGTATTCAGCATTTTGTTCAAATATTTTATTTTTATCTTGGTCATTATTTGAAAGTACTTTTTTAAATTGCTCTAATGTTAATCCACTTGGAACGTTTAAACTCATATTCTCATTCAAATTACAACTTAATTGCTCTTTTGTTTTTGTATTAGAATTTTCTATAACTATAACTTTATTTGAATTTTGCTCTATTTTCGTTTCTTTTTCTTGTTTATATTCTAAACAATTTATATCTACCCATCCTAAATAAGAATTATATCTTATTTTACACCATTCGTTATCTACTTCAATTACATTTACTTGATTATCTTTTTGTAAGGTTGTAATTTTATTTGAATTTTTATCTTTTTCTAAAAATACATTTAAGGTAGCAGATGTAACACTTACATTATCCCCTTTTTGTATTTTATGATTTGTTGCATTTTCTCCCGTTCCTATTTGAACAATTTTATCTACCGCAGCTACTTTTATGGTTCTTCCTGTTTGTTCTTCCCCCACGAGCTCGTTTCCTTGGTATTTTTTCTTAGTAATTACAATTTGTTTTCCATCTCTTCCTTCTTGCGAAACTTGTACCTTTCCCTTTGAAATAGTATTACTATTTTGATAAATTGTTGTGTATTCTAAGTCTACTTCTTCGGAAACAATTTCTTCCCTAATAGGTTCTGCAGTGTTATTATTTATAATTTCATTTATATTAAATTCTTCTATATTTGCTTTTTCATATGTTTTTTCTTCTACATTTTCCGCATTTGTTGCCAAACTTTCACTTTTATTAGAAAATTTTATAAAAACCGCAACAAATATAATACTTAATGTTATAAGAAAAACAACAACTGAAAGCACAGTTTTCTTCTTATTTTTCATTCGTTTCACCTAAGCTAATTCTACATTTCATGTAATATTTTGTCAATGGAAAATTTTTAACTTCAAACTATATATTTAAAATTTTCAAGTACCTTTATCATTTTTACAAAAATCACATATTTATATATAGGAGGGATTATATGAGATGTATATTTATTAAGAAAAAATATTTCTATGCATTTTTTTTATTTATTATTTTATGTATTATTGCATTTTGGTTATGTAAGCATTCGCCTTCTTTTGCTATTGATATAACAGATAATAGTATTGTTAGTTCTTCTCTTCAAGCTAAATTTGATTCTTTAAATTATTGTGATGAAAAAGTTGCTTATTTAACTTTTGATGATGGTCCTACTATAAAGGCTACTCCTAAAATTTTAGATATTTTAAAGGAGGAAGATATAAAAGCCAGTTTTTTTGTTATTGGAAAATATGTAAAAAATCATCCTGATATTGTAAAAAGAGAATATGAGGAAGGTCATTATATTGCAAATCATGGCTATGACCATAATAATTCTAAGCTATATGCCAGTTCTGAAAGTTTTATTAATGAGGTTAAAAGTACAGATTTAGAAATCGGAAAAGCAATTGGTGATTTAAATTATTGTTCTCATATTTTTAGATTTCCAAATGGTTATATGTCTGCTAATAACAAGGGTTCTAAGAAAAAAGCTGCAAAGCTTTTGCAAGAAATGGATTATACCTATGTTGATTGGAATTGTTTAAATAGAGATTCTGAAAGAAAAACCTCCAATTATCAACTTTTAAATAATTTAAAAAAATCCTCAAAAAACAAAGGAACTCTTGTGGTTCTTATGCATGATACTGCAGATGTAAATAACAGTTCTGAAATTTTAAAAGAATCTATTTCATATTTAAAAAGTGAAGGTTATCAATTTAAAAATTTTTATGATTTATTAGAATAATGTTTTGTAATATATGTTCTTGCCAAATTATATTTTTTGTATTATTATAATACATAGATTTTTAAGGAGGAATTTATGTTCTCTCGTACTCGAAAGAAAAGAAAAAAAGTTAATATAAATAAACAAATTATTTTTTTAATTATTGTGTTTATTGCTATCATTATATTATGTTTATTAATAAATTTAATTTATACAAAACATAAAGCAAAAACTAATTTTGAGAGTGATTTATTATCTTCAAATGATTATTCTGATACTTTTTCAATAGATAAAATTGTTTTGTATAGCAGTGCAAATGCAACCAGCAATGAAACAAGCAGAAATTTATGGAATATAAATGTTTATCAATTTACAGATATGGCTATATATTTAAATAATAATTCAGAAAGTTCATTATCTAGTAAAAATACTATTAAAGAATTATACATAGACAACATAAAATACTCTCCATTGCCTGAAAAAGGAACTCCTGAACTTTATTATAAAGCAATTGTTAATTTTGGAATTCCAAGTTTAAAAGATGAAAATTTGGTGCAAGATAAATTAAATTTTAAAATAATAAACTCAAAAGATACTTTAGATACAAATACTGCTAGTTTTTATGAAACTTGCCAAACACCAATTACATTACAGTTTGTTAATAAAGATATAAAAGCAAATGCAATAATTCCAAATACAGGAGAAGCTTTAGTTTTTGATGGTTCTTTACTTTCAAAAACCAATATTGCATTAAATAATATAAAAACTTCTATTTCATTTAATATAAATTTAACAAATAATTTAGATGAAAAGTATGTATATAATGTTAACTTTGAAATTCCTTTAGAAGATAATGAACATTCCATTTACGAAGGAAATATTAAAAAGGAAATTACTGAGTTTTCTAATAATAAATTTTTAAAATTAAGAGGAGAATAACAATGAGCTTAACCTTAGCCGAAAAAATGAAGAAAAAATATCACAAAACAGTAGAAATAACAGATTTAAAAGATATGCTTTATAAATCTGCTAAAAAGTATGGAGATAAACCTGCTTTCAAATTAAAAGATTCCATAGGAAATATATACAATGTATCTTACTCAAAATATAAAGAAGATGTTGTTAATTTAGGTACAGCTCTTATAAATAGAGGTATGTTAAATAAAAAAATTGCTGTAATAGGGAAAAATAGTTATCATTGGGCAATTTCATATATGGCTGCAAGTATTATTGGCATTGTTGTTCCTATAGATAAGGAGTTACATAGTTCTGACGTTATAAACTTTTTAAATGTTTCAGAAGCTTCTTGTATTTTGGCAGATGAGAAATATATTTTCTCTCTACTAAAGGAAAAATCTGAAATAAAAAACAATCTAACTTTTATAAATTTTAATTCTGAAAAAACAACAGATGAATTTATTTCTTTTTCTAGCTTAATTGAAGATGGAGATAAACTTGTTGAAGAAGGAGATAAATCTTTTGATAATATAAAATTAAATCCCGATGAAATGCATATTTTACTTTTTACATCTGGTACTACTGGAAATGCTAAAGGTGTGTGTTTATCTCATAAAAATATTTGCTCTAATATTCAATCTGTTTTTGGAATTGTAAAGGTAAAACCAACAGACCAAGTTCTTTCTATTTTACCTATACACCATACCTACGAATGTACTTTGGGTTATTTACTTGTTATTTATAGCGGTGGTACAATAGCTTTTTGTGATGGTTTACGTTATATAACAAAAAACTTCACAGAATATAAACCAACAATTGTACTTTCTGTTCCTCTTTTATTAGAAAAAATTTACAAAAAGGTAGAAAATCAACTAAAAAAACAATTACCAAAATATGCAAATAATAAAAACTTTGTTGCTAGTCTTCCATTCCCTATTTTGCAAATTGTAAAATACAAAGTAAATAAAACTTTAGGTGGAAAAGTTAGAGATTTTATTGTTGGAGCAGCTCCTTTAAATCCAGATTTAGTTACAGCTTTTAATAAGCTTGGCTTAAACACTTTACAAGGTTATGGTTTAACAGAATGTTCTCCACTTGTTGCAGGTAATAATGATTTTTATTCAAACCCAAATGCTGTAGGACTACCAATACCAAATGTAGAATATAAAATAGATTCGCCAAACGAAAATGGAATTGGGGAAATTTTAGTAAAAGGTCCGAATGTAATGCTTGGCTATTATAATATGCCAGAAGAAACAGAGAAGGTTTTAAAAGATGGTTGGTTCTATACTGGAGATTTAGGAAAAATAGATGAGCAAGGCTGGTTATATGTTACAGGAAGACAAAAAACAGTTATTGTAACTAAAAATGGTAAGAATATATATCCAGAAGAAATTGAACAGTTATTAAATGATACAGATTTTGTAAAAGAAAGTTTAGTAATTGGTATTCAAAAAGATAAAAAAGATGAAGTATATGTTCATGCACAATTACTACCAGATTTAGATGCAATCCAAGAAAAATTAGGTTTAACCAATCCTTCTAAAGACGAATTAGAAAAGCTATTAAAAACTGCTATTTCTGAAGTAAATAATAAAATTCCAAACTATAAACATATTAAAAGTTTTGAAGTACGTTTAGAAGAATTTGAAAAAACAACTACTCAAAAAATAAAACGTTATGGAAAAAATATAAATCCAGAGAATTAATCTCTGGATTTATATTTTTATTATTTTGTTGTATCGATTAACGTCCTTAGCTCTTGTGAGTAAATCCACTTTTCCCTCACTTTATTTCATTCCTTTAGCAATAAAATCTACAACATCATCTTCGTTTACATTAATTATTTTCTTATCTTCTTCCGTTACATCTGTAAAGTATTTATTATTTACTTTATATTTTGAAATTGAATTTAAAGGATACCCAGGATTAATTTTATCTGATATTGTATCTACCATATAGAAATTATCTTTACACCAAGTATATGTTTTTTCTTCTCCTTTTTCATTTATTATAGCTAGTCCATAAACCCATTTACAATCTACTCTTCCATTTTTTCCGTATTTCTTTATTAATTTTGTATAGTGTTCTAACATTTCTTCATCATTTAATGTTTTCCCATTTACTCTTCTTACAAATAAACCTGGTTGTGCTTCTTCTGGTACATTTTCTAAATACAAAGTATCATCCATTCCCATTGATGGCATTTTAGTTTTTTTATAACATTCTCTTGCTTTTATTAATGCATTTTCAATCGCATTTTTTCCATTTTCTTCGACATCTAAAGTTAAATCCAAATCTTTTAAAGATATTACTTCTATATTTTGTTTTAATAACCCCTTTGAAAAGCGCTTTGCTTTTGAAGGATTTCCTGTTGCAAATACTATTTTTTTCATTTTATCTTTTTTCATAATATAAAGAATATCCTCTATAGATTTATCCATATTAAATCTTCCATTTCCAACAGGATAAAATACCGAATAACAATTATACTTTTTTCCATTAATCTCCTTTTGAAATACCTTTTTTCTACATTGTGATACAGAAACTTTCTCATTTAAAACTATTGAACTTACTTGATTACCAAATAAAATAACAACTTTTGGATTAATAATTTCTATTTCCTTTTCTAATAAACTTAAATATTCTTCATAAATATTATTAGGTAATTCTCTCGCATCATCTTGTGTACATTTTCCCAAATTAGTAATAAAATATTTATATTTTTTTACATTATTATAAACTTCATTTGCAAATTCTTCTGTCCATTCGCTCCCTTTAATACTTTTTATTTTATTATAAATATCTTCATCTAACAATCCTAATTTATAAAATAGCCCCCATATATTTTTTGTGCCTATCCATGGAGCCTTTAATCCATTCCAACTTTTTGAAGATGCAATATTTCTTTTAGTTGGATTCATAAATACAAAACATATTTCTGGATTTTCTTCACATCCGCCATTATAAATCGAATCTAATTCTTTAGAACCAAATTTTAATTGCAACTTATCGTAATCCTTTTTTAATTCCTCTAAATTCATCTTATTTTATTACCTCCATTTGTCCCTACTCTTTTCTACATTTCTATTATTTTTTCCCATTCTAATTCTTGTTTTCCAAAGTGTCCATAATTTGTTGTTCTCTTATATATTGGTTTATTTAATTTTAAATAATTTATTATTCCTCTTGGTGTTAGGTCAAATTTACTTTCTATTTTTTTAACTATTTCATTTTCCGGTATTGTATTTGTTCCAAAAGTTTCTACAAATATCGAAATTGGCCTTGCAACTCCTATTGCATAAGATAGCTCTATTTCACATTTTCTAGCATAACCATTTGCAACAATATTTTTTGCAATATGTCTTGCCATATATGATGCTGATCTATCAACTTTTGTTGCATCTTTACCTGAAAAAGCTCCTCCGCCATGTCTTGAATAGCCACCATATGTGTCTACTATTATTTTTCGTCCTGTTAGCCCACTATCTCCTAAAGGTCCACCAATTACAAATCTTCCTGTTGGATTAATATAGTATTTTGTATTTTCATCTAACAATTTTTTAGGAACTATTTCATTTATAACTTTTTCTTTTATATCTTGTTTTAAAGTATCTTGCTCAACATTTTCATTATGTTGTGTTAAAACCACTATTGTATCTATTCTAATAGGTTCATTATTCTCATATTCAACTGTTACTTGTACTTTTCCATCTGGTCTTAAATAATTTATAATATTATTCTTTCTTACATATGCAAGTCTTTCAGCTAATTTATGAGCTAAATAAATTGGCATTGGCATATAATTTTCTGTTTCATCACAAGCAAAGCCGAACATTATACCTTGGTCTCCTGCTCCTTCAGATATTATAGCTTGTCCCACTTTTTCTTCTAAAGATTCATCTACTCCAAGTGCTATATCTGCAGATTGCTTAGAAATATTTACTTCTATTTTACAAGTTTTATAGTCCATATCTGTATTTGCATTATCATACCCTATTTCTTTAATTGCATTTCTCGCAATTTTCTCAATATCCACACTTGCTTTAGAAGTTATCTCACCAGTAATAAATACAACTCCTTTACTAGCAACTGTTTCACATGCTACTCTTGAATTTTCATCTTTTTCTAAATAAGCATCTAAAATACTATCTGAAATATAATCGCACAATTTGTCCGGATGTCCCTCTGTAACACCTTCTGACGTAAATAATCTTTTCATTTATATTCACTCCTTTTTAATAGGCTACTTCATATTTTGCAACCTTATTTTTATTATAATCTTTTAATTTTCCTTTATAAACTAAATTTATATTTCTTAAATCTTTAAAATCTTGTGGTTTAATTATATCTGGTAACTTATTCTCTATTTTTGCTTTTTCAAATAAATACTTAACAAACTCTGCACAATAAAAAGTATCTTTATAATGAATTTTTTTATTAATGCTAACCGCAAACAATCCAATAATATTAAACTTATATTTTTCTTTATTATTTTTAAAAGCATTTATTTCATTACTTATATCTTCATATTTATTATTATCAATTTCCAAAGAATATATTTCCGTTTTAGTATTCTTAAACCTCTTAAAAGTCCCGAAATCAATACCCTCGTGAACAAAGCCACCAATAAATGGATTATTTGCATGTAATCTACCAAAACTATACAATTCATTTAGTTCCTCATCTAAAGCAATAGAAATATGAGAAAATTCATCTTTAGTATAACACTTAATAATAGTAGATAATGTAGTTCCAGTATGAGTAAGAACTAAATAAATCTTTTTCACAAAATCACCAAACTTCTTTTATTACATTTATATATTATATTTTCTATAAAATTTAATATTACAAAACATCAACAACAGTTTACATTAATACCTTATAAAAATCAAGCCAAAGTAAAACCTGTCCCAAAAAGAACAAAAAATGTAACTTTGGGACAGACCCTCAAGTTACATTTTTTGTAAATATGGGTCTGTCCCTAAATTACATTTTCTGTTTACAAATACTTTATTTTTTGTTATTATATAGAAAGTTATGGGGGATTTTGATATGAAAGAAATTATTAATAAGTCAAAAAATATTTTAAGGAATATTTCTGGTGGATTTTTCATTTTTATAGGTTTTTTGGGTATGGTTTATAGTAGTTTTTGGGCAGGACTTTTTATGTTGATGTTTGGCATTAGTTTATTGCCTATATTTTATATAAAAACAAAATTAAATTTAAAACATATTCAAGTTTTTTTGCCAATTTTTCTAATAGTTTTATCTATCTTTGCTATGCCTTCACCTACAAAAGAAACTTCTAACAATAATACTGAGGAAAATACCATAAATGATGTTAATGAAATTCAAGAAAATCTAAAAATAGAAATTACAAAATTATATTTTACCGAATCTAATATAGAATTAGATGTAAATGAAACAAAAGATATATTATTAGAAATAGAACCAGCTAATGCAGATATTAGTAGTTTAGAATTCTGCACATCAGATAATAAAGTAGCAACTATAGAAAATCATAATTTAGAAAATCTTGAAAATAAAATTGCTGTGAAAATCAATCCTATCTCTGAAGGAACCTGTGAAGTTTATGTAAAAACAGATAATAACATAGAAAGTAATAAAGTCACAATAAAAATAATTGATAATGAACGAATTGAGCAGGAGAAAATTGCTAAAGAAGAACAGCAGCAAAAGGAAGCTGAGGAGCAAGCTAAAAAAGTTGCAGAAGAGCATGCAAAGCAAAAAGCAAAAGAAGTAAATACTAGCTCAACTTCAAAAGAAAATTCTACTTCATCAATCAATTCAAATAATACTCACGGAAAAGTAATTTATAGAACACCTTATGGAAAAAAGTATCATTTTGATCCAGATTGTGGAGGAAAAAATTCTTACCAGGTAACCTTAGATGCAGCAAAATCAGCAGGTTTAACACCTTGTCAAAAATGTGCACAATAAAGCAAAAAGGAACACTATTTTAGTGTTCCTTTGCTGGTTCGTACTATTTCTTTTTTTACTTAAATAATTCAAGAAAATCTTTTTTGCTTAAGGTTTTCTCTCCCCTAAGAACTGCAATTTTTTTATTTGCAACATCTTCTTCCTCATTTTCCAAAAGATACTTGCAAATATATTCCGTTGCCTCTTCACTTAACAGATACTTGCTTGAAAATCCTAATCCAATACCTATGAGATAATTATTATACTGCTGATACAGAATCTCCAAATCATCAATTTCATTCTTTTTTCCTTCAATTAATTCTTCTGTGTCTGTGATTTCTTTTTCTTTTTTCTCCAATATCTTACTAATCTCAAATCTTGTATCCTTAGAAAGTTCATCGTTTATGGCAGATATTTTTTCTAATGCCTCTTTATCCCTTTTTAATTCTTCAAGTTTTTTATTATACTTCTCTAAGGTTGGGTTTAAAGAAGTTTTAATTTCAAAAAAAACATCCACAAACGCTTTTACAAGTGGCAGGATATTATTAAATTTCTCCAGCCGAAATTCTTCAAAATCTTTCATATGCAAATCCTCCTATGTTGTTATTTCTTCAGTTTCAAATTTGTACGAACCGCTCAAAAAAAGTGCGTATTATTTATATCACATTTTTCATATTATGTCAATTTTAAAACCTGTCCCAAAAAGAGCAAAAAATGTAACTTTGGGACAGACCCAAAGTTACATTTTTTGTAAATCTGGGTCTGTCCCTTATTTTTTATTCTACTCTTAATGCATTTACTGGGTCTTTTTTTGATGCCATTTTTGCTGGTATCCATCCTCCTATTAGTGTTAATACTATACTTATAATTATTAAGGTTATTGCGTGCATTGGATTTAGTTTTGCTACATTTTCTAGTTGTGTTAGATTTAGAATAACCTTATTTATTGGTATTGTAAGTAGGTTTGCTATGGTAATTCCTAATATTCCTGAACATAGTCCTATTATAAATGTTTCTGCATTAAATACTCTTGTTACGTCTTTTTTTCTTGCACCAATTGCTCTAAGTATTCCTATTTCTTTTGTTCTTTCTAAAACTGATATATATGTTATTATTGCAATCATTATTGTTGATACTATTAAGGAAATTGTTGAAAATGCTATTAATACTATTGTTATTGCATCCATTATTCCTCCTGAAAGTGTTGTTATTGTTTCTGCATAATCTGTATAAATTATTTTATCATCATCTGATTTTCCTTCATTATATTTATCTAAATATTCTAATACTTCTTTTTTTGTTTCAAAGTTTTTAGGGTAAATTTGAATCATAACTGGTACTGTGTCAGCACCTAAATATGCTAGTGTTGTGTCTTTTGTGCTTGCACCTTGATTGCTTGAATCTTCTTCGAATTTTTCTCCTGTAAGTATATTGTAATCTTTGTTTTCTTGTGCTTTTACTATTGCAGATTCATTGTTTTTTTCAATTACATATTTCATTAATTTTTGTGTATATGTTAAGCCATTTCCACTCATTTCTGCAAACTTATTATCTTTTTTTCCTCTTATAATTCCACATATTTTAAGAGTTACTGCATTTTTATTATTATACATTTCTTCGTAATTTGTATTTATTGTATAAAACTCTCCATTGTTTTTATATAAATCATCGTTTAGTATTAATTTAAATTCTTTACCTACTATTTCATCAAAGTTTATAGAATCAACATTGTCATAACCTATAGCTTTTAATATTGTAGAGTTTAATTGATTTTTAGTATTTATTAATAATAAAATATCTTCTTTTTCCGATGGCATTCTTCCATTTATAAGTTCAAAATTCTCTTTTATTATTGTATCTTCTCTGCCTTCTTCAATTTGTTCTGGAAGTGGAAAGAATGTTGTTTGGCTATCTAACATTTTATAATCATTGTTATTTTTAGTAATAATATTTAAGTTTGTAGCTCTATTATAACTTATACCACCTATTAAATCTGGATTTATATTTTCTATATAATTTACATATTCTTTTGTAAATTTATTTGTATGTGTTATATCTTCTAATTGCTTTTGTGGATATATTTTGCTTTCATCAATTTCTTTTTCTTCATTTTCACTACTGATTGTCATTTCTGCAAAAGATTCCTCATCCATATTCATTGCAACTTGTGATATTGCAATAGGCATTTGTGACAATGTATTTTTTTGAAATTCATCTATTTGTATATCAAACCCATTAGATAAAGAAAGTATCAATGCGATTCCTATAATTCCAATGCTAGAAGCAAAGGCAGTAAGCAAAGTTCTACCTTTTTTGGTCCAAATATTTGTAAATGATAACTTAAGAGCTGTAAAAAATCCCATAGATGTTTTCTTTAATTTATATTCCTGCTGACTATTTCCTTGCTCTTTTTCATTATTTGTATCGTTTATAACTAAACCATCTTTTACTTCCACAGTTCTAGTTGCATATTTTTCTGCTAGTTCTGGATTATGTGTTACCATTATTACTAATTTATCTTTAGCAATATTTTTTATTAACTCCATTATTTGTACAGATGTGGTAGAATCTAAAGCTCCAGTTGGTTCATCTGCAAGTATAATTTCTGGATTATTAACCAAGGCTCTTGCAATAGCAACTCTTTGCATTTGTCCACCAGATAACTGATTTGGCTTTTTATGAGCATGTTCTTTTAATCCCACTTTTTCTAACACTTCCATTGCCCTTTGCTTCTTTTCCTTTGAAGAAACTCCAGACAAAGTCATACTAAGCTCAATATTTCCTAGCACTGAAATGTGTCCAATTAAATTATAACTTTGAAAAATAAAACCTATGGAATTATTTCTATAAGCATCCCAATCTTTTTCCTTAAATTTTTTTGTAGATTTTCCTTTAATTATTAAATCTCCAGAATCATAATGATCTAGTCCTCCAATTATATTAAGCAAAGTTGTTTTCCCACTACCACTTGAACCTAAAATTGCAACAAATTCCTTGTCACCAAAATTTAGGTTAATACCTTTTAAAGCCTGTTGAACAAAATCACCTGTTTTAAAACTCTTTTTAACATTTTTTAACTCTAACATATTTCAAATCCTTTCCATTTTTAAGTATACGTATTTTACCATTAAAATATTAAAAAGTAAATGTAAGTTATAAACCTGTCCCAAAAAGAGCAAAAAATGTAACTTTGGGACAGACCCAAAAGTTACATTTTTTGTAAGTCTGGGTCTGTCCCTTATTTTTCTTTTTTATTTTGTTTCTATTTTTTCTTCTACTATTTGACATATTAGTTCTGCTGTTTTTTCTACTCCTAGTGTGTCACTGTTTATGCTTATATCGTAGTTTGCACTGTCGTTCCATTCTTTTTCTGTATAGTATTTGTAGTGGTTTGCTCTTTGTTTGTCTATTCTTTTTATTTCTTTTTCTGCTTTTGCTTTGTCTAATCCGTATATTTCTGTTGCTCTTTTTATTTTGTCTTCCATATTGCTATGTATAAATACTTTTATTACGTTTTCCATGTCTTTTAATATAAAGTCTGCACATCTTCCAATTATAACACATGATTCTTTTTCTGCTACTTCTTTTATTAGTTTTGATTCTTCTATAAATAGTTCATCGGAATTGTTAAATTCTGAATAGAATCCATTATTTAATACTGCTAAGGCATCTCTTTTTTGTTCGTTGCTTTCTATGTATTCTTCTGAAAATCCTGTTTTTTCTGCTACTTTTTCTATAAATTCTTTGTCATATAATTTTATTCCTAATTTTTCTGCAATTAGTCTTCCTACATATCTTCCACCTGAGCCATATTCTCTTGATACTGTAATTACTACGTGTTTTGATAACTTGTTATCTATACTTGTATCGTCTGGAAGCGCTTCGCTTTTTATATTTGTTTGTTTCAAGTGTTTTACTTCTATTATTAATAATGTAGATGCTATTATAAATGCTAGTAAATCTGCAAATGGTCCTGCAAATAATACTCCTTTGATTCCAAACATACTACTAAATATTATCATTGCTGGTATTAAGAATAATATTTGTCTTGATAATGATAGTATTGCACTTCTACTACTTTTTCCTATTGCTTGGAAGAATATTCCAGATGGTATTTGTATTCCATTAAATATAGTAAGCATTAAATAAATTCTAAATGCCATACATGCAAATTCCATATATTTTTCGTCCCCACTACCAAATATTGATATTAATTTATCTGGTATTGTTTGGAATAAAATAAATGCACATGTACTAATAATAACACTTGTACCTAGTACAATTTTTAGTGTTTGCTTTACTCTGTCGAATTTTCTTGCTCCATAGTTATATCCAAATATTGGTTGTGCTCCTGCTGCAATACCTATTATTATACTATTTAATATTTGGCTAATTTTCATTACTATTCCTAATACAGTAATTGGTATTTCTGAACCAAATTCTGATTGTGCTCCATATTTACCAAGTAAATTGTTTTCTGCAGCCATAACAAAAACTATACTCATTTGAGTTATAAAACTGCTTATTCCAAGTGTTGCTACTTTTTTTACAACATTTCCTTTTAATTTAAAGCTATCTTTTGAAACTTTAATTGATTTGAATCTTTTTATATATATTATATTTAATACAAATGTTACAATTTGACTTATAACAGTTGCTATTGCTGCTCCTTCTACTCCCATTTTAAATACAAATATAAATATTGGATCTAGAATTGTATTTAAAATTGCACCTGTAAGCATTGATGTCATTGAATATTTTGGACTTCCATCTGCTCTTATAATTGAATTTAAAGTTGTTCCCATTATCATAAAAGGTAACCCTATAGCAATTATCTTTCCATATTTTAAAGCATATTCTCTTAAATTTTCTGTACATCCAAATAACTTTAGTAATTGTGGTAAAAATGTTAGTGTTATTACACACATTGCTATAGCAATTATTGCAGATATCGCTATTCCATTTCCAACACCTTTTGCCGCTTCTTCCTTTTTCTTTTCTCCTAGTTTTAAACTTAAATATGCAGAAGCTCCATCACCAAACATAAGTGCAAATGCTAAACATATCATTGTTAATGGAAACACTACATTTGTTGCTCCATTTCCTAAATAACCAACTCCCCAACCAATAAAAATTTGGTCTACTATATTGTAAAGTGAATTTACAAGTAGTGAAATAATACAAGGAATTGAGAATTTTCTAATTAATTTTCCTATTTTTTCTGTTCCTAAAATATTTGCTTCTTCTTTTTCCATTTTCTTCCTCCTTCTTAATTTTTTAATAGATTCAAACATTACTCACATAAAAGAACAACACTTATAAAAATGTGTTGTTCGTTAGTCATTATTTTATTAAATAATGTTCGTTTCCATTTATCTTTTTATTTTCAGCATTTCTTAATATATCATAATTGTTCTAAATTGTCAAACAATTTTTCCTCCACCTACAACAATATCTTCTAAATAAAACACTGCAGATTGCCCTGGGGTTATTCTTGCAACTGGATTTTCAAATTCTACTTTCATAGTATTATTATCTATCATTTGTATTGTTGCTGTTTCTTCCTTACTAGAATATCTTGTTTTTACATTTACTTTCATTTTTTCTTTTATTTCATCGAATAGTAATAAGTTTATATCTGTTACATACATTTCCTTTTTGTATATTTCATCTTTTACTCCGACTATTACTTCGTTTTTTTCTTTATTAAATCCAACAACAAACAATGGCTCTTTGTAAGATATTCCAAGTCCTTTTCTTTGTCCTATTGTATAATTGTATAGTCCGTTATGTTTTCCTAAAATTTTACCTTTGGTAGTTACAATATTTCCTTTTTTAGGTTTAATATCAGAATTGTTTTCCAAGAATTTTTTATAATTTCCATCTGGTACGAAACATATATCTTCGCTATCTGGCTTATTTGCTACTTTTAAGTTATTTTCTCTTGCTATTTCTCGTATTTGTTCTTTATCTTCAAAATCTGCTAAAGGAAATAATACATGCTCTATTAATTCTTTTGGAATATTCCACAAAACATAACTTTGGTCTTTTCTACCTGCTTTTGACTTTTTTAGCACCCATCTATTATATTTTTCACTATATTCTGTTTTTGCATAATGACCTGTTGCTATATAATTACATCCTAATTCCTTGGCTTTATCCCACATATAGCCAAATTTCATATATTTATTACATTCTATACATGGATTTGGTGTTTTGCAATTCGAATAACAGTTTATAAAATCATTTATTACATGATTTTTAAACTGTTCTTTACAATTATATGTAAAATGTGGTATTCCAATAGAATTACACACATTTTTGGCATCTATATATGTTTCTATGTTACAACAACTACTTCCGGCAAATAATTCTAAAGTTGTTCCTATAACATCATATCCTTCTTTTTTTAATAAAAGTGCTGATACAGAACTATCAACTCCTCCACTCATTCCTAATAAAACTTTTTTATTTTGCATTTATTATTCCTTTCACATTATATATTTTTCTATTATTTATTAATGACAACAATTAATAGAATTTTTGCCTTGATTATTCTCTTCATTTAGCATATCTTCAATTGTGTGCCAAGCAAGTAAAGCACATTTTACTCTTGCTGGCATATTTGCAACATTTCTAAAAGCTATTGCTTCTTCAAGTTTTTCTAATTCTTCTTCACTTTTAGTTTCTCTTTTTATCATATCTATAAAGGTTTTTATAATTTCTTTTGCTTCTTTAATTGTTTTACCTTTAAGAACATCTATCATAATAGATGTTGATGCTTGAGATATTGCACAACCATGTCCAGAAAAAGCCATATCTTCAATTATGTCTCCATTTAATTTTAATTCTAAAGTTATTTCATCTCCACAATTTGGATTATGCCCTACTTCACAGTAATCAGCATTTTCTAACTTTTTCTTATTATAGGAATTCATACTATGTTCCATTATTAATTCATTATAAACATTGCTTAAATCTTCCATCATTTTCTCCTTATTTCAAGATACCTATACCGGTTTTTATTATTTTTCCATTCATTAACATACTTTTTAGTTTCTTTTGCAATAGTGTATTTTCTTGCAAATCACTATAATTATCGCATTCTCTAATATTATATACAAAATTTAAAATATCATCTATACATTCTTTGCCTTCTATAACATTAAACAATTTATAAAATTTAGCTATATTAGAGTTCTCTTCTAATAATTCCTGAATTTGCTTACTTAATAACCAACTTTCACAAAAATATTGATAATTATTAAGTTTGAAATATTTTTTTATCAAACTTTTGGATTCTTGTATTGATTGCTTTACTTTTTCATTACTTAGCTTTTCTCCTTTAGGAATATGTATTTTTATGCATTCTTTATTTTCATGTGTTATAGGATTTTTTGTTTCAATTTCGTATTGTAATCTTCCTACTTCAATTAATCTTATATTTATAAAATATGCTCCCCATAACATCTGAGAAATTCGTATTCCATTATATTTCCTTTCATAAATATCTTTTGTAAGTGTTTCCTTTACTCGTATTTTATGAATTTTATATTGCTCTTCATCAAATTTGAATTTTTTCATATTATTGCAGTGTATTTCATAACCTGCAAGTAATAAAATATTTGTAATATACGAATCACAATCTTTTCCAAATATCTCTTCAATATTTTTAATTTTCCATAGTTTTTCTATTTCGTTTTTATTATCTTTATATAAAATTGAATATATTGCTTTAGCCTTTTTGTATATATCTTCATTATTGTTTAAAAACTCTACACCTTTGTAACATCTATTTAAATAATCTTCATCTTCTATTTCATAAAATTTTAATGCATTATTTATTATTTGTTTATTAATACACATTTTTTTTCCTTTTAATTCCAAATTTTAATTATAAATTTAATTGACAACTTTTTAAATCAGTGTTAATATAATAATATAAAAGATAAGAGCAAAGCTCTTGCCCTTATCTATTAGTTGGGTGAGGTCTATCTACTGGATAGATCTCTATTTTTCTTTTTTTGGAACAATATCTTAATGCATATCTCCTCTTTGAACAAATATGTACTAAAAATGCTAGTCCTAAAAAGAAAGCTATTATTATTAATAAAACTTTTATTAATTCCATAGCCGTTAGCCTCCTTCTTACGCAATTTTACATTTAAGTCTACAATGACATAAATGCATAGATTAGCAAGCATGTTTGCATAGGCTTACCAGTCTATGCACTTATGCCTGAAGAAGGTTAACTTCCCAATCAAAAATGATTATACAATTTATCTAATTCATAGTCAATATTTTTTTCGAACTTTTTTTCGTATTATTTTGTTATATAATTTTTAAACATATTATAAGCTTTATTAAGTGCGTGTACAAGCTTGTCTACATCTTCTTTTGTATTGTAAATATAAAAACTTGCTCTACAGGTTGAATCTATTCCCAAAAATCTCATAAGTGGTTGTGCACAATGGTTCCCTGAACGTACACAAACATTTTCTGAATCTAATATACTTGCAACATCGTGTGGATGTACTCCTTTTATATTAAATGAAATAACACTTGAATGATTTTTTGTGTTTGGAGTTGTATATAATGTTAAATAATCTAATTTTGATAATTCTTCTCTTGCATATGATACTACTTCATGTTCTATTTCTTGTATTTTATCATAACCTAATTCTTCAATATAATCAATCGCAGTACCTAAGCCTATAACTCCTTCTACATTTTGTGTTCCCGCTTCAAACTTATTTGGTAATGGTGCAAATGTTGTTTCTTGCTCATATACATATTCTATCATATCTCCCCCCATTAAAAATGGGTTCATTTTATTTAGCAACTCTTTTTTGCCATATAAAACACCTATTCCAAGTGGTGCTAACATTTTATGGCCTGAAAATACTATAAAGTCTGCATCTAATTCTTGCACATCTATTTTCATATGAGGTATGCTTTGTGAACAGTCTACTACTACTATTGCTCTTTTTTTGTGTGCATATTTTATAATTTCTTTCACATTATTTATTGTTCCCAAAACATTTGAAACATGTGTAATTCCAACAATTTTTGTTTTATCTGTTATTTTAGATTTTATTTCTTCTTCAGATAATTCATATTCATCGTTTATATACATATAATTCAAACTACTTCCTGTTTTTTTAGCAACAAATTGCCAAGGAACTAAATTTGAATGATGTTCCATTATAGAAATTACTATTTCGTCTTCTTTTTTTAAGTTTTCTAATCCATATGAATATGCAATTAAGTTTAATGCTTCACTTGCATTTTTAGTAAATATTATTTCTTCTCTATGTTTTGCATTTATAAACTTAGATATTTTTGTTCTTGTATTTTCATACACTTCTGTTGCTTCAACACTTAAAGAATATGCTCCTCTATGTGGATTTGCATTATACTTTTCGTAAAATTCCTCTACTGCTTTTATTACTTGTATTGGTTTTTGTGTTGTTGCACCACTATCTAAATAAGTTATGTTTTTATTTTCTAAAATTGGAAAGTCTTTTTTTATATCCATTTTTTCTCCTTTTTTACGAGCACAGAGTTCCATGCCTCTACAATTGTTCTTCAATTTTCTCTATTATTTCATTTCTTAAATCTTCATCTTCAATTCTGCTTAAAATTTTATTAAATCTTGCTTTTACGATTAATTTAACTGCTTCATTATAACTTAGTCCTCTTGACATTATATAAAATAATTCTTGATTATCTACTTTTCCAGAGGCTGTTGAGTGATTTCCCTCTACCTCAGCTTCTGTACATAAAAGCATTGGAAGTGCTATACTTCTAGCTTTTTCTGAAAGCAACATACAAAATTCGTTTTCATTTCCTTTTGCTTTTTTACAACCTTTTTTAAAGTCTATTGTACCTTTGAAATTCTTTTTTGCATTTCCACTTAAAGCCCCTTGAACATCTATATCTATAAAGCTTTGTTTTCCTCGTAATTCTGCAATATAATTCAAATCTTTTATATTGTTTTCTGCACCCAAATAAATTGTTTTTAAATCATTTTTTGCTTTTTCTCCTAATATGTTTGAGTAATAATTTGTTATACTGTTTTTTCCACCTATATCAATTATTGTATAATTTACACTTGCATTTGATTCTATAATATTTTCATAAGCTTCAAAATTATTAGAATTTTTATTCATTGTATTTACAACTATAACATCAATTTTAGAATTTTCTAATGCATTTATTTTTATTACTCCATTGTGGAAACATTCTTTATTTGTATTTGATTTATAAACTATATATAGCTTGCATTTTTTTGTTGCATTTACAACAATATTGTTAATTAAATTTATATTCTCATCATCAAAATTATAAATTATTTTTATTTCTTCGTTCTCAGCATCAATATTTAATTTACTATTTGAATTTTTAATTATATTATTTTGAAGAATTTCACCTAAACCATATGTAAGTTTTGTTTCTTCAATACTTTCTGTTATATTTTTTCCACCAATTATTTCAATATTTTTAAATTTTTCTACTGTTTCTGGAATCTCAACATCTGTAAGTTTTATGTTATTTATTAAAAAGTTTTTTGATGTTCTAATTGGTGTTTCATTTAATTTTAATTCGTTCATACTATTCCTTTCTTATTTATTAGAAATTTGCTTTAACTAGTTCTTAACCTTATCTTCTTTCTTAATATCATACTTATAAATACTTATAATGCTTGTAATTAATAAGATTATATCTCCTGCAACAATAAACCAACTCTGATAATATAAATAATATAATCCATATAATATTCCTGTTGTAATCCCTGATATTCTTACTAATTTCATATTTGATTGCCATAAACAATATGTTCTAATAATTGAGCCTATTGTTGGCAATAACGATATTATTCCATTCCATGTATATATACAATTCAGAACAATAATGCTTTCAAACATAATAAGTATAAATACATATATGTTTCTTTTAATTTTTACATTTTGCATAAATATAAATGTTCTTATAAAATTTATTATACTTAAAAAAGCTCCTGTAAATGCGTTTATTGTAAATGAATACATTGCCTCAAATAAGCAATTAAGAGATTGCACTCCTAATGATTTTTTTCTATCTTTTATACATATACTTAAAATTAATGCTATAAATGCTAAAATACTTAATATCATTTTTATTTCTCCATTTTGTACTTAAAAATTTTTTATTTATTGTTATCCAATAGAACCCTCCAGTTCTAAATTAATTAAATTATTCATTTCAACAGCATATTCTACTGGTAATTCTTTAGAAATAGGATAAGCAAAGCCTCTAACTATCATAGCTTTTGCATCTTCTTCTGAAAGTCCCCTACTCATTAAATAGAATATCTCTTTGTCACTTATTTTTCCTATTTTAGCTTCGTGTGAAAATTCTACTTCATCTGTTCTTATATCATTTACTGGTATTGTATCTGATCTTGATATATCGTCTAACATTAGTGATTCACAGCTTACACTGCATTTCGAATTTTTAGCATTTCCTGCAATTCTAACTAAAGCTCTATACGTACATGCTCCACCATCTTTTGAAATTGATTTTGAATTTACTACAGATGATGTATTTGGTGCATTATGAACTACTTTAAATCCTGTGTCTAAGTTTTGTCCTCCTCCTGCAAAAGTTATTCCTGTATATTCTGTTTTAGCTCCTTCACCATTTAAAATACTCATTGGATATAACATAGAAACTTTTGAACCAAATGAACCTGTTACCCAGTCTATTTGTGCATTTTTTCCTACTATTGCTTTTTTAGTATTTAGGTTCATCATATTTTTTGACCAATTTTCTATTGTTGAATATCTTAAATAACTGTTATCTTTTACATATAATTCTACGCAACCTGCATGTAAATTAACTTTGTTGTATTTTGGTGCAGAGCATCCTTCTATAAAATGTAAGCTTGCTCCTTCATCTACTATTATCAATGTATGTTCAAACTGACCTGATTCCGGTGAATTTAATCTAAAATAAGATTGAAGTGGTATGTCCACTTTTACACCTTTTGGAACATATACAAAAGAACCACCTGACCAAACCGCAAAATGAAGTGCAACAAATTTATGGTCATTTACTGGTATGCATTTTGAAAAATATTCTTTTACAAGTTCTGGATACTCTTTTACTGCAGAATCCATATCTGTATATACAACACCTTGTTTTATAAGATCCTCTTTTATACTATGATATACAACTTCTGAATCGTATTGAGCTCCAACTCCTGCTAAAGATTTTTTCTCAGCCTCTGGAATTCCTAATTTATCAAAAGTATTTTTTATGTCTTCTGGTACATCTTCCCAGTTTGAATTTAATTTAGACTTTGGCTTAACATATGTAGCAATTTCTTCCATATTCAATTCAGATAAATCTGGTCCCCAAGTTGGTAATTCTAATTTATTGTATGTTTCTAATGCTTTAAGTCTTATTTTTAACATCCAATCTGGTTCATTTTTCATTTTTGATATTTCTCTTACAATTTCTTCATTAATACCACTTTGCATTTTGAAATCGTAATCATCTTTATTTTTTATATCATAAATATTTCTATTTATATCTTCAATTTGAGTTTTCATTTTAATCCTTTCTTAATTTTTGAATTTTGACATTTTATGTTAATAATGTTATAATGTAACTTATAAAAAACATTAGGAGGATAACACTATGAAGAAAGACAATAACAACAATCATCGCATTTCAAAATCAATTATTCGAATTTCATATGTATTTGTAATTTTTTATTTAGCACAATGCAAAGATCACTGTACTGTTCGACAGCTAATAGCTATATCAACAACAGCTATATTACTTGCACCAGTTGCAGATTGGATAAATGATTGGATATTCGACAATGTTTAATGTGATGATTTCTTTATCCTTACACCAGCCATTTTATTTGGCTGGTATTTTATTTTATCTTATTTATAATCAGCATATCCTTTTTCTTCTATTTCTTTTACCAAACTTGCATCTCCTGTTTTAACAATTTTTCCGTTTACTAAAACATGAACATAATCTGGTGTTAGGCTCTCTAAAATTTTAGCATTATGTGTTATTATCAAAACTGCATTTTCATCATTTTTAAACATATTTATACCTTTTGATACTGTTCTTATTGCATCTACATCTAGCCCTGAATCTGTTTCATCTAATATTGCAAGTTTTGGATTTAATACAAGCATTTGTAATATTTCATTTTTCTTTTTTTCTCCACCTGAAAATCCTACATTTAGGTTTCTTTCTATTAATTTTGGATTCATATTTAATTCTTCCATATATTTTTTTACGGTATTTTTAAATTCAAATATTCTTACAGGCTTGTCCTCTATTTTTCCTTTTGCAGTTTTTAAAAAGTTTAATGTAGATATTCCTGGTATTTCTTCTGGAGATTGAAAAGACATAAATATTCCTTTTTTTGCTATTTTATCTGTTGATAATTCGTTGATATTTTCTCCATCAAATTCTATTGTTCCACTTGTTTTCTTATATTCTGGGTTATTTAAAATAACGTGTGCTGTTGTTGATTTTCCAGCACCATTTGGACCCATAATTACATGAACTTCGCCCTTATTTATTTTTAAATTTAATCCTTTTAAAATTTCTTTATCTTCTGCATTTGCATATAAATCTTTTATTTCTAATAATGTGTTACTCATTTATATTTTCCTCTCTTTTTACTTTTAATTTTTTTCTATTACAACATCTGCATTTTTCTTGATTAATGTCGTAATCACAATCTAAACTATATACTCCTAAAATTTTATGTACATATTTTGTAAGTTTATTTAAAGTTACATCTCCCATAGTTGATTTTAATTTTTCCGCTTCTTGCTCTGCCTCTTCTTTTGGCACTTCTAATATTTCTGTTAAAAATACATTAACTATGTCGTAAGCTTCTAAAACCTTTTTAGCAAGTTGTTCACCTTTTTGTGTTAATTCTATATCTCCATAAACTTCATAATTTACTAAGCCATTTAACTTCAAATTTCTAATTGCTTTATTAACACTTGGCTTTGTACAATTCATTTTATTAGCTATTGTTGTTACTTTTATATCTTGCCCTTGTTTTTTAAGCACATACATTGTTTTTAAGTATTCTTCTAAAGAACTCGTAATCATATAAATTCTCCTTTTGTTAACTTTGGTTAACATTATACTATGCGTAGCATATGTTTGTCAAGGCTAACTTTGTTAAAATATAGCAAAATAGGCGATCAATGACCGCCCTACTGTTTAACTTTTTATTTTAATATTTGTGCATAGTGATTTTTGCTCCCGTCCCTAAAATCACCCCAAATTATTAATTTATGTTTTTTCTTCTAGTTGATTTTTATTGTCTTTCATTTGATTTATTATGGTTATTATTGCACATATAATTACAAACAAATAAAAATTTATACCTCTATTTAATAATACTGCACTACTTATCATATTTTCTGGATATATTGTTTTGAATATTTGCATAAATGCTCCTTCACTAACTCCTACAGCTCCTGGTGATGGTATTCCTGAAACTGTTGCATACACTAAGGATTGTAATGCAATTATAATTATTATATTGCTTTGATTAAAGCCTAAAGCTCTGTAAGTCCAATATGTTATGCTATAGTATATTGTAAATTGCACAAGTGTGGTTATTATTATTTTAAGTAAATGTCCTCTATTGTTTCTAACAAATATAGCACTTTTCTGGTATTTTTCTAGTTCATTGTTTAATTTTTCTTTTTTACTTTCTATATTTCTTACTTTAAAAAATTTTAATAACTTAATAACAAAGTCTATTATTCCTTTAGACAATTTTTCTGAAAAAATTGAAACTAAAAGTAGTATTAATGCGGATAAATTTAGCATTATTCCTATTACAAAAAATATAATAAGTGCACTATTTAAATATTCATAAAAAAAGAATACACTTACTAAAGCCATAGAAATTGTAATTATCTGCATACTTGTTAAGTTTAAAAGCAAAGCTATTGTTGAACTTGAAACAGCTATATCGTCCTTACTCATATAATATATTTGCATAGGCTGACCACCACTTGCAGCAGGTGTAACGGCACTAAAGAAAAAACCTATTGCAGCATATTTAAAGTTTTTTAAGAAAGTACTTTTTTCTCCCAGCATTCTAAGTGTTCTTCCAATGTTTATGGCTTCTAAACTTAAATATATACACATTGCTACTATACCTATAAGTATAAATTCCAATTTAGCATTTTTCATTATTGAAAAAATATCAAAAAAATTATTATCTTTAAATATTATTGTAAATGTTAATACAATTAATAATATAAATATAAGTAAATTTCTTATTAATTTTCCTTTTTTCTTCATTGCAAATTCTCCTATAAAATTTTATGATATCTTACAATATTATATTACCGCTAAAATTTATTGTCAAATATATAAATTTATTTACCTATAAACATTTGAACATATATTTTTCCATATTTATTGCTTTTAACTACACCAATTCCTGTATAGTTGAAATTTGAATTTAATATATTTGCTTTATGTCCAGAGGAGTTCATCCAAGCTGTTACAGCTGCACTATTACTTGAATTTCCTGCTATATTTTCTCCTGCTGTTTTATATGATACTTTATATTTATTTAACATTTCAAATGGTGTTCCATATGTTGGTGAATTATGTGAAAAATAATTATTATTTACCATATCTTGTGCTTTTACTCTTGCAACTGTTTGAACTTCATTATCTATTTTTAATGCTTGAAGACCATTGTTCGTTCTTTGCTTATTTATTATATTAAAAGTTTCTTGTTCATCTGCAGTTAGTGTTGAATTTGTTGTTCCATTACTTGTTCCTGTATTTGTGCCTGTGCTTGTGTTTCCAGAACTTGTTGATGATTTTACAGCTTTAACATATTTTTTACTTACTGCTCCTACATAGTCTCCTTCTACTTGAACAATGTACCATTCTCCAACGCCTGCAAATACTCTAATATATTCGTTCTTTTTTACTGTTGCTACTATTTTATATTGTATTCCTGGTCCACTTCTTACATTAAGTGTTGTTGCTGTAACTATTCCTGTTGAAAAATCTACTTTATAATAATGTTGCATTCCAAATGATGTTGTAAATATACACAAAATAAAGGCAAACATGCTTACTGCAAGTGCCTTTATTATGTTTTTTCTTTTAATTGTAATAACTTTCATAATAAAATCCCCCTTTGTTTAAGGTTATTTCATTATGAATGTCCATTATGCATTTATTTTATGCTGACTCATTATTTTTTATTTTTGCTTTTTGATTTTTTGTTTCTTTTCTTAGAACTATTATTGGTTTATCTGTTCCCTCTACTGTATTTTTTGTTATTATGCATTTTTCTATTTGTGGATTTGATGGTATTTCATACATTATATCTCTCATAATATCTTCTATTATTGAACGTAATCCTCTAGCTCCCGTTTTTCTTTCTATTGCTTTATTTACTATTGCTTCTAAAGAATCTTGTTCAAATTCTAGTTCTACATCATCAAGTTTAAATAGTTTTTTATATTGTTTTACTAATGCATTTTTGGGTTTTGTTACGATATCTATTAGAGCTTGTTTGTCTAATTCGTTTAGAGTTGCTATTATTGGAAGTCTTCCAACAAATTCTGGTATAAGACCAAATTTTAGTAAATCTTGTGGTAACATTTCTTTAAATACTTCTGCTCTATTTTTTTCTGTTTTTTCTTGTATTTGAGCTCCAAATCCTATTGTTTTTTTACCAGTTCTTTGTTCTATTATTTTTTCTAATCCTTCAAATGCTCCACCGCATATAAACAATATGTTTTCTGTGTTTATTTGTAATAATTCTTGATGTGGATGTTTTCTTCCTCCTTGTGGTGGTACAGATGCTGTTGTTCCCTCTACAATTTTTAGTAAAGCTTGTTGTACACCTTCTCCACTAACATCTCTTGTAATTGAAGGATTTTCGCTTTTTCTTGAAATTTTATCTATTTCATCTATATATATTATTCCACGTTCTGCTTTTTCTATATCGTAATCTGCTGCTTGAATTAATTTTAGTAAAATATTTTCAACATCTTCTCCTACATATCCAGCTTCTGTAAGTGTTGTTGCATCTGCTATTGCAAATGGAACATTTAATATTTTAGCAAGTGTTTGTGCAAGTAAGGTTTTTCCGCATCCTGTTGGTCCTAATAACAAAATATTACTTTTTTGTATTTCTACATCATCTTTTTTATTCTTATCATTTTGTATACTTTTAATTCTTTTATAATGATTATAAACTGCAACTGATAATGTTTTTTTAGCTTCTTCCTGGCCTATTACATATTCATCTAAAATATCTTTTATTTCTTTTGGGGTTGGTACAGATTCATTATTTATTGTATATTTTTCATCATCTTCATCCTCATATGCATCATTTTCTACAATATTTGAACACACATCTATACATTCATTGCAAATATATACTCCTGGTCCTGCAACTATTCTCTCTACTTCATCTTGCATTTTTCCACAAAATGAGCATTTAACATTGCTAGTAGTTTTTTTTGCCATTGTTATACTCTCCTTTTAGATTTATATTCTTTTTTCCATTATTCCATCTATTAATCCATATTTTAGTGCTTCTTCAGCTGTCATGTAATTGTCTCTTTCTGTATCTTTTTGAATTGTTTCTAAGCTTTGACCTGTTCTATCGCTTAATAATTTGTTTAATTTTTCTCTTGTTTTTACCATATGGTCTGCATGAATTTTTATTTCTGTTGTTTGACCTGAAAGTCCTCCACCTGCTATTAATGGTTGATGAATTAGTATTTCTGCATTTGGTGTTGCATATCTTTTTCCTTTTTCTCCAGATGCTAATAATACAGCTCCCATACTTGCAGCCATTCCAACGCATATTGTTGAAACAGGACATTTTATGTAGTTCATTGTGTCTACAATTCCCATTCCATCTGAAATTGATCCTCCTGGGCTATTTATATATAAAAATATTTCTTTTTCTGGATCCTCTGATTCTAAGAATAACAATTGTGCAATTACTAAACTTGCTGTTGTTGCATCTACTTGTTCTCCTAAAAATATTATTCTATCTTTTAACAATCTAGAGAAGATATCATATGATCTTTCTCCTTTGCTTGTTTGTTCTACAACATAAGGTACTAAACTATTTTTTTCTAACATAATTTTTCCTCCTTTTAAGTTTATAATTTTTATAAAAAGGGCCGTAAAACTATTGAATATATTTTTATATTCTTAATTTTTTATACGACCCCTACGATTTTTATTTTCTTATTTTATTTTTGCATTTTTTACTATAAATTCTATTGTTTTTTCTGTTTTTAAATTTTCTTTTAAATAATTTCTTAATGATTCATTTGATTTTAGTTCGTCTTCTGTTTTTCCGTAGTTTTCAGCCATTTCTTTTATTTTTTCGTCTACTTCTTTGTCGTCTGCTTCAATTTTTTCTTCTTTTGCTACTGCTTCAATTACTAATCTAGATTTAACAGCATCTTTAGCTTGGTCTTCATATTCTTTTCTAAATTCTTCTTTAGTTTTACCTATCATTTGTAGGTACATATCTAAAGTTAATCCTTGATATTGCATTCTTTGTTCCATATCTTTTTCCATATGATCGATTTCTGTTTCTATCATTCCTGATGGAATATCAATTTCAGTATTGTCGCAAACTGCTTTTATAGCTGCTTCTTCTGTTTCATATTTTGCTTTTTGCTCATTTTCTTTTTCTAATTTTTCTTTAATGCTTTCTTTTAGTTCTTTTAATGTATCAAATTCACTAACATCTTTAGCAAATTCATCATCTAATTCTGGTAATTCTTTTTTCTTTATTTCATGTAATTTAACTTTAAATGTTGCATCTTTTCCAGCTAAATCTTTAGAAAAATATTCTTCTGGGAATTTAACATTTATGTCTTTTTCTTCGTCAATTTTCATTCCTATTATTTGGTCTTCAAATCCTGGTATAAATGTGTTACTTCCTATTGTTAATTCGTGTCCTTCTGCTTTTCCACCTTCAAATGCTTTACCATTAACAAATCCTTCGAAATCAATAACTGTAACATCTCCATTTTCAACAGCTCTATCATCAACTGTTACCATTCTTGAATTTCTGTCTTGCATATGTCCTAATTCATGGTTTATTTCATCTTCAGATACATTATACTCTACTTTTTTAATTTCTATACCTTTATATTTTCCTGGTTTAACTTCTGGTTTTGTTTGAACAACAGCTGTAAATATTAGGTCTTGTCCTTTTCCTATTTGTTTAACATCTATGTCTGGATAACTCACTGCTGTAATATTGCTTTCTCTTAATTCTCTATCATATACTTCTTGTAATATTTCATTAAAAGTATCTTCATAGAAAATTTCTTTTCCATAATATCTTTCTATTATATTCATTGGTGCTTTACCTTTTCTGAAACCTGGTATATTAAAATATTTAACTGTTTTAAAATATACTTTTTTCATTGTTTCATCAAACTTTTGTGCTTCCACTGTAAATTCTAATTTTAATTCATTTTTGTTATCTGTTTTTTCAACTTTAATACTCATTTTTTATTCAATCCTTTCACGTTTTATAATAAGCTTTTACATTATATCACATATTACTCATTTTGCAAGGGTTTTATAAAATTAAATTTACAAACAGATAATAACTATAGGAAATAAAAACACAAATGTTAGTTATCACTTTTAATGTTTGTAACACCTCTGCCATTTAAAGCAAATCTATTTTTATTATTAAAGAATATAATTAAAATTTCATCATATACTTACTTAGGTGATTTTATGGATGAAAATATTGTAAACACAAACCAATTGTATGATTCAACTTTACTTGCTCAAGATATTTATTATTTAAACATTAAATATCCTTTTTTAAATGTTCAAACAATTGGTAATAGTGTTCTTGGAAAACCTATTTCCTGTATACGACTTGGAAGGGGTTCAAAAACTGTTTTTTACTCTGGTTCTATTCATGCTAATGAATGGATAACTTCTTTAGTTTTAATGAAATTTGTAGAAGATTATTGCAAGGCATATGTTAACAATTCAAAAATATTTGGCTATGACGCTAAATATTTATTTCAAAATGTTTCTATTTTTATTGCACCTATGGTTAATCCTGATGGTGTTGATTTAGTTAATGGAACTATTCAAACTACTTCTTCTGCTTTTATTCAATCTAGACGTATTGCAAACAATTATCCTGAAATTGTTTTTCCTGAAGATTGGAAAGCCAATATTAATGGTGTGGACTTAAATTTGCAATTTCCTGCAAACTGGGAAAGAGCAAAAGAAATAAAATATAGCCAAGGCTTTACCTCTCCAGCACCAAGGGATTTTGTGGGTTTTTCTCCTTTAACAGAACCAGAAGCTATTGCTCTATACAATTTTACATTAAGGCATAATTTTAATTTAATACTTGCATATCATTCTCAAGGAAAAGTAATTTATTGGAAATACGATGGATTTAATCCATCAAATGCTGAAGCTATTGGAAAAAAATTTAGCGAAGTTAGTAGCTATACTCTTGAAAGCACTCCAGCAGAATCTGCCTATGCCGGTTATAAGGATTGGTTTATTCAAACTTATAACAAGCCAGGCTACACTATTGAAGTTGGAGAAGGCACAAGTCCTTTACCATTATCTCAGTTTAATGAAATATATAATGATAATATTGGCATTTTAGTTTTAGGTGGAATATTATAAAAAATTTAATTACTACAAAAATATATTTTTTTACTTTTATTTATATTTAAAAAATTAGCCTATTCAATATAGGCTAATTTTTTAATGAATGTTCCTCAATAATTTGTATTATATACCTCGGTAGTTACTATCGGTTAATAGTTTTTTACAAATTGTAATTTGTCTTTTTTATTTTCTTTACAATACTCTTTTATTCTATTTATTTTATTTTCACTCAAATTTGTACTCCCTTTAATATAATGTAATTTTATATTTTGTTTGTAATTATAATATGTTACATATATTTTTGATTTATATGATTTTAATTTATTTTAAGCCTATAATATAGTTGTTTATTTTTTCAGATTGTTCCTGAATATCTGCAATGTATTTATCAAATATATCTGTTCTTATATTACATTTAGACTTTTTTTCTAAAATTTTTCTTAATAGTTCAAATGAGTCTATGATATGATGCCTAAATTCATAACTATCTTCTATTCTATTAAACTCTAATGATTCTATAATCGCAAAAGATTTATCAAATGCATCTAATATTTCGTTCAAGAGTTCTTGGCTTATTTGAGAATTGTTACTTTTGTAGTAAATGCTTAAATACATTCTATATTTTGAATATACTTCATCAAAGTTTAGACTAATATTTTCTTTGTCTAAAATAACTTTGGCAATATGAATGTAAAATGCTTTTATAAAAACATAAGTTAATGTTTTATCAATGTTTTGGTTTTCATTAAATTCCTCTAATATGTTATAAATACTATCTTCACTTAAGTCAAATAGCTCACTTGCAAAATCATTTGTTAAAATATTCTTCATTTCTATCTCTCCCTTATAACTAACCATTCTCATAACTTAAATTATGAGTACCTAATTTTCCCATTCTCCTGAACTTTCTTTTTAGCAAAGTAAAATATTTTCTAAAATTAATTTTATTTATAATATATCCTAATACACATCCAAATATAATTAATAAAATTCTCAATTCTATTGCAGTACTTGTATCAAATAAAGCCGAAGCAGAACTAATTGCATTTACAGTAATAAATATTACTTGATACTTATAATCATTTATAAACGTATAAATATAATTTAAAATTATTGTAACAATCACATCATATTTTTCTGGTACCAATGCTTGGAATAATATAGCAAAAACAATTGAACCAATTATTGTTGAAATTATTCTACTTATAAATCTTTTTTGAGTATTAGAAAAATCAATTTGTGTTAAAGACATAACAGACATTGAAATCCACATAGTCTTTTTAACACCAAACAATGTACCAATCAACATCGCAATACTTACACCAATAGCCATCTTTAAAGCTATAATAAACCTATTTGATGTTATACTCATACTCTTAAATGCTTGCTTAATTGTATCATGCTCCTTATTTGAATTTTTATTTTTAAAATAATATACTAATGACACTATTACTCCACCTATAAGCAAACTTAACATTCTAGTTACAAAATCATGACCCTCTGCGGGATTTGACTGATTAAAAATGTAACATAAAAGAAATGGCATATACGCCTTATATTCTGGTTTTGCTGATGGAATGTACATAATTAAGAATATTGTAATAAAGTTTACAATCAAACCTATTACTGGATTTATTTGAGCCAACTTATTTGAAAATCCTATTTGTAAAAACATCAAAACAATAACAAATGGTGCTTGTTTTATATTAATTCCTATATCCATATACCAATACATCATAGTTCCAATTAATACACATACCCATGTCAAAGAATTATTTGTACCAAATATTTGTGAAAATACGCCTACAAATAATGTAATAAAAACCAACTTTAATAAATTAGAAAATATACTTTTACGTGTTATTTTTTGCATAAAATACCTTCTTTCTCGCAAAAATTATGGCTAATATTTACAAAAAAAATTAGCGCTCTGTGAAAACGACTGCTAATATTTTATACCTATTTTTAGCAGTTGTCAATTCAAAGTGCTAAATATTCACATAAATTTCACATTTAACTTTTCTATTTTCCCATTCACCATTAACATATCTTTCCATATTATTGATTAATCAAATTTATCCCTTTGATTGTTGGATACAGTAACTTTATAAAATCTGTTGCATCTTGTTTTGAGCCAACAACACTCCCATAATGAACTGGTATAGCAAATTTAGGTTTTATAATATTTATTAATTGTGCTGCCTCTTTAAAATCCATTGTATATGTCCCACCAACTGGAACAAATGCAACATCACATTTTACTTTTTTATTTTCTTCAGTAATATCAGTATCTCCTGCTATATAATACCTAACACCCTTTATTTCTATAATATAGCCTAGCCAATTATTTTCTTTTGGGTGAAAAGGCTTATTTGTATTATATGCTGGAACTGCCTCAACTTTTATTCCATCAATAATTTCTGTATCTCCTGAATCAAGCGTAAAAATGTTTTCTTGATTTATTCCTTTTTCAAGTAATTTAGGTAATAAATCATCAGGAATAACAAAAATAGAATTAAATTTTCTTACTTTATCTATATCATCTTCAGAATAATGGTCATAATGGTCATGTGTTATAAAAATTATATCTGCATCATTATAATTTTTATCTATATGATATGGATCTATATAAATAATTTTTTCTTTATTTATTTTTATACAACTATGGTATAAAACCTCTATATTATCAAGAATATTTATCATTTCTACTACCTCCATTTTTAGATATTATAATATAAATAAATATACAAAACAAATTATTCTTCTTTTATAGCTATTATCAATTCATTTGGTTGTACCATCATATTTGCATTTTTATATGTAAATCTTGCATGAGAAAAATAAACTTTATAATTTTTATTTTCTAATTTAGTACGTGTCAAAGATAAAAATTTATCAGTATCTTGTTCAGATAAATTATTTTTTACTCTTATTGAGTTTGATAATTCTATTCTTTTAAAATTTGCTTCTTTTAATTTTCCCAGTTGTTTCTCTGTCTTTTCTAAATTTTCTGATATTGGATAAACTGGTGTAAGAACGCAAATACCTTCTAAAGCCAATTTTCTGCTACTATCATCATTTCTTTTTGAAATTTTAAACTTCCACATATTGTTATTACTTTCATTTTTTATATCTTCCCTACAACTTACTATTTTTTGCTTTGTTTACACCATATATTATATCATGAAAAAAGCAAACCATTTTAACGGCTTTCTCAACAAATTATAATTTTCTATTTATCTAATTTTATTAT
>CABPZP010000003.1:0-109105 GCA_902461935.1 uncultured Clostridium sp. | reverse complement strand
AAAGAAATAGAAAAACAAATAGGTGGAATTCAAGAAATATATGCCAACGATTTAGAAAGAGGAAAAAGTATAGAAAATGATCAAATTCAGGCAAACAGACAACATAAAATAATTAAATTACAAGATGAAATAGAAAAAATAAAAACGAATGAATCTGACAAGAAAGAGAAAAATGGTATAGATAATAGTATAAAAAATAACTTTATTAATTTAATGAATGGAAAGAATGTAGAAACAGATAAAGTAAGAGGAAAGGTTGCAGATAGTCTATTCGAAAATGAAAGTTTTTCAAAAGAGGAAATTGAAGAAGCAAATAAAATAGCAAAGATAAAAAAGGAAGGAATATTTAAAAAGTCAATAAAAAATATCAAAAACTTTACAAGGAAAATCAAAGGATTTATAAAAAGTAAAATAAATCATGCAAAGCCAATAAAATTAGGGAAAAACAAAAAAGATGAAGAAAAAAATAAAATGCCAGAAGTAGAATTGAAAAGTGTTGAACCTAAGAGTATAGTTAGTAAAAACAAAGAAAATAAAAGAGTTAATGTAGAAAAGGCTGAAATTAATACAGCAGATGCAATTAGAAGAATGGAAGAAGCTGCTGAAATAAAATTTGCAGATGAAAAAGAAAATACAAAATAAAAAACATCAAAGTAAATTTATGAACTAGAAAGCATTGACATAATTAACTAAAAATGATAAAATATAAACCGTTATGGTAAAAAGTGTAAAACTATATATCCGTAACGGTTTGTAATATTTTATAGGAGGTGAAATTTAAGTGCCAACAATTAATCAATTAGTAAGAAAAGGAAGACAAACTTCAAAAGCAAAATCAAACTCACCAGCTCTACAACATGGTTATAACTCTAAAAACAAGAGATTAACAAACAATAGAGCTCCACAAAAAAGAGGAGTTTGTACAGTAGTAAAAACTGTAACACCTAAAAAGCCAAACTCAGCTTTAAGAAAAGTTGCCAGAGTTAGACTTTCTAATGGTTACGAAGTAACATCTTATATACCAGGTATTGGACATAACTTACAAGAACACAGCGTTGTTTTAATTAGAGGTGGAAGAGTAAAAGACCTTCCAGGTGTTAGATACCACATTATAAGAGGAACATTAGATACAGCAGGTGTTAAAGATAGAATGCAAGCGCGTTCTAAGTATGGAGCTAAACGTCCTAAAAAATAATTTTCGCTAATTAATAAGCAGCGTCTAACTTTGTTAACCTGCATCTGAAATTTTCTCGACGTACCATTTGTACGACTGCGAAAATTTTGATTTGGTTGCCTTGTTATACTTGCTTCTAATTACCGAAAACTTTATAAAAATAAAGTTTTTATTATTTTGGGTTTAGCAAAATTAATTAAATTAGTGCTTGTTATTCTGTTTTAATTAAGTATGGTACTTGAATTTTTAATAGATTAATAGAGCACTATACGGGAAAGATTGTTTTAATACTTTCCAGAGTAACTTTAGATATTTTTATAAATGTCAAAAAAATTAAGATGAAAGAGAAAAAATTAAAAGTAGAAAAATGAATTTGAACTTTAAAGATTCAATCTCTAACATCTAGAAAAGGAGTGAAGAATAGTGCCAAGAAGAGGAAATATAGCAAAAAGAGATGTTTTACCAGATCCAATGTACAATAGCAAAGTTGTTACAAAATTAGTAAACAACATTATGTTAGATGGTAAAAAATCTGTTGCTCAAAAAATAGTTTATGATGCATTTGACATCATAAAAGAAAAAGAACAAAAAGATCCATTAGAAGTTTTTGAAGCAGCATTAGAAAATATAATGCCAGTTCTTGAAGTAAAAGCAAGAAGAGTTGGTGGAGCTACATACCAAGTTCCATTAGAGATTAGACCTGAAAGAAGACAAACTTTAGGTTTAAGATGGCTTGTAAGTTATGCAAGAAACAGACATGAAAAAACAATGGCTGAAAAATTAGCCGGAGAAATAATAGATGCTACAAACGGAAACGGTGGAGCTTTCAAAAAGAAAGAAGATACTCATAGAATGGCTGAAGCTAATAAGGCTTTTGCTCATTATAAATGGTAGAATTTCTATAAAAAGCAATCACTTTTTATAAAAATTTTAAATTAACAATTAAAGTTAAAAACTAGAAGTTAGAAGCTGGAAGTTGGAAGTTGGAAAAACTTTTGAAAGAATTGATAATATCTAACATCTAATCTCTAATATCTAACCTCTAAATCGAGGGGAGGAAAATAAATGGCAGGAAGAGCATACCCACTAGAAAGAACAAGAAATATAGGAATAATGGCTCACATTGATGCTGGTAAAACAACAACAACAGAGAGAATATTATTCTATACAGGAAAAACACATAAAATAGGTGAAGTTCACGAAGGTGCTGCTACAATGGACTGGATGGCTCAAGAACAAGAAAGAGGTATTACAATTACATCTGCTTGTACAACATGTTTCTGGAATAATAATAGAATTAATATTATCGATACACCAGGACACGTTGACTTTACAGTTGAAGTTCAAAGATCTTTAAAAGTTCTTGATGGAGCTGTTACAGTTTTAGCTGCTAAAGGTGGAGTTCAACCACAAACAGAAACAGTTTGGAGACAAGCTGATAAATACAGTGTTCCAAGAATGGTATATGTAAACAAAATGGATATAACAGGTGCAAACTTTATGCTTTGTGTTAATCAATTAAAAAATAGATTAAAAGCAAATGCTGTACCAATTCAATTACCAATTGGAGCAGAAGATCAATTCAAAGGAATTGTAGATTTAATAAAAATGAAAGCTTTCATACACAAAGATGATTTAGGAAAAGAAGTTGAAGAAAGAGAAATTCCAGAAGATATGAGAGCAGATGCTGAAAAATTCAGAAGTGAAATGATAGAAGCAGTTGCAGAACAAGACGAAGAATTAATGATGAAATATTTAGATGGAGAAGAACTAACAGCTGAAGAAATCAAAAAAGGTTTAAGAGCTGGTACAATAGCAAATAAAATAGTTCCAGTTACATGTGGTTCTTCATACAAAAACAAAGGTGTTCAAGAATTATTAGACGCAATTGTTGATTATATGCCATCACCATTAGATATTGCACACATAAAAGGAACAACAATGGATGGAGAAGAAATAGAAGCTAAAACTTCAGATTCTGAACCATTTGCAGCCTTAGCATTCAAAATTGCTACAGACCCATTTGTTGGAAAATTATGTTTCTTTAGAGTTTATTCAGGAACTTTAGAATCAGGTTCTACAGTATTAAACTCAAGTAAAGATAAAAAAGAAAGAATCGGAAGAATTCTTCAAATGCACTCAAATCACAGAGAAGATATAGATAAAGTATATGCTGGAGATATAGCGGCAGCAGTAGGAATGAAAGATGTAACAACTGGAAATACTTTATGTGATCCAGATCATCCAATAATTCTAGAATCTATGGAATTCCCTGAACCAGTTATCGATATAGCTATTGAGCCAAAAGATAAAGCTGCTCAAGAAAAAATGGGTATAGCCCTAACAAAACTTGCAGAAGAAGACCCAACATTCAAAGCTTATACAAACCAAGAAACAGGTCAAACAATTATTGCAGGTATGGGTGAATTACACTTAGATATTATTATCGATAGATTAAAAAGAGAATTTAAAGTTGAATGTAATGTAGGTAAACCACAAGTTGCTTACAAAGAAACAATTAGAAATGCAGTTAAAGTTCAAGGTAAATTCATTCGTCAATCTGGTGGTAAAGGACAATATGGTGATGTTTGGTTTGAAATGGAACCATTAGAGCCAGGTAAAGGAATAGAATTCGAAAGCAAAATCGTTGGAGGAGCTGTTCCAAAAGAATATATTAAACCAATTGAACAAGGAATGAGAGAAGCTGCTGAAACTGGTGTTTTAGCTGGATACCCAGTTATAGACTTCAAAGTTTCATTAGTTGATGGTTCATACCATGAAGTTGACTCTTCAGAAATGGCGTTCAAAATAGCTGCATCTATGGCATTCAAAGAAGGATGTAAACAAGCTAAATCAGTTATACTAGAACCTATAATGAAAGTTGATATAACAGTTCCAGAAGAATACATGGGAGATGTTATAGGTGACGTTAACTCTAGACGTGGTAGAATGGAAGGAATGGAAGGTAAAGATGGAATGCAAGAAATACATGCATTTATCCCACTTTCAGAAATGTTTGGATATGCAACAGACTTACGTTCTAAAACACAAGGTAGAGGAACATACTCAATGGAACCATCTCATTATGAGGAAGTTCCAAAATCAGTTCATGAGCAAATTGTTGCATCAAGAGCTAAAAAAGATTAGAAATGAAGTAGGAAAGTTAGAAGTTGGAGAATTGAAAATTTTACTTTAACATATAACTTTTCTGCAGAGATATATAAAAATTACTTAAAATACTTGCATTTTTAACGAAGATGTTATAAAATGCAAACTAGTATTTAAAATAATAAAAATAATAAAATAATTAAGGAGGAATTTCAAATGGCAAAGGAAAAATTTGAAAGAACTAAACCCCACGTTAACATCGGTACTATAGGACATGTTGACCACGGTAAAACAACAACAACAGCTGCTATTACAAAATATTTATCATTATTAGGAAAAGCTAAATTTGAAGCTTATGATCAAATTGATGGTGCTCCAGAAGAAAAAGCAAGAGGAATCACAATTAATACAGCACACGTTGAATATGAAACAGAAAATAGACACTATGCACACGTTGACTGCCCAGGACATGCTGACTACGTTAAAAACATGATTACTGGTGCTGCTCAAATGGACGGAGCTATCTTAGTAGTTTCTGCTGCAGATGGTCCTATGCCTCAAACAAGAGAGCACATCTTACTTGCTAGACAAGTTGGTGTTAAATATATAGTTGTATATTTAAACAAATGTGATATGGTAGACGATCCAGAATTATTAGAATTAGTTGAAATGGAAGTTAGAGACTTATTATCAGAATATGGTTTCCCAGGAGACGAAATTCCAATTATAAAAGGTTCTTCATTAAAAGTATTAGAAAGTACATCTACAAATCCAGATGATGAAGTATATGCTCCAATGAAAGAATTAATGGCTGCTGTTGATAGTTATATACCAACACCAGAAAGACCAGTAGATCAACCATTCTTAATGCCTATCGAAGACGTATTCACTATCACAGGTAGAGGTACAGTTGTTACAGGTAGAGTTGAAAGAGGTGTCGTAAAAGTTCAAGACGAAGTTGAAATCGTTGGACTTTCAACTGAAAAGAGAAAAACAGTTGTTACTGGTGTAGAAATGTTCAGAAAATTATTAGACCAAGCAGAAGCTGGAGACAACATTGGTGTTTTATTAAGAGGTATTGAAAGAAAAGACGTTGAAAGAGGTCAAGTTCTTGCAAAACCAGGAACAATACATCCACATACAAAATTCACATCACAAGTATATGTATTAACAAAAGAAGAAGGTGGAAGACATACACCATTCTTCAATGGATACAGACCACAATTCTACTTCAGAACAACAGATGTTACAGGTGTTATTGAATTAGCAGCTGGAACAGAAATGGTTATGCCAGGAGATAACATCGACATGACAATCGAATTAATTACTCCAATCGCTATCGAAAAAGGATTAAGATTCGCTATTCGTGAAGGTGGAAGAACAGTTGGTTCAGGAGTTGTAGCTGATATTATCGAATAATATATAAATATAGAGAAGAAGCGTTTTAAACGCTTCTTTTTTGATAAAATAAAAAACATAATTATAATGAAATTATGTCAGACGCTGTATGGGTCGGCGTCCCGACGACCCATATGGAAAAGCTTTTTCTATTATGTAAGATTTTTGTAGTGGTCGACGCCTATGTCGACCTAAATAAAAATAATATATAAGATGGTTATTTTATATAAAAAAATTATGTCAAACGCTGTAGGGGTCGGCGTCCTCGACGACCCGCATAGCAAAGATCTTCTATTATGTAAGATTTTTGTAGTGGTCGACGCCTCTGTCCGCTTAAATAAAAATAAATTCATATAAAACCTTATAATGTAGCGGCGGTCATTGACCGACATAAAAAGATAAATTTTTAAGAATTTATAAAAAAATATTGAAATAAAAATTTATTTAATATAAAATAATAGCGTAAAAAAATTTTAAGGGGGATAAAATGGAAGAAAAGAAAACAATAAAAATAAGTATTACTACACTTTTTTTAATACTGTCAATTGTTGCAATAATTGTAATGGGAGTATTTATTCTAAAAATTAATAAACAACAAGAAGAACAAATAGAATCAAATAAAGAGCTAAAAGAGGAAATAAATAAGCTAAAAACAGACAACAATGTTGAAAACAACACAAATAATGAAACAGAAAATAATACTACTAATAATTCAACAACAGAAAGTTTGGCAAACACTGCTAGCTTTACAGATAGTGAAGTAAAAAAATCTCTAGAAGAATATTTGAATTTAATGGGATATAAACATGGAAGCAAATTATCTATATTAGTACCTTTAAATTTAATGAACGAAGAAAGTATAGCAAATTTAGAAGAATCTGGTGAAGCAGAGGTAAATACTGGAGTAAAATATGATAAATTTAAAAATCAAATTTTAAATTATATATCAAATAATTGCTTCGACAATACATTTAATGATGATTATATAAACAAAAATGGAACATTATATGTTAAAAACGAAGATGGTTCTGGCGATAGTTACAATGTAAAAAATATTTCAAAAATTTCAGATAATAGCTATAAAGCCGAAATTGAAAACGATGCTTATGATGAAGTAATTTCAGATACAATTAATTTCAAAGTTACAAGCAATAGTAATGGAAAATGTATAATTGATGAATGTTATATAAAATAAAACTCTTTGGAGTTTTATTTTTTTATGTTATTTTATATGGATTATAAAAAATGAAATATGTAGGAGTGGACAATATTTTTTATTATAGAATAATTAGTCAAAATACTTGCTTTTTTTATAAAATAATAATAAAATTAAAAAATCGAAATATATATGAAATATAAAACAAAAAGGAGACTTAAATTATGAAAATACTTCTTGATGCTATGGGTGGAGATAATGCACCAGATGCAAATATTAAAGGAGCAGTAAAAGCAATAAAAGATGTAGAAGATACAACCGAGGTTATACTTGTAGGAAATAAAGATATTATTAATGATAAAGTAAGAGAATTTTATGGAAAAAATGATATTTCAGAAATATCACCAAAATTAAAAATACATCATACAACAGAAACAATAGAAATGGAAGATACACCAACAGTTGCAATAAAACACAAAAAAGATTCATCAATGGTTGTAGGTTTTAATATGCTAAAACAAGGAGAAGGCGATGTATTTATATCAGCTGGAAACTCAGGAGCACTGCTTACTGGAGCAACACTAATAGTAGGAAGAATAAAAGGTGTAGATAGACCAGCACTAGCTGGAATACTTCCTTCTTATAAAAGTAGATTAGTTTTAATGGATTGTGGTTCAAATACAAATTGCAAGCCAATTAATTTATTACAATTTGCTAAAATGGCAAGTATATACTTACGCAATACATTTGGAAAAGAAAATCCAACAGTAGGTTTATTAAATATTGGAACAGAAGAAACAAAGGGAAATGAATTAATAAAAGAAAGTTATAATTTAATAAAAGAAAAAGCAAAAGAAGAAAATATTAATTTTGTTGGAAATGTAGAAGGAAGAGATGCCTTTACAGGAAAACTAGATATTTTAGTTGCAGATGGATTTACAGGAAACATATTTCTAAAAACAGTTGAGGGAGTAGGAAAACTTGTAAAGAAATCATTAAAAGATAATATAAAGAAAAATATATTTAGAACAATAGGTGCTATACCAGCGTTGCCTGTAATAAATGGGTTATCAAAAGAAATGAGCTATAAAGAATATGGAGGAGCGTTATTCTTAGGAGTAAAGAAACCAGTTGTAAAAGCACATGGAAGCAGTGATGAAAAATTATTTGAATTTACAATAAAACAAGCAGAACAATTCGTTAAAAATAAAGCAGTTGAAAAATTAACAGAAGAATTTGAAAAATAAAAATAGAATAATCGGTCGAAATGTATTGACAATTATTACAACTTATAATATAAACTTGCTATAGTAAAAATACTAAAATAATTTTATACAATTTGCAAAAGCAAAAGGGGGTGAACTTAAAGTAATGAGTTCAGAAGAAGTATTTGAAAAAGTAAAAGCTATAATAGTAGAACAATTAGGAGCTGCAGAAGCTTCAGTTACACTAGAAGCATCTTTTATAGATGACTTAGGTGCAGACTCTCTAGATATAGTAGAATTAATAATGGCATTAGAAGAAGAATTTGATATGGAAATTCCAGATGCTGATGCAGAAAAAATAGTAACTGTAAATGATGTAGTTGAATACATAAAAGAAAATGCGTAAGCAGTTAAAAAATAAATAATATAAAAAACATATTGTAAAATAAAAATTACAATATGTTTTTTTCGTACATTTTTTATTTTAAAAAGAGAAATATAAAGTTGTTTTTTAATTATAGAAAAATTTATTTAAAAGTATTGAAATAAAAGTTTATTTAATATAAAATAAAAATGTAAAATTTAATTATTGTAAGCACTGTACTTCGTGCTTGTAATAAAAACAAAAGAAGGAGAAGATTTAATATGAAAAAAATGCCGAAAAAGAGAAAAATAATATTAAAAATATTCGGTAAAATAAAATCAAACATTCAAACATCCAACCTCAAAATGTCCTACAAACCAACATCTAATACTGCAATAACCTTAATCGCTCTAATAATAACAATAATCGTATTATTAATTTTAGCAGGTGTAACCTTGAATATGATAATGGGGGAAAATGGAATAATAAAAAAGGCGCAAATATCTAAAGAAAAAACAAATGAAGCACAAATTGAGGAAGAAAAAAATTTACAAAGTTTAGAAAATAAAGTTAATGATTATAATACAAGAGAACAAATTACAATAGAAAAGGAAGAATATGAAAAATTAAAGAAAAAAGGAACTTGGGAACTATTAGCGTCAACAACTTCTCAAAATGAAACAGAGTTAGATGTAAAAGATTTAAATCAGTATAATTCTGTTATTCTTATATGCTATAATAGTTATAATAATTTAGTAGCATCAACCGAAATTTCTGTTGATTTATTAAAGAAACAAGGAGAAAATAGCTTTTTTGTAAATTATAATAATACTGCTCCATATGTTGCTTATTGTTACTATAAGAGCGATACATCAGTAGTAATGAAATGTGTAAATAATTCTACTACAAAAGCAGAATTATATGGAATATATTAAACTATATAAAAAAGAAATAAATTATAGGTTTATTTCTTTTTTTCTTGCAAATTTTTTATTTTAGTATATAATGTAAACATAAAAAATGCTATTTTAATTTATAGAACTGAGGTGAATAATATGGATTTTTCAAAATTAGAAGATAGCATAGGGTATAAATTTAATAATATTAATCTTTTAAAACAGGCTTTAACACATTCTTCTTATGCATATGAACAGAAAGTTGAGAGCTATGAAAAACTTGAATTTTTAGGAGATAGTATTTTAGAATTTGTATCTAGTGAATTTTTGTATAGAAATTATGATAACTTAAAAGAAGGAGAAATGACTAAAGTTAGAGCAAGTGTTGTATGTGAAGAAAGCTTATCTAAAGTTTCAAAAATGCATAATTTTAGTGATTTCTTATTATTAGGAAAAAGCGAGATTTTAAATAACGGAGCTCAAAGAAAAGCAGTATTAGAAGATACCTTTGAGGCAGTGGTTGCGGCAATATACTTAGATGGAGGTCTTGAACCTGCTAAAAAGTTTATAATAGATAATTTAAAAGATAGCATAGAAATTTCTAGTAAAAGTGTTGGAATGAAGGATTATAAAACAGTTTTACAAGAAATGTTACAAGTAAATGGTAATGTTAATATAAAATATACAATTATAAAAGAAGAAGGACCAGATCACGATAAAAAATTTACGGCTAAAGTGGAATGTGAAGGAAAATATTTAGCAATTGGGGAAGGAAGCTCTAAAAAACATGCTGAAATGGAAGCTGCAAAAAAAGCAATAGAAATATTAAAAAAATGAAAGGAGGAAAATATGAAAAAAACTTACATTTTACCGATAGAATTAAAGGAAACAATAGAGAGAGAAAAAGATATTTTTTCTAGTTCAACTGGAATAAAATTGCAGGAAAAACAGATAACAGCTAAAGATGTTGTAGATATAATTGAGAAAAATTTAAAAGAGATAGAAAATAATAATATTGAAATTTCATTTGAAGGAGAATATTTTACTAAATTAGACTTAGATAAACAAGAGGAATTACTTTCAAGCGTATTACCATATATTAAGGAAAATAAAATATCAAATATTATAATAAAAACATTACCACAAAATATTACAAAACAAAATTTGAAAATACTAAGAAAATACAAAGTAAAAACTATAAAAATGGAAGTAGCTTCTTTAAGCAATTATCTATTGAAAAGAGCACAATTTTCTTTTACATATGAAGAAATAAAAAGAGCAACAAAATTAATAAAAAGATTCGGTTTTTATTTAATATATAAAATATATATAGGTTTACCAGAAGCAACAAAATTAGATGAGATAAATACTGCAAAATTAATATGTAAATTAAAACCAAAATGTGTTGAAGTTTACCAAGTATCAATTAAAGAAAAAACAAAAATTGCTCAAGAATTCGAAAAAGGTGAATATGAAGAATTAACAATAGTTCAGAGTATAGAAAGAGCAAAAGAAATATTTTATATACTAACACACAAAAAAATAGCAGTTGAAATTATGAATAATGTTGCAAATGAAGAATTTAAAAATAGAGTAGAATCAGGTATATGGTTTGATACTATTGTAGATAAAATAAAACAATACAATGTAAAAGTTAAAGAAGTAGAAATAGAGGTAAATCCACAAAATTTTGAAAACGCTATAGGATTTGAAAACGAAAACATAGAAAAATTAAAAGAATATTATAATGTTGATTCTAAAGTTGTTACGAACGAAGAAATTAAGCCAGGAAAAATAGAAATAAATATAAAGAAAAAATTTACAGATTTTTTAGAAGTATAATTATAAAGTGCATTAAAAAGCCTTATATTGCTAATAATAGCAATATAAGGTGATTTTTATGAATAAAGAAAATATTAAAGTTTTTTTTATAGATATTATTGAAGTTATTTTTGGGGCTGCAGTAGTGGCATTGGGAATATCTATGTTTTTATTACCATGTAAGCTTTCAACTGGTGGGATAGCTGGATTAGCAACAATATTATATTATTTATTTAAAATTCCTATGGGAATTACAAATATTGTTTTAAATGTTCCTTTATTTTTATTTTCTGGATATAAAATAGGAAAATCTTTTTTTGCTAAATCTGTTGTAGGAACTATTAGTTTATCTATTTTTATGGATATATTTGATAAATTAAATACAATAACAGCAGATAGTTTTTTAGCGTGCATATATGGTGGAATAATTGTAGGAATTGGAACTGCAATTATATTAAGAGCAAATGGTTCAACTGGAGGAAGCGAGCTAGTAAGTAATATTATAAAAGAATATAATTCCAATATGCGAATAAGTAATGTTATTGTTATTATAGATGTGATTGTTGTGGTATTGAATATTATCTTTTTTAAAGAAATAGAAATTGGGTTATATTCTGCAATATCTATATATTTAATGGGAAAAGTAATAGATATTTTATTTGAAGGAATTTATTTTACTAAACTTATTTTTATCATTTCAGAAAAAAATGAAGAAATAGCTATAAAAATTGGAGAAAACATAAAAAGAGGAACAACAGGGTTGTTTGGGAAGGGAATGTATACAAATAAGGAAAAGATTATACTAATGTGTGCCGCAACAAGAGGAGATGTATTTAAGGTAAAAACAGCGGCTAAAAAAATAGACCCTCAGGCATTCATTATAATTTCAAATGCTAGAGAGGTCTTTGGAATGGGCTTTAAAAAGTAAATTTAATCTCTTGAGAAATCTTCTTTTTCATCTAAAGAAGAACCTTTATAATTAGAAGCTTCGTTTGTTAAAGAAATAAAAACATTAGATAAAAAGCGCTTTTTAGCATTGATATCATTTGGAGCATTAGGTATAGTTTCTAAAAATTGGTTTACACATTGTAAAATTTCTTTATCAAAAGCTAAAATAGAGTCTGAACTTGTTAAAATTTTATGTTTTATTTTATCTTTACTCTTATTACAATCAACTTTCAATTTTTCTAAGGAATTATTAAAAATATCTGGGGTGCTATTTTGAAAATTAGGATTTATAGAATAACCAAATTTTAAAATATCTTCTTTAGAATTATTCAGTGAATTTATAATATTTTTTATTTCGCTTTCAGATATTTCTTGTGATTTTTCAACTATAGCTAAATAATTTCCACCGCCTAAGTCGATTAAAAAATTATCTAAATCATCAAAAGTAAAGTTTGAATTATTAAATAGAGAAATATCTGATAAGTGAGATTTTAAGGCATTAGCAGAGGTTGATAACCTTTTATCTGTATAATCGTGGCCATAGGCCGTATTAGAAGTTTTTACGCCAACGTTGCTAAAGTAAATAGCTTCATATTCAGAAGCGGAATTGCATATTTTATTCACTAAAAAGTGATTTAAGTAGCTTTTTCCGTATAACTGAGAAATGGGATTTCTAATTAATTGATTTGATAGTTCTTTACTAGATGAATTTATGTTTAACAAATCTTTGTAAGATAAATTATTTAATTGACTATTAAAATCTTCATTATTAGATAGTAAATTATGTAATAAATTTGCAGATTCCTTAGAAAGTTTTTGAGTATATGAAACAATATGAGGTGAATCAATTTCTATATTTTTTTTATGTTCTATTAAAGTTCCAAGTTCTTCAATAATAAATAGAGATTCACTTTTTAAATCCTTTGCAGTGTAATTAAAGGAGTCTGAGAGTCTTAAATCTGCAACATAATTTTTTATTGCACTTGAAATACTATGATTTAAATTTTTCCATAATTTATCGGAATTGTTAGTATCTAAATTAATATTATTTAATTCTACATCGTTGAGATTTTCTATTACTTTTCTTTTACTTTTTATATTATTTACTTTTTGTTCTGCATTATAAGATAACTTGCAAACTAAAGGACTTTCTTTAGAATCTTCAATACCAAAAGTAATTGTAAGACCACTTGTTGAATTTCTATAAGTATATAAATTTTTGTCTATAATTTTCTTATAGTAAGTTGCTTGTTCCTTTGTACATTCTGTAAGTATAATAGAAAACTCATCACCAGCAACACGAGAAATTATTGCTTTTTGTGGTAATGAATATTTTATTACTTTTAAAGCATTATACAAGGCTTTATCTCCAGCTTCTTTACCAAAAATGTTATTAATAGTGTTTAATTTATCAAAATCACCAAACATAAAGGCATATGGTTTAGAATAATGGTTAAATTTATTTAGAATTATTTCTTTATAGTATTGTCTTGAAAATATGTTTAGATTTTTATATTCATGGCAATACATAAACTTTTTTATTTGTTCTAATTGCTTTAAACTACTTTTTCTTAACAAAATTTCATTCATAATATTCTACCTCTGTTCAGTATTTTAATATAACAATAAACATTTATCAATTAACAGTTAAAATAATTTTTATGTATTCATATACAATTAATATCAATAAAATATATAATAATAAAATTATTGCCATTAAACAACATTATATGTTAAAATTTGAAGGAGGAGATATTTTTATGGAAGAACAAAGTTATATTTTAGAAAATATAAATTCATTTAATTTAATAGATATTTTCGAGTGTGGACAATGCTTCAGATGGAATAAAGAAGATGATGAAAGCTATACAGGAGTAATTGCAAACAATGTTTTAAATGTAAAAAGTATTGAAAATAAAATTATATTTAAAGGAATTTGCAAAGGAAATATACAAGATATAGTAACAAAATATTTTGATTTAAACAGAGATTATACTAAAATAAAAGATAAATTATCAAAAATAGATTCATATATGAAAAATAGTATAGAGTATGGAGAAGGAATACGAATTTTAAATCAAGATTTATGGGAAACTATTATATCTTTTATAATTTCGGCAAACAATAATATTCCTAGAATTAAAGGCATAATAGAAAGATTATCTGAAAATTATGGTAATGAAATTATATGGAATGGAAAAAAATATTACACATTTCCTACACCAGAAGAGTTAAGAAATGTAAGTGTAGAAGAATATAGAAAATTAGGCTTAGGATTTAGAGATATAAGAGTGTATGAAACTACAAAAATGATATTAAATAAAGAAGTTGATTTAAAAAAATTATTTAATGAAGACACAGAGACAGTTAGAGAAGAACTTTTAAAGTTTTCTGGAGTAGGGCCTAAAGTTGCAGATTGTATATTATTGTTTTCAACCCTTAAAAGATTTGAGGTTTTCCCTATAGATGTATGGGTTAGGAGAGTAATGAACGATTTATACATAAAAAATGAAGATGAGAAAAAAGTTAGTAAAAAACAGATTTTAGAAATAGCAGATCAAAAATATGGAAACTTAGCAGGAATAGCTCAACAATATTTATTTTATTGGAGAAGAAAAAAAGAGGCATAAATTTTATTGTACAAGCATATACTAATAATAGTAATTTTTAGTATAGGAGAAAATTTATGGAAGAAGATTTCGTAAAAGAATATAAAATAAAAGAATTAACAGCAAAGGATAAAGATAAAGATATAATAAAAAATGTTATAAAAGCAAAAGCCGAATTAGAATGTGCAATAAATAACTTTGAATATGCAGAAAACGATTTAATAGATTATTTTTCATACCAAATAAAAGCAAATCAAGCAAAGTTAGATTATTTATTAAAAAAGGCAAAAAAAAGAGGGATTTTACTAAGTATGATAGAAGAAATAGAAATGAAAACTAAAAAAGCAATGTAAAAAAGCGGAATTTATTCCGCTTTTTTACATTATAGGAAATTTTTTATTGTAGTGGTCGACGCCTCTATCGACCAGCTTATTTTTTTATATTCCAACTTGATGTAAGAAATTAGATTTATTATGTTATTCTACTGTTACAGACTTGGCGAGATTTCGTGGTTTATCTACATCTAATCCTTTTTCTTTTGTAATATAATATGCAAGTAATTGAAGCGGAATTATAGATAAAACAGGGGAATATATAGAATCTATTTCTGGTATAGATATTACAAAGTCAAAATTTGTTTTATCTAAAGGTATATTTGTTACAACAAAGCTTTTGGCACCTCTTGTTATAACTTCTTGAATATTACTTACTGTTTTTTCTACTAAATTAGGGTCTGTTAAAATACTTACAACAGTAGTTCCATTTTCTATTAATGCAATAGGACCATGCTTTAATTCACCAGCTGTAAAGCTTTCAGAATGAATGTATGAAATTTCTTTTAATTTTAAGGAAGCTTCCATAGAAACAGTGTAATCTATTCCTCTACCAATAAAAAATACATCTTTTTCTTTATATATTTTTTGTGCAAACTTTTGCAAATCTTTTGAGTTTTTTAAGACGATTTCTGCTTTTTCTGGTAAAGATAATAGTTCTTTTTTTAGTTCAGTTATTTTGTCTTTTGAAAGATTTCCCAATATTTCTGCGAAATACAATGCCATAATGTTTAATAAAACAACTTGAGATGTATATGCCTTTGTTGAAGCAACAGCAATTTCTGGACCTGCGTGTGTATATATAAAATAATCTGCTTCTCTTGTTATAGAACTTTCAATTACATTTGTTACCGCAATTGTTTTTGCATTTTTGGATTTTGCAAGTTTAAGAGCAGCAATAGTATCAGCTGTCTCTCCAGATTGACTTATATAAATGCAAAGAGTTTTTTCGTTAATTAATGGATTTCTATATCTAAACTCTGAAGCAACATCTACACAAACTGGTATATTTAAAAAGTGTTCGAAATTTGCTTTAACAGCAAGACCAGCATGCATTGCAGTTCCACAAGCTACTATATAAATTTGATTTATAGTACTTAAAAAATCTTTATCTAAGTTCAAACCATCAAAAGCGATAGAGCTACCATTTAAAGATGTTCCTATAGTTTCTCGGATAGCTTTTGGTTGTTCGAAAATTTCTTTTAACATATAATCTTCAAAATTACCTTTATCTGCACTATCTGCTGCAAGTTCTACACTTTCAGATTTTTTTGTTAATTTATTTAAATCAAAATCATAAAATTCTATGTTATCTTTTGTAATAACTGCATATTCTTTATCATTTAAAAAATAGAAGTTATTTGTAAAAGATATTAAAGCAGGAATGTCAGATGAAATAAAAGTTTCACCTTCTTTTGTACCTATTACTAAAGGACTATCTTTTCTTGTAACTATTAATGTATCTGGAGCATTTGTGCTTATAACTTCTAAGGCATAACTTCCTTTTAAATCTTTACAAGCTAAATTAACAGCTTTCAAAAAAATATTGTTCTTTTCAGATAATAGAGAATTTCTATTGTTTAATGTAGGGGTAGACGTTTCTAGCTGCCCGCATGGAAAAGACAATTTTTCATAATAATAGTGAATTAAATTTGGAATAGTTTCCGTATCTGTATCAGAGTAAAAAGTGTAATTTTTACTCTCTAAAAAATCTCTTAGTTCTTTATAATTCTCAATAATTCCATTGTGAACAACAGAAAAAGTTTTAGTATTATCCATATGAGGGTGAGCATTTTCTTTAGAAGGCTTTCCATGAGTTGCCCATCTTGTATGTGCAATGCCAAGAGTTCCGTTTAAAGATTCAATTCCTTCTAAATTTTCAAGGTTTGCAACCCTGCCTTTATCCTTTTTTACAATAATATTAGCACTTTCCATAACAGAAATACCAGCAGAATCATAACCTCTGTATTCTAATTTTTTTAGTCCATTAATTAAAATTGGACAAGCATTTTTGTTACCATTGTAACCAACAATACCGCACATAAGCGTACCTCCTTAAGCTTTTACATTATTATATTACAACTAGTGTGAAAAATAAGCAAGTACAAAAATAAAATAATAAACCAGAAAAAGTTTAATGCAAAAAAATATAAAAATTACAAAAAAATATTTTTTCTATTATATGTGTAAATTCGCAAAGAAATTTTAGTATAAAAATATATTTAAATAAATTATTATAAGTGTTATAATTGTGGAAAAAAAGGAGGTAATTATATGGATTTAACAATTGATGTAGAAAATTATAAACTTAATATAAGAGCAGCAGGAGTTATAATTCATAATGGAAAAGTATTGGTACATAGAAATATTAATTCAGATCATTATGCTTTAATAGGAGGAAGAGTGGAAATAGGAGAAAGCTCTGCAGATACAGTAAAAAGAGAGATTCAAGAAGAACTTGGAAAAGAAATAGAATTAACAGGTTATATAGCGACTATTGAAAACTTTTTTGAAATGAAAGGGCATAATTACCATGAAATTTTATTTATACATAAAGCTGAATTTATAGATGAAGAAGATAAAAAAATAGAATATACAATGAAAAATATTGAAGGAAAAGATTATTTACAATATGAATGGCTAGATATAAATAAAATTGATGAATATCCATTATTACCAAAAACTGTAAAGGAAATTTTAAAAGAAAATAAATTTCCAAAACATAAAATAAATAATGAATTGAAATAAAAAAGGAGAAAAATGAAAGTATTAACAATAAAACAACCTTGGGCAACATTAATAATGCAAGGTTATAAAAGATTTGAATTTAGAAGTTGGCAAACCAAATATAGAGGAGATTTATTAATACATGCTGGAAAAGGAATAGATAAAGAAGCAATGAAAAGGCTCGCTAAATATATTCCAAAAGATATGCTAACTGGAAAAATATTAGGAAAAGTTACATTAGTAGATTGTATAAAATGCGATGAAAATTTTAAAGAAATGTGTTTGAAAGAAAATAAAGATGTTTATGCTAAAAGTACTTTTGTGGAAAAATATGCGTGGCAATTAGATAATATAGAAGTATTCGATAATCCAATTGACGCAAAAGGCAAGTTAAGCTTGTGGGAGTATGATATATGAAAAATATAGAAAGATATTATAAAAATACAGCAGATGCAAAGCCTAATTATACTGTTAAAAAATTCATAGAATTAAATGTAGAACCAGGCAATGCAATAGAGCTTGGATGCGGAGCTGGAAGAGATACAGTTTGTTTAATAAAGAATGGCTGGAATGTACTTGCAATAGATAGAGAAGATGTTGAATCAAGAATTGCGGCAAAATTAGAAGCGGAAGAATTAAAACAATTTAAATTTTTAAAGCAAAAATTTGAAGATATTGAATTAGAAAAGAATAATTTAGTAGTTGCTAATTTTAGTATTCCATTTTGCAATAAAAATAACTTTAAAAAATTATGGAATAAAATAGATGATAGTATTTTGAAAGACGGGTATTTTGTTGGTAATTTTTTCGGAGAGAATGATGAATGGAAAATTACAAAAGAAGAAATGACTTTTCTTACCAAAGAGCAGGTGATGGAATTATTAAAAAATTTTGAAATTATAGAGTTTAATGAAGTAGAAAAAGATGATTTTACCGGTTTAGAAAAAATGAAACATTGGCATATATTTAATGTAATAGCGAAGAAGAAATGAAAAGTAAATTTTTCTCATAACCCTAAGGTGAGTTTGAAATAATTTTGCTTTACAATTTTGATTTAATCGTTACAGCTTGAGTAGTTGTGACGATTTTTTGTTGCTTTCAAATTGGTTGCTATAATGCTTTAAAATAGCACTATTATGTCAAATTGGGGAGAAATTGGGGATCAACTTCCCAATTGACATAGAACCTCTAAGAAAATCTCATTTCATAAAAATTCTTAAAGTCATTTTTACAACAAAGTAAATCAAAAAAATATAAATATGAGAGTCACAAAAAAGATTTATAGATAATATTGAATTACTAATCTGCCTTGCATGAAATTAACAAATTCTCTAATACATTTCCAGCAGTCCTATCATGAGATTTTAGTGGGTGAACATAGAAATTGTATGTAGTAGTAATTTGTGCATGACCAAGTCTAGCAGATACTGTTGCAACATCAACTTGTTGAGAAATAAGAAGAGTTGCATTTGTATGTCTTAAACCATGAAAATTAATTACAGGCAATCCAATCTTTTTAACGAACTGTTCAAACCATTTGCTAATTGTAGATGGATGAATAGGTTTACCATCATCTTGAACAAATAGCCTATTAGATTCGTGCCAGAAATCGCCTACAATCGTTTTTTGTTCATCATACCATAACTTATATTTCTCAAGTAAAGAAACAATAAAATCAGGTATTGCAACATCTCTTATTGAACTTTCTGTTTTAGGTGCCTTAGTAAAAACTCCTTTTTCAGAAAGATATTGACTAGACTTATTAATATTGATAATACCATTTTTTAAATCAATATCACTCCATTCAAGCCCAACAAGTTCACCAAGCCTTGCTCCAGTAAAAATATCAAGTAAAATTGCAGTACGATATTTAATTTGATTGCCTTTTAACTTTTGCAAATTATCAACAAGAATTTTAGTTTGATCTTCATCATAATGACGTCTTAATGGCTTAGATGTTTTCGGTGGTTGAACACGTTCAGCAGGATTGCTTACAATAAGTTGCCAATATACTGCTTTATGAAGCATTGCTGATAGCAAACGATGATGTTCTAATATTGTCTTTTGAGATAATGGCTTTCTTGTTTTCTTTCCATTGTTGTTTTTTCTTCTAATAATTTGAGTATCTTCTTCAAGTAAATCATAAAATCTCATAATGTCTGTTGGTTTGATTTTATTTAGCTTATAATGTCCAAAATATGGAGTGATTCTTGTTTCTAACATACGTTTGTATCTATAATAAGTTGATGGTGCTAGTTCTTTTAAAGCATAATCCTTTGTCCATATTTCCACATATTGTGCAAATGTTGGGATGTTTCCGTCTACTATTAGTCCACTTTCTACTTCTGTTAGAAATTTTGCAAGTTCTATTTGTGCTTCTGATTTTTTCTTGCAGTGTATTGTTTTTTGATGTCTTATTGGTCTGCCATCTAGGTCATATCCTTTGAATACTACTAGCCTGTAACTGTTTTTTCCTCGCTTTTCAATACTACCTGTCACTTTTTTGCCTCCTTTCTGTTGTTTTTAGTAATTGTTTGTATTACTATGTTTTTATTGTAACATTTTTGTGTGAGAAAATAAAACCCGACAGAGGGTTATGGTGGAAAAAGTTTTGATGTGTAGGGAAAAATATAGAAAAGTATAGAAATAAAGAAGATTTTGTAGTATAATATCATTGCTAGGAGTTGGAAAATATGGAATTTAAAGTTGAAATAGAGGGAGATAGCGAGGGATATATAGCTTTTGAATGTCCTTATTGCAAATCTGAGTTTAAACTAAATGCAGGAGAATATAAGGATTGTAGTGAACAGGAAAAAATATTTTGTCCATATTGTGGACTAGAAAAAGAAAAAGAGAGCTTTTATACTCCAGAGGTTATTGAACAAGCAACTAATATGGCAAAAAATTACATGCTTGAAGAAATAAATAAAGCTTTTGGAAAAATGAGCAAAGAGATAAATAAAAGTAAAGTTGTAAAGATGGAATTTAAGCCTTTAAAAAAAGTAAATGTTAGTAATATAAAAACGGAGGATACGGTAGAAGAACAATTTCAATGTAAAAATTGCAAAAAGCATGTAAAGGTATTATATTGTAGTGGAAAATCTAAAGTATTCTGTTCATATTGTGGAGAAGATATATGAGTGATGTAAAAGAATTAAAAAGAATAAGTTTAGAATTTAGAAGATTAGCTAGTAATTTGTTAGGAACAGGTTATGAAACTGCAGATATTAGTTTATACAGATTTAAAGAATATATAGATAATACAATTATAATAAATGATATTTTACAAAATAAAATTAAAAATGTAGAAATTGACTTTAAAGAATGTTTTCCTATTGAATCTAATGATTGGTGTAGTGTACATATACCAAGAGAGGAAAATAAACATATTAAAGCAATATATGATTTAATTGAATATATTGTAAGCAATAATATTCAATTGCTAGGAATATCAGCATCTTACTATTGTAGTAGCAGAAAATTTGTTGATATTATACAAAATTTTTTGAATTTGACAATTAAGCCATTAATTGATTATATAGTGGATGAATTATCAAAGCAAATATTATTAGAGGAGGAAATAAATATGCCTACAGTAAACTTAAATCACACTCAAAATTCCACAGTTAGTTTAGCATTTGGTAGCCAACAAATGGTTACAAGTAGTATTAATATTGAAAATGTTGAAGATATACATAAAATCATAGAAGATATAAAGAAAGAACTTGAAATAATAGAAATGGATAAAGAGGATAAAGAAAATTTATTTGATGATTTGGATGTAGTTGATGAGCAAATTAATAGTTCTGTAGAGAAACCTACAAGACTAAAAAAAGCATATAATAATATAAGTAGTTTTTTAGAAAAATCAACATCAGTAATAACAAAATCTACTGCGTTAGCATTAGGAATACAAAAATTGATTGAATTAGTATCTCCAATTATAAAATAAATTAGAAAAGAGGAATAAAAGATGTCAGCAGAAGTAATTTTGATGAATAAAAATGGAATAGCTATTGCAGCAGATAGTGCTGTTACAATTGGAAATAAAACAAAGATATATAATACAGCAGATAAAATGTTTATGTTGAGCAAATATGCTCCAGTGGGAATATTAATATATAATAGTGCCAGTATTATGGGAATACAATTAGAGATAATAATAAAACAATATAGAAGAAAACTTGGAGAAAAGACTTTTCAAACATTAAAAGAGTATTGCGATGACTTTATGAGCTATTGCATAGAATTTGCAAATAATTATTCTGGTGAAAAAATAGAATTGGAAATAATAAATAACCAAATATTAAATAAATGTGATGAAATATTTAGAATCGTTTTGTCAATGGCAAATAAAGAAGTAGGTAAGAATAGCTTTAAAAATGATAATGAATTAATGGAATTTATAAATATAAAAATTATAGAAATTGTAGATAGAACAAATGTAGAAATTAATGATGAAGTTATGGATGATTTATATTATAATAATATATTGTCTAAATTAGATACAAGTAATATAATTGATTTCTGTTCAGAATCATATAAAATTAACTTAAAAGAAGAAACAAAGAAAAAAATAATGCTAAAATTAAATGATATAATAAGGAATAAAAAATATTGGGATAGATCAAATTTTACTGGAATAGCAATAACAGGATATGGTGATAATGAAATATTTCCAGTATGTATACAAATAGAAACTTTAGGAATAATAAATAATAAAGTTCTGAAATTAAATGAAAATTCTTTTCAAATAACACACGAGCAAAATTCTCAAATAATTCCATTAGCTCAGACAGATGTTATGGATGAATTCTTTTTAGGAATTAATAATGAAATAAATCAAATATACGTAAAAAAATTTAAAAATGGGATAGCATCTGAAAAAGATGAGAGTGTAAAAAATAAAATCATACAGTTAAATACTAGTATAGAAGAAGAAAAAAATAAATTAGTGAAGGATAGATTAATGAATATACATAGATCATTATCTTTTTTACCAAGAGATGAAATGATCTATATGGCAGAAGGAATGATAAATTTAACATCATTTAAAAGAAGGTTGGTGTTAGATAATTTTAGTGAAACTGTTGGAGGACCAATAGATATTGCGTTTATATCAAAAGGTGATGGCTTTATATGGATAAAAAGAAAAAAGTATTTTGATAAAGAAATGAATTATGTTTTTACAGAAAATTACTTCAATAAGAAAGGTGAATAAGATGAAAAATAAAGTATTGAATGAATATTACAAGGATTATTTAAAAAAAATATCTAAGGATAATATTGAAAAATACAACAATGAGAGAAAAGAAAATAGCGATAGTTCAAATAAGAAAAATGAAAAGAAAAAATAAGGAAGCATTACTTCCTTATTTTTGTGCTTTCTATCCAATTTTCAAATTCTTCAGCAGTAATTTTATTATTTAAATAATCGTTCTTTTTAATAGCACCAATTTTTTTAAAATTTTCATATCTTTCTTCGTTAATTTCCGGATTTATAGAAGCTGACTTTTGTAAAGTTTGATATCTTGTTCTATATTTTTTTAATAAAGGGTCTTTTTCTAATTTTTGTTTGTAAACGATTTCCGGAGCTAAATCTTTGCATGTTTTATTTCCTTTAAATATGTTATCACAGTATTTAGTATCGTGATTTGAATAGGGAATAAAAAATTTACCACAATTTTCACATCTGCAAATTAGATACTTTGAACTAGCAAGTTGCCTAATAGTTAGATACAACAAATCCCTATAAGTACTAATTTTATAAGAGTAAGGAACAGAAGAGGAGATTTTAAATTCTTCAAATCCTTCATAATTAAAATCTATAATAATATTATCAGAAGGACCTGTGCCTTCAAATTCATCTAAGTCTTCTAAATAATCTATTGGTTTAAGAGAATCTAATTTATTTTTATATAATTTAGAAATTTTAGGATCTGTAAATTTTTCATCTTCATAAATATGTTTATAACTATATTTTTTTATAGCTATATTTCTAAAAGAATCATAAATAAACATAAAATCTTCACCAAATTTTTTATAGATTTTGTCCAATGATTTTAAATATTCATCCTCTGATATAGTAAAAATATAATTTACATATTTATCTTTATAGTTTTTGTTAAAGATAGAGTAATAATATAAAAAACAATATTCAGTAATAAATGTTTCAATATTTTCTTTTTTATGCATATTAGTATTTAAAAAATCAAGAAGAAAACTGCCTAATGGCCTTACTTGTGGATAAAATGTTTGGGAAGAAGTATAATTTTTTCCTTCCTTTTTTAACTTTTCATAAATAACTATTTCTTCATTTGTTTCTAAATTAAATAATACACTAAAAGTTGGTCTCATAAATACCTCCACATACCTACAATACAAATAAAAATAATTAATTATAGGTTGTTGGGTTTATTTTTGCAACACCTACAATTAAAATAATAATTGATAATTGTATATCAATATTATACCGGGTAATTACGATAAAGTCAATGCAATTAGGAAAGGTAGGTGATTTTATGGAAGATTTGCCAAAGGTAGAACGAAAAACACTAACAATGAAAGAAACAGCAGAGTATTTAGGAATATCATATTGGTTAGTAAACCAATTAGTAAGAAGAAAACAAATACCATGTGCAAGAGTTGGTGGAAGAGTATTATTTAGAGTACAAGCACTAGATGAATACTTAAAGAATAAGGAACAAGAATCATTAAAAAAGTAAAGGAGGTAAAACATGCAATGGATTAAAGTGTTTACAGATATATTTGCAAATCCAAAAATCAAAATATTACTCAAAGAACGTGATGGGGACACGTTTTTTAGAGTATGGATTCAATTATTAACAATAGCAGGACAATGTATGCAAGAAGGAAAGTTAATGATTTCAGAAAATAATCCTATGACAGTGCATGAACTTGCAACAATCATTCACAAAACGGATGCAAAAATGGAAAATATATTGAACAAATTAATCCATTTAGAGATGCTAATATATCAGGAAAATACATATATAATTAAAAACTGGTATAAGTATCAAAGTATTGATAAATATGAGAAAATTTTAGAGCAAAATAGAGCAAGACAAAAAAGATTTAGAGATAAGAAAAAAGAAGAAAGTAACGTTACACAAATGTCAAGTAACGTGGCAGAAGAGAATATAGTAGACAAGAATAAAATAGAAAATAATAGATTAGAAGATGATATAAAGGCAGGTGAAAATGATAGTGGATTCAAAACAATTGATTTCTGACATAGTCTTAGATACTGATAATAAAATACACAAACAGTGCAAATTTTGTGGAAAGTTATTACATATAAATGATTATACTGCACTATATGCCAATATTGTTTATAAAGATATAGCAACTGCATATGAAAGATGTACCTGTAATGAGGCTAGTAAGATTTGGCAACAATATGATGAATATATTGAAAAAGACAAAATAAGAAAAATCAATTTAAGTAAAATAAACAAATTATTTAAAAATAATAATTTAGGAAAACGTCAATTAAATAGCACATTTGAAAATTATAAAATAACAAATAAGAATAAAAATGCTTATGAAAATGTTAAAAAATATGTAGACAAATTGATAAAAGGAACCACTAATAAAGGACTTTTTATAACAGGAGCTTATGGTGTAGGTAAAACTTATTTAGCATCATGCATTGCAAATGAAATTATTAAGAACGGAAAATCAGTAATATTTGGAACTTTAATACAATTGTTAGATTTTATTAGAGATTCATATAGCGATTCAGAAGTTTCTAATAAAGATTATTTGAATTTATATTCTAGTGTTGATCTTTTGGTAATTGATGATTTAGGAAAAGAAAAGCCGACAGAATGGGTATTAGAAAAATTATTTTTGATAGTGAATAATAGATATAATAATTATTTGCCGATTGTTATAACTACAAACTATAACAGAAATCAATTAAGAGAAAGATTATGTATAAATAAAAATTATAGTATTGTAGATTCAATAATTTCAAGATTATATGAAATGTGTGGTGGTATTGAAATTAAGGACGATGACCATAGAATGAGCGATTCCCTAATTAGGGAATCACTCTGAAATAGTTGAGATAACTAGAGTATAAGCTAAATTACTTTAGATGTGAAATGATTAGTGGCAGATAAAAATGTCACTTTTCTTTTTATATTGTTTTGGAGCAAAAAGAACTAAAATAAGAAAAATGTTTTTAGCAAGATTCCCCTTTGTGTATACAAAGGGTTCTTGATAGTTGGGAATGTCCCAAACCCTTTATTTGATAATAGGAAAAATATATGATATATAATGTGTAACATATACAAGGAGTAGTTATGGATAGTAAAATGAAATCAAAAGATATACGTTACAAAGAAATTCTTAATAATTTGCAATTTAAAATTACGGATACATATAAAGGACAAAAATTACAATTGCATTCATATATTAGGCTTGGATTACTTTGTAAATATGATAAATCTATAAAAGCAATATATAAACTAGATTTGGCTGGATTTTTTGAAGACGCTAATATTATCTTGAGAACAGTATTTGAGAACTTTATTACTATAATGTATTGCGAAATTAATCCTAATAAACTATATAAGAGATTTTTCGATTATAATGTTTTTAACAGATTAAGTTATATTAGTGAAGATAATGAAATTTCAAAATTAATAAGTATGATTAATAAAGAAGAAATAGAGAATATGAAACAGAAAAAGCTAGAATTTATAAAAAATTATAAACCAAAGAAATTTTTTAAATGGAATGATATGAATATTTTAGAATTATGTAAAAAATTAGACAAATACTATAAAACTAAATTTTATAGTTCAATGTATATAATTATATATAAAAACAATAGTGAATACATTCATCCGAACATAGTGAATATATTTGAAAATTATATAAATATTAACAGTAAAGAGAAGAAAATAGATCTTAATTGTAATGCAGTGATGGATAATGATTTTGTAGAGATAATCGAAAATTTAGAATCAATAAATAAGGAATTATTAAAAATAAAATTTGTATAAAAATAAAATATTAATAAATAAAAACTATTTCATTGTAAAAAGACAGCCAATATGATAAAATACAAAACATAAGAGGTGAAAATATGCAAAACAGGATAAAACCATTTGTAAAATGGGCAGGAGGCAAAGGAAGTCTGTTAAATCAGTTAAATAATTATTATCCATTAGAATTAAAAAATGGAAAAATAGAATGTTACATAGAACCATTTGTAGGTGGTGGAGCTGTTTTAATAGATATATTGCAAAATTATGATGTAAAAGAGGCTTATGCATTTGATATAAATATAGATTTAATTAATTCGTATAATGTAATAAAAAATAATGTTGAAGAATTAATAACTAATTTAAAATTATTAGAAAAAGAATATTTAAATTTAGAAAAAGATGATAGAAAAAAGTATTTTTATAATATAAGAAAACAATACAACTCTTATAGAATTACTAAAGATGAAATGTCATTACAAAAAGCAATAGAATTTATTTTTCTAAATAGGACATGCTTCAATGGACTATATAGGGTAAATAAAAATGGAGATTTTAATGTCCCTATGGGAAACTATAAAAATCCAACCATATGTGATGAAGAAAATTTAAGAGCATTATCTGAATTGATAAAAAATGTGAATTTTGAATATGGAGATTATAAGGCAAGTCAGAAATATATAAAGAAAAATACTTTTGTATATTTTGACCCACCATATAGACCTTTGAATATTACATCAGGATTTACATCATACACTAAAGAAGATTTTGATGATGAAAATCAAAAAGAATTAGCTTTATATTATAAAGAATTAAATAATAACAATGTTAAAGTTATGCTTAGTAACTCCAATCCTAAAAATACCAACAAAGAAGATTGCTTTTTTGAAAATATCTATAAAGGATTTAACATTAATGAAGTCTATGCAAAAAGAATGATAAATGCTAATTCAAATGGAAGAGGAGAAATATCTGAACTCCTAATAACAAATTATGAATCAGATAGTTCTTGTTATGGAGAAATAGAATGTATAGCGGGAAATACTATTTTGAAACCGATAATTTCAAATTAATCTATAATGATATATTTAAGGCAATTAAAAAATTGGAAGATAAAAGTGTAGATATGATATTTGCAGATCCACCATATTTTTTATCCAATGATGGTATAACGTGTAGTGGTGGTAAAATGGTAAGTGTTAATAAAGGAGAATGGGATAGAACATTATCGATTAAAGAGAAACACAAATTTAATAAAAAGTGGATTAAAGAATGTTATAGAGTTTTAAAGGATAATGGAACAATATGGATTAGTGGAACATTGCATAATATTTATTCAATAGGCATGGCACTTGAGGAAGAAGGATTTAAAATAATAAATAATATAACTTGGCAAAAAACAAATCCTCCACCAAATTTATCTTGTAAAACATTTACACATTCGACTGAAACTATTCTTTGGGCAAGAAAAGATTTAAAAAAAGTTAAATATACATTTAATTATAATATTATGAAAGAATTAAATAATAATAAACAGATGAAAGATGTTTGGACAACTTCATTAACAAAACCATCTGAAAAGAAATGTGGTAAGCATCCTACACAAAAGCCATTAGAGATATTGGATAAGATAATATTAGCTTCAACCAAAGAAAATGATTTGATTTTAGATCCATTTTGTGGAAGTAGTACAACAGGAATATCAGCAGTAAGGTTAAATAGAAGATACATAGGAATAGATAATGAAAAAGAATATATAGAACTATCAAAAAGAAGATACAAAGAAATAGAGGAGGAACAATAATGTATTTAGAAATGAATTATGATAAGTTGTCAGAAATATTTGTAAATAATTTATTAGAGACTAACAGAGGATTTGACTTCTATGTGAATTGGGAAAATGCAAAAGCATATAAAGAATTTGAAATAGAATTAAATGCAATGAATGTATTAATAAAAGCAGATAATATTAAAGATAAATTTTACAAACTAGTAGAAAAAGTACCAACTGTTATTGCAACTTTTCCATTATTATTTGCACTTTCAAAAAATGAAAGAACTGAAGTATGGAATGGAAAAAATCTATTAGCAGTTGTTGGTGATGAAATTGGAAATGACGAAAATTTGAAATTTTCATTTGAAGTGGATAAATTAAAACAAGGATTATCTAAAGAAGAAATAGAAAATTATTATTATTTCTTTGAAAGAATTGGATTAAAAGATTTATGTGAAAATTTAGCAGAAAAAAGTTTAACAGACTATGTTATAGGAGTATTAGTTGGATTAGATTCTAATGGAAGAAAAAATAGAGGTGGAACTGCATTTGAAGATGCTTGCGAGCCAGTAATAAAGAAAATTTGTGAAAAATATAATGTAACAATGTTATCACAAAAACAATTTAAAAAATTAAAAGATTATGGTTTTAGTATATCTGAAGATATTGCAAATAGAAAAGCAGATTTCATATTAATAAAAAACAATAAAGCTTTAAATATAGAAGTGGATTATTTCTTTGGAGGAGGTTCAAAACCTGAAGAGATAATTGATAGCTATATTAACAGACAACATGATTTAGATAAATTAAATATGGGATTTGTACTATTAACAGACGGCTTATGCTGGGATAATAAATCAAAGAATCAATTACAAAAAGGATTTAGAAATATGAATTATCTTATGAATTTTTATCTTGCTAAGAACGGAATGTTAGAAGAAGTTATAAAAACATATTTTAAATAAAAGATACTATAAAAGTTTTTTGGGGGCAACTTTTTATTAAAGTTGCTCTTTATAATTAAGGAGGAATGTTTATTGATATATAACCCAAAAGAATTCAAATTAGAAAAAACAACAATATGGAGTTTTGAAGAAAGAGGAAAGTGGGCAACACATAGAGGAGATTATAGAGGAAATTGCCCACCACAAGTACCAAGAAATTTAATATTAAAATATACCAAAGAAAATGATATTGTATTAGATCCTTTTTGTGGAAGTGGTACATCAATGATAGAATGCAAATTATTAAACAGAAAAGGAATAGGAATTGATGTAAATGTAGAGGCGTTAAAATTAGCACAAAGCAGAATAAATTTTGAATATACTACTAGTTATGAACCAAAGCTAATAAAAGGCGATTCTACTAATTTACAAAGTATTATTCCAAATGAAAAAATTGATTTTATATTTGCACATCCACCATATGCAGATATAATAAAATATAGTAAAGATATAAAAGAAGATATATCAAGATTAAATCTACAAGAATTTTTAAATCAAATGAGTTTATTTTCAAAAGAATGTTTTAGAATCTTAAAAAAAGATAAAATTTGTTCAATTTTAATAGGTGATATTAGAAAAAATAAAAATGTTATTCCATTAGGTTTTTATATCATGAATATTTTTATTCAAACGGGTTTCACATTAAAAGAAATAATTATAAAAGAACAACACAATTGCAAGATGACAGATTATTGGAAAAATAAGAATATGGATTTTTATTTATTAGCTCATGAATATGTTTTTATATTTAAAAAATAAGGAAAATGTAGTATAATAAAACTATAATTTATATAGGAGATGAAAGTATGCTTAATTATAATACATTGAACTGGGAAAACTTTAAATATAAAAATTCCCCAAATTTAAATAAGGCATTTGAAGCTTTATCATATTGTCTGTTTTGCTATGAATTTGATCAAAAGTACGGAATACATAGATATTTTAATCAAGCAGGAATTGAAACTGATCCTATTAATTATAATGGCGAAATTATAGGATTTCAAGCAAAATATTATGATGATACAGTTAATTTATCAGACAAGAAAGAAGAACTGAAATTATCAATAAAGACAACCAAGGAAAAATATCAGGGTATTTCAAAAATCATTTTTTATTGTAATAAAGAATTTTCTCAAAGTAGAATAAAAACTCAAAGTAAACCTAAATATTTAGAAGAAATAGAAGAGTTTGCTAATAAACTTTTTATTAAGATTGAATGGAGAATGAAAAGCAATTTTGAAAAAATGTTGTTAGACCAAGAACTAAGTTATCAATTTAATTTATTTTTTAATCCAGAATTTTCGGAAAAATATATTGACATATCAAAGATAAATAAACAACATTTCACGTTAGATGAAAATACGAGAATAAAGAGATATATAAAGAGAATAGAAAATGAAACTATATATTATGAGAATGAAGTAGAAAAAATATTGAAAAATGAAAATAAAATAATATTATTAAGTGATGCTGGAAATGGAAAAACTGAAGAATGTAAGTATATAACAAATATATTAAACGAAAAAAAAGAAAATTTTGCTTTCTATAACAAACTAAGTGTATATCATGGAGAAAAGTTAGAAGAACTTATACCTAAAGAATACAAAGAAGTATGTATAGATAATCTAATATTTGTATTAGATGGGTTTGATGAAATAGCTATCGAATATAGAAGAATGTTTGTAATAAATTTGGAAGCATTTTGTAATAATTATAAAAATGTAAAGATTATTCTAACGTCCAGAAATAATTTTTATAATCTTAAAAATAAAAATCAAAATGGAACAATAGAAGGGTTTAATGAGTATATTCTTGAATGTATAAAAAAAGAGAATATAAATGAATTATTACAAAGAAATGGAATAGATGAAAAAATTTTTTGGAAAGAAATTGGAAAATGTGAATTAAGTCATTTAGTATATAATCCATTCTTTTTAATAAAAATTATAGAAATATATAATTCCGAAAATAAACTACCAAATAAAACGACGATTTTTGATAATATAATTAATAGAAGTCTTGAAGTTGACAAAAATAAATTTAAAAATGCTAATGATTTAGATGATTTTGAAAAAAATGTTAAACATTTACTCGGAATTGTTGCTATAACTATGGAATTTTTAGAAAGAAACTATCTTACAGAAGAAGAATATAAAGAGCTAATAAGCGATGTGAAGGAAAGAAAAATAATCGAATATACATCTATCTGGAAAAAACAAGATAAAGAACATTGGGGATTTATACATAAAAATTTTGGAGAATATTTAGCAGCGCAAAGTATAAAAAAATATTCTATAAAGGATATTGAAGAAATTATTACTTATCATGATAAAATAAAAACATCATGGGTAAATACACTTATTTTTTTAATAAGTTTTGGCAGAGATGATTTATTAGATTATATTATAGAAAGAATGCCTGAATTTGTTCTCTATATAGAAAACAATAAATTTGATTTAGAATTTAGAAAGAAAATATTTAGAAAAATATTTGAAAAATATGAAAATAAAAAGATATGGATTGATTATAATATAAGTGAAAAATTCAATTTAATTTCTGATGGAGAAGATATACTATATTTACTAGAAAAGATATCTAAAAATAACCATTATACAATTACAGTAAATGCACTAAAATTATTGCAAACTGCTGAAGGTTTATTTGGACACGGCAGAAATGTAATGGAAACATTGTTACACGTATGCAAATCAAATGACTATGTAAATTATAGCAAATCGATGGCAATTAAAACTTTGGCAGATTTTAATTTGTGTAGTAGAAGAGAATTTAAAGATATTATTAATATAAATAAAAAGAATGAAAATAGTGAATTAAGGAGGGCATACTATTATTTTATAAAAAAGAGAAATCTAGTAAGTCAAGATATTGATATAATACTTGAGAGGTATAAATACATAGCCGGAGGACTGAGAGCATACAATTGGGACGATGAAGATGATGAACCATATAGCTTTGATGAATATATGGAGTTTACCAATTGTTTTAAAGAGTTGAAAACAAAAAATAGTATAAATAAAGTACTGAAATTTTTTAGCAATGAAAAAATTAGAGACACAGAAATTAACAAAGATATTATTAATAATATTTTCGATTCAATAATAAAAATATATACTGATTCAAGTGCTATAAATATTCTTATAAAACTATATCTGATCTGTGAACAACAATATGATTATAAAATAATTAAAGAATTTATAAACAGGTTAAAAAATAATAAACTATTATTGGATTTTTTTAAAGAATACTTAAATTCGAATAACAAAAAGAGATTAAGAGAGTATGAATATATAATAGATGATGAGTGCATGGAATATTTCTATAAAGAATACAAAAACGGAAAATATGATAATCAAATTGCTGAGGATATTTTAAGATTTTGTAGTAAAGAATTAAAGTTTTATAAAGAATTAAAAAATGAATATAAAATAAAAACAGGGAAAGAAATATTTGAATATATTCCGAAGAAAAAAATCGATTCTAAATTAATAAGAGAAAAAAGTAAAAAAATATTTATAGATAAAATGTTTGATAAGAATGAGTTTTTAGAATATTTTAAAGGATTTTTAAAATCACTAAATAAAGATGAAATTAGTATTAAAGACTTACATGAATTATATGATATTTATGAAGCAGATGAAAAATATTATGAGTTATATTTTTTTATATGTTCACAATTTAGTGAAGATAAAGTTATAAATTTGAAAAGTTTTGAAAAATGGAATTGGGACTGGTTTATATTTGCACATACATATCAAATGCTTTCAGATAAAGAAAATAACTTAGAATTATCAGAATTGCAAAAAGAAAAAATTAAAGAATTATGTAATAAATATTTAGAATTAGCAGACTTTGAAAATGCTATTAGATATACAAAATATAATAATTCAAATAGAAGCTGGACTACAAATAGCATATGTATTTATTTATGGTACTATAAACAAAAATTTAATTTTGAATATCCTACGAATGTATTATTAAATATGTTAGAATTTGAATATTATATAAATGGAAAAAAAGTTGGAATAAATTATATAGTACGAGAAATAGATCCAATATTAGTAAGAAAAAGGATAATAAATAATATTCGTAAACAATCAATACATATGGATGTATTCGAAAATCATATTGAATATTGTATAGAAAATAATATTGATGACTGTAAAAAAGATATCTCAAAATATTTTATAAATAAAAAATTACCTTATGACGAAAGAGATAATGCATTTAAATACCTCATAAAATTTGATGGAATAAAAGAATGTATAAAAAAATATTTTTATAGTTTAGAAGAGGAATACCAAAATCACATATTACCTAAAATAATTGAAATAGATAAAGATATTTTGGAAGAATGGCTAACAGAAAAATTAAAAAGTTGTAAGAAAACATCTAAGAAAATGTTTTATGCTAAGTATCTAATATTATCTGAAAAAGAGTATGGATTGAATTATTATTTGAATTGGAGTAATAAAAACAATATGGCTTATGTTGATAAAAATTCATATGAAGATATAAATGAAGCTCTTGCAAAAATAAATGATGATAGTTTAACTAAATATCTATTAGAATTACTAAAAATTACTTTTAGAAATAATTTTAAGGATAAAAAATATAATGGTATTTATAATAATGTAAGAAAAGCACTAATAAATATAGCTTCGGTAAATAAGGAAAAATCAATAGAGATTGTTAGTAGTTTAAATAGACTAATTGCAGATAATAATAATGAAAAATACAAAAATATTGGATTTATAAATTATATAATAGAAGAAATTGAGCAAAAAATGTATATGAACAAAGAAAATTCATATAATATAAAAACAATAGTTAGTAAGATACATGAATTAGAATTAAAGAATAAAACTGAAAATGTTAGTTGGCTAAAAATATAAAACAAGTGTGAATTTACAGATTGCAAAGCACACTTGTTTTGCTCTTTTTAATATTTTGAATTAATAATAGTATAAAACTTATTTCTAAAATTAAGTTTCATACTTTCATTCTATACCAACTTAACCTCCTCTTTCACAAACTCATCCACTATCTCCTGAATCATATTCAAATACTTAACTTGTTCCATAAAACTATCCCTATCATCAGGCATAGAATATTTTTGCTTAAGTTCAATTTCAATCAAATTAGCATAACCATTTAAATGATGCTCAAATTCTAACAAATAATCCATAATAGTTCTATCCATAGTAAGTTGTTGAAATTTAAAAGGTTTATATTCTTCTAAATACCTTTTAGCTAATTTACCATATCTATTTAGTTTCAATACCATTACCTCCAAGACTCATAATAACTAAATTCAAGCAATCACCAAAACCAGCCCTATAATATTTATCATTATAATAACCAGCAAAATCCATAATTTGCTCATAAAACTTGTCCAAATTTTTAATCATAAATTTCTCACTATTTTTAGAAACATTTTTTAAAACTAAATTATAAAAAGTATCAAAATCTAGAGAATGTTTCATATCTTCTTTAGTTAATTTACAAAGTTCATCATCTCTAAAAATTATCCACTCATTCATTAAATCTTTAATTTTATCTTTATTAAATTCCATAAAAATTTCCTCCTTAAAAATATCAATTCAATTGCAATAAAAATTTTGCAATTAAAACCATAAAAATACAAAAATATGTTTAGTAACACTTGGGGAGAAATTGGGGATCAAATTTTCAAAATCACCCCAATTTTAGCACAATTGTTCACTAAACAAAAAACTACCAAATGCCTAATATCACTAGCATACAATATAATTCAATATACATCATAAAATATGTTATGTAACCCTCATAACCCGAAGGCTATCCATCAAAATAAATTTATTTTGTAAATATAAAATGATATGATATAATATAAAAAATAAAAAAAGGGGGAATTAATTATGCCAAATATATCATCAGGAATTAATATGGATTCTAATTTTCTTAATCTTAAAGCAATAGATATAAAAGAGGTACGTTCTGAAGTAAAAAAATTATTAGTAGAAGGAGAAGAAATAAGATGTGCATTTAAAACAATAAGAGATCAAGTTATTTTTACTAATAATAGAATATTTGTTGTAAATGTTAAAGGAGTAACGGGAAAGAAAATAGCATATTTTTCATACCCATATTCCAAAATACAATATTATGGAATTGAAACAGCAGGATTTTTAGATATAGATAGTGAATTAATATTGACATTTAGTAATGGTCATATATTACAATTTGATTTTAAATCTAACGTAGATATAAAAATGATAAATTCGTTAATATCAAAATACGTTTTATAATATAAATTTCTTATAAAACAAACATTTTGGAGGTGACTTAAAAATATTTATTATAGAAGACGAGCTAAAAAAATTACCAGGAAAGCCTGGAGTATATATAATGCACGACAAAGAAGATAATGTTATATATGTTGGAAAAGCAATTTCTTTAAAAAATCGTGTAAGGTCATATTTTAGAAAAACAAATAAAACAGAAAGAATAAAAAAAATGGTCTCATTAATAGACCATTTCGAGTATATTGTTGTAGATAATGAGGCAGAGGCTTTAATTTTGGAATGCAATTTAATAAAAAAGTACAAGCCAAAGTTTAATGTTCTTTTAAAGGATGACAAAACATATCCATATATAAAAATAGATGTTAAATCCGAATTTCCAAATGTATTTATAACACGTAGAATTGTAAACGACGGTTCAAAATATTTTGGTCCATATGTAAGTGCTGGAGCAGCAAAAGAAATGGTAGATTTTATAAAGAAAAAATATAAAATCCGCCAATGTAAAAACTTTAAATATAAAGATAGACCATGTTTGAATTACCATATAAAAAGATGTTCAGCACCGTGTATGGGATATATTTCAAGAGAAGATTATATGGAACAAATTAATGAAATAATAGACCTATTAGATGGGAAAACAGATAAAATATTAAAAGAACTAGATGTTCAGATGAAAGAAGCATCTGCCAAATTAGACTTTGAAAATGCAGCATATATACGAGATAAAAAACTTGCAATAGAAAGAGTAACAGAAAAACAAAAAGTTTCAAATATATCTGAAAATAATATAGATGTTATAGGTATGGCAAGAAATGAGCTTGAAATTTGTATTGAAATATTTTTTGTTAGAAACAGTAAAATGGTAGGAAGAGAGCATTATTTTTTCAAAGAGCTAAATGATATGGAAGATAGTGAAGTAATTTCCGGATTTATAAAACAATACTATATTGGAAGAGCTGAACTTCCTAATAAAATAATGATAGGAACAGAAATTGAGGATAAAGAACTTTTGCAAGAAATGTTAGGAAAAGAAGCGGGTAGAAAAGTTGAAATAAAAGTTCCTCAAAAAGGTACAAAATTAAGATTTGTAGAAATGGCGGAAAACAATGCAAATGTAACACTAAAAAATAAAAACGAAGAAAAACAAAGCATATTATTAGAATTAAAAGAAACTTTAGGATTAGAAAAATTGCCTAGAAAAATAGAAACTTTTGACATATCAAACATTTCAGGAACAAATATTGTAGCAGGAATGTGTGTAATGCAAGATGGATATATAAAAAAGAATCTATCAAGAAGATTTAAAATAAAAACAGTATTCGGACAAGATGACCAAAAATGTATGGCAGAAGTTATAGAAAGAAGATTAAAACACTCAATGGGCGAAAATAAAAGTGGATTTGGAAATCTGCCAGATGCAATATTTGTAGATGGAGGAATAACACAAATAAGAGCAACAAGAGAAATAATAAATAAGCTAGGACTAGAAGATCGAATAGCCTTATACGGAATGGTAAAAAACGATAAACACAGAACACGAGCACTTATAGATGAACAAAGAAATGAAATAAAACTATCAGAAAGACTAATGAATAAAATAACAGAATTCCAAGACTGTGTGCATGAAACAGCAATAAATTATCATAGAAAACTAAGAGAAAGCCAACTAACAAAATCTATTTTAGACGAGATAGAAGGAATCGGAGAAGTAAAGAAGAAAAAACTATTAAAAGAATTTGGATCAATAGAAGAAATAAAAAAGGCAAGCATAGAAGAGCTAACAAAAGTCGATGGAATAACAGAAAAACTAGCACAAAAAATAAAAGAAATTGTAATTTAAAGGAAAATATAAATTATATTAATGCAAATAAATTAAAACTTTTGAATTATTTATGTTGAATGATATGTAGGGGTCGGAGTCCTTAGGGCGACCCGCAAGATTCAAAAATAATTATATAAGGAGATTAATGCTAAAATGAATAAATTAATACACAGCTTCAAATATGCATTTGAAGGAATCCTCACAGGACTAAAAAAAGAACAAAATATGAAAATACATTTTATAATAATGATACTAGTAATAATAGCAGGAATAATACTAAAAATAAGCAAAATAGAATGGATAATATGTATAATATTATTTGGAATAGTAATATCAGCAGAAATGTTCAACACAGCAATAGAACAAACCGTAGACATAGCAATGCCAGAAAAAAACGAAAAAGCAAAAATAGCAAAAGACGTATCAGCAGGAGCAGTGCTAATAGTTGCAATAGCAAGTGCAATAATAGGATTAATAATATTTATTCCAAAAATAACAAATATAATCTAAAATCCTATCAAACATTGTAGGGGCACGGTGTTCCGTGCCCAATAAAAAATACAATCTAAAATTCTGCCAAACGTTGTAGGGGTCGGCGTCCCCGACGACCCGCTTAAAGATTTTTTCATTAAAAAAATTATACATTCAAAGCACTTTCCAATGCCAATTTAATCATATTATTTAAACCAGTTTCACGTTCTTCAGCAGTTGCACTTGCTTTAGGTCCGTCAGTATCGACGTTAATATCAACAACACTCATTAAACAAGATGCTTTTTTACCAAGCATTTTAGCATTATAAAATAATGCAAAAGCTTCCATTTCAGAACCAATAGGTTTTAAATCACTAGGAATTCTATCTAAAACTTTATGAACATCTGACATATATAAATCAAAACATTCAGTGCAAGCAGTTGTACCTTTAATAACAGGAATATTTATATCTTTAGAAGTTTTTTCAATAATATTATTAATTTCATTAGATGCCTTAACTAAATGGCAATCTTCATTATTTGCATTTAAAGCATAATTACTTTCAGAAAAAACTTGCTCAGATAAAATAATATCAAAAAGTTTTAAATCTGGAGAATAACCTCCGCAAGATCCAATTCTAATAATTGTATCAACATCATAAAACTTATAAAGTTCATAAGAATAAATTCCCATACTAGGCATACCCATACCAGATGCCATAACAGTAATTCTTTTGCCTTTATAAGAACCTGTAAAAGCATAAATATTTCTAACAGAACTAACAAGTTTATAATCATCTAAAAAATTTTCTGCAATATATTTAGCACGAAGAGGATCCCCCGGCATAATAACAATATTTGCAATATCTTCTTTTTTTGCTTCATTATGTGGTGTCATAAAAAATACCTCCTAAAACGTTTTTTGTTATTATAACACAAAATGTAAAAAGTAAATATGTAAATTAAAAATAAAAGATTTTTAAATATGAATTTTTATTAAATTTCAATGAATTATGGAAAATTTTGTTATATTATAGTATAATTTATTAAATGATATTTTTTAATGAGAGGAGTTTACAAATGTTTATCAACTATGCCCATAGAGGTGCATCAGCATATGCACCAGAAAATACAATGTCCGCTTTTAATATGGCAATACAATTAAATGCAAATGGAATTGAATTAGATTTAAGAAGAACAAAAGATGGTAAGATTGTAATTTTTCATGATAATGAAATTGACAAAAAATCTAATAAAAAAGGTAAAATAAGCGATTATACATATCAAGAATTATTAAATTTTGATTTTGGAAGTTGGTTCGATTTAAAATATAAAGATGAAAAAATTGTTTTGTTCGAAGATTTTGCAAAAAAATTTTTACCAAAAGAACTTACTTTTGCTATAGAACTAAAAGAAGAAAAAATAGAAAAAGAAACTTTTGATATTATAAAAAAATATGCAACACATAATAATATTTATATTACATCTTTTAATTATAATGCTCTTGAAAATATGAGAAAAATTGATTCAAATATAAAATTATCTTGGCTAATAAAAGAAAAAATTAATAAAAATAATATTGAAAAATTATTAAAAATTAATGGAACTCAAATTTGTCCTAAAGCAGATAACGTTACAAAAGAAGGGATAGAATTAGCTAAGAAAAGTGGACTTAGAGTTAGAGTTTGGGGTGTTTCAAATGAAGAAATAATGAAAAAGGTTTATAAACTTGACATAGATGGAATGACTGTTAATTTCCCCGATAAGCTTCAACACTTAATAGAAGTAAACAATAATGAGTAAAATTTGGGATGGGGTAAAAACCACCATAAAAGATGAAATTTCTAATCTTGTCTCAAAATTTTTTCTCAATTTTCTACTTGCAATTTAAAAAATGTAATGCTATAATTTTAAACATAGATTAAAAAAAAACCGAATTTTTCGGATTTGTTTTTTAATCTATTTTTTATTTTATAAAATAATATATGAAGGAGAAAGATTATGAACACAAAATACATATTTGTAACAGGTGGAGTTGTATCAGGATTAGGAAAAGGAATAACAGCAGCATCATTGGGAAGATTATTAAAAAATAGAGGGTATAAAGTAACAATACAAAAGCTAGATCCATACATAAATGTGGACCCAGGAACAATGAATCCATATGAACATGGAGAAGTTTTTGTGACAGATGATGGAGCTGAAACAGATTTAGATTTAGGACATTATGAAAGATTTATAGATGAAAACTTAACCAAAAATTCAAGTGTAACAACAGGAAGAATATATTCAAACGTTATAGAAAAAGAAAGAAGAGGAGATTATTTAGGAAAAACTGTTCAAATAATTCCTCATATAACTAATGAAATAAAAGACCATATTTACAGCTTTGAAAACGAAGATATAGACATTGTAATTACCGAAATAGGTGGAACAGTTGGTGATATAGAAAGCTTGCCATTTGTAGAAGCAATAAGACAAGTTGGAGTAGAAAAAAATCCTGAAGATGTTTTATATATACATGTAACATTATTACCATATATAAACGGTTCAAATGAACTAAAATCAAAACCAACACAACACTCTGTAAAAGAATTACAAAGTTTAGGAATAAAACCACAAATATTAGTATGTAGAAGTGAAATAGATATACCAGAAAATATGAAAGAAAAAATATCTCTATTTTGCAATGTACGAAAAAGCAGTGTAATACAAAATAGAACAGTAGATTGTTTATATGCAGTACCATTAATGCTTGAGGAAGAAGGCTTAGCAAGAGAAGTATGCAATTATTTAAGATTAGATAGATATGTTCCAGATAATAGAAAATGGGAACAAATGATAAACAATGTAAGAAATATAAAAGATAAAGAAGTAAAAGTAGCAATAGTAGGAAAATATGTAAAACTAGAAGATTCATATATATCTGTAATAGAAAGCCTAACACATGCAGGTTATGCAAATAATGTAAAGGTAAAAATAAATTTAGTAGATTCAGAGACAATAAATGCTCAAAATGTAGAAGAAAAACTAAAAGGATACGACGCAATAGTTGTACCAGGTGGTTTTGGAAATAGAGGAATAGAAGGAAAAATAGAAACAATAAAATATGTAAGAGAAAACAAAATTCCATTTTTAGGAATATGTTTAGGAATGCAAATGGCAGTAATAGAATATGCAAGAAATGTATTAGGAATAAAAGATGCAAACTCTGCTGAACTAGATGAGAAAACAAAAAATCCGGTAATACATATAATGGAAGACCAAAAAGAAATAAAGAAAAAAGGCGGAACAATGAGACTTGGAAGTTATCCTTGTGTATTAAAAGAGGGAAGTTTAGCAAGAAAAATATATGGAACAGAAAAAATAGAAGAAAGACATAGACATAGATATGAATATAACAATAGTTATAAAGAAAAATTAGAAAAAGCAGGACTAATATGTTCAGGAACATCACCAGATGGAAATTTAGTAGAAATTGTAGAAATGAAAAATCATCCATACTTTATAGCAGGACAATTCCATCCAGAATTAAAGTCAAGACCAAACAGACCAGCACCATTATTTGTAGGACTAATAAAAGCATGCATTAAATGAAATTGAAAGAAAAAATACTTGCAACAATAAAAAGAATAGTATAAAATATAAATAATTGTAGAGGCGGATGTTTTTAGGTCCGCCTGAAAAAAAAAAAGAAGGAGAAGATAAAAAATGAAAGAAATCGGTAAAAACGTTGCGACTGTACACACACACACACACACACACACAGATGTTTTAGATAACAACAAAAATAAAAAAATATATGATAGAGACATTTATGAAAATGCCTCAAATTGTGGTGTGAAATTTAAAAATATTAAAAACAATGAAATTAATCTTGTAGGGGTCGGCGTACCTAAAGGTATAACGGATTTGTATTCTCACGTACGTTCGAACAACTCCGAAATGCTCGACGACCCGTTGGACCCGTTGATAAAACAAAAATATACAAAAAAATCAACATCAAACAATCCAACATCCAACACCGCAATAACCCTAATTGCTCTAATTATAACAATAATTGTATTACTAATCTTGGCTGGTGTAACCATAAACATGTTAATGGGAGAAAATGGAATAATAAAAAAAGCTGAAATTGCAAGAGAGGAAAATAATAGAGCTGATGCAAAAGAATTATTAGAAGTAATGCTATTGGATATAAAGATACAAGTGAAAACAGAAGAGAAAAGAGAAACTGTAATAACTGATTGCAACAAATTAGAAGGAAAAGAAGATATAGAAAAAATAGAATATAAAAGTGAGCAAGCATCAGCAGAATATGCGTTGATAACTTTCAAAAACTATATATTTACAGTAAATGAACAATTAGTAATAACAAATCAAAAATTAATAACATCTACAGAAGTTGCATTAGAAGATAATGAAAGCTTACTTGGTGCAGTTGCTAATTTAATAGAAAGTGGAATACAGGAAATAAGTGTAAACGATGAAAAGTATTCAGCAAATGTTATAATTTATAATGGAAACTTGAATTTAGATGGAACAACACAAATAACAGGAGCAACATTATCAAATCAGATATATGAATTTGGAAATGCTGAAACAGATTGTGCGAAATCAACAACAGAAATGGCAAACAATATGGTAATATTAAAAGTTAATGGAAATTTAACGATAGATGAAAATGTAACATTAACTGCATGTAAAAATGAAAGTGGATATGGTGGACCAAAAGGAATGTTTATATATTGTACAGGGACAATAACAAATAATGGAACTATAAGTATGAATGCAAGGGGAGCATATGCAGAAGGACAGAATGTATATTTGTGGAAAAATAAAGATAAAAGTTACGAATATGTTCCAGCCATAGGTGCAAGTGGAGGAGTGAGAAAAACTAATGGAATTGGTAACAACGGAAATGATGGAGTAAATAGGCAAACAGGAGGAGGAGCTTCTGGAGGTGGTAGAGAATATAATAATTCAGGAACAGGGGGAGCAGGTGCTTCTGGAACTTCATATTCAGGTGGAACTGGTGGAGGTCGGAGGAACTGGAACTTCAAGTACAGGTAGAACACGGTGGAGATGGAGAGAATAATGGCGGTTCTGGCGGACACGGAGACTTCGCTGCTGGAGTTGGAGCAGGAAATCCAAAAGGAGGAACCGGAGGATTATTAATAATATATGGAAAAAGTATAGTTAATAGAGGAAATATAAATTCTAATGGAACTAATGGATACTCAGGTCCAAGTGAGAATTGTGCTGGTGGTGGAGGATCAGCAGGAGGAAGTATAAATATTTTCTATACAGATACGATAATAAAGGGCCAAATATTTGTAAAAGGTGGCTCAGGAGGAATAGCTGAATACAATGGAGGAGTAGCTGGAAGTGGAACAATAACTGTTGGGAGAATTTTAGATGGAACGTTTGTAAAAGAAAGTGAATAAAAATGATCTTGTCAAGATTAGTGTGTAAATTTTTTTCAAGAATAATATTAAAAATACTTGAAATTTTTATACAAATAATATATAAAATAACCATATTGTAAATAAAAAATTTACAATATGGTTATTTTTTTCAGAAACACTTATTTCAGAAGATTTTTTATTCTCAAAAAATCCAAATGAAAAACAAATCTAAAAGAAAGGAGGTAAAACAGAAACAAACAGGTAAAAATTATAACAAAATCTTGAATAAGAAAATACAAATTGTTATAATAAAGAAAGGAAATTTTTGAAATTAAAAAGAAAAAATATTAGATTAAAAAATTATGATTATTCAAAAGAAGGATATTATTATATAACAATATGCATAAAAGATAGAAAAGAATTGTTATCAAAAATTGGAATTTATAATACAAAAGCAATGTCAGGCAATGTAGGGGTCGGCGTCCCCGACGACCCGGAAAAAATACAAATTAAATTAACAACATATGGAGAAATTATAAAAAAACAAATAAAAGAAATAAATAATATTTGTAAAGAGATAAAAATAGAAAATTATATAATAATGCCAAATCATGTGCATATGATTATAAAATTGGAAAGACAAGAAAGCAGGTCGTCGAGGACGCCGACCACTACAAATGCTAAGATACCAATAATTGTTTCTACATTGAAAAGATTAACAAACAAAAAAATAGAAAACAAAATTTGGCAACGAAATTACTATGAACATATAATAAGAAATGAAAGAAAAAAATATTCCAATTGAAACAATAGTAGAGATAACAGGACTAACTAAAGAGGAAATAGAAGAAATGTAAAATTTAGTTTTGCGTCTTGTCAAATAAAAATATTTAATATATAATTTGAGTGTAAAATTTAAACGTAGGGGCACGGAGCTCCGTGCCCAAAAAACAAAAGAAGGAGATGTATTTAAATGAATAAAATCGCTGAAAACGTTGCAACTGTACACACACACACACACACACACACACACACACACACACAGATGCTTTAGATAAAAACAAAAATAAAAAAATATATGAGAGAGACATTTACGAAAATGCCTCAAATTATGGTGTGCAAAATAATTCTGCTATCACATTAGTAGCCTTGGTAATAACAGTGATTGTTTTATTAATCTTAGCTGGTGTAACACTAAATATGTTAATGGGAGAAAACGGAATAATAAATAAAGCACAATTAGCAAAAGAAAAAACAAACGAATCACAAGAACAAGAAATGGAAAATTTAAAAAACTTAGAAAATGAAATAACAACAAGAACAGGAGAAAGCTCTACAAAATTACAAAGCACAATACTATATCCAAACGGAACAGAGGAGAATCCAGCTATAATTACAAATAACCAAAGAATTGAAATAGAAAATCCATACAAGGGGCATAATGTATATGCTGTAGCAGAGATATATTTTAATAATGTATGGGGAGAAACAGGATTTGTATATGAAGGTGGCTCACATGGAGTTAAAGCAACACAAATACAAGGAGATAATATAGATAAAATAGTTGTTCAATCTGGAGTAATATGTGTAATGACATGGTCATCTAGTGCAGGCAACGGTTTTAATACTAATAGTAATAATATCATCTCAGCACCATTTAGAGTAAAAGTATTTTGCTTAGATTAGTTCTAATAAAAAAATAATAAACATATAATAAAAGTACAGGCAATCTGCTTGTACTTTTTAAATGTGAATTTATTGTGAAAAATTATAATACCTATTGACAATTTTATTAAATGGGTATAAATTATTAGCAGTCAAACAAGATGAGTGCTAATACAAAATTTAAGGAGGTAATATATATGATAAAACCATTATCAAACAGAGTATTAATAAAAATGAAAGAAGGCGAAGAAACAACTAAAAGTGGAATAATTCTTTCAAGCGGATCTAAAGAAAAACCACAAGTAGCAGAAGTAATAGAAGTAGGTCCAGGATTAAAAGTAGAAGGAAAATATCAAGAAATGGATATACATAAAGGAGATAACGTAATAGTAAGCAAATATGCTGGAACAGAAGTTAAATTCGAAGGAGAAAATTACATAATTGTTAGTGAAGATGATATACTAGCCATTGTTAAATAAATTAATGTAGGGGCACGGAGCTCCGTGCCTATAAATAAATGATAGGAGGAATGTGAAATGTCAAAAGAAATTATTTATGGAGAAGATGCAAGAAAAGCATTATTAGAAGGTGTTAATAAATTAGCAGATACAGTTAAAGTTACATTAGGACCAAAAGGAAGAAATGTAGTATTAGATAAAAACTATGGAGCACCATTAATTACAAACGATGGTGTTACAATAGCAAAAGAAATAGAACTAGATGATAGTTTTGAAAATATGGGAGCTCGTTTAGTAAAAGAAGTTTCTACAAAAACAAACGATGTAGCCGGAGATGGAACAACAACAGCAACAGTGCTTGCACAAGCAATGGTAAAAGAAGGAGTAAAAAATGTTGCTGCAGGTGGAGATCCAATGGCAATAAAAAGAGGTATAGATAAAGCCGTAGAAGAAGCAGTAAAAGGAATAAAAGAAATAAGCTCACCAGTAAATGGAAAAGAAGATATAGCAAGAGTTGCAAGTATTTCAGCAAACAATAAAGAAATAGGAAACTTAATTGCAGATGCAATGGAAAAAGTTTCAAAAGATGGAGTAATTACAATAGAAGAATCAAAAACATCAGATACATATGTAGATGTAGTTGAAGGAATGCAATTTGATAAAGGGTACATCTCTCCATATATGGTAACAGATACAGATAAAATGGAAGCAATTATAGATAATCCATATATATTATTAACAGATAAAAAAATAAGCAATATTCAAGAAATATTACCATTACTAGAAAGTCTAATGCAACAATCTGGAAAACTTGTGATAGTATGTGAAGATATAGAACAAGAAGCATTGTCTACAATAATATTAAACAAATTAAGAGGAGTTTTAAATGTTGTAGCAGTAAAAGCTCCAGGTTATGGAGATAGAAGAAAAGAAATGCTAGAAGATATGGCAATTTTAACAGGTGGAGAAGTTATATCTTCAGACCTTGGAATGGAACTAAAAGATGTTCAAATTGAACAATTAGGAAGAGCAAAACAAGTAAAAGTTCAAAAAGAAAACACAATAATAGTTGATGGAAGCGGAGATAAAGCAAAAATAGAAGAAAGAGTAAAACAATTAAAAAATCTAATAGAAGAAACAAAAAGTGAATTCGATAAAGAAAAATTACAAGAAAGACTTGCAAAAATAGCAGGTGGAGTTGCTGTAATTCAAGTTGGAGCAGCAACAGAAATAGAAATGAAAGACAAAAAACTTAGAATAGAAGATGCATTATCTGCAACAAAAGCAGCAGTTGAAGAAGGAATAGTTGCAGGTGGAGGAACAGCATATGTAAATGTAGTTCCAAAAGTAGAAAAATTAGCAAGTACATTAGAAGAAGACGAAAAACTAGGAGCAAAAATAGTATTAAATGCCTTAGAAGAACCAATAAAACAAATAGCAAGAAATGCAGGACTAGAGCCAGCAGTTATACTAGAAAAAGTTAAAAATTCAGAAGACGGAATAGGATTTGATGCATCAACTGAAAAATATGTAGACATGAAAAAAGAAGGAATAGTAGACCCAACAAAAGTAACAAGAAGTGCAATACAAAATGCATCAAGTGTAGCATCAATGATACTAACAACAGAAAGCCTAGTAACAGAAAAGAAAGAACCAAAAGAATGCGGATGCGGAGGACACGAAGACGCACCAATGGGTGGAATGTATTAAAAATAAAACAAGGGAGCAAAAAGGCTCCCTTAATTTTGTGTTTTAAAATTAGCAACATCCGTTGTTATTTCCACAGCAGCAAATTATTAATATGAATAATATTATTATCCAACAGCAGTCACCACCGAATCCGCAACCGCATCCGCATCCTCTATTTTCTGGCATAACATTTCCCCCCTTTCAATAAGTACATTTTTTTCATAAGACTAACATCCGCATCCATCATTGCAACCACAGTTTCCTCTGTCGCAGCATCTGTTTCCACATCCTCCACAGAAAAGAAGAAGGAATAAAATGATGAACCATAAAATGTTGTCATTTCCGCAGCAACAATTTCCCATAATAGCTACCTCCTTATATAAGAACCTAAGCTTTACTTCTTAGTATGGTATATAATATTCATTTTTTAAAATTGTGTTACAATTATATAAAAGTCCGCTCCATCTTTCAGTGTAAAGGATATTTTCTTTCTGCATGTTTTCAAAAGAAAAATGCTTCACACTTGTGGAGCTACATATATATAACTTTGTATTTTATTCAAATAATAAAAAAGTTATAAAAAACTATACAAAAATAAAATTTTAATGATATAATTCATTTGAAAAATTCTAATATAGTTAAGGGAGAAGAAATATGGGAAAAATAGTTTTATTAGATGAACTAACAATTAACCAAATTGCTGCAGGTGAGGTTATAGAAAGACCAGCATCTGTAGTAAAAGAAATGGTTGAAAACTCAATAGATGCAGGAGCAAAAAATATTAATATAGAAATAAAAAATGGAGGAATTTCATACATAAGAATTACAGATGATGGAAAAGGTATTATGCCAGATGATATGGAAATAGCCTTTGAAAGACACGCAACCAGTAAAATAAGAGTAGCTGAAGATTTAAAAACAGTTAAATCTATGGGGTTCAGAGGAGAGGCTTTAGCAAGTATTGCATCTATTGCAAATGTAGAAATGATATCAAGAACAGAAGATATACAAACAGGAAATAAAATAGTAGTAGAAGCAGGAGATATTTTAGAAAAACAAGAAATAGCAGCACCAGTTGGAACAATGATTACAGTAACAAAATTATTCTTTAATACACCAGTAAGATATAAATTCTTAAAGAAAGATTTTACAGAAGCAGGTTATATAGAAGATGCAATAACAAGACTTGCATTAATTCATCCAGAAGTAGCATTTAAATTAATATCTAACGGAAAAGTTGTAATTCAAACAACTGGAAATGGAAATTTAAAAGATGTAATTTATAGCATATATGGAAAAGATGTTGCAACACAAGTTTTAGATGTAGATTATCAATACGAAGATTTGCATATAAAAGGAGTAGTTGGAAAACCAGGAATTGCGCGTTCAAATAGAAGTAACCAATTATTTTTTGTAAATGATAGATATATAAAAGATAAAACCTTATCAAGTGCAGTAGAAAAAAGTTTTAAAGGAATGTTACCAATAGGAAAATATCCATTTTTAGTTTTAAATATAGAAATGGATTCTAGCAAAGTAGATGTAAATGTTCATCCTGCTAAGCTAGAAGTAAGATTTGTAGAAGAACAAAAGGTATTTAAAGCAATATATCATTCAATAAAAGATACTCTATTAAAAAATGATTTAGTAACAGATACAGAAAGGGATAAAAGTAATAATGCAGAAAACTTTAAAATGTCATCAAGCTCATTATTTAGAAATAATGAGGATGCAGAACCAAAAGTAGAAGAAAAAATAGATGCAAATTCAACTTTAAATAAACTAATAGAATTACAAAGAAAAATTCAAAATGATTTAGAAATGCAAAAGGCAGGAATAAAACCACAAGAAAATAATAATGTTGAAGCAAAAACAGAGAAAGTAAAAGAGCAAGTAGTAGAACCAGTTGTAGAGAAAAAAGAGGAAATATTTGAGGAAAAAGAAATAGAAAATATAATAAAAAATAAAAATATTATAAACGAAGCAATTGAGCAAAAAATACAAGAAATAGAACCATTAGAAAATACAGAAGAAATAGAGCAAAACCACGAAGTAAAAGAAACAGAAGAAAAAGAATCAACTGAACAAAAAACAAGTGAAAAAGAAAAAAGTCCAGAAGAAAAAACAGTATTCGAAAAACTAGACGAATTACAAAAATTAAAAGAAAATATAAACAATGTTGATTTTAATGAAATGTATTTAAAAACCTTTGGAAAATTGCCTTCAACAGAAAAAGTAGAAGAGAAAAAAGAAGAAAATTCAATATCATATGAAGATATAAATTTAGCAGAAACAGAAAATATATCTGTATTCGAAGACAGTGAAGTATATAAAAGTAAGCCATTTTATAAATTTATAGGAATAGCATTTAAAACATACATAATAATAGAAATGGACAAAGAAATGTACATAATAGACCAACATGCGGCACACGAAAGAATTATGTATGAAAAAGTAAAAAAGAATTTTTATAAAGAAACAGAAAAAGACTCACAACTTATGATTTTGCCAGACATAATAACACTTACACATAAAGAAATGAATATAGCAAAAGATAATCTAGACTTATTTGAAAAAGCAGGATTCATAATAGAAGAATTTGGTGAAAATACAATAAAAATTTCAGGAACACCAAGTATATTGTTAGATTTAGATACAAAGGAATTATTCTTAGAAACTTTAGATGAAATAAATACAGTAGCAAGAACAGCAAAACAAGAAATAGAAGAAAGCTTTATAGCAACTGTTGCCTGCAAAGCAGCTGTTAAAGCACATATGGCATTAACAAAAGAAGAAGTAGATAGCTTAATGGACAAATTATTAGAATTACCAAATCCATTTACATGTCCACACGGAAGACCAACAGCTATAAAAATGACAAAATACGACATTGAAAGAAAATTTGCTAGAAAGTAGGAAAATATGAAGATTATAATATTTTTAATAATTACAATATTGTATTTAGCATTAATAGCTATAACAACATCAAATATGAAAGTATTTGAAATAAAAAATAAAGTTGTATTTATAATAATAGGAGTTATAATAAACTTTATTGCAACATTAATTGTTATAAATATAGCAAATATAAGTGCAAAAAATGCCGAGGCAACAAGTTTTATAAAAAATGTAGATTTATTTATATTTACTGCAGTAAATGGAATAATCACTATGCCAACAATTGCAAAATATATGAATAATTATAAAATGAAAATAATAGAAAAAAATATTTTTAATAGAAAAATTTTGACAATAGCTATTATATTTATTATAGTATTAGTAATTGAAGTAAGTTATATAAAAGGATTGAAAATATAATGAATACAAAACCAAAAGTAATTGTAATATGTGGGCCAACTGCGTCTGGAAAAACGGGTCTATCTATTGAACTTGCAAAAAAATGTAATGGAGAAATAATATCTGCAGATTCAATGCAAATATATAAAGATATGAATATAGGAACAGCAAAAGTAACTCAAGAAGAAATGCAAGGAATAAAACATTATATGATAGATATAGTATCTCCAACAGAAAGATATAGTGTTGCAGAATTTAAAGTTCAAGCAGAAAAAGCAATAGAAGAAATATTAAAAAAAGGAAAAACACCAATAATTGCTGGAGGAACAGGTTTATACGTTAATAGTTTAATTTATAATATACAATATAATGATATAAAAATTGATGAAGAATACAGAAAATATTTAGAAGAGCGAGTAGAAAAAGAAGGCTTACAAAGTTTGTATGAAGAAGCAAAAAAAATAGACAGTGAAGCAATGAAAAGCATAAGTCAAAATGATAAAAAAAGAATACTAAGAGTACTAGAAATGTATAATCAAACAGGAAAAACAAAAACAGAGCTTGAAAAAGAATCTAGAAAAGAAGAAGTGAAATACGATTACAAAGTATATGCAATAAATTGGGAAAGAGAAGAATTATACAAAAGAATAAACAAAAGAGTAGATATAATGATAAAGCAGGGCTTAATAAAAGAAGTAGAAAATATACTAAAAAAATATGATAAATTCCCAACAGCAATGCAAGGACTAGGCTATAAAGAAGTAGTAGAATACTTAGATAAAAAAATAACAAAAGAAGAAATGATAGAAAAAATAAAAATGGAAACAAGAAGATATGCCAAAAGACAAATAACATGGTTTAAAAAAATAGAAAATGTAAAATGGATACAAGGAAATGAAGCAATATCTAATAACATAAATTTGATTTTAAAATAAATTATAAATTAATTATACTATAAAAAATAATGTCAAACGTTGTAGGGGTCGGCGTCCTTAGGGCGACCCGCTTTTATAAATTGTATAAAATTCATATTTGAGGTGTAGGGGCGGACGCCTCTGTCCGCCCGTAAAAGCATTAATACAAAATAAATTAAAAATTGGAGGTAATAGATTGAAAAATAACAAAAAAATAAAAATGCTATTGTTAAAAATAATAATTATTCTAATAGCCATACTAATAATTGCATATATAATTTTTGAAGTTGGAAACCTTCTATTACAGCCAACAGATATTGTTACTGTTGAAAATGGAAAAATATCATCAGAAACATCAACAGAAGGGTACATAATAAGAGAAGAAACTGTATTAAAAGGTGAAAATTACAAAAATGGTATGTCTCAAATAAAAGCAGAAGGAGAGAAAATATCTGTAAATGAAAATGCTTTTAGATATTATACAAAAGACGAAGAAAGTTTAAACAATAAAATAAAAGAACTCGATAATAAAATTGCAGAGGCTCAAAGTGAAGAAAATAATATTTTTTCTAGTGATGTAAAAGTAATTGAAAATGAAATAGAAAACAAAATAAATAAAATGAACAATGTCAGAGATGCACAAAAACTGCAAGAGTACAAAGGCGAAATTGAAGAATTAATAAAAAAGAAAACAAAAATTATTGGTGAATTAAGTCCAACGGGTTCGTATATGAAAAATCTAATTCAAAAAAGAAGTGAATATGAAAAGCAATTAAATTCTGGAAGTGAATACATGAAAGCTCAAAATAGTGGAGTAGTTTCATATAAAGTAGATGGATTAGAAGAAAAATTAAATGTAAATTCTTTAGATAATATAACAGAAGAATTTTTAAATAAATTGAATTTAAAAACTGGACAAATAATACCTAGCAGTAATGAGAGCGGAAAAATTGTTAATAATTATTACTGCTACATTGCAACAGTAATAAAAAACAATGATACACAAAAATTAGAAGAGGGAAAATATGTAAAAATAAGGCTTACAAATGGTGATGAAATTTCTGCAAAAGTGGAAAAATTAAAACCAGATAATGATAAATATATAGCAATATTAAAAATTACAAAAGATGTAGAAGAGTTAATTGAATATAGAAAAATAAATTTCGACATAATATATTGGAGCTACAGTGGATTAAAAGTTCCAAACACATCATTAATGGAAGAAAATGGATTAAAATATGTAGTAAGAGTGCGAACAGGATATAAAGATAAAATCCTAGTAAAAGTTAATAAAAGTAACGAAACTTACAGTATCATAGAAGATTATTCAACAGACGAATTAAAAGAATTAGGATGGACATCAAATGAAATTGTAAATAATAAGAGTATAGGAATATATGACGAAATAATGGTAAATCCAAAATAAATATTACAAAAATATTACAAAAACATTAAAAAAAAATTACAAATATAAAAACTATTGACAAAAAACAAAAAAAGTAGGATACTATGTGCATACGTTAAGAAGAAAATTATTAGGAGGTTGTTCAAATGGCAGGAGCTATAATGAATAAATTATGGGAAACATTAGGAATGGGAAATGATAGAGAAGAAGACGAAGACTTCGAAAACGAAATAGATTATGATTACGATGAATATGAAGAAGATGAAGAAAACGAAGGAAGAGGAATCTTCGGAAACTTAGGTAGAAAAAATAGAGAAAAAATAGTTGCTATGCCACAAACACAATCAATAAAAATGGTTATATCACAACCAACAACATTTGAACAATCAGAAGAAATATGTGAATCATTAAAACAAAAAAAATCTGTCATAGTAAACTTAGAATATGTAAACAAAGATGTTGCTAGAAGAATTGTAGATTTTATAAGTGGTGGTGTATTTGCACTTAATGGACATATTCAAAAAGTATCTAATTCAATATTCTTAGTTGCACCAATGAATTACGAAATAACAAATGAAATGGCTAGAGAAGAAATAAAAAATAAACTTTCAGTATCATGGTTAAAAAACAATGGATAATGGAATAATATAATATGTAACATTTAAGGAGGAAATATAATGCTAACACCATTAGATATAGAAAATAAAAAATTCTCAAAACAAATGATGAATGGATACAGTATAGACGAAGTAGATGATTTCCTAGATGAACTAACAATAGATTATGAAAAAATGTATAAAGAATTACAAGAAACAAAATCTAAAGTAGAGGAATTAAACAAAAACTTAGAACACTACAAAAATATAGAAGAGACTTTACAAAGTACATTAATAATGGCACAATCAACTGCAGAAGAAGTAAAAAAAGTTGCAAGACAACAAGCAGACCAAATAATAGCAGACGCAAAAGGAACTGCACAAAAAAATGTAGATGATTTAGAATTAGACATAGTATCAAAGAAAAAAGAATTAGAAGATACTAAAAAACAATTTGATATATATAAAGCAAAAATGGAAGCCTTATTAATATCACAATTAGAATTATTAAAAGATGTAAAAGAAGATTAAAAGAATGCAAGAGATTGCATTCTTTTTTTGTAATATTCTATTGAAAAATAGCAAATTTTAATATATTATATACAAGAAAATAAGAAAAAAGGAAGAAGTATTGAATGTATTTAAAAAGATTAGAATTACAAGGGTTTAAATCGTTTGCAGATAAAACAGTATTAGAATTAATGCCAGGGCTAACAACAGTTATTGGACCAAATGGGTCAGGGAAAAGTAACATTTCAGATGCTATTCGTTGGGTACTAGGAGAGCAAAGCATGAAGTCTTTAAGAGGAACAAAATCTGAAGATATTATATTTGCTGGAACTCAAAACAGAAAATCTCTAGGCTTTGCAGAAGCTTCTTTAGTATTTGATAATAGTGATGAGAAATTACCAATAGAATACAGTGAAGTTACAGTTACAAGAAAAATATACAGAAGTGGTGAGTCTGGTTACTATATAAATAAAACACCTTGCCGTTTAAAAGATATATTAGAATTATTTATGGACACAGGAATTGGAAAAGATGGTTACTCAATTATAGGACAAGGAAAAATAGATGATATTTTAAGTAATAAATCTGAAGATAGAAGACACATATTTGAAGAAGCTGCGGGAATCGTTAAATATAGAGCAAGAAAAGAAGAATCAGAAAAAAAGCTAGAACATACAAAGCTAAATTTACTTAGAGTAGATGACATTGTAACAGAAATAGAAGGAAGTATAGGTCCACTAAAAGAACAATCTGAAAAGGCAAAAAAATATTTAGATTATAGAGAAAATTTAAAAAATATCGAAGTAGGATTATTCTTACACAATATTGAAGAAAACAAAAATAATTTAAGCAAAATAGAAGAAGATGAAAAAATATTAAAAGAAAACTATGAAGATGAACTTACAAAACAAAATAAATTTCAAATTCAAAAAGACGACTTAAAAAGTGATATAGATAATATTACAAATCAAATAGAAGAAATGCAAAAATTAGGATTTGAAAGCACAAATAAAATAGAAAAAATAAATTCAGATATAAAAGTAAACGAAGAAAGAATTTCTAATAATGAAATAAACTACAAAAGATTTGAAGAAGATATAAACGAAACTAAAAACAAAATAGAAGAGTTAAAAGAAGAACAAAAAACAAAAGAAAATAAGAAAGAAAATCTATATAAGAATAAAGAAAAATTTGAAGCTGAATTAAAACAAAAACAAGAAGAACTAGAAAAAATTTCAGGCAAACTTTCAGAAAAAGAAATTGAAATAGAAGAAAAAAAGAAAAAAGTAGAAGCAAATGTAGATTTAAAATATGAAAATCAAAATGTAATAAGTACACAAAATGCAACATTTGAAGAAGTAGAAAAAAGAGAAAAAACATTAAAAAATGAAGTACAAACAACAATTTCAGAATTAGATTCTTCTAGAATAACAAAAGTAGAAATAGAAAAAGAATTCTCTGAAATAGAATCTAAAAGAAATAAAGCACAAGAAAAACTAAACAATATAAACGAAAAAAGAGCAGAAAGCACACAAAAAATAAAAGAATATGAAGATGAAATAAATAAAATATCTTATAACATTAGAATGAAAGATTCTAGACTTAAATTCTTGCAAGAAACAGAGAAGGAAAAAGAAGGGTATACAAAAAGTGTTAAAAACTTGCTATTAGACTGTGATAAAAATAAAGAACTATCAAAAGGTGTATGCGGAGTTTTAGCAAATATTGTTTCAACAGAAAAAGAATACGAAACAGCAATAGAAATGTGTTTAGGTGGAAGCCTACAAAACATAGTTACAGAAACAGAATCAGAAGCTAAAAAATTAGTAGAACATTTACGTAAAAATAATATGGGACGTGCATCATTCTTACCAATTACATCTGTAAAAGGAAGAAAAATTGATAAATACGATTCAAAACATATAAATGGAATTATAGGTGTAGCTTCAGACTTAGTTAAATATGAAAAAAAATATGAAGGAATTATATTAAGTTTACTTGGAAGAACAATAATTGTAGACAATATGGACAATGGAGTTGAACTTGCAAAGAAAAATAGATATAGTTTTAGAATTGTAACTTTAAAAGGAGACGTAATAAATCCATCTGGTTCAATTACAGGTGGTTCTGTAATGCAAAAAACAGTTAATATTTTAGGCCGTAGCAGAGAAATAGAAAGTATACAAAAAGAGATAAATGTACTAAATAAAAAATTAGAAAATATCCAAAAAGAAAAAGAAAATTATTTAAGCGATATAGAAGATGTATTAGAAGAAGCAAGTTCTTTAGAACAAAATATGCAAGAAATAGATATTACATATGCAACAGAAAAGCAAAAAATGGTATCAATAGAAGAAAATGTAGAACGTTTAGAAAATAGACTTGCTAGATTAAAACAAGAGCAAGAATCAATAATAAACAAAAAGCAAGAATTAAATTCAATTAAAGAGGAAGCAAAAGAGAAAATTGAAAAATTATCAAAAGAAAACGAAGAATTAAACAATGTTATAGAAGAATTTGCTAACTTAAATAAAGATAATCAAAAATATATAGATGATTTGAATTTTGATATTACAAACCTTAAAATCTCTGTATCTTCATTTGAAGAAAGTGAAATGTCTATTAAAGAAATGACAGAAAGAATAGGAGAAGATATAAAAAATAACGAAGAAAGTATAAGAAATAAACAAGAACAACTTTCTAATATTAAAAATGATAATGAACAACTTATGAATAACATAAATGAGCTAAAAAATAAAATTACACAGATAAAAGAAGATGTAGAAAATAGCGGTAATAAAGTAGAAAAATTAAAAGAAGAAAGAATAAAATCTAATGAAAAATTAGAAAAAACAGAAAAAGAAATAGAAAGCTTATTTAAAACAATAGAAGGGTTAAAAGAACAATTAGTAAAAATAGATGTAAAGAAAACAAAAACTGCACAAGATATAGAAGACATAATAAATAAAATGTGGGAAGAATATGAACTAACACCAAATTCATGCGAAAACTACGAAAAACCAACAAATGTTGCTCAAACACAAAAAAGAGTAAAAGAAATAAGAGAAGAAATTAAAAAATTAGGAAGTATAAATGTAGACTCAATAGAAGAATATAAACAACTAAAAGAAAGATATGACTTTATGTGTGAACAACGTTTAGACTTAGAAGATGCAATAGCCAAATTAAAGAAAATAATAAACGAAATGACACAAGTAATGAAAGAACAATTTAGCGAGAAATTTAAAATTATAAATAAAAACTTTAACGAAGTATTTAAAGAACTATTTGGTGGAGGAAAAGCAGAATTAATACTAACAGATGAACAAAATATTCTAGAATGTGGAATAGAAATACAAGCACAACCAACAGGAAAAAAACTACAAAATATGTCTTTACTATCTGGAGGAGAAAGAGCCTTAACAGCAATAGCATTATTATTTGCAATACTAAAAATAAATCCATCTCCATTCTGTGTACTAGACGAAATAGAAGCAGCCTTAGACGATGTAAATGTATTTAGATATGCAGATTACCTAAAGAAATTTACAAAAGAAACACAATTCTTAGTAATAACACATAGAAAAGGAACAATGGAAGCAGCAGACACAGTATATGGTGTAACAATGGAAGAAAACGGAATAAGTAAATTGCTATCAATGAAATTAAAATAAAAATAATATAAGAACATTTGAAAAATTAAAATTTAACGTTGTAGGGGTCGGCGGCCTTAGGCGACCCGAAAACGAAACAAAAACATACAAATAAAATAATGTCAAATAAAATATCAAAATATTATTCTACATTTTTTAAAATAGAAAAAAACGATAAAACGGGTCGTCGAGGACGCCGACCCCTACAAATGCCAAGATACCAATTATTGTTTCTACGTTAAAAAGATTAACCAACAAGGAAATAGAAAACAAAATCTGGCAACGAAATTATGAAGAAATAGAAAAACTATAAAAATAATTAATATATACTTTGAATATAAAATATAATTGTTAAATATAAGAAAAAGGACACGAAATATCGTGTCCTTTAAAGTTTCAGCCATAAACAAGTATTTAAGCAATACTACTTAATGGTTGAGGAGTTGAGATTGTAGAAAGGTAAAGGTCTATGATCTGAAATGAGATTGGATTCTCAAAGTTATAAAAGTCTTTTTTTAATACTCCATTATTATATTTGATGAAATTAATAGCTTCATCTAATTGAGATCCTTTAACATTAAATACCTTTGCTTTACCAGTTACTTTGTTGTAAATAATAATCTGTTTTTTTGACATTTTTAACTCTCTCCTTTTAAAAAATATAATATAAGTTAACATAAATATTATAACACCATTAAATAAATTAATCAATATTTTACAATAAAAAATTAAACTAAAATATAAAGATTGTAATATTTTTTTAATTTACACATATATATTTAAAAAGCTTGTACAAAGGAGATGGATATATATGTGGTATACAAAAAGCTTAGGTGAAGTTAAGCGAGATTTAAGAACAAATTTTGATTATGGTTTAACAGAAGAAGAGGTAACAAGAAGGCAAGAGATAAGTGGACCTAATAGACTAAAAGAGAAGAAGAAGGAAAGTTTTTTTATAAAATTTATTAAACAGTTTAATGACTTTATGATAATAATTTTAATTATTGCATCAATAATTTCTGCACTAGTTAGTTATTTTGAAGGAAGTGGAGATTATTTTGACTCAATAATAATTATAGCAATTGTAATATTTAATAGTTTAATGGGAGTAATACAAGAGGCAAAAGCAGAAAAATCAATTGAAGCTTTGCAAAAAATGACAGCTCCAACAGCAAAAGTAAGAAGAAGTGGAAAAATACAAGAAATAGATGCAATAGAACTTGTACCAGGAGATATAATAATTTTAGAATCTGGTAATTTTGTACCAGCAGATTGTAGACTTATAAAAAGTTTTAATTTAAAAATAGAAGAAGCCAGCTTAACAGGAGAAAATGTACCTGCAACCAAGGATGCAAATGTAGTTTTAAAAAATGAATGCAACTTAGGAGATATGGTAAATATGGCCTTTTCTTCATGTATAGTAACTTCAGGAAATGCAGAAGGTGTTGTAACAGATATTGGAATGAATACAAAAGTTGGACAAATTGCAAAAATGATAATTGAAGATAAAGCACCAGAAACACCAATACAAAAAAAGTTAGCAGGGGTAGGAAAAACCTTAGGGATAGCTTGTTTAGTAATATGTGTTTTTATATTTGTAATAGGGTTATTTAAAAAGATATCTCCATTAGAAATGTTTATGACATCTGTAGGACTTGCAGTTGCAGCAATTCCAGAAGGTTTGCCAGCAATAGTAACAATAATGTTATCTATTGGAGTTACAAAAATGGCAAGAAAAAATGCCATAATAAGAAAGTTGCCAGCTGTTGAAACACTTGGAAGCAGTGGAGTTATATGTTCAGATAAAACAGGAACATTAACACAAAATAAAATGAAGGTTATAGAAATTTCAGATTTCGAAAATATATTAAAAATAGATACAAACAGGGAAAAATCTGAAATTATATTAAAACTTGCATCAATGTGTACAACAGCGAATATTGAAATGGAAGAAAATAAATTACAAGCAGTAGGTGAACCAACAGAAGTTGCAATAGTTAATGCTGCACTAAGTTTAGAAATTAACAAAAACGATATAAATGGAATAGAACCTAAGGTAAATGAATTACCATTTGATTCAACAAGAAAAATGATGTCTACAATACATAAATTAAAAAACGGAAAATATAGAGTTATTACCAAAGGAGCACCAGATGTACTTTTAAATAAATGCATAAATTACTTAAATGGAGAAGAACTAAATACTTTAAATAGTTTTATAATAAATAAAATATTAGATAATAACAGAAAAATGGCTGAAAAAGCACTTAGAGTAATTGCAGTTGCATATAAAGATATAAATGCAATGCCAAGTAAAATAACAAGTGAAGAATTAGAAATAGACTTAAATTTTGTAGGGTTGGTTGGAATGATAGATCCACCAAGAGAGGGAGTAAAAGAAGCAATTAGAACCTGTAAAAGAGCAGGAATAAAAACAGTTATGATTACAGGAGACCATATAGATACTGCAAAAGCTATAGCAAGAGATTTAGGAATTTTAAGTAAAAGCGATTTAAGTATTACAGGTAAGGAATTAGACAAAATAAGTGATGATAATTTAAAACGTAATATTATTAAATATTCAGTATTTGCAAGAGTTTCTCCAGAACACAAAGTTAGAATTGTAAAGGCATATCAAAGTACAGGGGCAGTTGTAGCAATGACAGGAGATGGGGTAAATGATAGTCCTGCCCTAAAGAATGCAGATATAGGAATTGCAATGGGAAAAAATGGTACAGATGTGGCAAAAAATGCAGCAGACATGATACTTGCAGATGATAATTTTGTAACAATAGTAGAGGCAGTAAAACAAGGAAGAAATATATACGACAATATACGAAAGGCAATACACTTTTTAATTGCAACAAACATAGGGGAAATAGTAACAATATTTGTAGGATTAATTCTAGGAATGAAATCCCCATTGCTTGCAATACAATTATTATGGATTAACTTAGTAACAGACTCACTTCCAGCAATAGCATTAGGCTTAGAAAAACCAGAAAAAGATATAATGAATAGATTTCCAAAAGATGCAAAAAAAGGACTATTCTCAGATGGATTATGGGGAGAGATATTTTCAGAAGGTGTAATGATAGGAATATTAACACTATTAGCATTTAGCATAGGAAATAAATTAGGTGGAATTGTAGTAGGAAGAACAATGGCTTTTGTATCACTCGGAATATTAGAATTAGTGCATAGTTTTAATATAAAAAGCAAAGATTCAATATTTAAAGTAGGTTTATTTGAAAATAAATATCTAATAGGAGCATTTGTGCTCGGAACATTATTACAAATAGGAGTATTGTTTATACCAGGTGTAGCAAATATCTTTAAATTAACAATGTTAAATGGTATGCAATGGTTAATAACAGTAGCAATATCAATATCTCCAATAATAATTGTAGAAGCACAAAAGAAATTAAATAAAGAAAAAGAAACAAAAGAAATTTTTAAAGAAAGCAAAGTTATAACAAATGAAATCTAATAAAAAATATAGTGAGTACAAAAATTTGTACTCACTATATTTAAATAATATCAAAAATATTAATCAAAATCTTTTGTAAATCAATAGCTTTTTCTCTATCATATTTTTCTAATAATAGTTCATTATTAGATATAATTCTAATACCAATGCATGGAATATTAAATTTATCACATACAGAATATGTTCCTATACTTTCCATATCTTCACATAAATTATTAAAAGTATTAGAAATCCAAGTAATTCTATCACATTCTCTACTAAACAAATCTCCGCTACCTAGAACACCTGTATATATTTTATTTTTACAATTACTTTCTATAGCTTTCTTAACATTATTTAATAAATTAGAATCAGTATATATAATATTATTAGAATGGTTACTAGGTTCCCAATTAAAAGGATTAGAACCTTCTCCTTTACGAGCGATAGGCATATCGTAAGCATTTATGTTACAACATTTCTTTCCTATAATTATATCTCCAGTATGTACATAATCTTTATGAGCCCCAGCAATTCCCTGGTTTATAACAATATCAGGTTTAAAGTTTAAAATTCCTAGAGTTGTAGCAATAGTAGAATTAATTGTTCCAATTAAAGTTTTAGAAACAACAATATTAGTATTATTTATAGTTCCTTCATAAAACTCATAATCTGAAATTTTTTTAAAATTTTTATCTTTTAGAGAATCAATAATAGAATTTACCTCTATATCCATAGCACCTTGTATTAAAATTACCTTGTTATTCAAATTCTCCATAAATTAAAACCTTCTTTCTAGATTATTTAATAAAAATATTACATTTAAAGGATATTCACAATAGTATTCCTTATCAAGTAATTCAAATATTTCTAATAAACTTATAACAAAAAAATACATATTTTGCAATAAAAATGCAAATAAACATAAAATAAAAGGATATTGTGGAATTTTTATACAAAATATATGATATATTAAAAAATCTAAAAATGTGATATTTTACGACCAAAATCTTTCTAAAAATGTGATAAAATACAATTAAAACCTTTCTAAAAATGTGATAGAATTTAATAAAAAATTTTATACATTTCCATATTTTTTAACATTTTTACTAAAAAAATATTTAAAAGAAAAATAAAAAAGCAGTTGCAATATAAAAATAATTAATGTAGAATATAAATGTAAAATCGAATTGTAGGGGCACAGAGCACTGTGCCCACATAAATAATAAAATGTAGAGGCGGTCATTGATTGCCATGAACAAAAGAAGGAGATGTATTAAATGATAAAAAACGTTAAAAGCCTTGATACTGTATATATATATATACACAGGTAATTTAATAAACAATGAAAAGAAAATATTTAGAAGGGACATTTGTACAGATGCCTCAAATTTTGGTGTACAATCAAAAAAGAAAACATTGTCAAACAATCCAACCTCCAACTTCAAATTTCCAACATCTAATACTGCAATCACCCTAATTGCATTAATAATAACAATAATCGTATTACTAATATTAGCCGGTGTAACTTTAAACATGGTAATTGGAGAAAATGGAATAATAAAAAAAGCACAACTGGCAAAAAGTAAAACAGAAGAAGCACAGAATAAAGAAATGGAAGAACTATCAAATTTAGAAAATTATGTAACAGATAGAAATGCTCAAGGAGGAACTTTGTTTGGAATAGAAGGAACTACAGGAGATGGAACAGAAAATAATCCATGGAAAATAACAAATGCAAGTCAAATGGAAGCTTTATCGGCATTAGTAAATGCTGGAAATACATTTGAAGGTAAATATTTTGAAATGGCAAATAGTATAACTTTAAATTACAATGAAAATTGGATTCCAATAGGAAAAATGGATGGATATGATGTTTCAAGTAATAAAGAAACAGGAAAATTACATTGTTTTATGGGAAATTTTGATGGAAAAAATAACGAAATAAAAGGATTACACATTGAAGATAATAGTATGAAAAATGCTGGGTTATTTGGAGTGGTATATAAAGGTACAATAAAAAACATAAAATTATCAAATGAAAACAGTTTAATAAATATAAAAGCAGTTGCTGGAGGAATTACTGGATATCTAATAGGAGGAAAAATAGAAAATTGCGAAAATAATATAGAAATAACTGTAACGGATAATTCAGGAGGTGGAATTGCAGGGGCTATGATAGGAGAATCCAGTATTAAAAATTGTATTAATAATGCAAATATAAATGGTTTATATGTAGGTGGTATTTTAGGAAATATAAGTGATGCTTCAACTAGAACTAATATGGAGATTTCAAATTGCATAAATACAATTACTGTGCCAAAAAGAATTGTATCGCGGTTTAGTATTAACAGGACAAATAGTTGGAAGAATTTATAATCCATCGTTCAGTACAATTATAATTAAGAATTGTAGTATAATATCAGGTGATATAATAGGTTCAAGTTATAGTACGACAGGAATTACAATAGAATAAAATAAAAAACTCAGAGGAAATTTATCTCTGAGTTTTTTTATATTATGTACCTAACGTTACTTTTATAACTGTACCTTCTTCAACAGAAGAATCTTTTTTTATTTCTTGACTTTTTATTACAGTACCTGAACCTTCGGAAGTTATATTTAATTTTTTTTGTTTCAAGTTTTCCTCTGCTTGTTCCAAGGTCATTCCAACTAAGTTAGGAACTGTTACAGATACTCTTGTTTCATTTTCTTCTGTATATAAACATACAATAGAATTTTTAGATAAAGTAGTTCCAGCGCTTGGTGTTTGATCTGTAACTAAAAGCGAATTTTCATCTCCGTTTACAGAATAATTATATTTTAATCCTGCTTGATTTAGTATTTTCTTTGTTTCTGTTAATGTTTTATTACGAATATCTGGAACAGTAACAGATGTATTATTGTTAGATTCTGAAACATTTACTGTAGCATTTGAAATATCTGTAGATGTAAGTCCTATATAAGGTAAAATTTCAGTAAGCATCTGAGAAACAACAGGACCACAAACTTGACCTCCTTGGTGGCTTTTTCCTTGAGGGTCATATAATGCGACCAATAAACATATTTCTGGATTTTCAGTAGGAGAAACTGCAACATAAGAGGCAACATAGCCTGCATCTTCATTTCCAGAAATAGGCTCAGAAGTACCAGTTTTTCCTCCAACAGAATATCCAGCAACTTGTGCATAATGACCAGTTCCATCAGTTACAACAGATTTCATTAAATCTAGCATTCTTTCAGAAGTCTCTTTAGATACAACTTTTCTAACTTCTTTTGTTTCAATATTGGTTGTTGAATTTGAATCTGTATTAATAATTTGCTTAACAATTCTTGGTTGCATTAGTTTTCCGTCATTTGCAATTGCAGAAATCGCACTAACTAATTGAAGAGGGGTAACTGTAATTCTTTGACCAAAAGACATAGTTGCCAGCTCAACACTTCTTACATTATTTAATTTATGAAATATACCAGTAGATTCACTTGGAAGGGCAATACCAGTTTTTTCAAAAAGTCCAAAAGCACTGTAATATTTATATAAGGTTTGAGCACCAATTTTTTTGCCCAATTGCATAAATGCAGGGTTACAAGAATTTTCTAAGGCTTGTCTTAAAGTTTGTGAACCATGAGGATTTTTTCTCCAACATTTTATTTTTACACCATTAACATCTTCATAACCTAAACATACAAAATTTCCTGCAACATCCTCAGAGGTTATATTTTCTTCTAAGGCAACTGATGAAGTTATTAATTTAAAAGTTGAACCAGGCTCATAAGCAGAAGATATATTTCTATTTCTCCACATTTCATTTAATTGAGAAGATTTATCAGTAGAATTTAAAGAATCCCATTTGCTTAAAAGATCTGTAGAAGTAGGAGTAAAAGGTGTATTTAAGTCATAATCAGGATATGAAGCCATAGCAAGAATGTCTCCAGTTTTTGGATTCATTGCAAGAGCCGTACCACCATTTTTACAACTATTATCTATAACAGCTTGTTTTAAATATTTTTCTACGATAGATTGAATATTAACATCTATTGTTAAAACTAAATTACTTCCATTTTCTTCTGGAATATAAGTTTCATTAGCATCTGGAATCTGTTCTTGAATAGCATCTTGAGAAGTTACAACTTTTCCATTAGTACCAGCTAAAACATTATTCCATTTAAGCTCAATTCCTTGAAGGCCATTATTATCATTACCGCAAAAACCAATAACATGAGAAGCTAAATTGGAGTATGGATAAGTTCTTTTAGAATCTTCATCAATATTAATTCCAACAGATATTTTATTTTCTTGCATCCAAGACTTTAATTTATCAACTTTCTCAGTATCAACTTTTTTTGCAATAGTTTCGACATTATTTTTACTATTTAATTTATCTAAAACTTCATTATAATCTAACTCAAATATTTCAGATAACCCTTTGGCAACTTTTTCCTTTTTTTCTTTTGTTGCTTCGTCTGTTGAACCTACAATTTTCTTAGGATTAACCGAAATTGTATCTGCTTGAGAGCTAATTGCAAGAACTTTTCCAGTTGAATCGTAAATTGTCCCTCTTTTAGCAGAAATAATATCATTTGAAGTTTGCTGATTATATGCACGTTCTTTTAAAGAAGAACCAGTGATAAATTGTAAATAAAATAATCTAATTAATAATAGTAAAAAAATTAAAACAATAAAAACAATAACAGCTTTAAATCTTTTAGAGGGAATAGTGTTAATATCAAATTTTTTAATACTATTTTTAATATTTGTTTTATTAAAATTTTTCTTGTAATTTTTTTTCTTATTTTTCTTTTTATAATTGTAATTTTTCTTTTTCTTCATAAACACCACTTTTTAATATAAAATATTTAAAAATATTTTATATTAAAAGAAATCTAAAATCAAGAAAATAATATAATATTACAAAAATATTAAATGTATGTTACATTTCTATTAATAATATTGACATATAGAAATAAAAGAATAAAATATATGTATCAAAAGAGGTTAGAAAAATATGAGAATAATTAGTGGCACTGCAAGAGGAACAAAACTTTTTACTTTAACAGGAGATAATACAAGACCAACATTAGATAGAGTAAAAGAATCATTATTTAACATAATTAATAGAAAAATATATGAAGCAAAAGTTTTAGATTTATTTGCTGGAAGTGGAGCAATAGGACTAGAATGTGCAAGTAGAGGTGCAAAAAAAGTAGTTCTATGTGATAACTCGAAAGAAGCAATTAATATTATAAATAAGAATATTGAAAAAACACATTTAAAAGAAAAAATTGAATTAATAAAAAGCGATGCTATTATAGCTTTAGAAAATTTGAAAAGCGAAAAATACGATATAATTTTTCTTGACCCACCATATAATTCACAACTAATAAAGAAAACTGTGGAAAAAATATATTTTCAGAATATGTTATCCACAGAAGGAACACTAATTGTAGAAACAGACGACGAAGAAAGAATATTAAAAGAAATAGAAGACTATAAAGAAAACATTTATGATACAAGAAATTACGGAAGAGTAAAACTTATATTTTTACGAAAGGGGTAAAACAATGGAAATATTTACATTACTTGAAACTTTGGAGGATATATTAGAAAGAAGTAAAACACTTCCTTTCACAGAAAAAGCTGTAATAGATAAAGAAGAATTTTTTGAAATAATAAAAGAGATAAGATTAAAATTACCAGAAGAATTAAAACAAGCAAAATGGGTAAAAGAAGAAAGAGAACGTATACTTGAACAAGCAAACAAAGAAGCAAATGATGTAGTTAAAGAAGCAGAAAATAGAATTATTTCAATGATAGATGAACACGAAATTACAAAAAAAGCATATGAGCAAAAAGCAGAAATAATAGAAGCAGCAAACGAAATGTCTAGAGAAATTTCAAATGGTACAAAAGAATATGCAGACAACGTGCTACAAGGAATAGAAGTTGCACTTGAAGATGCATTAAAAATAATACAAAACAATAGAAAAGAATTGAAATAAAATCGGAAATAAACAAGAAACCAGAATTCGGAAAATTTCTAAAATCCGATTCTGGTTTTTAAATTATAAATAATATTGTAGGGGGCACGGTGCTCCGTACCCACAAATAAAATAAAAAAGGTGATAAAATGGCAAAGAAGAAAAAAACAAATACTAAAAGGAAAACAAATAAAAAACAACAAAACAAATCAAAACTAGACATTGAAGTTGTAGCACTGCTAGTATTAAGTGTATTACTTGCAGTATTAATATATGCAAAATCTGGAATAATAGGAGAAAACCTAAATATTATACTAGGTGGAATAATGGGATGGTTAAAATACATATTGCCAATAGGAACCTTCATTATGGCAATATATATGGTAATAGACGAAGAACAAAAAGAAAGTTTTGCAGGAAAAATAGCTAATTATAGTGTGTTTTTACTATGCTTAATGTCAGTAATGACTATATATCAAATTTCAAAAGGAACTTTAAAATTATCATATGAATTTCAAACATTAGTATCAAGAGCATATGAATTAGGAAGTCAAAACATAGGTGGTGGAGCAATAGGTGCAATAATTGCGATTCCTGCATCAAAACTACTAGGAATGTGGGGAGCAGCAATTTTATTCGTTGGTATTGCTCTAATAAACATTGTATATATGTTTAGAATAAAGCCTGCTGAAATACTTGGAAATTATATCAAGGAAAAATCAGAAGAAAGACATGCAAATGTTGATGAAGAAGATGATGATGACGATGTAGGAGAAGTTATTTTAAAAAGAGCAAAAAAGAAGGTTAAAAAAATAAAACAAGCTCAAGAAGAATTACCAATGGAAGACCAAATAACAATAAATTTAAATAATCAACCTAAAAAATTAAAAAAATATAAACACGAAGCAGACGAATTAATACCACTTACAAAGGAAAGCAAACAAGAAAAAGAACAATTTTCTCCAAATCATATAGAAGAAAATTTATTTAAACAAGAAGAAGAGAAAAAAGAAGATAAAGTAAAAGAAGTACTAACCTTAGAACATGCGGCAATGACAGTAGAAGATGAAACATACGAATTTCCACCAGTAGAATTATTAAGTGAAGGAAAAGGTGTTGTTTTAAAAGGTGGTAAAAAAGCATTAGCAGATACAGCAACAAAATTACAAAAAACACTTTATAGTTTTGGAGTTTCAGCAAAAGTAGAAAATGTATCTGTTGGACCAGCAATTACAAGATATGAAATAAAACCAGCAGAAGGTGTTAGAGTAAGTAAAATTGCAAATTTAGCAGATGATATTGCACTAAATTTAGCAGCAGAAAGCATAAGAATAGAAGCTCCAATACCAGGAAAACAAGCAGTTGGCATAGAAATACCAAATAAAGAAAATGAAATTGTACATTTAAGAGATATACTAGAAACAGATAAATTTCAAAATCATAAATCTAAACTTGCTTTTGCATTAGGAAAAGATGTAGCAGGAGAAGAAGTTGTTGCAGATATTTCAAAAATGCCACACGTACTTATAGCAGGAAGTACAGGTTCTGGTAAAAGTGTTTGTATAAATACATTAATTTCAAGTATAATTTATAAAGCAAAGCCAAGCGAAGTTAAACTTGTTATGGTAGACCCAAAAGTTGTAGAACTTTCAGTTTATAATGGAATACCACACTTATTAATACCAGTTGTTACAGATCCTAAAAAAGCTGCTGGTGCGCTTGCATGGGCAGTTCAAGAAATGGAAAATAGATATAATGTATTTGCAAGCAAAGGAGTTAGAGACTTAAAAGGTTATAATGCAAGTTTGCAAGATGGAGAAGGAAAATTACCTCAAATAGTTATTATTATAGATGAGCTTGCAGACTTAATGATGGTAGCTGCAAAAGAAGTAGAAGAGTCTATATGTAGGCTTGCACAAAAAGCAAGAGCTGCAGGAATGCACTTAGTTATTGCAACACAAAGACCTTCTGTAGATGTAATTACAGGTTTAATTAAAGCAAATGTTCCATCTAGAATTGCATTTGCCGTTTCATCACAAATAGATTCAAGAACAATTTTAGATATGGTTGGAGCAGAGAAATTACTTGGAAAAGGAGATATGCTATTTTACCCAGCAGGTGCATCAAAGCCAACAAGAGTTCAAGGAGCTTTCGTAGATGATAAAGAAGTAGAAAAAATAGTAGACTTCTTAAAAGCAAATGGTGGAGAAAGTACATATAATACAGATATTATAGAATCTATAGAAAAAGCAAATACATCAGATAAAGAAAAAGATATGGAAACTGCAAGTGATGATGAATTAGATCCATTTTTAATGGATGCAATAGACACAGTTGTAGAAACAGGGCAAGCTTCAACATCATTTATACAAAGAAGATTTAAAGTTGGTTATGCAAGAGCAGGAAGAATAATAGACCAAATGGAAGAAAGAGGAATAATCTCTGGTTACCAAGGAAGTAAACCAAGAGAGGTTTTAATGACAAAAGAAAGATGGGAAGAACTAAAAATGCAAACCAACACAGAAGAAGTGTAGAATTAGAAAGGAGTAGAGCTTTTGAAAAGCAAGAATATTTTTAACAATTTAAAAGATTATAATAATGAACTAGAAAAAGTTCTTGAAGGAAAGAGTTTTTCACAAGAAGTAAAAAATCTTCTCCTTAGTATGTTATATAAAGTAGAAATATCATATGCAGATTACAAAAAAACAAAAGTTAATGTTCCAAAAAAAGAAGAATTTTTAAATGATATTATTCAAAATATAAATTTAAATTGCAATAAAATAGAGATAATAAAAAATAATGAAATGCAAATAAACAAAAAAGAAAAAACAATAAAAATAAAGCAAAACGAAAAAGTATGTTTAAGAGCTATTTATGAAATTTCACAAAAAGAAGTAAAAATAAACAACCAATATAATTTTGCTCAAAAGCCACTTGAAGAATTTTTTTATCAATCAAGTATTATGAATAAAATGGAAGTAATACGCGATTTTGATGGTTGGACCTGGTATAGATATCTAAACGAAATAGAAAACATAGAATACTTTTTCTTATATCAATGTTTAAATTTAATTTTAGAAAATAAAGTAATAGAAAAAATTGAAAGTGACGATAAAAATGACAAAATACAGATTTTATATAATTTTCTAAAAAAGAGCTATGGAGAAAATATAGCTGTAAATTTATTAAATAGTTGTATTACAATTATTTCAAATATATATTATAGAGATAAAATAGAAGAAAAAAAAGAAATAAAGAAACAATGTAGTAATTTAGAAACAATGCAAAACGAATCAATAGGAAAAAAAGAATTTTTAGAAAATCTATCTGAAGAAAAAAAAGAAAATTTTAAAAGGCTAGATACAATAGAAAAAATATTAAAAGATAGAAAATTATTAGAAAAAGAGTTTATAAAAAGAAATAATAAAGGAGAAACATATTTTAGTATAAATACATTAATTAATGTTTTGGAAAGAGAAAAAGAAAAAATTTTAATTAGGAATGAAGAAATCGATGATTTGAGAAATCCAAAAAAATATGCTGAAAAAATAATAGAAACAGAAAGAAATATTAAATTTTTAAAAGAAATACAAAATAATAATATAGATGAAAATTATATAGATTTTATAAATTTGATAATAAAATGCTTTGAAATAAATCTAAATAGAATTGAAAATAAAAAGGAAATCATAAAATTAATATATATTACAAGATATTTTAATTTATTAGAATATAATAAAGAATACAAAATATACGAAAAAGCAGAAACTAAAGAAAGCATAAATGCATACATTTCTAAATTAATAGTAAAAGCTATAGAATTAAAAGCTTTAAATTCAATTTGTGAAGATATAAAAGAAAGTATTCCAATATATAAAAGAATATTAAGATTAAAAACTATAGATTTAGAAAATATAGAATATGTAATTAATAAAAATTTAAATAATTATAAACTACAAGTATTTGACGAAGAATCATTAGAATATGAAAGTGATATAGAACTATTATCAACAATAGGGGTTAAAATAGATAAGAAAATAAAATTATTTAATTAAAAGAAAGGATTGATTAAATGAAAGTTACATTTTTAGGAGCAACAAGAACTGTTACAGGTTCAAACTTTTTAGTAGAAGGAGCAGGGAAAAAATTTTTAGTAGATTGTGGAATGTATCAAGGAAAAGCTACAGATGAGCTAAAAAACGAGGAAGATTTTGCATTTAATGTAAAATCCATAGATTTTATGCTATTAACACATGCACATATAGACCATTCAGGTAGAATACCTAAATTATATAATGAAGGGTATAGAAGTCCAATATATGCACATAAAGCAACTTGCGATTTATGTGGAATAATGCTTCCAGATAGTGGTCACATTCAAGAAATGGAGGTTGAATGGAAAAATAGAAAACGTGCAAGAAAAGGTGAACCAGAACTACCACCATTATATACTGCAGAAGATGCAACAAAATGTTTAGAAGTATTTGTGCCAGTAAAATACGATGAAATAATTGAAATAGATGAGAATATACATGTTAGATACAATGATGCTGGTCATATGTTAGGTTCTAGTATAATAGAAGTGTGGATTAAAGAAGATGGAAAAGAAGAAAAAATAGTATTTTCAGGTGATATAGGAAATAACGATATTCCGCTACTTTCTGAACCAACAATGATAGAAGATACAGATTATTTAGTAATGGAATCAACATATGGAAATAGATTGCATATGAAAAATGAAAGCAAAGCAGAAACATTTTTAAGAATAGTTTCAGAAACAATAGAAAATGGAGGAACAGTTGTAATACCTTCATTTGCAGTTGGTAGAACACAAGAAATTTTATATGAACTAAATAAAATAAAAGAAAACCCCCATAATGAACATTTTCTTGAAGAATTTGAAAAATTAATGAAAACACCAGTATATGTAGATAGTCCGCTTGCAATATCTGCAACAGAAATATTTAAAGAAAATATGGATTTATTTGATGAAGAAACACAAGAAGTAATAAAAAGTGGAGATAATCCACTAGAATTTCCAGGATTAAAATTCACAAAAACTGTAGATGAATCAAAAGCTTTAAATGAAAGTGATGAACCATCTATCATAATTTCAGCAAGCGGTATGTGCGAAGTTGGAAGAATAAAACATCATTTAAAACACAATTTATGGAATCCAAAAAGTACAATTTTATTTGTAGGATACCAAGCAAAAGGAACTTTAGGAGACCAAATAGTTAGTGGGGCAAAAAAAGTAAAAATATTTGGAGAAGAAATAGCTGTAAATGCTAGAATAGAATATATTGAAGGATATTCAGGACATGCAGATCAAGAATGGTTATTAAATTTTGTATATTCATTTATAAATAAACCAAAACACATATTTTTAGTACATGGAGAACCAGAAAGTCAAGATGTATTAAAACAAAAAATACAAGAAACAACAGGAATTGCCGTTACAACACCAGAATTTGGAGAAACCTACGAATTAAATAACGAATTAGCAAATATGACAAATAAAATAGAAGTAAAAACAGAAAATCCTGAAAGATATATACGTTTAAAAGTACTAAATAGATTAGATACTTTAAAAGATGAAATTGCAGATATGGAAGAAATGGTTAGAGATGACCTAAAAAATGAAAACTTAGAAAATAGTCAAATACAAAAATTAGACGAAAGAATAAAAGAATTAGAACTACAAATTGTTAGAATAATAGATAATAAATAAAGAAGGAGCAAAAATGAAAACAAAATATTTTAATGATGCAATAATTGGAAATAAAGATATGCTTGTAAGTTTAAGTAAAACAGGCGAATTACTAAGATTATATTATCCTATGCGAGATAATAAACAATATATAGATTTCTTTGAAACAGGTGTAAAAATAAATGACTCAATGCTTATTTATACAAATAATGATGTTAATAACGAATATAATCAAAAATATATAGAAGATACAAATGTATTAGAAACAGATATTTTGAATACTTATTTCAAATTAAGAATAGTTCAAACAGACTTTGTATCTATAAATGAAAACGTATTAATAAGAAGATATGTGTTCAAAAATGAAAACGACATAGAATTAGACACAAAATTTTTAATACATTCAAAATTACACTCAGGAGAAAATCAACTTGTAAGTGCTAAAATACTAGAAAAAGGAATGGCACAATACACACATGAAGACTGCTTTAATATTGTATCAATAAAAGACAGAATATGCTCACATCAAATAAATGACTGTGAAAGAAACATATACACAGGAATTATAAAAGATAAAGACTATATAGGAATGTCAGCAGACTCTGCAATATGTTATGAAATAGGAAAATTGAAACCAGGACAAAAGAAAAATCTAGATATAGTAATATATGTAGACAATCAAATAAAAGAAAATAGCAAAATACAAAAAATAGATACAATAAAAGAACAAGCAAACACAATAGCATATTGGAAAAAATATTACAAAGCACATAACACGATAAAACTACCAGAACCCAAAAATAAACTAGATGAAAAACTAAATCAAATATATAAAAGAAGTATAATGCTATTTCCACTATTAACAAACGAAAAAACAGGAGCAATGATAGCAGCAGTCGAAGTAGACGAGAAAAGAGAAAAATCAGGAAGATACAATTACTGCTGGCCAAGAGATGCAGTATTCATAACAGAAAGCTTAGACATTTTAGGAATGAAAGAAGAAGTAGAAAAATTCTATAAAATATTCTGTAAAAACACACAAAGTCCAAACGGAATGTGGGAACAACGTTTTTATGTAGATGGAAGCTTAGCACCATCTTGGGGATATCAAATAGATGAAACCGCAAGCGTAGTATATGGAGCATACAAACATTTCGAATATACCAAAAACAAAAAATTTCTAAAAGAAACACTAACAATGTGCGAAAAAGCAATAAAATACCTAAAAAAATACACAGAAGATATAATAGAAGAAAAAAACAAAATGCACGTAAGCTATGACCTATGGGAAATGTGTGAAGGAACACACCTATACTCACTAGCAGCAATATATGCAGCCTTCGAATCAATGGAAAAAATATACGACAAAATCTACGATGACTATGAAGAAAACAGAATAAAACAAGAAAAAATAAGAAAAGAAAAAAAAGAATACCAAGAAATAAAACTAAAAATCAAAAACTATATAGCAGAAAAACTATATGATAAAGAAAGAAAAACATACGTAAGAAACACACAAGACAAAAAACTAGACATAAGCATAATAGGAGCAGTAACACCATTCAAACTATACACACCCAAAGAAAAGAAAATAACAAACACAATAGAAAACATAGACCTAAGCCTAAGAACATACACAGGAGGCTATAAAAGATTCGAAGAAGACAACTACATGAATGGAAACCCATGGACAATAGCAACACTATGGATGGCAGAATACCACCTACAAAAAGGAGAAAAAAACAAAGCAATAGAAGAACTAAACTACGTAGTAAAATCAGCAAACCAACACGGACTACTACCAGAACAAGTAAACAACGAAAAAATGGAGCCCGCATGGGTAATAGGGCTAGGCTGGGCCCACGCAATGTTTATCCAAACAATAAAAAAACTATACTAAAAAATAGGGACAGACCCAAACTTACATATTTTGTTCTTTTTGGGTCTGTCCCAAAGTTACATTTTTTGCTCTTTTTGGGACAGGTTAAAACTTCCTTGAAGGGGTTGTTTTTTTTATTATTTTATTATATATTAAAGAAATATAGATATAAGAAGTTATTGGGAGCTGACTTTTTATATAAAAAATATAGAAAGGGTGGTATTATATGCCAAGAGCTTCCAGAGTTTTAAGTGAAACACAAGTTTATCATATTATGATTAGAGGAGTTAACAAACAAGAGATATTTCTTGATAATGATGATAAAGCTGTGTTTATTTCTTTATTAAAAAAAGTTAAAGAAAAATTTGATTTTAATATATATGCTTATGTTTTAATGAATAATCATATACATTTAGAGATTAAAGATAATGAAAATTGTATTTCAAAAATAATTCATAAATTAACAACATCATATGCTTTATATTTTAATAATAAATATGATAGAGTTGGACATTTATTTCAGGATAGATTTAGAAGTAATCCTGTTGAAAATGATAGATATTTATTGAATTTAGTTAGATATATACATCAAAATCCAGAAAAAGCAAGAATAGAATTAACAGAAAAATATAAATGGAGTAGTTATTTTGACTATATAAATCAAAAAAGAAATTTAGTAGATATTGATTTTATATTAAATATAATAGATCAAAATAAAAAATTAGCTTTAATTAAATTTAAAGATATGCATAAAAAAATATTAGAATTAGAATCAAGTAAGGATATATTAGAATATGAAATGAAGAATATGTTAGAAGATTATGAAATTATAGAAATATTACAAAAAACGATTGGAATTGAGAAAATTAAAAATATAAAAGAATATACTAAAGAAGGAAAAATAAAATTGATCTCAAAAATAAAATGTATAAAAGGAATATCAACTTTAAATTTAGCAAAAATATTGGATATAGATGTTAGAATTGTAAGAGAAGCCTTTAAAAGGCTGTCCCAAAAAGAACAAAATATGTAACTTTGGGACAGACCCAAAAAGGACAAAAAGTGTAACTTTGGGTCTGTCCCTTAAAAGTTAAAAGGAGGTATTTATGGCAAAGGTTAAGTCTGTTTTTGTTTGTAATGAGTGTGGATATGAGAGTGCTAAGTGGATGGGAAAGTGCCCTGCTTGTGGTACTTGGAATAGTTTTTTTGAGGAGAAGCTTTCTAATGATAAGGGGAGCAAGGGTGAGCCTAAACATAAGGTTTCTGCTGAACCTTTAAATACGTTTGTTGGAAAAGAAAGCTTTAGAACTAAAACCGGTTTTGAAGAACTTGATAGAGTTTTAGGTGGAGGTTTGGTTAAAGGTTCTCTTGTGCTACTCGGCGGTGAGCCTGGTATTGGTAAGTCTACATTAATTCTTCAACTTTGCAATAAACTTAAAGGTGAGGGAAAGGTTTTATATGTTTCTGGAGAGGAGTCTGCAGAACAAATTAAACTTAGAGCAGATAGGCTTGAAATTAATAATGACGATATTTTGTTTTTAGGTGAAACAGATATAGATTTAATAGAAGAAAATATAGTCGATATTATGCCTAAGTTGGTTATTATAGATTCTATTCAAACTATGTATTCAGATGATATAACATCTACTGCAGGTAGTGTTAGCCAAGTTAGAGAAATAACTTCTAGAATTATGAAAATGTGTAAACAAAATGAGATTACAACAATTATAATTGGTCATGTTACAAAAGATGGAAATATTGCAGGACCAAGGGTGTTAGAACATATGGTAGATACTGTTCTATATATAGAAGGAGAAAGATATTTTTCTTATAGGATTTTAAGAAGTGTAAAAAATAGATTTGGTTCTACAAATGAAATTGGAATGTTTGAAATGGACAACCTTGGAATGAAAGAAATAATAGACCCATCTTCTGTTCTTATTTCTGAGAGGGAAGAAGAGCTTACAGGTTCTGTTATAGTTGCCAGCATGGAAGGAACAAGGCCAATTTTAGTTGAACTACAAGCTTTATGCGCACAAAGTGTATTTGGTCTTCCAAGAAGAACTGCAAATGGAATAGATTATAATAGATTAACACTTCTTATAGCAGTTTTAGAAAAAAAGGCAGGAATAATGCTTGGAAATCAAGATGTATATCTAAATGTAGTTGGTGGAATGAAAATTAATGAACCAGCATTAGATTTAGGAATTGTGGTTAGTGTTGCTTCAAGTTTTAAAAATAAAAGTATTCCTAGAGATGTAGTAGTTATGGGGGAAGTCGGTTTAACAGGAGAGGTTAGAAGCATAAATTTAATAGATAAACGTTTAAAGGAAGCAGAAAAATTAGGGTTTAAAAAATGTATAATTCCAGAAAATAACAAAAAACTATTGAAAGAAAAATATAAATTAGATATAATAGGGGTCAAAGATGTTAATCAGGCAGTAAGTTGCTTGGGATTAAGATAAAAATTAGAAAGGTGTTGATATAATATTGAGAAGAAACGATGAAAATGAACTAACAAAAATATTAAAACTTATCGCACCAGGAACACCTATTAGAGAAGGATTAGACAATATATTAAAAGCAAAAACAGGTGGATTAATAGTATTCGGAGATTCCAAAAATGTAATGGACATTGTTGATGGTGGATTTTTTATAAATGAAGATTATACATCAGCAAGATTATATGAATTAGCAAAAATGGATGGAGCTATTGTATTAAGTAGTGATTTTAAAAAAATTCTATATGCAAATGCTCAACTAATTCCTTCGCCAGAAATACCAACTAGAGAAACCGGTACGAGACATAGAACTGCAGAACGTACTGCAAAACAAACCAAAGAGCTTGTAGTAAGTATATCTCAAAGAAGAAATGTAATTACAATATTTAAAGGAGAATTGCGTTATACAATAGAAGACACATCAAAAGTATTAACAAAAACAAATCAAGCCTTGCAAACTCTTGAAAAATATAAAAAAGTATTTGATAGTAAGCTTAGCATATTAAATGAATACGAATTTAATGATATAGTTACATTAGATAATGTTATAACAGCAATACAAAGAGCCGAAATGGTTATGAAAATTGTTAAAGAAGTACAAGGCGGAATATATGAACTTGGAGTTGAGGGAAGACTTACAGAAATGCAATTAGAGGAACTAATTGGAGATTTAGAAAAAGAAGAATTACTAATTATAAAAGACTATATGACAACTAAAAAACGTAAAACAGCAGAAAAATACTTAGAAGATATAAGCAATTTAGATTACGAAGCATTAATGCAACAACAAATAATTGCAAAAATTTTAGGCTATGATGTATTTGATACATATGAAGAAGTTGCTGTTTATACAAGAGGCTATAGAATTTTAAATAAAATACCAAGAGTGCCAAATAATATAGTAGAAAATCTTGTAAAATCTTTTAAATCATTTCAACATATATTAGAAGCAGATATACCAGCATTAGATGAAGTAGATGGAATTGGTGAAATTAGAGCCCGTACAATAAAACAATCTTTAAAAAGAATGCAAGAACAATTTGTATTCGACAATGTACTTTTATAAACAAAGGAGGAAAATATGAGCTCTAATAAAGGAATAACATTAGTTGTACTAGTAATTACAATAATATTATTACTAATATTATCAGGAACAGCGGTATATGTAGGAAATAATACAATGCAAAATGCAGCTGAGCAAAGATTTTTAAACCAATTACAAGAAATAAATGAAGCAGTAAATATGCATAGCGACGATTATGAAAACTTAAATCTAACAGCAGAAGAACATACTGAAGACAATATTACATACAATTATGTTTTATCAACAGAAACTGATTTTAATAAAATAGGTTTATATAATATTACAGATACTGTATATGCAAACTTTAAGGATGGACAAGTATATAGTAAAGAAGGAATAAATGGAAAACATACATTAAAAGACTTTGGAATAGAGTATTATAAACCAACACAAGAAGAAAATATAAGCAATGATATATCTTTTGAGGTTACATTAGAACCACAAGAGTATTCGTGGAAATATGTAGTTCGTCCAGAAAATATAAAATGTAATGGAAATCCATTAGAAGGAAATCTATTATATGCAGAATATAAAGAAGATAAAAATTACGAATGGAAACGTGTAGAAAAGTTGACAAATAGCTTTGAACTAGAAATAAAAGACCCAGGAATATATGAACTTAAATATAGAGATGCTAAAGGAAAAGAAAGTAGTGTAAAGGAAATATATGCATATGTAAAAGATGGTCTACAGTTATATTTAGATGGAGAATATAATGAAAATTATAAACACAATGCATCAGCGACTATATGGGAAGATTTTAGTGGAAATAAAATAAATGGCACATTAGTAAATAATATATGGAACGAAAAATGCAAAAAAATATCAAAAGCAGAAACAATTATTTTTGAAAATACAGAAGAAATTCAAAATATAAATATAGAACAAATAATTACTAATACAAATTATAATCTTATATATAAAGATGGCAAATATACATTTACAGCAAATGATGATTTGGATTTATATTGTTTTAGAATATATAATAGAGAACTAACAGAAATTGAAAAGCAACAAAATTACAATATTGATAAAATAAGATATAATATATCTGAATAAAAATTCAAAGGAGGAAATAAAAATGAAAAAAGGAAAAATAATAATAGAATTAATAGCAATATTAATTGCTATAGTTTTAATAGGAGTTATAGGTATGGGATATTATAAGAAAGGGACAGCTAAAACACAAAACCCTATAGTAACAATGGAAGTAAAAGATTTAGGAACAATAAAATTAGAGCTATATCCAGATAAAGCACCAAACACAGTTGCAAACTTTATAAAACTTGCAAACAATGGATTTTATGATGGACTAACATACCATAGAATAGTAAAAGACTTTATGGTACAAGGTGGAGATAAAGAAGGAACAGGTTCAGGATCACCAACTCTTGGAGATTTAAAAGGAGAAGAAAACGACGAAAAATACTCAATAAAAGGTGAATTTGTACAAAACGGATTTAATAAAAACGACATACGTTTTGAAAAAGGTGTAATAGCAATGGCTCGTTCAGATTATAGCTCAATGGGAATGACAGAAGAAGGATACAACTCAGCAGGATCACAATTCTTTATAATGACAAAAGACAATGCAAACTTAAATGGACAATATGCAGCATTTGGAAAAGTAATAGAAGGCTTAGATGTATTAGATAAATTAAATGAAACAGAAGTAAAACCAGCAGAAAGCGAAAGATCAGAAGCAAGTACACCAGTAAATGCACCAGTAATAACAAGCATAAAAGTAGAAACAAATGGAGTAGACTATGGAGAACCAGAAACAATGAAACCATTTGACTATAGCTCATATATGAATCAATTATACGGTGGTGGCTCAACATATTAATAAAAAATAACAAAATAAAAACAAACATAATTATAATGAAATTTATTCAATTCATAAATTTATTATAATTATGTTTGTTATACAAATATTTATATTTTAAACATGTGAAAAAATAATAAAAGCAAAAATATAAGCATATCTATATAAAGGTTTAAATTTCTTTCTATTATAATAATCGAAAATTTCTTTAGAAGCGCAATACTTATCAGTTAATGTAATAATAAAACTTTCTATGTATCTAGGAAAAGGTAAAGTAACAGGCCACATATGTTTTAAAATTATATCTTTTTCTTTATTATTTAAAGAAAATTCTTTTTCAGCATTTTTTAAAGCAATTCTAGGATGAACAAAAGCATGCAATCCTTCTAATCTTCTTCTAGAACCTCTCCAATTATACAAAAACAAATCATGTAGCATACCAGCTCTGGCAGCAGAAACATAATCTAACTTGAGTTTCTTACAAATAATATAATTTGCAAAAGCTACATGCTTGCAATGTTCATAACAGGTTACATCACAGTGATGATTAAAATCTTTCATCTTTTGAACAGTTTCATTATTTTCTATATCTTTAATTATATTATAAAATTCTATTATGTTCGATTCGGTCATAAACTTTCTCCTTTAATGTAAAATCTAAATTTATTATAGCATTATATATATGCAAATACAATAAAATTAAAAGCAATTACAAAAAAACATAAATAAATGACAAATATATTTTTTATATCTTACAAATATATTTGTCATTTGCTAAAAATATTTTTTAAATTAATCCAAATTCTTTCATTTCTCTTTCTAATATTTCTGAATGTTCTTTATTTAAAGGAACTAATGGCAAACGTGGAATTCCAAAGTTGTAGCCTTTTAAATTCAATGCATGCTTTACAGGAATAGGGTTTACTTCACTAAATAAACTTTTTATCAAAGGCAGAGCTTTTAGTTGCATTCGTTTTGAAATGTAATAGTTTCCTTCAAAGAAGCTTTCAACCATTTCACAAGTGTATTTTGGAGCAATGTTTGAAAGAACGGATATAACACCAATTCCACCAATAGATAAAACTGGAAGAATTTGGTCATCATTTCCAGAATATATATTTAAATTATCACCACATAAATGAGCAATTTTGGCAACTTGAGATATATCTCCACTTGCTTCTTTTATAGCAACAATATTTGAAATTTTAGAAAGCTCAAAACAAGTTTCTGGTGAAATATTTACACCAGTTCTACTAGGTACATTATATAAAATAATAGGAAGAGAAACACTTTCAGCAATTTTACTATAATGCGAAATTAGGCCCTCTTGAGTAGTTTTATTATAATAAGGAGCAACAATTAATAATCCATCAATACCAATACTTTCAGCATATTTTGAAAGTTCAATTGCAGAAGAAGTACAATTAGAACCAGTGCCAGCAATAATAGGAACACGTCTTTGAACCTTACCAACAGTAAAATTTAAAAGTTCTTTTTTTTCATCTAAGCTCATTGTAGCAGATTCACCAGTAGTACCGCAAACAATAATTGCATTTACTCCTTTTTCTATCTGGTAATCTAATAATTTACCAAACTCATCAAAATTTATACCGTTATCAGTAAAAGGAGTAGCAATAGCAGTACCTACACCTTTAAAAATAATTTCTTTCATAAAACAAAATCCTTCCTTAATTAATAATATGTGTTTAAATATTATAAAATGAAAAATATATTTGTTTTGAAATACCGCGTAAGCGACCAAACGAGCAGTTTCATCTGCGAGTGCGATTTGGAGCAATCTTCAATTAATTAATTTATATATTAATAATGTAAATATCTAAATTATATTTTATACAAAATTAATTATGTTCTAAATGGTCTATTGACCATTTTTTAATCCGAAGATTGCGACACCAAGGTATAAAAAACAATATAATTTTCATTTTATAAAGAATAATAATTAATTAATCGATTAAACATTTTAAAATTTGAACTGCATTGGCAGCAGCACCTTTTCGAATGTTATCAGCAACAACCCATAAATTAATACCATTTTCAACACTATAATCTCTACGAATACGCCCAACAAAAACATCATTATGACCATCAGCATTAATAGCTAAAGGATAAATATTATTTTTAACATCATCTTGAACAATTACACCTATAGTATTATTTAAAATTTTAAAAATATCATCTAAATCAAAACTATTTTCAAATTCAACATTTATAGATTCACTATGACAATTTAAAACTGGAACTCTAACACATGTTGCAGTAATAGGTAAATTAGGTCTATCCAAAATTTTACGAGTTTCATTAATCATTTTTTCTTCCTCTTTTGTATAACCATTATCAAGAAAAACATCAATATGAGGCAAACAATTATTAAAAATAGGATATGGAAACTTTTCTAAATTACTAGAACCTTTAATACCATTTTTATAATCAGAAATACCTTTCATTCCAGCACCAGAAACAGCTTGATATGTAGAATAAACAATTCTCTTAATATAAAATTTATCATCTAAAGCTTTTAAAGGAACAACAGCCTGAATAGTAGAACAATTAGGGTTAGCAATAATTTTATCATTAGAAGAAATAGCAGAACTATTAACTTCTGGAACTACTAAAGGAACAGAAGGGTCCATTCTAAAAGCACTACTATTATCAATAACAATGCAACCTTTAGAAGCAGCAATAGGAGCATATTTTAAAGCTGTATCACCACCAGCAGAAAAAATTGCAAAATCAAAACCTTCATCAAAAGAAAAAATATCAAGTTCATTAACTAAATAAACATCATTATTAAACAAAAGAGTAGTACCAGCAGACCTCTTAGAAGCAAAGAATTTATATTCATCAATAGGAAGATTAGCCTCTTCTAACACTTTAAGAACCATTCTACCAACAACACCAGTAGCACCAACAACGGCTAATTTAAACTTTTTACTCATATATAAACCTCCATAATAAAATTTATGCTAAGGCAAGCAAAAAAATACCAAGAAAAAACTTGCATAAATTAATATTTATGTTTATAATGAGGGTATAGCAGTAATTTATTACTAAAGAACTAATTTGAGAGGAGCTGATTGTTATGAATATAAAAGTAACAGGAAAAGATTTAGAAGTAACAGATGCAATAAAAGCATATGTAGAAAAAAAAGTAGAAAGGTTAGAAAAATATTTTGATGATGAATTTGATGTAGTTGCTACAGTTAAATCTGAAAAAACAGAAAAAGTTGCAGAAATAAGAGTTTCTGTAAAAGGAGATTTATATAAAGCAGTTACAGCTCATAAAGACTTATATGCAGCTATAGATAAAGACATCGATATATTAGAAGGACAAATAAGAAAATTCAAAACTAAAAAAGAAAAAATGTTAAGAGATGCATCTTCAATAGCAAAAGAAGAAATGCAAACAAAAACAATTGAAATAGAAGATGAAGTAATAAAAGAACTATACTACTCAATAAGACCAATGGGAATAGAAGATGCAAAATTAAAACTACAAGAAAAACCAAACGACAAATTCCTAGCATTCATAAACATAGAAACAGGAAAAGTAAACGTAATATATAAACTAAACGATGAAAAAAACTATGGAATAGTAGTACCAGAAGAATAAAAAATAAAATAGCACTTACACAAGTGCTATTTTTTATGCCAAAAACTAAACCTGTCCCAGAAAGAACAAAAAATGTAACTTTGGGACAGACCCAAACAGAACAAAAAGTGTAACTTTGGGACTGTCCCAGATTTACAGACCCAGATTTACATAGAAATGTTGTGAAAATAATTGCATTAAAAACAATATAATGATATAGTTATATGGAAAAATTTTTTCTTAAGGAGAGATTATATTTTGGCTAAAAAAAGTATTGCGAAGAATTATTTGTATAATTTGACTTACCAGATTTTGACGTTGATTTTGCCTCTTATTACTACTCCGTATGTTTCGAGAGTTTTGGGGGCTGAGGGAATAGGTATTTATAGTTATACGTATTCTATTGTTTCATATTTTATATTGTTTGGTGGTCTTGGGATTGCTCTTTATGGCAAAAGGGAAATTGCATATGTTCAAGAGAAAAAGGAAGAGCGTAAAAGAATTTTTTATGAGTTAGTTTTTTTTAGGGCTATAACTCTTGTAATTGGAATTGCTATTTATAGTATATTTTTTGTAAATTCCGAACCATATGGTGTTTATTACAAAATTTGGCTTATAGAACTTATTGCTACAATGTTTGATATTAGTTGGTTTTTTCAAGGATTAGAGGAATTTAAAAGAACTGTTGTAAGAAATATAATGGTTAGACTTGCAAGTGTTACTTTAATATTTGTTTTGGTAAAGGAACCAAGCGATTTAAGTAAGTATTTTATGATTTATTCTGTAGCAGATTTAATTGGAAATTTATCATTATGGCTATATTTGCCTAAGTATTTTAAGGGTATAAAAATAAATCATATAAATATTTTTAAACATTCGTATGCTATTGTTATGTTATTTATCCCTCAAATTGCAAGCACAATTTATAATATGTTAGATAAAACAATGATAGGAACAATTTTAGTAGATAAAACAGAGGTTGGCTATTATGAACAAGGTCAAAAAGTTATAAGAATTTTACTTACAATTGTTACATCACTTGGTATTGTAATGATACCTAGAATGGCAAGTACTTTTGCTTCTGGTGATACTAAAAAGCTAAATGAATATATGAGAAGGTCATTTAATTTTACATTTTTCTTAGCATTTCCAATGATATTTGGATTGATAAGTGTAGCAAGTGAATTTGTTCCGATATTCTTTGGAAAGGGTTATGAAAAAGTAGTAATATTAATGAGTGTAATTTCACCAATATTATTACTTATGGGAACTACAAATGTAATAGGAACACAGTACTTATTACCAACTAAAAAACAAAAAGAATATACATTATCAATACTTGCAGGTGTTGCAGTTAATTTTGTATTAAACATAATTTTAATTAAATTATGGAATTCAATAGGAGCTTCAATAGCTACGGTTGCATCTGAATTAGTAGTTTTAATAGTTCAACTATATATGGTAAGAAATGAATTGAATATAAAAGATATTTTTAAAGGAGCGAGAAATTATTTATTATCTTCATTGATTATGTTTGCAGTATGTATGTTAATTAAACATTTTATAGATGTAGGAATTATTTCAATAGTTGTACAAGTTGCAATAGGTGGAGCTGTGTACATAGGAATGCTTCTTATATTAAAAGATGAAAATGTTTTTATGTTTATAGATAAAATAAAAGAAAAAATTAATGGTATTTTAAATAGAAATTAAAAAAGAAAGGATTTGAGTAAAATGGAATTAAAAGCAAACGATGGTAAAAATTTAGAAATGAAAGTAGGAGATGACACATATTTAAGATATGCAATAAAAACAAAATTTGTTAAGCAAGGAGATAGCTATATAGATATATTTAAAGAATATATAAGTCCTATATATCAAGAAGGAGATATAGTTTCAAGTAGTGAAAAAATTATAGCTTTATGCCAAAATAGAGTTGTAAAAAGAGAAGATATTAAAATAGGATTTTGGGCAAAATTTTTATCAAAATTTGCATCACATCCAGATACAGGTGTAGGAGTTGGAGAAACAATAAAAATGCAATATGCAATAGACCAAGTTGGTTTATTAAAAGTATTATGGGCATCTATTGCAAGTGCAGTAACAAAATTATTTGGTAAAAAAGGAGTATTTTACGAAATTGTTGGACAAGAAGTTTCTGGACTAGATGGATTTTACGATCATATATGGTCAGAATATAGAGATATAGGAATTCAAATGCCTGAAAATCCAACAGGAGTATGTAATGAAATAAAAGAAAAACTTGGAATAAATGTAATGATAGTAGATGCAAATGACTTAGGACAAGAGATTTTAGGAAAATCTGATGACATAGAATTGTCAGAAGCGGATTTGAAAAAATTAATAAGTGACAATCCAACAGGTCAAGGCAAACAACAAACTCCATTGATTTTAATTAGAAAAAAAGACTAGAATTTTATTATTTAATTATAAATGATGAAAATAATAAAAATAATAAATTAAACAAAATAATGAGTTAATCTAAAATTTTAAGAAATAGGGTAAATGCATACATATAACAAATAAAAAGTAGCTTTACTACACGGGTCGCCTTAAGGACGCCGACCACTACATATTAATTTCAATCACATTCGAAATATTTATTTTTTCATTATTTTCAGCATGTACAATACAGAAAAATGAAAGGAGGAAAAACAATGGCTTCTAAGCATTCAAAAGGGAAGAGAGTGAAACAAAAAGAGCTAGATGAAGAATTAAAAACTAGTAAAAATAGAAAGAAGAAACAAAAAAAATCTCAATTAGAACCTGATGAAGAAAAAACGAAGTTTAGAAAATTAAAAAGAATACTTTTAATTTTATTTCTAATAGCAATTTTTATCTTAGGAATTATTAGTTTTTTAGCGGTAAATAATTGGAAAAAAATAAGCTCAGATATGATGAATGCAACAAATTCACAAGTGTACGATTTACAAGGAAATGTTATTGCAGAAATTGGCTCTGAAAGGAAGAAAATAAATATTTCTTATAGTCAAATTCCAGATAATTTAAAAAATGCTTATATAGCAATTGAAGATGAAAAGTTTTTTAAACATCATGGAATAAATATAAAAAGAACAATTGCTGCAATGGGGTCATATGTTTTTCATAGGGGGCAAGCTTCTTTTGGTGGAAGCACAATAACCCAACAGTTAGTAAAAAATTTAACAGGCGATAATTCAAACAGTATTACAAGAAAAGTTAAAGAATGGGCTATGGCTTATGAATTGGAGAGCTTTTATTCAAAAGAACAAATATTGGAAACATACTTTAATATAATATATGTAGGTCCAAATATTTATGGAGTAGAAGCAGGAGCAAGATATTATTTTGATAAAAGTGTTCAAGATTTAAGTATAGCCGAATGTGCTTATTTAGCAGGACTAAATCATTCTCCAAATTCTTACAATCCCTTTGGAGATAAAGATAATAGCGATAAAATAGAAAAAAGAACAAAAATAGTGTTATCTCAAATGTTAGATAAAAAATATATATCTAAAGAAGATTATGAAAAAGCAGTGCAAGAAGTAGAAAATGGACTAAAATTTAAAAACGGAAATATAGAATCAAACAATAATGTTTATTCATATCATACAGATGCATTAATTACAGAAATAATAGCAGATTTAAAAGAAAAGAAACATATAACAGAAGAATTTGCTAATAACTATTTGTATTATGGTGGTTTAAAAATATATAGTACACAAGATACAAGCATACAAGAAAGCATGGAAAAAGAATTTGAAAAAAATAAATATATATTAAAATCTAAACAAGAACAAGGTAAAACTTCGCAAGCTGCAATGATTATAATAAATCATACAAATGGACAGGTTGTAGGTTGTGTGGGAGGTTTAGGAGAAAAAACAAAATCAAGAGACTATAACAGAGCAACAATGAGTTTAAGGCAAACAGGTTCAGCAAGCAAGCCATTTGCAGTTTTAGCACCAGCACTAGCCAAAAGAAAAATAACAGCCTCTACGGTATACGATGACAGTGAAACAACCTTTACAAATATAGACGGAACAGAATATAAACCAGGAGATTATGATCCATATCAAGGAAAAATAACAGTAAGAAGAGCGGTAGAATCTTCTCAAAATATACCATTTGTAAAAATTATAGAAGAAATAAAACCAAAAACTTCTATAAAATATATGAAAAAAATGGGAGTTAAGAATTTAACAGAAAAAGACAATAACTTAGCTTTATCACTAGGAGGAGAGCAAAAAGGATTAACAACCTTAGAAATGGCAACATGTTATAGTACAATAGCAAATAATGGTGAGTATATTGAACCAACATTTTATACAAGAATATGCAATAAATCAGGAGAAGATATAGTAAAAACAAAACAAAGAACTAAAAAAATATTTTCAAAAGAAGTTGCATATATTTTAAAAAATCTGCTAACACAGCCAGTTAAAGGAGCAAACGGAACTGCACCATATTGCGAAATAAAAGGAATGGATGTAGCTGCAAAAACCGGAACAACAAATGAAAATTATGATAGATGGTTATGTGGATTTACAAATTATTATACAGCTGCAACTTGGTATGGATTCGACATGAATGAAACAATAAATTATGAGGGAAAAAATCCAGCAGGTCTTTTATGGTCAGCAGTAATGAAGGATATACATTCAAATTTAAAAGGAACAACATTCGAAATGCCTAGTGGAGTGAAAACAGCTACAATATGCTCCGAAACAGGAATGGTTGCAACAGATTCTTGTCCAAACACATACACAGAGTATTATTTATTTGGAACAATACCAGGAAAATGTACAGAACATAAAGGAAATTCAACTACAACAAATAACAGTAAAAATACAACACAAAAACAACAAAATACACAAGTTGAAGAAAAAAATAAAACTGTAGAAAATACTGTAAATTCAACCAAAACAAATACAGTACAAGAAAACAAAAAAACAGAAAATAAAACAAATACAAATTCAAAAAATACGACAAATACTAATAAGAATACTAATACACAAAATACAAGCAAAAACACAACAAATGAAAATAATAACAAGCAAAATACTTCAAACTCAAATACAATAGAAAAAAGAAATGAAATTAAAGAACAAAGAAATGAATAAAAAAGGCAGGAAATCAAATCCTGCCTTTATGTATTCCTACAAGAAGAATAAACAAAAACAAAACTTAATTTCCTGTTTAACATAAGATTAAAATGTTTGATTGCATATAAGCTACAATACTATAATGTTAAAATCAGAGAAGAAACTATTTCATATTTCTTTCAGCTTGTTCAATCATTTTTTTAACCATTTGTCCACCTATTTTTCCAGCATCTTTAGATGTTAAATCACCATTGTATCCATCTTTTAAGTTAACACCAACTTCACTAGCTACTTCATATTTGAATTTATCTAATGCAGACATAGCTTCTGGAACTAATTTTCTAGAACTATTTGTGTTTGCCATTCTTCGTTCACCTCCTATAGGATTGATTAAATTTGTATTATTGAAAAAACATTGTTTGTCTTTTCAATAATTATGATGCGTAATTTTGATTTTAATATTCTGGTAATTTTTGTAAATAAGAAAAAAATATTGTCAAAGAATTTTTTAATGTTATAATAAAATTGAAGACAATAATTTTTATTTTATATTTTTACGTCCGCTCAATCTTGCAGGTTGAAGGAGGTTTTTTGTAGGAGCGGACGTCACTGTCCGCCCGTAAATAAAAAATATAAAAAATAATATAAATAATTAGGAGGAAATTTTATGTATAAATTAGTTGCTATAGATTTAGATGGAACACTTTTAAATTCTTATGGAGAAGTTAGCAATGAAAATAAACAAGCAATAAAAAGGGCAATAAACAAAGGCGTAGAAATTGTATTATCATCTGGAAGAATAGGAAATTCTGTAGAAAGTATTGCAAATGAGCTTGGGGCAAACAATTACTATATTTCAGGAAATGGCTCAATGCTATATAATATGAAAGAAGAAAAAATAGAATATGAAAATTTTATAAGCAAAGAAAAAATGCTTAAACTAATTAAAATATGTGATGAAAATAGTATTTATTATAGTATATATACTGAAAATATGGTAATAACAAAATCGTTAAAATATAATGTTGTATTTTATAATTATGAAAATAGTAAAAAAGCATTTGACAAACGTACTAATATAAATATTGTCCAAAATGTATATGAATATGTTGAAAACTTAGAAGATAATAAATTTTTAAAAATAACAATATGTGATGATAGTGAAATTATATTTTCTAGAATAATTGAAAAATTTAAAAAAATAAATAACATAGATGTATTAGATGTATCACATATGTCAAGAAAAATTATAAAAGATGGAACAGAGGAAGTTCCAATAGAATATTACTACACAGAAATAACAAATAAAAATGTAGATAAATGGACAGCAATAGAATATTTAATTGAAAAAATAAATATAAAAAAAGAAGAAGTAATCGCAATAGGAGATAATATCAACGATAAACTTATGATAAAAAATGCTGGAGTAGGAGTAGCAATGGGGCAATCAAATCCAATAATAAAGGAAATGGCAGATGTAGTAACACAAGATAATAACAACAACGGAGTAGCAAATATTTTAAATAAAATATTACAATAATATTACAAAAATATTAAATCTATATTACAGTTTTTGAAATTCATTGTACTTAGTCGAGAATTGTTATAAAATAAGTTATAGATGAAAATAATGCGAAAAAATAAGGAGGAAATATAAATGGCAAGTAATCCAATGCAAAGACAAAAGAAATTATCATTTTGGAAAGGTGTATTAATAACATTGTTACTATGTGCAATAGTTATTGGAGGTTTAGGCTATATGCTATACCAAAAAATAGATGCAGAAAAAAAATTGAAAGCAAGTATGGTTCAGGTATATACATTAACAACAGATGTATCATCTGGACAAGCAGTAACATCAGATATGTTAAAAATGTTGACTGTTAGTAGAACAACAGTACCAAGCAATGCAATAAGTGATAGTTCTGTATTTTCAAGCTATTCATTACAAGATGAAAGTGGAAACGAAATATATACAGATTCTCAAGGTTTATATGTAAAAGATGGAAATAAAACAGTTAGAATTACACAAGATGACAACGGAAACTACATAAAAGATAATGAAACATTAAAATTAACAGAAGTTCCTTTAATTGCAAAAGTAGATATGAAAGCAAATACAGTTTTAACTAGAGAATTAGTTGCACAAAGTGATGAAGTAAATACAGATGACGTAAGAACACAAGAATTTAATATGGTTACATTACCAACAACATTAGAAACTGGAGATTTTGTGGATATACGTTTACGTTTACCAAATGGAACAGATTATATAGTTGTTTCTAAAAAAGAAGTAAATATACCAGACATAGCAGGAGTTCCTTCAACAGACACAATAGAAGTAAAAATGTCAGAAGATGAAATTTTAACAATGAGTAATGCAATAGTAGAAGCATACATAATGAAAGGTTCAGAATTATATGCAACCAAATACACAGATCCAGGAAATCAAGCAAAATCTACACCAACATATCCTGTTAGCAAAGAAACAATGGATTTAATAAATAACGATAGCAATATTGTTGAAACAGCTAAAAATGCACTTTGGGCTAGATACAACACAGACCAAAGAAATGGAAATGTAAATAACAATCTAAACAAAAATACAGAAGACTCAGCAGATAATGTTGAAAAAGGAATTGAAGATCAAATACAAAAACAAAAAGAATTAAGACAAAATTATTTAGAAGCACTAAGTGGAGGAGAAACATCAACAACAACATCATCATCTTCTTCAACAACAACATCTTCATCAAAATAATTTATAGGAGGAAAAAATGAAAAAAGTAGGATTTATCGGAGGATATAAAAAAACAGATTTGCTTTTGTACATTGCAAAAATGTTAATAATAGCAGGAAAAAAAGTTTTAGTAGTTGATACAACAATAGAGCAAAGAGCTAAATATATAGTACCATCTATAGACCCTACTTTTTCATATATTACTAATTATGAAGACATAGATGTGGCAATAGGTTTTAAAGAAATAGATGAAATACAAGAATATTTAGCATCAAAAGATCCGGATTATGATTATGCATTAATAGATATTGATAGAGCAAGTACATTATTAAACTTTGAAATGCTAAATAGCTTTAAAAATTATTTTGTAACAACATTTGATTTATACTCAATAAAAAAAGGACTAGAAACACTTAGTCAAATTCCTGAACCAATGGAATTAACAAAAATAATTTTTTCAAAAGAAATACTAAGTGAAGAAAACGAATATTTAGATTTTCTTTCATTAGGATATAAAATAAAATGGGATGATTATAGAGTATACTTCCCATTTGAAATGGGAGACGAATCTGCAATAATAGACAACCAAAGACTAGCGAGAATAAAATTTAAAAACTTAAGTCCACAATATAAAGAAAGCCTTATGTATATTGCAGAAGAACTTTTAGGAGAAAAAGAAGTAAACAACTTTATAAAAGCATTAAAAAATTTTGAAAAAGGAGAATAAAAATGGCTATAGTAACATTTTGGAGTGAATGTAAAAAAGAAATAGGACAAACATCTACAGCTATAGCTGTTGCAACACAAATGGCTATAGAACATAACTATAAAATATTATTACTATCAACATACGATACAAACGATATGGAAAAAGCTTACTGGAATGAAGAAAAATTAAACAAAGGATTAAAAGGAATATTTGGAAATATAAAAAAAGTAAATATTGATTCTGGAATACAGGGATTAACAAAAGTAGCATTAAGTAACAAATTAACACCTAATATAATAACAAATTATTCAAAAATTGTATTTAAAAATAGACTAGAAGTTTTAGACGGATACACTGGAAAAGAAACAGATTATGAAACAATTTTTGGAGTATATCCAGAAGTAATACTAAATGCATCAATGTATTACGATATTGTACTTGTAGATTTAAATAGAGAAATAGACAATCAAATTACACAAAAAATTTTAGAAACTTCAAATGTAATAATGTATGGTTTTAATCAAAAAATGAGTACAGTAGACAAATTTATAGAGTCTGAAATGCAGGAAAAGAAAAATGTAGTACCATATATAGGTAGATACGATAAATTTTCAAAATACAATTCAAAAAATATAAGTAGATACATAAAAAGCAAGAAAGATATAAATTATTTATCTTACAATACTTTATTTAATGAATCATGCGAAGAAGGATTAGTAGCAAATTTATTTTTAAATTTGAAACAAATAAAAAGTGAGGATAAAAATTTAGATATACTAAAGGAAACCAGAAAAATTTCTGAAAGTATTATATATAAAATACAAGAATTAGAATTAAAAATCTAATTTTAGGAAGGAGCAAAAAATGATAATCAACATAGTTTTAATAATAGCAGTATTATTAATTACAATTTTTGTTATATATAGCAATGTAAAAAAGAAACAAGCAGAAGAACCTGAAGAAGAAATTCAAGTTGACGATAAAACATTTACAATACAAAAAATGACAGAATATGTAAAAAAGAGACTTGATGAAATAACAAAAATTAACTTATATGATATAGGACTTTCAGAAGAAGAATTAAAAAGAAGAAAAAACAAAAAATATGAATTGAAAAAAGCCTTAAAAGGATGTACATATGGAGATGTTAACGATAAAAAATACGTTAAAGAGTTAATATTTGATATACTTTCTAAAGAATATGGAGTAGATGAAACAAACGTATCAAAAGCAATTCAATTCGATACACCTTCATTATTAACATCACAAGATAAATTTGACATATTAATATATGTATATAAAGAACAATTCGGTTATGAAGCATTAACTGAATTAATAAAAAAATACAATTTAGCTTCTTTAAAATATATAGCAGGAGAAACAAAGCCTTCATATGTAATAACAGCAGAAGAAATAGCAGATATATTTGAAAAAGAACAAATAGTATTAACATTTACAGATAAACTAAATGTTGTAGTACAAAGAATTTATCAACATTATAAAGGCTATTCAAGTATAGATGAAATAAGAGATATGAATATAGATGGTGTATCTGGAGGTGTTTCAGGTTTACCAGAAAGTTTCTTAAGCCAAGTTGCGCAAACAGATGGAGATTACCTAGTACAAGTTGCAGAACATAAAGTACCACGTGCTTGTGATAGTATATGGATATTTTTCCAAGGTAAATCTATACGTTTAGCATTCTTATCATTTAATACAGAAGCAGAACTAAAAAGAGTATGTCAAAACATATATAAATACAATAACCCAGGACAATTATCAGATACAAATGGTTACAAAATTAATGAAATGAAAGACGGTTCTCGTGTAGTTGTTGTTAGACCAAGTTTCTCTGAAACATGGGCTTTCTTCGTAAGAAAGTTCGACGTAAAAAGAGCAACACTAGAACAATTAATTACAATACCGGGAAAAGAAGATGCAATAAGCCTATTAAAATTCTTAGTAAAGGGAGCAAGAATTATAGCATTAACAGGAGAGCAAGGTTCTGGTAAAACAACAATGCTAATGGGAATGATAGAAAACATATATGAAACAATGAACATAAGGGTTCAAGAGGTTGCATTCGAGCTTCACTTAAGAAAAATATATCCAACAAGAAACATACTATCTTTTAGAGAAACCGATACAATCTCAGGACAAGAAGGACTTGACGTTCAAAAGAAAACTGATGGTTCTGTTAACATTATAGGTGAGGTTGCAACAGATCCCGTTGCATCTTGGATGATCCAGGCAGCGCAAGTTGCATCTAAATTCACATTATTTACTCACCACGCAAAAACATTTCCAAACTTAGTTACAGCATTAAGAAACTCAATGCTTAGAACAGGAGTATTCAACGACGAGAAAACAGCAGAAGAACAAGTTGTACAAGTACTTAACTTTGATATACACTTAGTAAAAGACTTTAGAGGAAGAAGATACATAGAAAGAGTTACAGAATGTATACCACTAGAATCAAAAAATGAATACACATTTGACTATAGAAAAGAAAAAACATTAGAAGGTAAAATAAATAAATTTTTCGACAATGCAACAAACTACTTTACAAAAATAACAAACAACGATTTATACGCATACAGAAACATAATGGAATATGTAGACGGAAAATATGTAATAACAAACCCGATATCAGACGAAAACATAGCAGCAATGAGGCTAAATATGTCAGATGATGATTTAGCAGAATTTGACGAATTTTTAAATAACCATTGGGGAATAAAACCACAAAGCTTTGACTACGAAGAAAAAACAGAAGAGAAACCACGTAGAGGAAGAAAACCAAAAACAATCACAGAATAAAAAACAAAAAGACAAATCAGCGTCAAACGTTGTAGGGGGGCGGAGTCCTTATGGCGACCCGCAATAAGATAACAATAGATTAACGTCAAACGCTGTAGGGGCAGACGCCTCTGCCTGCCCAAAATATAAAAAAATAACAAAAAACGAAAGGAGCAAAACAAATGTCAAACGAAGTATTATTGTACATAGTAATAGCAGCAGTAGCAATGCTAGCAATAATTATAGTAGCATTCCTAATACTAAGCAAAAAAATGCAAAGCTCAGAAATAAAACAAATAAAAGCGTTAAGACAAGGAACAGAAAAAAGCTCCTTTTCAGCAGATATAATATTTCAAAAACTATACTTAAACTATAGAAAAATACCAATAATAAAAAGGTACTTACTAAAACTTAGAAGAAGACTAGAAATAACCAATATAGACGACGAATTTTTAACAAGACAACAATCAGCACAAATACTAACAAAAGCACTAGGAATTATTATTCCAACAACAATATTAATTATAATGCTTACAAAATCAAACATATTATTAATGGCAATGCTATTAATATTTGAACTATTCCTAATAGATACAATAATTGATGGAATGGTAGATAAAATAGATAACAACCTATTAAAACAACAAATAGACTTTTTTGGTGAAATACGTCATGCATACCATGAATATAACATGGTAGAAGAAGCAATATATCAAACAGCACAAGAAATGGAAAACGAAGTTTCAAGACAAGCAGAAAAAATATACGAAGTATTAATTTCAGATGATCCAGAAATGGAACTAGAAAAATATTACGATGTAGCACCAAATAGCTACCTAAAAGAATTTGCAGGAATATCATACTTAACAAAAGAATTTGGAGATAGAAAAACAGACACATCTTCATCATTATACTTAAAAAACCTAAACAACATAACACAAGAAATGCAACTAGAAATATTAAAAAGAGATAAATTAGACTATGTATTCCAAAGTTTATCCGTAATTTCTGTAGTACCAATGCTATTTCTAGAAATGATAAAAAACTGGTCAGTTAGTCAATTTTCATTTACAAAAAGTTTTTACTATGGAAAACAAGGATTAATAGTACAAATACTAATTCTTGTAGTTACAACTATAGCATATATGCTAACAAGAAAACTAAAAGACAATGGAGCAGTAAACACTGCAACGAAAAACTACGAAAATCCATGGCAAGAAAAACTATATAAAAAGAAAATTGTAAAACGAGTTATAGATACACTTATGCCAAAACCAGGAACAAAAGACTATAGAAAAATAAGAGCTCTACTCAAAGACTCAGCCTCAAAATTAAAAATGAAGTGGCTATACATAAACAGAGTTTCAATATGTTTAGTTACTTTTATAGTATCCTTTGTATTGTTTGCACAATTACATAAAGTTGCAATAAATTATATATATACACAACCAACCACCACTTACGACATAATACGGAGATATGTCAGATAAAGATGAACAAGAAGCAATGAAAGTAACAGAACAAGACAATATATTCTTAAATCAATTTAAAGGAAAACTAAAAACAACACAAAAAGACATAGAATTTGCAATGAAACACTCAAAATATTATAAAGAAGCATCAGACGATGACATACAAACAGATGCAGAAAGAGTATACAAAAAACTGCAAACAGTAAACAGTGAATACATGAAATGGTTTGAAGTATTACTAGCAATAGTATTTGCACTACTAGGATATATGTCACCAGTATGGTTATTGGTATTCCAAAAGAAAATGCGTTTAATGGAAATGGAAGACGAAGTAATGCAATTCCATACAATAATATTAATGCTTATGAAAATAGAAAGAGTAAACGTAGAAATGATACTAGAATGGCTAGAAAGATACTCAAATATATTCAAAGCACCATTAAGCAAATGTATAAACAACTACGAAGCAGGAGCATGGGAAGCACTAGAAGCAATGAAAGATGAAATATCATACCAAGAAATGACAAGACTAATAGAAAGTATGCAAGCAGCAGTTGAGAAAATACCAATAAGAGAAGCATTCGACGAACTAGACACAGAAAGAGCATACTACCAAGAAAAAAGAAAAGAATCAAACAACAGATTAATATCAAAAAAAGGAATGATAGGAAAAGCAATAGGCTTCACACCACTGGTATGCGTATTCGTTGGATACCTAATAATACCATTAGTATTCATAGGACTAACAAGTATGTCAACATCATTCAGTACAATGTCAAAAATGAAAATGTAAAATGAAAGCAACAATAAAATTAGTGTCAAACTTGTAGGGGTCGGCGGCTTTAGGGCGACCCGAAAAAAATAATAAAAAATTAATGTTAGATGATGTAGGGGCAGATGCCTCTGTCCGCCCGAACATCTAAAAAAATTAAATCTCTAAAGAAAGGAAGAAGAAAATGGAAAATGCAGCAAAAGCCCTTACAATAGCTGGAACAATACTAATATCAGTACTAGTAATATCAGCAGTTGTATTTATGTATAGAGATTTAACAAGTGTAAAAAGACAAGATGCAGAAAATCAAAAACTGCAAGAAATAACAGATTTCAACAAATCATTCGAATCATTCGATAAAACACTAAACGGAGCAAAAATGCTATCCTTAGCCAATAAAATACAAGACTACAATACAAAATATGTTGATAGAATGAGTGAAGGATATAAAAACATAGATCTTTGTATTGATGGAAAGATTGCTAATGATGATGGAATTGAATGGTATAAATATTATTCAGAATTACAAAAAAAAGTTGATACAATGATGAATGATAAATACATATCAGCAAATTATTTAGAAGCACTAAAAGAAGCTGAAGATGTAATAGGTAATTCTGGTTCTTCTCATCTAGAACGAGAACAAGCAGATGAAACAATAAAAGAATTAAAACAGAAGTTGGGGGATAAAGGATTTACTAAGGCAACAGGATCTTACAAAGAAGACTACAAAATATACGAACAATATTTGAAGATAAAAAAACAAACATTTAAATCAGCTGGAATAGAATACGACGAACGTAATGGAAGGATAACTAAAATGTCTTATACAACTACAACTCCATAGGAAATACAGAGTATATATGTTACAAAAAAGTTGTAGAAACGGGCGTTTGAAGTACATAAAAAACAAACGAAAGGAGAAAAGATATGGAAAATGCATCAAGAGCCTTATTAATGGCAGCAACAGTATTAATATCGGTAATGGTAATATCACTAGGAACATATCTTTTTACGACATTTGGAACATATTCAAAAAACATAAACAAAAATCTAAGTGCAAAACAAACACAAGAATTTAATGCACAATTCACCAAATATGAAGGCGGAGATCCATGCACAGTATATGATATAGTAACAGTAATAAACTTAGCTAAAAACAGTAACAGTCAATATGAAGAATATCAAGATAATAAAAGACCACAATATAGTGACTCAAATACATATATATATGTCAATATAAATAAAGATACAAATATTAATGAATTATCATCTGAACAGGATTTAAATAATTTTATAAGTAGTAATAATACTACAATGTCCAATGGAAATAAAATAGAATATCAAAATTTATACACATGTACAGTTAATATAAGTAATCAAACAGGCTTAGTAAAATCAATTACATTTATAAAAAAATAAAACTAATGTCAAGCACTGTAGAGGCGGACGCCTCTGTCCGCCTGAAAGACAATAAAAATACAAAATTTTACAAATAAACCAAAAAAAACTATTTACAAAAATAAATAAATAAGATAAAATTCAAATAGGTGTAAAAATGAAAAAATATATAATAACCATATTAATATTGGTTGCAATAGTAATTTCATCTATGCTATATGCATACAACACATATAAAAAAAATATGCAAGATTTAAAAGACTACAACAACGAATTTACAAAATACCAAAACACAGAAATAGCAGGAACAGAAATAGCAACAATACTAAATAAAGCAGTAAACAACAACGAACAAAATAAAATACAAAAAGATGAAAAAGGAATGTATATAGAAAACGATGAAAACTCAATAAAAATAGATATATACATAAAAGATAACGACACAACATATTCAATGGAAACAATATACAATATGGGAGTAGAAAAATTTATAAACAGTTTTAGTTTAGAAACATTTAAAATAACAGAAACTCAATATCACAACAAAACAAATAAAATAAAATATATAAAACTAGAACAACAATAAAATAGTTATCAATATTTGTCTAAAAAAAAGACAGTATAGAATATAAAAAGAAAAACTAAGGAGGAAGAAAATTATGGAAAACGCATCAAAAGCCTTAATAATAGCAGGTGCAATATTACTTTCAATTTTAATTATAGCATTAGGAGTATTTGTATTTAACCAAGCAAAAAGTGCAGTAGGGAATACAGGGTTATCAGACCAAGAGGTAGCAGCATTTAATAGTAAATTCGATTCTTATGAAGGAAACCAAAAAGGTTCATCAGTTAAAGCATTAATAAATACAGTAAGAAATTATAATAAATCTGCAGAAAGTGGAGAAATAATTAATATTTTACCTGGCACTGCACCTACGAATATCACTGATCAATTAACTGATGATAGTGGTGTAAATTATAGTGCTAGTATAATTTCAAGCAATATGTATAAAATATCATTTGCTTATAATAAGCAAGGTAGAATTTCAGCTATATACTATACGAATAACTAATGAACTAGGAGTGTATTATGGAAAATGCAGCAGAAGCTTTAAAATTAGCAGGTTTTACATTGCTATTTGTTGCAGCCTTATCAATAGCAATGGTAACAATAATGCAAGCAAAGAGAACATCGGAAGATGTTCTCTCATATTCAGATAAAACGAGATATTCATCTAATATGGAAACTATTAGTGATACTAGTAAATTTGAGAATGGCAATAGAATAGTAAGTGTGTACGATATAATACCAACATTATATAGATATTATCAAGAAAAATATATTGTTTTGTTTTATAATGGTAATTCTCCATTGGAAATTTATAAAGGTCCAATAAAAAACGCTAATGAAGTTAGTGATACTGAGTCAATATCATACCTTAATTTTGAGCTTGAAGACTATAAACAAGCATATTGGAGAGGTACAACAAAAGATGTAAAATTACATGTAGATGAAGTAGTTAACAATTTGCTAACTTCTTACTCAAGAGCTACATTCGTCGAAAACATATATACAACTGATAATGCTTATTTAAATAATAGTTCCGATAATAATACAAGTAGCTTAAGAAAAAAAGTTGATGAGCCAATTAGAGTTATAAAATATACAAAAAATAATTAATATTTTACTATTAAATCCGCTCCATCTTGCAGTGTGAAGGATATTTTCTTTCTGCATGTTTTCGAAAGAAAAATGATTCACACTCGTGGAGCTACAAAAATAAATCAAAGATTGTAGGGGCACGGTGCTCCGTGCCCTCAATTCAAAAAAATAAAAATTTAAAAACATAAATAAATAGAATGTTAAGGAGGTTTTGAAAAATGGGAGATTCATTAATTACAGTTGTAGTAATAGTACTTGCTGCAGTATTAATGTTTGTGTTTCCTTTACTAACAGTTTCAGAAAATAGCGATAGTACATCTCAACTTTCAGTACAAAATGCAACAACAGAATTTGTTGAGAATATACGTTCAACAGGAAAAATAACACAAGATGCATACGATAAATACGTACAAACAATAAATTCAACAGGAAATACATTCGATGTTCAAATAGAAGTACAAGTATTAGATGAAAACCCAGGAGTAAAAACGACACAAACAAATTATACAAAAATAGGAGAAAATATATATTATACACAATATACAACGCAAATATTAAATGAAATTGAAAAGAATGACAAGCATAAAAAAGTATTAAAAGAAGGAGATATAGTTACTGTAAAGGCACTAAACACAAATACAACAATAGCACAGTTACTAAGAAACTTTTTATATAGAGTAGCAGGAAACGATACATCATCAATAGCAGCATCTCACTCAGGAATAATAACTTCAAACGGAGGAAACTACTAAAACTAAGGCCCTTATTATAAGGGCTTTATTGTATAATAGGAAATGCCTCTGTCTGCCCTAATTATAAGATAAAAAACGAAAGGAAAAACTTATGAAACTACAAACTCTAACCGTATTATTTATAATAATCATATTACCAATAACAATGGTTGTATCGCAATTTATAAAAACAGAAATATCAACAATAACAATGCAATCAACATATGATTCAAGACTAAATAATGCAACTTACGATGCAATAAAATCATTTCAAATAAATGAAAGCAACAGTACAACTGAAAACATACCAACAGAAAAAATAAGAGATGTACAAGCATCTGTACAATCTTTTTATAATTCACTTGCATCATCTATGGGAGTTAGTGGTTATACAGAAGAAGATTTAAGAGGATATATTCCATGTTTAGTATACACACTATATGATGGATATTATATTTATACAGGTTATTCTAATGACAATAATAAAAAAGAATATGGCTTAAAACCTTATGTATATTACACAGAACATATTACTGGTAGCAATGTAGATGTAACAGTTTCATATACGTTAGATAGTTATATAATGGTAGTTGGAAAAGTAAGAGGAGAGTCTGTTACAAAATCTGGATATTTATGTAATAGTGCAAATACAGTAGAAACAATTGAAAACTTAAAAGAAAATATAGATTTCAATGGTGAAATAAAATATAATGTTCCTTATAAATATATGAAAATAGGAGATTCATCACAAAGCAATAAATTTTATTTGCTTGATGGTAAGTGGTATGAATATTCAACAACAGGTAAATTACAAGAAGTAACAATAAAGCAATATAAAGATTTGCTAGGAAATACTACTGAAGATGATAGTGCAAATAAATATAGAAATGAATCAATTGAATTTACAAATTGGGTAAATAATAAATTGGGTAGTCAAGCTACTTATTTAATGATTAACAATAACAACGATCCAGATGATTATTCAAGTGCATTTAATGAACACAGAAGAAAAATAATAAAAGAATCTATACAATCAAATTTACAATCAACACTACAAAATTATATGGGAGAATATGAAGACTTCAGAATGCCAGATTTAGATGAAACAGAATGGGACGACATAATAAACAATGTAAGTTTAATATCATTTATGCAAGGTCTACCACTAAGAAATAAATATTATAGAGGATATAGTGTGGTAACAAACACACAAAGTAGAGAATTTGTAAATCCAAGTGAAATATATTTAATAGATAATAATAACGGTAACAATAAATATCATAGAATAACATGTAAAGAAAATCAAAGCATAACTGGTAATGTAATAGGATATAGAAATACAACCTTTGGAAGAAAAAGCTATACAGCAACAGGAAATGGTGGTATAACTGATGAAAACTATTATTATCAACACAATAATCCTAATAAGCAAGATAGAGATTACCCAACAGCCTGTTATGAATGCATTGTAACCTCATCAAGCACATATAATACAATACAAGAAGCTATGAGTAATAACAATGTAAGTGATACGGTAAAAAGAGCATACTACACAGCATTATATAGAGAACGATATGTAAATTACAAATCATTAAATTTTGGAATGTCAGAATAATTCTACTTATTTTAAATAAAATTATTATATAAGGGCACGGTAAGCACCGTGCCCATACAAAAAATAAAAAGGAGGAAAAATTATGAGCATTAAATACAATGTAATGATTTCAAAAGAAGAAAATTGGTATGTAGCTAAATGTTTAGATAATAATGTTGCTTCACAAGGAAAAACTATTGAAGAAGCTATGCAAAACTTAAAAGAAGCTCTAGAATTGTTCTTTCAAGATGAAGAACCCAATATACCAAAAAATATTTTCATTACAACATTGGAGGTGGTAATATGAGTTCAAAATATCCAATATTGCCACCAAAAGACATAATTAAAGTTTTATTAAAATATGGATTTTTTAAAGTTTCGCAAAAGGGAAGTCATGCTAAATATAAAAATTATAATTCAAATAAAGTTTGTATAATTCCAATGCATTCAGAGATTGCAAGAGGAACATTAAAAAGCATCTTAGAGCAAGCAGATATTTCAATAGAAGATTTTTTATCAAAATTATAATTATTTCTTAATTTACTTCATTAAAAATATAAAAAATGGTTAAACTAAATTTAAAAATACATAGGAGAGTAGATTTATGAAAACTTTCAAAAAAATGTTATTAATAATTTGTTTAACCATTATTTTTGTATATATAAATTGCTTAGATTCTATTCCGAGTAATGTTATTTTATTTGAGGGAGAAAGCGTAAGTATTCCTACTATTTTAGGCTTAAATATCTCTAAAGAGCTAACTACAACTGTTTCAGATAATATAGAAGATAATAAAACACAAACAGGCAATTATAATGAATCGGGTACTTATAATTTATCTGTTAATATTGCTAACCTCAAATTAAAAGACATTAATGTAAATGTTATACCAAAGCAACGTGTTGTGGTTTGTGGAAATTCTATTGGAGCTAAATTATACACAAATGGCGTATTAATTGTTGGTATGAGCGAAATAGAAGGAATAGATAAAGTAAAATATAAACCTTACGAAAATACAGGAATTGAAGAAGGAGATATGATAGTAGAAATAAATAATAAAGCTATTACGTGTACAGCAGATTTAATAAAAAATGTAAATAAATGCGAAGGAAAAGCAGTTAGTGTAAAATATATAAGAGAAGGAGAAGAAAAAAACACAAGTGTATTACCCGTTGAAACTGCAAATAATGAATACAAACTAGGCTTATGGGTAAGAGATGCTGCAGCACGGAGTTGGAACTATAACATTTTATGAGCCGGAAACAAAAGAATTTGCAGCTCTAGGCCATGGAATATTAGATGTAGATACGAGTAAACTCATAGATATAGGAAAAGGAGAATTAGTTACAAGTAAAATAGTTTCAATAGTAAAAGGAGAAAATGGAAAACCAGGAGAAATAAAAGGAAGCATAGAAAATGGAACATCAATAGGTGAAATAAACAAAAACACTTTTTTCGGAATATATGGAAAAATAAACAATTCTACACCATTAAATATTAATACGCAAAATGCGCTAGAAGTAGCAAATAGAAATGAAATAAAAACAGGAGAAGCAACTATTTTTTGTACTTTAGATGATAAAGGACCACAAGAATACAAAATAAATATAGATAAAATATATTACAACAATAACACAAATAATAAAAGTATGTTAATACGAGTAACAGACGAAAAACTTATAGAAAAAACAGGAGGAATAATACAAGGAATGAGCGGTAGCCCCATAACACAAAATGGAAAATTTATTGGAGCAATAACACATGTACTTGTAAACGATTCCAAAGAAGGTTATGCAGTATTTGGAGATATGATGTTAAAACAAATGAGAACAACAGAATAATTAATTGAATATCAAAATAAATCAATGTCAAACGTTGTAGGGGTCGGCGTCTCGACGACCCGAAAATGAAAAAATGAAAAAATTCATTGATTTTTATATAAAAAAAGTATAAAATAAATGTGGAAAAATGAATATTAATGGAGATATATATGAGAATAAAACAGAATTTAGAAGAATATATAAAAAAAGAAGAAGTTGAAAAGATATATGATTACCAAAAAAAATCATTTGAAACAAAAATAGAAGATTTGCAGTCTAATATAAGTAAAATAGAAGACTGTTTGTCTTTGCGTTTTGGCGAGGACATAAAAAACAATAAATATGATATAGAACTAGAAGAAATAAAGAAAAAATTAGATGATTTAATTCATAATTCTATTGACGATAAAAAAATGAAAAGTGAATTAAGCAAAATCGCCTTTGATATTCAAATAGAAATGGATAGAAAAATCAATAGTGAAAAAGAAGAATTAGAAAAGTTTAGTAACGAGGTAATAGAAGAGCTAAATAGTGTTATAGAAAGCACAAAGAAAAGAGAAGAAAACTTAGCTCAAGATTCTCAAAAATATATAGAAGAACTAAAAGTAAAACTTGATGATATTGCAAAAGATGGTAGAAGTAGAACTGCAATAGGAAAACAAGAAAAAACAATAAAAGCTATGGAAGCAAGCAGAAAAGAAATATATACTGAAATAGAAAATACTAAAAATTTAATAGATAATAAAATAGAAAAACTTAATTATAACGAAACTATAAAAGATATAAATAATTATATAAAAAAAATAGAAGAAGATAATTTTTTGGATTATGAAGAAAATAAAAAGAATATTGAAAATTTAAAAACTTCTTTGTTTGACGAAATAAAAAATCAAATTAACGAATTAAAATTTGAAAATAGAATAAATGAGATAAAGCAAGAAATAAAAGATAATGTAGAAGAAACAGAAAATTGCTTAGAGTTTAATGAAAATAAAATTCAATTGTTAGAAAACACATTTAATAGTGAACTAAATAAAAAACAAGAACAAATAGAAGACATAAAAGTGCTAATAAATGAATTAGAACAGAAGCAACAAGAAGATCAAATTCAAAATTTAGAGAAGCAAAAAGAAAAAATAGAAAACATAAAAGAAATAATAAACAAATTAGAGCAAGAGTACCAAGTAGAACAAAGTCAAAATGCAGTAAAACAACAAGAGCAAATTGAAAGCATAAAAGAAATAATAAACAAATTAGAACAAAAGCAACAAGAAGAAAAATTACAAAATGAAGAAAAACAAAAAGAGCAAGAAGCACAAATAGCAGAAAATATAAATAACATAGAAAATAAAATAGAACAAAAAATAATAGAAAACAGAAACGAAATAAAAATCAGTACAAAAAACAACATAAAAGAAGAAATAGAAAAGCTAAATTATACTAGCACAATAGAAGATTTGCAAAACAAAGTAAATGAAGAAAAACAAAACAAACAAGAGCAAATTGAAAACATAAAAGAAATAATAAATAAATTAGAGCAAAAGCAACAAGAAGAAAAATTACAAAATGAAGAAAAACAAAAAGAGCAAGAAGCACAAATAGCAGAAAATATAAATAACATAGAAAATAAAATAGAACAAAAAATAATAGAAAACAGAAACGAAATAAAAATCAGTACAAAAAACAACATAAAAGAAGAAATAGAAAAGCTAAATTATACTAGCACAATAGAAGATTTGCAAAACAAAGTAAATGAAGAAAAACAAAACAAACAAGAGCAAATTGAAAACATAAAAGAAATAATAAATAAATTAGAGCAAGAGCACCAAGTAGAACAAAGTCAAAATGCAGTAAAACAACAAGAACAAATTGAAAGCATAAAAGAAATAATAAACAAATTAGAACAAAAGCAACAAGAAGAAAAATTACAAAATGAAGAAAAACAAAAAGAGCAAGAAGCACAAATAGCAGAAAATATAAATAACATAGAAAATAAAATAGAACAAAAAATAATAGAAAACAGAAACGAAATAAAAATCAGTACAAAAAACAACATAAAAGAAGAAATAGAAAAGCTAAATTATACTAGCACAATAGAGGAATTAAAAAACAATATATTAAACTTGCAAGATCAAATAAAAGTTTTAGAAAATAGCAATAATAAAAAAATGCAAGAAATAAATAAAAAATTTGAAGAAATAAACATTAAAGAAATGAAAGACGAAATATCAAATAATTTAAAAGTAATTAATGGTTTCGATAAACAAATTCAAGCTGTTTTAGATATAGTACTGAACTTAGAAGATAAATATAATAATATAAATAGTTTTAGTGAATTGCAAGAAAAAGAAATAGAAAAAATTATAAACAAAAAAATGAAAACAATGGAAACTAAATATAATAAACTAATTGAAAGCAAATTAAAACTTATAGATAGCAATATTAAAGCTCAAGAAAAAATTCAAAAAAATAAAGAAGAAATAAAGAAAAAAAGTACATCTTCTAAAACTAAGCAAACAACGAGAAAGAAAAAAGAAACTACTACTTCAAACAATACAATATATGAAATACCAGTTGTAGAAGAAAATAAAAAAGATAATATTTATTCAGAAATAGAAGTAGAAGAAAAAATTTCCGCAGAGCCAGTATATAATCCTAGTTTAGAGGAGATGCTAAAAAAATTAAAAAGTGCTCAAATAGGAAACAGTAATTTAGAAAAATCAGTAAACAACATAAATAAAATTTTAGGATATACAAATAAAGATGCAGAGAATTAATCTGCATCTTTTAACATTGGTCCTATTTTTGTAACTGTTCCAGCACCTAGTGTTAGAACAATATCATTTTCTTTAACATTTTGTTTTAAATATTTTACAGTTTCATCAAATTCTGGAATATATTTTGCATTTGCACCAAAAGAAACAAGTTTATCTACTAAATCTTTAGAAGAGATATTATAAGTGTTTGTTTCTCTTGCTGCATAAATATCTACAACAATAATATTATCAAAATTTAGCAGGCTATGAGCAAAATCTTCCAATAAATTAAAAGTTCTACTATATGTATGTGGTTGAAAAACAACCCAAGATTTATTATACTTTTTATTCATTAAAGCTTTAGCAGTAGCTAAAATTTCTGTAGGATGATGACCATAGTCATCAAATATACTAGAACCATTTACTTTACCTTTATATTCAAAACGTCTATTAGCACCTCTAAATTTGGTTAAAGCTGTTTTTATAGTTTCACTAGAAATACCATAAGAATCACATAAAGAAATACAAGCCAAAGCATTCAAAATATTGTGCATTCCTGGTACATAAAGTTTAAATCTATTATAAAATTTTTGCTCTTTATAAACATCAAATTCAGGAAAACCATCATTATCAAATGCAATATTTACAGCAAAGAAATCTGTATTTTTATTTGTAATACCATATGTTAAAGTTTTTGCATTTGTTTCTTTTGCTAGTTCTAAACATCTAGAATCATCACCATTTAATACAAGCAAACCATCATCAGGTATAATTCTTACGTATTTAGCAAATGCTTTTTGAATATTTTCAATATTTTTAAAATAATCTAAATGGTCATTATCTATATTTAAAATTATTTCAGCTTTAGGGTAGAATTTTAAAAAGCTTTCAACATATTCACAAGCTTCAATTATAAAGTTTTCGCTATTACCAATTCTATAATTTCCATCTATAGCCTTTAAAATAGCTCCAACTTGTATACTTGGGTCTAAACCTGCTTCAATAAAACATAAAGAAACCATAGAAGTAGTAGTAGTTTTTCCATGAGTTCCAGAAACACCAATGGTATTTTCAAAAGCTTTTGTTAACATTCCTAAAAAGTCACATCTTTCTATAGTTGGAATATTTAATTCTTTTGCTTTAATCATTTCTGGGTCAGTATCTTTTATTGCAGCAGAATAAATAACGGCTTCGGCCTTAGATAAATCCTCCAAATTATGTCCAATAGTAACTTTTATATTATTTGAAATAAGTTTATGTATAATTTCAGAATCGTTCATATCTGAACCAGTAACAGTAACACCAAAATTATTTAAAATTTCAGCAATACCACTCATACTAACTCCACCAATACCTAGCATATGTACTCTATTATAATTTTTAATTAAATCTATATTTGGCATAAAATAACCCCCAATTTTTTTATTAGCTTTTAAATTATACACTTAACCAACAAAAAATACAATACTTTATTGTATAATATGAAGCTAAATAAGGTAGATGTTACAATAAATATCAGGCATAACCTACTTTAGGTTATAAAGTAGTAAAAAGATATTGACAAATAAGTAAAATTTGTAATAAAATGGCAACAAATATTAAATATGTAGTGGCGGACGCCTTAAGTCCGCTCGTGAATATAAAAGAAAAATAAAAAGGAGAGAGAAACATATGAAAACCGTTGCAGCTCTAGAGAGAGAGAGAGAGAGAGAGAGAGAGAGAGAGAGAGCTATAATTTAGTCCACAAAGAATTAGAAAAA
>CABPZP010000002.1:0-119445 GCA_902461935.1 uncultured Clostridium sp. | reverse complement strand
CTAAATCGTTGGCATATATTTCTTGAATTCCACCTATTTGTTTTTCTATTTCTTTTATTTTTTCTTCTTTATTAATTTCTGCTATTTTAAGTTCGGCTTGTAATTTATCTATTTTGTTTTTTCTGTTTGCTTGAATTTGATCATTTTTTTCATTTTTTTCTCTTTCAAGCTCAATTTTATATACTTTTTGTATGTCCTCTATTTGCATTTTTAATTCTTCAATTCTTTTTATAATTTCTTCCATTTCTAACTCCTTTATTAACGTTCATTATCATCTATTTCATATTCTTCTTTTGTTTCAGGTTCTTTAAAAAATTTATTTAATTCTTTAAGATTTTCTTTGCAGTTTTTTATATCTTCATTTATTTTACTTTTTTCTTTATCAGAACTTTCCATTTCCAATTTATCTTCTAATTCATTTATTCTGTTTTTTTCTGCCTTTATTACTGCATTCATTGTTTCTCTTTCTGTTTTAGCTTCATTAAATTCACTTTTTATTTTTTCTATTTTACCAGTTTTTTTCTCTTCTTTTCCATAAAGTTTTTCTTTTTCTGTTGTCAATAATACCTCCTTAGTATATTTTTCCATAGTTGCTTCATCTAGCAAAGACTCCATTTCTCTAATACAACTTTTGCAGTTATCAATTTCTTCCAAAATTTCATTTTTCTCATTTTCTGTTTTCGCACTTTTTAATTTTTCTTTTAATTCTACAATTTTATTTTGTTCAATAGATATTACAGAACTCATACTATCTTTTTCTGAACTAGACTCCACAAATTCTTCTTTTAAAATATTAACATTATTTTTTAGACTTTTTAAATCCATAATACTCGCCCTCCTTGTTTTATTTTTTTACTCTTCCTTTATTTTAGCATAAAATATGTCTTTTTGCAAATCTTTCAAAGCTCGGTCTGCCATACGTGAGTATCGTTGTTTTTTATCTTTTATTTTTTCTTCTAGTTCTGGTACAATTCCAAAATTTGCATTCATTGGCTGAAATTTACCGTTTGGAGTTGAAATGTATTTTGCTAAAGCTCCTATTATTGTTTTATTCGAAAATATTACTTTTTCTTTTACCTCTATTTTAGCTACTGCATTTAAGCTTGCAACCATACCTGAAGATATAGATTCAACATATCCTTCTACACCTGTTATTTGTCCTGCAAAAAATATATTATTATTGCTTTTTAAATTATATGTTTCATCTAATAGTTCACTTGAATTTATATATGTATTTCTGTGCATTACACCATATTTAACGAATTCTGCATTTTCAAGTCCAGGAATTAAACTAAATATTCTTTTTTGTTCTCCAAATTTCAAGTTTGTTTGAAAACCAACTAAATTATAAATACTTGCACTACTATCATCTTGTCTTAACTGCACAATTGCGTAAGGCCTTTTGGCATATCTTGGATCATCAAATCCTACTGGTTTTAATGGGCCATATCTTAAAGTATCTATTCCTCTTTTGGCCATTATTTCAATTGGCATACAACCTTCAAATATTTCTCTTTTTTCAAAATTATGAAGTTCAACAACTTCTGCATTTACTAATTCATTATAAAATTTTTCATATTCTTGTTTGTTCATTGGAAGATTTATATAACTTTTTTCTTGATTTTCTATTCGTTTTTTCCATTCTTCTATACTTTCGTCTTTCTTTTTTTCTTGCTCATATCTGTTTCCGTAAAAAGCTATATTAAAATTTATACTTTCTTTCGCTACAATTGGTGCTGCTGCGTCATAGAAATATAATTTTTCTTCACCAGTAAGTTTAGATATTTTTTTTGCAAGTTTATCAGAAGTTAATGGTCCTGTTGATATTATAACAATTTCATTGTTTTTTATCATTTTATCTAGTAATTCTTCGTCAACTTCCTTATTTATTATCTCAATTAAATTATTTTTCTTTAATTCTTTTGTTACTTTTTCCGAAAATTTTTCTCTATCTACCGCCAAAGCTTGTCCTGCGGGAACTGCAGTTTCATCAGCTATTTTTATTAAAAGAGAATCTAACATTCTTAATTCTTCTTTTAAAACTCCACAAGCATTTGTATGTAAATTGGATTTAAACGAATTACTACATACAATTTCTGCTAAATTTTCATTTGAATGAGCAGGAGAAAACTTTATAGGTTTCATTTCATATAGTTTTACTTGTATTCCTCTTTTTGCAATTTGATATGCCGCTTCTGCTCCTGCTAATCCTCCACCAATTATATTTATATATTTTTCCATAAATACTCCTAAATTATGGTGGCTATCAGCCACCACTATATATTTTTTATTCTTCTATTATTCAAATAGCTTCATTATTTCGTCTTTACTTAATTTGTTTATAAATGTTGTTTCAGTACTTAAAACATTATTTATTAGTTTTGATTTTTTCTTTTGTAATTCATATATTTTTTCTTCTATTGAATTTTTTGTTATTAATTTATATACTTGAACATTGTGTTTTTGTCCAATTCTATAAGCTCTATCTGTTGCTTGATTTTCTGCAGATATATTCCACCATGGATCATAATGAATTACCATATCAGCTCCAGTTAAATTTAGACCTGTTCCTCCTGCTTTTAAAGAAATTAAAAATACTTTTACATTTTCATTTTGGTTAAAATCTTCTACTAATTCTACTCTTTCACTTACGTTTGTTTTTCCTGTTAATTTATAATAATTTATATCTTCTTTTAATAATTCTTTTTCTATTATTTCAAACATAGATGTATAACCTGAAAATAGTAATATTTTGTGTCCTGCTTCTATTCCATCTTTTATTATTTCTATGCATTGTTTTAATTTACTACTATCTTGATTATAATCTTCTAAAAATAATCCTGGATGACAACAAATTTGTCTTAGTCTTGTAAGTAAGGCTAATATTTTTATATGTGATTTTTCTACTCCATTTATTTCTATTTCTTGCATTGCCTCTTGTTTTGCTTTTGCTAAATAACTTAAATAAATTTTTTGTTGTTCATCTTCCATTTCATTATTCAATATTGTTATTGTTTTTTCTGGTAATTCTGTTAAAACTTCTTTTTTAGTTCTTCTTAAAATAAATGGTTCTATAAGCATTTTCAATTTTTTCATAGATTCTACATCATTTTCTTTTACTATTGGAATTTCATATAATTGTTTAAATTTTTTATATTTAAATAAATATTCTGGCATAATATAGTCAAAAATTGACCATAATTCTGCTAAAGAATTTTCTATTGGTGTTCCTGTTAACGCAAATTTTGTTTCCGAATTTATACTTTTTAAAGCTTTTGCATTTTGAGTATTACTATTTTTTATATATTGTGCTTCATCTGCAATTGAATATTTAAATACTATATTTTCTTTTTCATATAATTCTAAATCTCTTTTTAGTAAATCGTATGAAGTTATAATTAAATTATATTTTTTTATATTTTTAATTTTTTCTTTTCTTAACTCTAAATTTCCATTTATAACCAAAGTATTAAGAGTTGGTGCAAATTTATTTACTTCATTTTTCCAGTTTAATGTTAATGAACTTGGGGCTATAACTATAGATGGTAAAGCATTTTCTGTTTCTTCATTATACTTTTGCAATAAAGCTATAACTTGTATAGTTTTTCCAAGTCCCATGTCATCTGCTAATATTCCACCTAAGTTATATTTTTCAAGTGTTTGTAGCCATTGAAATCCATTTTTTTGGTATTCTCTTAAATCTCCCTTTAAATTTTTAGGTAATTTTATTATTTCACTTTCTTTTTCTTTTGAAGTATCTTTTATAAATTCTACATAACTATCTTCTTTTTTTACTTTATTTTTATTTAATTTATTTAGAATTTTTTCCATATACATACTTCTGTATATTGGTAATGTAATTGTTCCATTTTCTATCTCTTCATACGATATTCCAAGTCCAGATTCTAGGTTATTTAAAAATTCTATATTTTCATTATCCTCTAAATTTATAAAACTTCCATCTTTTAATCTATAATATTTCTTTTTTAGTGCATATCTTTGTAAAATTTCTTTTATTTCATTTTTATCATATTGTATATTTTCTAAATTTATAATTAGTAAATTATTCTCTATTTTTATCCCTATATTGCCTAATTGTGGTTCTTTAATTTTCTTTGCTTTAAAGTTATCTGTAACCATAACTTCAAATTTATCCATATATAATTCAATGTCTTTTGTTATAAAATTATATATAGCTTCTTCAGATACTAATACAAATCTTTTGTTTTGAGCATCTAACATAAATCCTGTTTTTCTAAGTTGATTTAAACATTCTGTTTCTTTTATTGCATTTCGTGCAATGTTTATTTTTTTGCTTTCATCTATTGGATTAAATTCCGTTTCTCCGTAGCAGAATTTTACTTCTGCAGTAATAAGATTATTTTCATTATAATCTAAAAATATTTTTACACCTAATTCTTCAGGTATATATTCTTTTATATCTTTTTTATCTATATTTATTACTAAATTATCTTTTATTCTAGGTTCTATAAGTGCAAAAAAATCTGGTAATTGTTTTTTATTAAATTTTATTTCATTTATATGATTCTTTTTGTATATTTCTAATAATTTAAATATTGTATTTTTTACATTTTTCTTTGCTCTATATATAAATTCGTCAATTATAACATAAGTATATTTTTTTCCATCTATTATAATGTAATTATAATTATCTAAATTGTGTGTTAGTTTTACTTCTTGTTTATTTTTCATTTCTAAAGAAAATTCAATATTTGGGTTACTTGGTATTAAGGTAACCTTTTTTATATTTGCATCTTTTTCTATTTCTATTTTTCTTCCTTTTAATATTTCGAAAATATCATCTATTCCTTCTTCGTCTAATAAAATGCTACTTTCACTTAATTTTTTACCATAATATCTAAAATTTGTATTTTCTGTATTATTTACATAGTTTATTATTTTTGCATATTTCATTATGAAATTTAATAATTCCTTACTATTCTTTTCAAAATTTTCCTCGTTGTGTACAAATTCTAGCTTGTTTGAATATATATAACTTTCATTATTATTTATTCTATTAAAAAATTCTTTTAAATTTTTTATTTTATAAAAATTATCTTTTCCAAGTTTAAACTCAACATTTAAAGTATTATACACCTTATCATAAAAGAATTTTGGAACAATTTTTATATTATTATATTGTAATTTTTCTACTGAAACTGTTTCTTCACTTTTTTCTAATTCCTCTTTATAAAATTCATTCAAAACCTGTTTAAAACTTCTATAATTTTCTAAATTTTCCACTTTTTTCTCCCCTATCCTAGCAAAATATTATATACTATTTTAGCTAGGAATACAAGAGAGATTAAAAAAAACATATTGTAAATTTTATTTTACAATATGCTTTTGTTATACATTATTTTATTAAAAATTGCAAGGACTTTTAAATTTTACATACTTTTTTTATTTCGTTATAGATTTTTTCTTCTACATTTTCTATATCTATTTTTCTTGCATTTTCTCCCATTTGTTTCATTTTATTTGTGTCTGATATTATATTATTTATTTTTTCGTTTAGTATTTTTTCGTTTAGGTCTTTTTCTAGTATTTTGTCTGCGGCATTTTGTTTTACTAATACATTTGCATTAAATTCTTGGTGGTTTTCTGCTGCTATTGCTAGTGGTATAAATATTGCTGGTTTTCCTACTTTTGCTATTTCTGTTATTGTCATTGCTCCGCTTCTTGCTACTACTAAATCACAACAGTTTAGGACTTCTTCCATATTGTATATATATGGAATTATTTTTATATTTTCAATATTATTTATATTAATATTTTCTTTTTCTAGTTCCTCTTTTATTTTATCGTATTGTTTTGGTCCCGGTGCCCACATTATTTGATAATTGTTATTCATTTTATTTTTTATTATGTTTATTAATGTTTTATTTATTATTTGTGCTCCTTGACTTCCTCCAAATACTAAAACTAGCGGTTTATTGCTTTTAAATCCTAATTTTACTTTTATTTCTGTTTTTTGTATTTCTGTTAGTTTTAAATCTTTAACTTTTGTTGGAGTTCCTGTTACAACTACTTTCTTTGCTTTAGGTAATCTTAATTTCGCATCTTCAAACCCTGTTAAAACTAAATCTACTTTTTTTGATAATAGTTTTATTGTAACACCTGGAAATGCATTACTTTCATGTAAAACTGTAGGAATCTTTTCTCTTGTTGCAGCTGTAAATACAGGTCCACATATATATCCTCCAGTTCCAATTACTAAGTCTGGATTATAATTCTTTATTAATTTTTTTGCATCTCTAAATCCTTTTAAAGTTTTTATCCCTTTGCGTAAGTTTGCAAATGATATTTCTCTAGAGATTCCGTATACTTCTATTGTTTCTAGCTTATAACCTGCTCTTGGAACTAAATCATTTTCTAAACCTCTTGTTGTTCCTATAAAAGTTATTTCTGCATCTTTATTTTCTTGTTTTATTTTATTTGCAATTGCAATTGCGGGGTTTATATGACCTCCAGTTCCTGCTGCTGCAACTAATATTTTCATTTATTTTCCTCCTGTTTTTATACTTAATTAATTTTATATCTTATTTCCCGCTCGTGATATATTTAAGAGTATTCCGAACACTACATAGTAAAATTAAAAGTGATGTTCCTCCATAGCTAAAAAATGGAAGTGCCATTCCTGTTACTGGCATTGATGATGTAACAACTGCTATGTTTATTATTGCTTGAAGTCCTATTAAAGATGTAATTCCAACTGCAAGTAAACTACCAAAGGTATCTGGTGCTTTCATAGCAATTACAACACCTCTCCATATAAAAATTGCAAATAATGAAATTACAATTAAACAACCTATAAATCCAAGTTCTTCTGCAATAACGGCAAAGATAAAGTCATTGTGTGGTTCTGATATGTATAAATATTTTTGTTTACTTTCTCCAAGTCCAACTCCAAATAATCCTCCTGAACCTATTGCATATAAACTTTGTATTATTTGCCAACCTGATCCTTGTGCATCTTGCCAAGGGTCTAAAAAGGATGTTATTCTTGCTAATCTAAATCCACCTTTACCTGTTATTTTAGCAAGTGTAAACATACCTCCTAAGCCTGCTCCTACTGCAAGTAACCCTGCAGTTAAAAAGTACCTTAATTTGCAACCAACAACTAGCATCATTATACATACAACTGCTATAATTACAATTGAAGCACTTAAATGGTCTTGCACAAAAAATAGTATTCCTATTGGTATTATTAAAGGTATAAGTGGTTTTATAAAACCATTCATTAAACCTTTTAAATTTCTCTTATTTTCTGATAACATTGCCGCATAATATATTATAATTCCAATTTTTGCAATTTCAGAGGGTTGAAATTGTATTCCAAGCGAAATCCATCTTTTAGCACCATTAACAGATTTTCCTATCCCTGGGATTACAACCATTATTAATAAAATTGCTGAACCCCAATATGCATATTTCCAGAATTTTTTATACTTTCTATAATCTATTTTAGAAATAACCATCATTGCAATTAGTCCACCTAAAGCAAACATTCCCTGTTTTCTAAAGTAAACGTAGCTATCGTCTCCAGTTTCAGCTAGTGCTGAAGGTGAACTTGCTGAAAGAACCATAATAAGTCCTAATCCGAGCAATAGCAACACTGTTATACATAAAATAAAATCAAATGAATTTTTTCCGAAATTTTATTTTGTTATTTACAGGTTTTACCATTAAACCATTTTTCCTTTCTTTAAATTATAGCTAATCCTATTACACATAAAATTAAAGTTATTAAACTAAATACAGAAACTACTTTGTTTTCTCTCCATCCTGAAAGTTCAAAATGATGATGAAGTGGTGCCATTTTAAACATTCTATGTCCTGTTTTTTTGAAATATGCTACTTGCAATATAACAGATAATGTTTCTAAAACTGGAATTAAAGCAATTACCAACAATAGTAATGGGATTTTCATATATAAACTCATACTTGCTATTATTCCTCCTAATAGTAATGAACCTGTATCTCCCATAAAAACTTTAGCCGGATTTAAATTAAACATTAAAAACGCTAAATTTGCTCCACATACTATGCTTCCAAATGTAATTATTTCTGTGATTCCTAATTTTGATGCAATTACTACTAAACATGAAATAATTATTGTTGTTACACTTGTTGATAATCCATCTACACCATCTGTTAAATTAACAGCATTTGTAGTTCCAAGCATTACAAACATTGCGAATATTATGTATAAAGATCTCGGTATTCTAACATATATTTTTAATATTGGTATATATGTTTCTGTTCCCATATGTAATACATTTTTCAAATATAATATATACATTACTGAAATTATTAATAATCCAAACATTTTATATGCTGGCTTCAATCCTTCTGTATCGTGCATAACAAGTTTTCTAAAGTCATCTATAAATCCTATTAATCCAAATCCACCTGTAACAAGCAGTAGTGGTATTATTCTTCTTGCTACAATTATATCTCCATACTTATAATAATAAGTAGTAGCTAATATAGTTACAATTGTTGTTCCTAAAAGTATAATTATTCCTCCCATTGTTGGAGTTCCTTGTTTTTTTAAATGGCTTTTTGGACCATCTGTTCTTTCTATTTGCCCCACTTTTAATTTAGTTAATATTGGTATTATAATTAGTGCTAATATTGTGGTTATAATAAAAGCACCTATTAGTATTTCTATTTGAAAATTCAAATTTTATCACCCTTTATCCTATTATATCGTTAACTATTTTTCTTTCGTCAAATGGATATTTTACACCATTTATTTCTTGATATGGTTCATGTCCTTTTCCAGCAAGAACGATTATATCTGTTTTGCCTGCCATTTTTATGGCTGTTTTTATTGCCTCAATTCTATCCACTACAACCTCGTATTTTCCTTTTGTTTTCTTTATTCCATTTTCTATTTCATCTACTATTAATTTTGGCTCTTCTGTACGTGGGTTATCTGAGGTTATTATTGTGTAATCTGCTATTCTTCCTGATATTTCTCCCATGATAGCTCTTTTAGATGTATCTCTGTCACCACCACATCCGAATACTGAAATTACTCTTCCTCTTGTATATGATTTAACTGCTGATAGTATATTCTCTAAGCTTTCTGGTGAATGTGCATAATCAATCATTATTGTAAGTCCTTTTTTATTAGGAACTAATTCGCTTCTTCCTGGTACTTTTATTTCTAATAAAGCTTCTTTTATACTATCTGATGAACATCCTAATTTTAATGCTATTGATATTGCAGCTAATGCATTATATACAGTAAATCTTCCTGGTATATCTACTTTTACTCTTTCATTTCTTTCTGTTAATTTTACTCTAAAATCTACGTATGAATTTGTTATTGTTATGTCTTTTGCAAGTAAATTACAAGTATTATCTATTCCATATGTAGCAAATTCACAAGGTATTATTTTCTTTAATTTTTCTCCATATAAATCATCTACATTTATAAATGCAGTTTTACACATATCAAATAATTTGCATTTAGATTTAAAGTAGTCTTCCATATCTGGATGTTCATGTTCACTTATATGATCTTCTGAAAAATTTGTAAATACGCCTATATCAAAATCACATCCATATACTCTATCTAATTTTAAACTTTGTGAAGATACTTCCATAACAGCAACTTGGCATTTTTCTTCTACCATTCTTGCAAATAATTTTTGTAATTCTATACTTTCTGGTGTTGTTCGGCTACTATCTCCAAGGCAAACTTCGCCTATGTAATTTGCTATTGTACCTATTAAACCTACTTTATAACCTTGTTTTTCTAAAATTTCTTTTACCATAAATGTTGTAGTTGTTTTTCCTTTGGTTCCTGTAACACCAATTAATTTTAATTTTTTTGAAGGATTATCATAAAAATTACAAGCTGATATAGCCATAGCTTTTCTTATATTTGGTACTAAAGCTATTGTGATGTCATTTATATTATTTATTTTTTTTATGTCTTTTTCATCTTCTATAACTACTGCAACTGCACCATTTTCTACAGCACTGTTTATATAGTCTGTTCCATCAACTGCAAATCCTTTTATTGCAAAAAATAAACCATTTTTTGTTATTTTTCTTGAATCACTTTCTATATTTTCAATTTCTATATCAAAATTACCTTTTCCTTTAATGTTTTCTATCCCTTGTAATATATTTTTTAAATTCATACTTATTCCTCCATAAACTATTATTTTGCGACTATATTATATATCTAAATTATTTTTTTGTATATAGTTTATAATAAAAAAATTAACCATATATCTATTTAATTATATAGAATATATGGCTTTTATATTACTTAATTTTATTATTTTATAATAGATATAAGAAAAATACCTACTGCTTGTATTATAAACAAATTAAACATATTTGACATTAATAAATTATTCGTTGCTTCTATTACACCTAATTTTTCTTCTTCTTTATTTTTTTCTCCTCTTTGTGCTTCAAAAAATGTTATTAATTCTGGAATACTTGTACCAAATCCAAGTATTATTCCTATAATGTATTCTGGCACATTAAATATATAGCATAAATTTTCTAAATTATTACTTAATTTGTCTCCAACAAAATATAATAAAATTCCAATTATTATTAAATATATTAAGTATTTTATTATTAATAATTTATTCTTCTTTTTATTTTTTATTTCTTTTTTATATTCTAATTCAAATTCTTTTACTATTTCCTTATCATATTTTTCTAAATATAATTTATGTGCATTTGAATTTATTTTATAAAAAAATAAAAATAGTATAACAAGAAATATTGCAAATGCAACGCCTAATTTTACATTAGCATTTATCATATAAAGTGGAATTGCTATTGTTATTAACACAATAATTAAATCTATTATCAGTGCTTTATTTTTTAATACTTTAGTATTTTTATTAATTATTACAGTTGCTAAATATTGGATTAAATTTATAACATTTGAACTTATAATATTGTATAAGCTTGTACTTGCAAGGCCAGAAATGCTTGCAAGGGTAACGGTAAATAGCTCTGGTATAGAAGTTGCAAAACCTGCTATATTCCCCACTGTTTTTGCTTTTAAGTTTAAAGTTTCAGCAATATTTCTTAATAATTTTACCAACATATACTTTGAAATTATAATTATTAATATAATATAAATAGCTAGCTTAATAAATTCTATAAACACATTTATCACCTAAATAAATTATGTTCATTTTAAGCTAGCTTATACATTTTAATTATTAAAACCTTCTTGAGCTTCCTCCTCCACCGGAAGAACCTCCACCTCCGGAAGATCTACCACCGGAAGATCTCCCACCTGAGAAACCTCCTCCGTGATAACCTCCATTTCCATATCTGTTATTAGAAAATCCAGCCATAAACCACATAAAACCAAATATTATTAAAAATACGACTGTTATTAATAATTCTGGACCGGTAATTGTAGAAAAAATATTATAAATAAAATAATTTACTATTCCTACAATTATTATATAAATTCCAAATATTAAAAGCTTTCTTCCTTTTTTTAAATTCTTTTTCTTTAATATTCTACCTATTATAAATGATATAATTGGAATTCCAAATCCACTAAATGATGTTACTATATAGGATATTGATTGATTATTAGTCGTATTTTTTGCAGACGTCACTTTTTTTGTTCCAACTTCTACATTATATTCTTTTGAAACCTCATTTAATATTGCACTAAATCCATTTTTTATTCCATTATTCCAATCATTTTGTTTTAAATATGGAATAATATATTCATCTTGTATTCTTCCTGTTTTTCCATCTGTTAATGTTCCTTCTAACCCATATCCAACTTCAATTCTAAATTGCCTTTCTTGTAGAGCTAATAACAATAATACACCGTTATTTTGGTTTTTATCCCCTATTCCAAAATTTCTGAATAATTCTGTTGAATATTCTTCTAATGATTGTCCCTCTAGATTTTTAACTGTTACTACTACAATTTGTGCTCCTGTTTGACTATATAACTTTTGGTTAGATGTAATTATATAATTCTTTGTTTCACTATCTAATATATTTGCATAGTCATTTACATAGAAATCTGATGTAGGATTTACAATTGCTAATGAGTTAACTTTTAAAATGCTAAAAAAAATAAAAAATATAACTATTAATTTTATAAATATTCTTTTATTCGAAATTAACATTTGGTACCTCCGAACTGCTTTCATCTGCTTCAAAATACTCAGCTTTTTCAAATCCAAACATTCCTGCAATTATATTATTTGGAAATTTCTTTATTGTAGTATTTAAAGTTTTTACTGAATTATTATAGTCTTTTCTAGCAACTGCTATACGATTTTCTGTTCCAGCTAATTCATCTGATAATTGTTTAAAATTTTCAGATGATTTTAAGTCTGGATAATTTTCAACTACTACCATTAACGCATTTAAAGAACTAGATAGTTCATTATTTGCTTTAGACTTTTCTTCTACACTGTTTGCACTAGTTAATTTAGCACGTGCCTCTGTAATTTTATCTATTACTTCATTTTCATGATTTGTATACCCCTTTACTGTACTTACTAAATTGGGTATTAAATCTGCTCTTCTTTGTAGCATTACATCTAAATCTGATAACGCACTATCAACAGCCTCTTTTTTAGATACCATTCCATTGTATCCTGCAATAGCCATTATAGCAATAATTACAATGATTGCTATAATAGCTATTGTTCCTATACTTGATTTTTTCATAATAAATATTCCTCCTCTTATTTTTATATTTATATTTTATCAGTTAATTATTTTTATTACAATGGTTTTTATTATTTATTTTAATGTTATAATTTAATATTCATTTCCTATAACGCAAAAAAGAGACGGATTTTTATTATCCGTCCCTCTGTACTTTTTTATTATTCTTCTATTTTGCTGCAAAATTTTTTAAAATCTTCCAGCAAATTTTGTGGTTCCTTGAAATTTCCAACATCTTTGTCTCTTTATTAATTTGACAAATGATATATGGATTGTTTCTATTCAGGTCCTCAACCGGAATAATTACTTTATCAACTTCTGGCAAAATTGTAAGAAGCCTTTTTGAAATCTCATTATTATCCGGGTAATCTTCCACAAGTTTTTTAAAACTTCTTATAACTTGTTTCCGACTTTGTTTTCTTTTCTTTTTAGAACCATCCGCCTGATTCTTAACAAAAATTATTTTATCTTTTTTCATAATGAACCCTCCTTATGAAATTGTTGAAAAACAAAATTAATTTGTTTTTCTTTTACATACAAGTGACATTTCTAATTATAACATAAATTATTTGAAATATCCAGCATTTTTTCTTTATATTTTATAAAAAATTTATTTCATCTTATAGGCGGACAGAGGCGTCCGCCCCTACAGTGTTTGACAATAATTTCTTTTATACGTAATGCCACCAATAAATTGAATGAATTTTTTGTAATTAAAAAAAGACGGTCTTTTGACCGTCTAACTATATTTTATTAGATTAATTCAAGTATAGCAATTTCAGCTGAATCTCCTCTTCTTTGTCCTAATCTTACTATTCTTGTATATCCTCCAACATTACCATTTTTAGAATATTTTTCTGCTATTTCTCCAAATAATTTTGCTGGTATATCTATGTTTTTACCTTTTTCGTCTTTTACTTTGTTTGTTTTATTCATTATTTTTCTTCTAGCATTTAATCTTGATGGCATGTCTTTTTGTCTTTTTTCTACAACTTCTTCTTTAACAACTTTTAGGTATTCTTTACCATTTTTGCTTTTTACTAATTCTGTAACTTTGTTTCCATTGTTATCTAATTTAGCTCTAATAATTTTAGAATCTACCATTTCAAAGTTGTCTTTTTCTTTTATTGCTAATGCTATTAAGCTATCAACTATAGCTTTTGTTTCTTTAGCTCTTGCAACTGTTGTTGTTATTTTTTCATTTAATATTAAGTCTGTTGCTTGAGTTCTAAGCATTGCTTTTCTTTGTGCAGTTGTTTTTCCTAATTTTCTATTTTTAGCCAACTTATTCACACCTTTCTAATATTTTTTATTCTTCTTCACTAGCAAAGTCAAATCCTAATGAACGTAATTTATTTGTTACTTCATCTAAAGATTTTTTTCCTAGATTTCTTACTTTCATCATATCTGTTTCTGATTTATTAACTAGATCTTCAACTGTAGCAATTCCTGCTCTCTTCAAGCAATTGAATGATCTTACAGATAATTCTAAGTCTTCTATTGACATTTCTAGTACTTTTTCTTTTTTATTTTCTTCTTTTTCTATCATTACTTGAGTATGTTTTGTAGCTTCTGATAGATCTATAAATAATTCTAAATGCCCTGTCATAACTTTTGCAGCTAAACTTAATGCTTCATATGGTTTTAAACTTCCATCTGTCCATACTTCAATAACTAATTTATCATAATCTACCATTTGTCCAACTCTTGTATTTTCAACAGCATAATTAACTTTTTTTACTGGTGTAAATATAGAGTCTATAGGTAAAACAGATATATCGTCATTTTCTTTTTTATTTTTTTCTGCTGAATTATATCCTCTACCTTTATTAACAGTCATTTCTATTTTTAGACTTCCACCTTTAGAAACTGTTGCTATATGTAAATCTGGATTTAAAACTTCAACAGTACCATCTGTTATTATATCTGCTGCAGTTACTTCTCCTTCTTCATTTGCATCTATTCTTATTATTTTTTCTTCTACACCGTCCATTTTTAAACGTACAGCTTTTAAATTAACAATAAGTTCTGGAACGTCTTCTACAACATTTGGTATTGTAGAAAATTCGTGTAGTACCCCATCAACCTTTATGCTTGTAATTGCTGAACCAGGTAATGAAGACAAAAGTATTCTTCTTAAAGAATTTCCTATTGTAACTCCATATCCTCTTTCTAATGGTTCGCATACAAATTTTGCATAATTTTTTGCTTCGTCTATTTCTAAGCATTCTATGTTGGGTCTTTCAAATTCTATCATCTCTTACCTCCTAATAGAGTTGCACTTGCATAGCAACCTTTTTAATAATTTTATACTCTTACACTTTATTATTTTGAGTAAAGTTCTACTATTAAATGCTCTTCTACTGGTAAATCTATATCTTCTCTAGATGCTAATCTTACTACTTTACCGCTTAAGTTCTCGAAATCTCTTTCTAACCAAGCAGGTACTGGTCTTGCAGAATTTGCTTCTACGTTAGCTTTTATTGTAGCATTATCTGCTTTTAATTCTCTAACTTTGATAACATCTCCAGCTTTTACTAAATAAGATGGTATATCTACTCTTTTACCATTTACTTCAAATTGAGCATGGTTTACAAGTTGTCTTGCTTGTGCTCTTGAGCTACCATATCCTAATCTATAAACTACGTTGTCTAATCTGCTTTCTAATATTTGTAATAAGTTATTACCTGTTATACCTTTTTTATTAGAAGCCATTTCAAAATATTTTCTAAATTGTTTTTCTGAAACTCCATAATATGCTTTAGTTTTTTGTTTTTCTCTTAACTGTGTACCATATTCAGAAAGTTTTGTTCTTTTTTGTCCATGTTCTCCTGGAGCATAGTTTCTTCTAGATACACTACATTTATCTGAATAACATCTATCACCTTTTAGGAACAATTTTTGTCCTTCTCTACGGCATCTACGACATTGTTCATCTTTATATCTTGCCATTTTATTTTCTCCTTTCTTTATTAAAGACAAGGGATACATCTTTTATGATGGTCACTACTCACTCGGTTAGGATATATCCCTTAACCGTGTATTATAGTGTTCTACCCTTTTATACTATTTTCTTTTTTATTAAACTCTTCTTCTTTTTGGTGGTCTACAACCATTATGCGGTATTGGTGTTACATCTTTAATACTGCTTATTTCTAGACCTGTTGTTTGAAGTGATCTTATTGCTGCTTCACGTCCTGAACCTGGACCTTTAACAAAAACTTCTACTGTTTTTAATCCATGTTCCATTGCTGCTTTTGCAGCTGTTGTTGCAGCTTCTCCTGCAGCAAATGGTGTGCTTTTTTTAGAACCTTTAAATCCAAGTTCTCCAGCACTTGCCCAAGAGATAACATTACCATTTACATCTGAAATTGTAACGATTGTATTATTAAAACTAGAATGAATATGAGCAGCACCTTTTTCGATGTTTTTTCTATTTCTTCTAGCTACTGGTTTTTTAGTTACATTTTTAGCCATCTTTGTTTGACTCCTCTCTTACATTATTATAATAAAACTACTCTATTTTACTTTCGTATAATTTTTATTTTTTTGATTTGCTTACCATTTTTCTAGGACCTTTTCTAGTACGAGCATTAGTTTTTGTTCTTTGACCTCTAACTGGTAATCCTCTTCTATGTCTTAATCCTCTATAGCAACCAATTTCTGTTAGTCTTTTAATATTTAAAGCAACTTCTCTTCTTAAATCACCTTCAAGTGTTAAATCTAATTTTTCAATTGCTTTTCTAATAGCTTGTTCTTGGTCTTCTGTTAAGTCTTTTACTCTAGTATCTGGATTTATTCCAGCTTCTTTTAATATTTTTTGTGAAGTTGATAAACCAATACCATATATGTATGTTAAACCAATTTCAACTCTTTTTTCTCTAGGTAAATCTACTCCTGATATACGAGCCATAAATTTTAGCACCTCCAAATTTATTTGTTTGTTTTAGTTTGTCCTTAAAATATAAACTGAAATGTATTTGATTTTACTCAAATAGTATTTTTATATTTTTTAGACATATATATAAACACAAATTTGATAAAGAAATCTTATGAATTTCCAGCCGCTACCATAATTTGTGTTAATAGCAATTTTGTTATTTAATTATCCTTGTCTTTGTTTGTGTTTAGGGTTTTCACAAATAACTCTAATTACACCTTTTCTTTTAATAACTTTGCATTTATCGCAAATTTTTTTAACTGATGGTCTTACTTTCATTTTTGCACCTCCTATTTTAATATATATTTTGCTATATATTTTAAGTTGTTTTTTATTTTATTTACCTCTCCAAGTAATTCTTCCTCTAGTTAGATCATATGGTGAAAGTTCAAGTTTTACTTTGTCTCCAGGTAATATTTTTATATAATTCATCCTTAGTTTTCCTGAAATATGAGCTAGTACTTGATGCCCATTTTCAAGTTCTACTTTAAAATTTGTATTAGGCAATGCTTCAACAACAACACCTTCTACTTCGATAACATCCTCTTTTGACATTATTTTACCTCCTAATTTTAGTAAATTTATATAAAAATCTACAATTAGCTTATATAGTATATACCATAATTAAAGAATAGTCAAGATTTTTGGGTCTTTTTCTGTAATTAAAATTGTATTTTCGTAATGTGCTGCATTTGTTCCATCTTCTGATATTATTCCCCAACCATCATCGAGTTCCAAAATTTCTTCTTTTCCAGCTATTACCATAGGTTCTATCGCAAGTGTCATACCAGGTTCAAGTCTTGTTCCCTTTCCTGCTTTTCCATAGTTTGGTATTCCTGGATCTTCGTGCATTTCTCTTCCTATTCCGTGTCCTTGAAATTCTTTTACAACTGAGTATCCATTTTTTTCTACAAATTCTCCTATAGCATGAGAAATATCTCCAATTCTATTACCTTTTTTTGCGTATTTTATTCCTTCAAAAAAAGCTTGCTTTGTAATTTCTACTAATCTTTTTGTAGCTTTATCTACATTTCCAACTAAATATGTTCTAGCACAGTCTCCATTAAATCCATCTTTGTATGCTACTAAGTCAACACTTATAATATCTCCATCTTTTAAAATTTCTCTTTTATTTGGAATTCCATGTATAACTACATCATTTACAGAACTACATATGCTTCCTGGAAAATCTGGAACACCTTTTACTCCACTTGGATAACCTTTTTCAGCAGGTATTGCTCCGTGTTTCCTCATTTCTTTTTCAGCTATTTTATCTAACTCCCATGTAGATATTCCTGGTTTTATAGCGGCCTCAACTGCTTTTTGTGCAAGTGCAGCAACACGGCAAGCTTCTTCCATTAATTCTATTTCTTTTTTAGATTTCACATAAATCATTTTCATTATCTTCTTTCTAAACATTTATAATTATTTTTATATTTCTGGTCGACAGAGACGTCGACCACTACATCGTTTGACAATTTTTATTTAAAGACAAAATAATAATTAAGATCAAATTTTAAATATATATATTATTTTGGAATATTTTTTATTTCATCTTTCGGGTCGCCCTAAGGACGCCGACCCCTACAACGTCTGACATTAATTTATTTCAAGTCAATTTTTTAATTTCATATTTTTTCGTTAATATCTTTTAGCCATTTGTCAATGTCTTGCTTTGTAACTTGATCTTGTGCTCTTAGGTCAACTGTATATAAAATTCCTTCTTCTTCGAAATATTTTATAATTGGTTCTGAACGTTTATGATATGTATCAATTCTTCTTTTTACTGTTTCTTCGTTGTCATCTTCTCTTCTATATAATTCACTTCCGCATACATCACATATTCCATCTTGTTTTGGTTTGTTGAATTCTAAATTGTATATTGCTCCACAGTCTTTATTTGAACATATTCTTCTTTTTACTGTTCTATATATAATGTCTTCATCTGGAATGTTTAATTGTATTGCTACATCAACCTTTTTATTTCTTTTTTCTAATAATTGTTTTAAATGTTCAGCTTGAATTTTTGTTCTAGGAAATCCATCTAATACAACACCATTTTGGGCAGTTGGTCTAGATAGTCTTTCATCTAAAATTTTTATAACTACATCATCTGGAACAAGTTTTCCATCTGACATATAGTTTTCTAATTCTTTTCCTAATTTACTTCCAGACTTTATTTCCTCTCTAAACATATCTCCTGTTGAAATATGTTCTATATTTAATGTGTCTGTTAATAATTTTGCAACAGTGCCTTTACCACTTCCTGGTGCTCCTAACATTACTATTATCAAATTTTTCACTCCTTTGTTTATGCTATTTATATTCTTTAAAAAACACACATTTCTATATGTATTTTTGAAAAAACATAAACACACATTTTGGGCGGAACACATCCGCCCTAATGCAATTTATTTTATTCCAAGAATCCTTTGTAATGTCTCATTACTAAATGTGATTCTAGTTGTTGAACTGTTTCCAATGCAACCCCAACAACAATTAATATTGATGTTCCACCAAATGTGACATCTAAACTTGTAAATCTCATAAACATTGGAAGTATAGCTATAATTGCTAAATAAATTCCTCCGAATATTGTTAATTTACCAACTACTGATGATAAGTAGTCTGTTGTTGGTTTACCAGCTCTTATTCCTGGTATAAATCCACCATTTCTTTTAATATTAGCTGATACTTCAGCTGGATTAAATGTAGCATATGTATAGAAAAATGTAAATCCTACAATTAATAGTAAATATACTATAGCATTTACTATTGAATATCCTATACCAACACTAGATGAAGATGTTGCTAAAGAAAATTTATATACAACATTCCAGAAACCAGTTTGTGTTGCAATATTAGAATTAAACATTTGAATAATCATTGCTGGAAATGTCATAAAACTACTTGCAAATATTATTGGCATAACTCCTGCCATTGCAGGTTTCAATGGAATATGAGTATTTTGAGCGCCTACCATTTTTCTTCCTACAACTTTTTTAGAATATTGTACTGGAATTCTTCTTTCTGCATTTTGTACAAATACAACAGCTGCAACTAATATAATTGCACCTATAATAATTCCTAATGCAGTTATTAATCCTGTTGTACTAAAAACTCCATTATTTACTATTAACTTAGCAATTGTTTGAATTGCACTTGGAACTCTAGCTAGAATACCAACTAAAATTAATACTGAAATTCCATTTCCAATTCCTTTTTGTGTTATTTGTTCTCCAAGCCACATTAAAATTGATGTACCTGTTACTAATGAAAGTATTAATAACATTCCTGTTAATGCAGTATTGTCAACAAATACATTTTGTCCTTTATAGGTTAAGTATAATCCAGTTGCTTCTATTAAAGCTAGAACTAGTGATAATACTTTTGTATATTTGTTCATTTTTTGTCTTCCAACTTCTCCACCATCTTTTGCTAATTTTTCTAAAGATGGTATTACCATTGTTAAAAGTTGAATAACAATTGATGCTGTAATATATGGGCTTATACTCATTGCAAATATTGTAAATTTAGAAAAAGCTCCACCAGATATAATATCTAATATTCCACTTATTCCTGAATTTGATCCCATAACCTTTGCTAAAGCTACTGCATCAACACCAGGTGCTGTTATGTAACAACCAAATCTAAAAATTACAATTAATAATAATGTATATAAAATTCTTTTTCTTACTTCAGGTGTCTTCCATGCATTTTTAATAGTTTTAAACAACTAAATCACCTCTATCTTTCCTCCTGCTGCTTCAATAGCTTGAGCAGCTGCTTTTGTAAATCTATTTGCTTTAACTGTAAGTTTTTTCTCTAATTTACCTGTAGCTAAAACAACTATTCCATCATTTATTTTTCCAATTATTCCTTCTTCTAATAAAGATTCAGCTGTAACTTCTGTAGCTTTTGATTTATTTAACATTGTTAATGTTACTTCTGTATATTGTTTTGCAAAAATATTTTTAAATCCTCTTTTTGGTAATCTTCTATATAATGGAGTTTGACCACCTTCAAATCCTCTTCTTACTCCACCACCTGATCTTGATTTTTGTCCTTTTTGACCTCTTCCAGAAGTTTTTCCTAAACCAGAACCTATTCCACGTCCTACTCTAGTTCTTTTTACATTTTTTTGTGCTGATTTTAAATCTGTTAAGTTCATCTATTTACACCTCCCTTGTGTTTATTGAAGTTGAATGTTTGTTGTTAGAATCTACTGTAATATTTACAACCTCTAACCTCCAACTTCCAATCTCAATTATAATATTTCTTCTACTTTTTTACCTCTTTTTTTAGCAACTTGTTCTGCTGTACTCATGTTTTGTAATGCATTTAATGTAGCATATACAACATTTCTAGGATTGTTTGTTCCTATAACTTTTGTTTTTATATCTTTGTATCCTGCAAGTTCTATTACTGGTCTTACACTACCACCTGCTATAATTCCAGAACCTTCTGGGGCTGGTTTCATCATAACATTTGCACTACCAAATTTTCCAACAAATTCATGTGGTATTGTATTTCCAACGATTGGAACTTCTATTAAATTCTTTTTAGCATCTTCAATTGCTTTTTTTATCGCATCTGGAACTTCTGATGCTTTACCGTTACCTGCACCAATATGTCCATTTTCGTCACCAACAACAACTAAAGCACTAAATCTAAAAGTTCTACCACCTTTAACAACTTTAGCAACTCTGTTTATAGCAACAACTTTTTCCTTTAATTCTGTTTTTTCTTCTTGCATTAAGACTTGCCTCCTTCTTTTTTATTTTCTCATATAATCTTTATTTAGAGGATTTGATGTTAGATGTTGGAATATAATAATTCAAACTTCTAACTTCTAATCTATAATTAGAATTCTAATCCGCCTTCTCTAGCAGCTTCTGCTAATTCTTTAACAACTCCGTGGTATACATATCCACCTCTATCAAATACAACATTTGATATTTTAGCATCTTTAGCTCTTTTTGCAATTAAACTTCCAATTTCTTTTGCTGCTTCTTTATTAGCTTTCTTTGTTTTAACTTCTTTATCTAATGTTGAAGCTGAAACTAAAGTTTTACCAGCAACATCGTCAATTACTTGTGCATATATATTTGTATTACTTCTATATACACATAATCTTGGACGTTCTGCTGTACCACTAATTTTTCTACGTACACGAATATGTCTTCTAGTTCTTTCAAACTTTCTATTTGTTTTTTTAACCATAGTTCAACTACTCCTTTCTTTAAGGTTTGTTCTTATTTAACAGTTCATTTTTTATTTACCTGTTTTTCCTTCTTTTCTTCTTATATGCTCATCTGCATATTTAATACCTTTACCATGGTATACTTCTGGTGGTCTCTTGCTTCTTACAACAGCAGCTGTTTGACCAACAACTTCTTTATCGATTCCTCTTACTATAACTGTATTTGCATTAGGAACATCAAATGTAATTCCTTCTGGTTCTTCCATTTCTACTGGATGAGAATATCCTAAAGTAAGAACAACTTTATTTCCTTGTTTTTGTGCTCTATAACCTACACCAACGATTTGTAATTCTTTGCTATATTCATTTAGAACACCTTCTATCATGTTACTAATTAATGTTCTTGTTAATCCATGTAAACTTTTATTTTCAGCTTCGTCATTAGGTCTTGTTACAGTAATAACATTACCATCAATAGAAACTGTTATGTTTTTATGAATTTCTCTTTCTAATGTTCCTTTAGGTCCTTTTACTGTTAAGTTGTTTCCATCTATTTTAACTTCAACACTATCTGGTACAGTAATAGGTTTATTTCCTATTCTTGACATTTTTAATTTCACCTCTTCTTATAAAACTTCATATTTATTATTTAGGTAACTAGCATATTTTTATTACCAAACATATGCTAGAACTTCTCCACCTAAGTTTTCATTTCTTGCTTCTTTATCTGTTTTTATACCTTTTGAAGTAGAAATTAAAGCAATTCCTAATCCATTTAAAACTTTAGGTAATTCTTCTTTAGAAGCATAAACTCTTAATCCTGGTTTACTTATTCTTTTTAATCCAGAAATAACTTTAGTTCCATTTTCATCATATTTTAATGTAATTCTTATAACACCTTGTGTATCATCTTTTATATCTTCAAAAGATGCAATATATCCTTCTTCAAATAAAATTTCAGCTATTGCTCTTTTTACTTTTGAAGCTGGTACATCAACAGTTTTATGTTTAGAATTACTTGCATTTCTTATTCTTGTTAGCATATCTGCTATTGGATCTGTAGTATTCATTACTTTCCTCCTTTTTTTAGTTTTTTGTCTAGTTTATTTTTAATTCGAATGAAATTAGTTATAATGTGCATTTTCGCCGGTTATTACAAGCTGATAATGTACATTTTTACATTGAAGTTTGTAATAATTAAGAAAATGTGCAGGATAATTGATTTCATTTGAATTTTACCAACTAGCTTTTTTAACACCTGGTATCTCACCTTTATGTGCTAATTCTCTAAAACAAACACGGCAAATACCAAATTTTCTTATATAAGCGTGTGGTCTACCACATATTTTACATCTGTTATATTCTCTTGTTTTGTATTTTTGATCTCTTTGTTGTTTTACTTTCAAAGATTTTTTAGCCATAATTTTCTCCCTTCATATTTTTTTTAGGAAATACATCCTCGCTAATGCTCGGCTGCAAAAATTATTTGTAATCGGCATTGCCTAATTATTTTTTAAATGGCATTCCTAATAATGTTAATAATTCTTTAGCTTCTTCGTCTGTTTTAGCTGTTGTAACGAAGATTATATCCATTCCTCTTAATTTATCAACTTTATCATATTCGATTTCAGGGAATATTAATTGTTCTTTAATTCCCATAGAGTAGTTACCTCTACCATCAAAAGAATTAGCTGAAACTCCTCTAAAATCTCTAACTCTTGGTAATGCAACATTAAATAGTTTATATGCGAAATCATACATTTTTCCTCTTCTTAATGTTACTTTACATCCTATATTAACACCTTCTCTTAGTTTGAAAGCTGCTATAGATTTTCTAGCTTTTGTTACTATAGGTTTTTGACCTGTTATTATTTGAATATCATTCATTGCATTTTCTAATGATTTTGGATTATCTTTTACATCTCCTAATCCTATATTTAAAACTATTTTATCAAGTTTTGGAACTTCCATAACTGATTTATAGTTAAATTTTTTCATTAAAGCTGGAACAACTTCTTTTTCATATTGTTCTCTTAAAAATTCCATGTTTTATTTCCTCCTTTCTATAACTTATTTGATTATAGCTTCACATTTTTTACAAATACGAACTTTTTCATCTTTTTCTATTTTATAACCTATTTTTGTAGCTTTACCACATTTAGGGCAAACGACATTAACTTTACTGCTATGTATAGCACATTCTGTAGGGATAATTCCTCCCTCTTCACCTTGTTTTCTAGGTTTAATGTGTTTTTTTCTTATATTAATACCTTTAACAACTATTTTTTGTGTTTTTGGTATAACTTCTAAAACTTCTCCTGTTTTTCCTTTATCATTTCCAGATAAAACCTTAACAGTATCACCTTTTTTTATTTTCATACTTATATTTTCACCTCTTTTTTTATATTTTTACTCTCTTCATGTTTCGGGTCGTCGAGGACGCCGACCCCTACAAGTATTATAATTTGCTTGCAAATTATAATACCTCTGGTGCTAGAGATAAAATCTTCATATAATCTTTATCTCTTAATTCTCTTGCTATTGGTCCAAATATACGTGTTCCTTTTGGATTTCCATCGTCTTTTATAATAACTGCAGCATTTTCATCAAATCTTACATATGATCCATCTGCTCTTCTAGTTGGTTTTTTTGTTCTAACTACAACTGCTTTAACAACTTCTCCTTTTTTTACAACGCCACCTGGTGTTGCAGATTTAACAGAAGCTACTATTACATCACCAATTCTAGCATATTTTCTATATGATCCACCTAAACATCTAATGCACATTATTTCTTTTGCACCAGTGTTATCAGCAACTTTTAATATTGATTGTTGTTGTACCATTTTTAGCTTCCTCCTTCTTATTTAATATTAGCTTTTTCCATTATTTCAACTACTCTCCATCTTTTATCTTTAGAAAGTGGTCTTGTTTCCATAACTTTAACTTTATCTCCAATTTGACAAGCATTCTCTTCGTCATGAGCTTTTAAGTTATATGTTCTTTTAACAATTTTGTTATATGTTTTATGTTTTACACTTGTTTGAACAGATACAACTACTGTTTTGTCCATTTTGTTTGATTTTACTGTACCTATTAAAACTTTACGAAGATTTCTTTCTTCCATCTATTAAATCCTCCTTTTTTCATATTGGATGTTGAATGTTAGAAAATTCTTTAATTCTAACTTCTAACTTTTTTATTTTACTTCTTCAGCCAATCTTCTTTCTGTTAAAACTGTATTTATTTTAGCTATATCTCTTTTTACTTCTTTAATTCTGCTTGGATTATCTAACCCATTTGTAGCTAAACTAAATCTTAATTTGAATAACTCTGTTTTTAATTCAGATAATTCTTTTTCTAGATCTGGTGAAGACATTTCTCTTATTTTATTAATCTTCATTGCTATCACCCACCTTATCATCAGATTCTCTAACTATAAATTTAGATTTTACAGATAATTTATTCATTGCTAATCTCATAGCTTCTCTAGCTGTTTCTTCTGGTACACCAGCAAGTTCAAACATTACTCTTCCTGGTTTAACAACTGCTACCCAAGCTTCTACAGCTCCTTTACCTTTACCCATACGAGTTTCTGCAGGTTTTTTAGTAATTGGTTTGTCTGGGAATATTTTTATCCAAACTTTACCACCTCTTTTTATATAACGGTTCATAGCAATACGTGCAGCTTCTATTTGATTTCCAGTAATTAATCCTGCTTCTAAAGCTTGTATTCCATATTCTCCATCAGTAACTTTATTACCTCTTGTAGCTTTACCTCTATTTCTACCTTTTTGCATTTTTCTATATTTAGTTCTTTTTGGCATTAATGGCATTACTCAACTCCTCCTTCCTTTTTCTTTGTTGGAAGAACTTCTCCTTTATAAATCCAAACTTTTACACCGATTTTTCCATATGTTGTATCTGCTTCTGCAAATCCATAATCAATATCAGCTCTTAATGTTTGTAGTGGTATTGTACCTTCTTTATAGAATTCAGTTCTAGCCATGTCTGCTCCACCTAATCTACCAGATACTGCAGTTTTTATTCCTAAAGCACCTGCTTTCATAGTTTTTTGCATACATTGTTTCATAGCTCTTCTGAATGAAATTCTTCTTTCTAGTTGACCTGCGATATTTTCTGCAACTAATTGAGCATTTGTATCAATATCTTTTACCTCAACTATATTTAAATTAACATTTTTATTAATCATTTTTTGTAAATCTGCTTTTATACTTTCAGCTCCAGCTCCACCTTTTCCTATTACTATTCCTGGTTTAGCTGTATATACATTTACTTTAACAAATTTTGGTGTTCTTTCTATTTCTATTTTAGAAATTCCGCTTGCATATAATTTTTTCTTAAGCATTTTACGGATATTGTAATCTTCTACTAAATAGTTACTAAAATCTTTTGAATTTGCATACCATTTAGAGTCCCAATCTTTTATAACACCTACTCTAACTCCATGTGGGTTTACTTTTTGTCCCATGTTATATTTCTCCTTTCTACTTATCGATTTCTCTTAAAACGATAGTTATATGACTTGTTCTTTTTCTAATTCTAACTGCTGAACCTTTAGCTGCTGGTCTAATTCTTTTTAATGTAGGACCTTGGTTAGCATAGATTTCAGATATATATAATTTTTCATGGCTCATTCCATGATTATTTTCAGCATTTGCAATAGCTGATTTTAATAATTTTTCTAATATTTCTGTTGATGCTTTAGGTGTGAATTTCATTATTGCTAAAGCTTCATCAACATTTTTCCCTCTTACTAAATCTGCTACAATTTTAACTTTTCTTGCTGAAATTCTGGCATATTTTAGTTCTGCTCTTGCTTCTTGAATTCCTTCCACTTTGTTTTCCCTCCTTTAGTTATTGTTTTGTTAAATTTTTATTTAACTTTTAACATTTTATTTTCTCTTTATTTTTTAACTTTAGAAGTTTTATCTCCTGCATGACCTTTGTATGTTCTTGTAGGAGCAAATTCACCTAATTTATGTCCTATCATTTCTTCTGAAATATAAACTGGTACATGTTTTCTACCATCATGAACAGCAATTGTGTGTCCAATCATTTGTGGATATATAGTAGAAGCTCTTGACCATGTTTTTAAAACTTCTTTTTCTCCACTTTCGTTCATAGCTTCAATTCTTTTTAAAAGTTTTTCTTGAACAAAAGGTTTCTTTTTGCTTGATCTTGACATATAGATATGTCCTCCTTTCTTACCTCAAGATGTTAGATGTTGGAGGTTTGATGTTAAAAATTACAAATATTAAATTCTATAAAAAATAACCAACTTCCAATTTCCAACTTCCAACCTCTATTTTCTTCTCTTAACAATAAATTTGTTAGATAATTTCTTTTTATTTCTTGTTTTATATCCTAGAGCTGGTTTACCCCAAGGTGTCATTGGTCCTGCGTGTCCAACTGGAGCTCTACCTTCACCACCACCATGTGGGTGATCTACTGGGTTCATAACAGAACCTCTAACTGTTGGTCTAATACCCATATGTCTTTTTCTACCAGCTTTACCAATTTTCATAGTATCGTGGTCTGTATTTCCAACTGTTCCTATTGTAGCTCTACATTTTGTTAATATTAATCTCATTTCTCCTGAAGGTAATCTAACATGTGAATATTTTCCTTCTTTAGCCATAAGTTGTGCAGATTGTCCAGCACTTCTTACTAATTTTCCACCTTGACCTGGATTTAATTCTATATTGTGAATCATAGTACCAACTGGAATACTTTCTATTGGCATACAGTTTCCTGGTTTGATATCAGCTTTTTGTCCAGATACAACTTTATCTCCATCTGTTAATCCAACTGGAGCTAAAATATAAGCTTTTTCTCCATCTTCATATTGAATTAATGCGATATTTGCACTTCTGTTTGGATCGTATTCGATTCCTATAACTGTTGCTGTCATATCATCTTTTCTTCTTTTAAAATCTATTATTCTGTATTTTTGTCTATTTCCTCCACCTTGATGTCTAACTGTTATTCTACCATAGTTGTTTCTTCCTGCATTTTCTTTTTTCTTTGCTAATAAAGATTTTTCAGGAGTTTTTTTAGTGATTTCATCAAATGTAGAAACAGTCATATTTCTTCTTGATGGGGTGTATGGGTTAAAGTGTTTCATTCCCATAATAACTTCCTTTCTCGAAACAATGAAAACCTTCGCATTGCGGTGTCAAATTTCATTCAAAATGTCCTCGACGTACCAATGTACGACTGCGGATTTTGAATTCATTTTCCTAGTACTGCTCGCTTTTGCTTGTTTCTCTATTTATTTACATATTTACGGTTTTATTTTCCTGCCCCGCATAAGCAGATATTCTTTATTCTCCGGGTTCTTTCCCGATAATCTTGTGTTTTTATTAAAGAATAGTCTGAATTTTCTAAAGCTTTTTTAGTTTCTCTTGTTTTATCAAATGTTTCTGGTTTTTTCATTTTTAGATTAACCATCCCATCTAATGGACATTTATATTTTTCTCTAAATTGCTTATTAGCTTTATTCATTTTTATTCTCCTATTTTGTCTAGTTTTTCTAGGAATTAGAAGCGAGTATAACAAGGCAACCAAGTTTAAAATTTTCAAGGCGTGCTTATTGCACGTTGACAAAATTTTAAATGATGGTTAACGAAGTTAGGCGACGCTTATAATTTCTAGGTTAAGCTCCCATGAACTCGTCTATTGAATCTTTATACTTCTTAGAAACTTTAACTTCTTTTCCACCTTTACCTAAGTAAGATGAATCTGTAGGATTTGTATCTATAGTAACTATAGCTTTTTTCCAGTCAGATGTTCTTCCAACATGAGCTCCTACTCTTTTTTGTTTTCCTTTAACTGTCATTGTGTTTACTTTTAATACTTTTACGTTGAATAATTTTTCAACTGCTTTTGCTATTTCAACTTTTGTTGCTTTTTTGTTTACTTCAAAAGTGTACTTTCCTTCTTGTAATCCATCGTTGCTTTTTTCAGTAACTATTGGTCTTACTATTATTTCTTCTGCTATCATCTATGCGTACACCTCCTCTAATTTTTTAACAGTATCTAGAGTAACTACTAATTTGTTGTATTTTAATAAATCGTATACATTTATTGTATTTATTAATGTAGTTTTAACTCCCTCAATGTTTCTTGCTGATTTTTGAACGTTTTCATTTTTTTCTGGTAACATTATTAATGTTTTTCCTGTGACTTTTAGGCTATCTAATGCTGCTACCATTGTTTTTGTTTTTATTTCTTTAACATCCATTTTATCAACAACTACTAAATTGTTTTCTAATACTTTTGAACTTAAGATAGATTTTATTGCTAATCTTCTTTCTTTTTTATTAACAGTATATTTGTATGAACGAGGTTTTGGACCTAACGCTATACCACCTTTTATCCATTGTGGTGCACGTATACTTCCTTGTCTTGCTCTACCTGTTCCTTTTTGTCTCCATGGTTTTCTTCCACCACCACGTACTTCTGCTCTTGTTTTTGTATTTTGTGTACCTTGTCTTTGGTTAGCTAAATAGTTAACTAATACGCTATGTACAATTGCTTCGTTTGGTTCAATTCCAAAAACAGCTTCATTTAATTCTACATCGCTAACTTTTTTACCTTGCATATTATATACATCTATTTTAGGCATTCCTTTCTCCCTCCTTACGCTTTAACACTTGTTTTTATTTTTAAGATAGCACCTTTTGGTCCTGGTACACTACCTTTTACTAATATTACATTTTTATCTAAGTCAACTCTTACAACTTCTAAGTTTTGAATTGTAACAGTTTGAACTCCCATATGTCCTGGTAATTTCTTACCTTTAAATACTCTACCTGGTGTAGATGTTGATCCCATTGAACCTGGTCTTCTATGATACATAGAACCATGTCCCATAGGTCCTCTATGTTGTCCATGTCTTTTAATAACACCTTGGAATCCTTTTCCTTTTGTTGTTCCTTGAATGTCTACTTTTTCTCCTGCTTCAAAAACATCTGCTTTTAATTCGTCTCCAACTTTAAAGTTTGAAACATCGTCTAATCTAAATTCTCTTAAATGTTTTTTAGGTTCTAGATTTGTTTTTGCAAAATGTCCTTGAATTGGTTTTATAACTTTCTTTAATTTTACATCTCCGAAACCTAATTGTACTGCGTCGTAACCATCTGTTTCAACAGTTTTTACTTGTGCAACTGTACAAGGTCCAGCTTCTATTGCTGTTACTGGAATAACTTTTCCTGCTTCATCAAAGATTTGTGTCATTCCAACTTTTTTTCCTATTAATCCTTTTTTCATATTTCTTTCCTCCTAACTATTGGCTACTAAATAAATGAAAAACTTCGTCTTGCGTTGTTAAATTTCAATAAAATTTTATCGCCGTACAAACGTACTGCCTCAAAAATTTTATTTCATTTGCCTAGCAATACTCGTTTTTGATTTCTTTATTTTGTTTATTAAAGTAGCATGGTTTTTTGAGTTTTTTCTTCTATAAATATAGAAGTAATTTTATAGTAAGCTCTAAACTATAATTTTATTTCTATTTCAACACCAGCTGGTAATTCTAATTTCATTAATGTATCAACTGTTTTTTGTGTTGGGTAAAGAATATCTATAACTCTTTTATGTGTTCTCATTTCAAATTGTTCTCTTGAATCTTTGTATTTGTGAGGACAACGTAAAATTGTTACAACTTCTTTTTGTGTTGGTAGTGGAATAGGACCTGAAACTTTAGCTCCTGTACCCTTAGCAGTATCTACTATTTTTTCAGCAGACTGATCTAAAACTACGTGATCATAAGCTTTTAATCTTATTCTTATTTTCTCACTTCCTACCATTTGTTTTGTTGTTGCCATAGTAATTTTCCCTCCTTAAAATATAATTTTACCTAGGCAAGTTCAAACGCACCCTGGTGTTTCTTAAAACTCCAATATAAAAACCCAAGTTTTGCATGCTTTTTCTTGGGATAAGTGCTTAATTGTTTTTATATACAACTAAATTATATTTAATTGTATCTTTTACTTCTATAAAATATAAAAATTTTATATGAATTAAAAGAACTTACCGCCCGGTCTAAGCCAAGACATACTCCATAGAAGTTCCCTCCAAAGTCTTACATCCGTAGTACTTTGTAGCCACATTCTACTTCAACGCTAAACTCATGCTTAAATATTATACAATGCTTTCAGCCGTAAGTCAATACTTATTTGGCTTTTTTATTTAATTTTACTAATAATATTTTAATTTTTCTTTTTCAACAAAAAATAATTAATCTATTCTGAATCACCATAAGTATAGCACTCCTATAACGTTTGACGATAATTTTTATACTATAATAAAATGACAAATATATTTGTTGATTAAAAACAATTTATTTGTCATTTTTTAAATATAATTTATTTTTTAGAAACTTCTTCCGCCTCCGCCGTGTGATGTTCCACTACTTCCACTGTGCGTTGAGCTTCCTCCTGAACTTGACGATGTTTCTATTTTTACTTTTGATACGTGTTTATCTAAAAATGTATCTAATTTGTTACTTAATTTTAATGGTTGAGTTATATAGTTGCTTGCTTCTTTTTTCTTTTTTGGTTTTCTATGTGTTGCAAGACCTATACATATAAAAACTATTGTTACTATTCCAGCAAATATTAATGAGTTACATATCATTTTAGGAACTGTTACTACTTTGCTTCCTCCTGTTAGTCCTTTATTTGCAAAGTAGCTTGCTTTATCTATAAATTGCTCTGCACACCCATTATAATCTTCATTTGATATTTTATCATATGTATAGTCCAAAATTGTATTTATTCTACTATCTGTATATATGTTTATTGCATCACCTGTTGTTGAAATCCACATATTTCTATTTTGCATATCTATTAAAAATAGTAGTCCAGTTTTGTTTGTTCCTTTTCCAAAATTATTATAATCATAAAAGTCATCCGCATATGCCATAGATGATGATTTTGGATTTGAATTTATTGTTACTATTGCCATATCCATATCGTATTTATTTATAAATTCTTGAACTTTATTATATAAAACTTCTTCTTCATCTTTTGTTATTAAATTTGCATAATCGTATATCTTTTTTGTTGCATCTACCACGGGTGTATTTGCTTTAGCCTTTTGTGAATTTGTAGTATATGTATTGCTATTATATGTGCTAGAGTCGTTTCTATATGTTGCTTCATCACTATAATATGTACTCGTAGCATATGAATTTGAAAACATTATAATTACTAAAGAAATTGCTAAGCCTAAAACTATCTTTATTTTTTTATTCATTTACATCATTCCCCTTATAATATTATATAAAAATGCTAAAGCAAAGCCTATTCCAAAGAATAATATTCCTTTTTTTATTACCTTACTTATACATACTGGCACTTTTCCTACAACTTGCCTTGTTTGACCATTCATGGCGAATGTGTACATTTTCTCTTTATATTTTATATTTAACATCCACACTGGCAAAAGAGCATATTCTACTTTTCCTTTTTGAATATTAACATTGCTACTATTTATAGAAACTGTATTATATCCAGTTATTGTTTTCTTTAGCTCATTTACTGTGGTATTTTCCATTCTTGTTTTCGCTCTATCATACACTTCATCTTGAGTTAAATCATACTTTTCTGCTAAAAAGCCTGATAAATATGATCTATTAAAAGGCACAAATTTACTGTAGTTATATGGCTCTATTGAATCCATTATTTCATCTTCAAATTTGGTAGAACCATCTACTGGCAAATCTGTAATTTCTAATTCTCCGTTTCTTACGCAATTATATGTGGAAGTTTCTGTATATCTGTAACTTCCTGATGACCAGCTTCTTATTCTCTCTGCAGTTGCTGTTATATCTCCTGTTGTTTTTCCATCGTATAGCCAAAACGGAATATATACTCCTGTTATTTTTTCAATATTTTCTTCATTATGAAAATCTGGTGGTGAAAACCATCTTTTCTTTACATTTTTTTGAAATTCATTTATTGCGTCTTCTTTTTTTGTTGCAAATGGAATTAATTTATCTGGCTTAAATTCACCTTGTAATCTATTTTTCATTATTGCTGTATTTCCACAATATACACAATGTGTAGCAACAGTATTTTCATCTGTTACAACTGTTGCTCCGCAGTTAGGGCATGTGTATTCATCTATATTTATATCTAAGTTTTCATTACCTTCTTTTGCTTGTTGTTTTTCAAAATCCTCAATGTTATAAGACATCCCACAATATTCACATTTCCACTTTTGCAACGTTTGGTCAAATTTTATGTTTGCTCCACAACTTGGACATTTGTTATCTACAGTTGTTTTCATAACTTACTATTAATCAATTACATAAAAATATTAATTTATTAATTGATTATTTCCTTTCTATTTTAATTTAATTTTGTTCCACAGTCTGGGCAAAATTTTGTGTTTTTATCTACTTTTTTACCACAATTTGGACAAAATGCTTTTTCTGGTCTTTTGGTTCCGCAATCTGGACAGAAATTGCCATTTACTTGTTTTTTACAATTTGGGCATTCCCATGCTTCTGCAGTTGTTGTTGTATTATTAGAATTATTTTGTGCTGGTGTAGCATTTTGCCATGGAGATATTGTAGCTCCTCCCATAATTCCTCCAGATGCCATATTTGCCATTCCTACTCCTACAAAACCATTTGTTGCTCCATTTGGATTATTTGCAGCATCTTTCATAGATTGAGCATATGCTCCAACCATTGTTCCTTGTTGCATATATGCGTTTGAACTTAATTCATAATTATTAATTTTTTCTTGTGATTCTTCATCTAGTGAAACAGATTCAATATTAAATTCTATTATAGAAATTCCTCTTTTTTGTATTGCTTCATCGTAATTACCTTCTGCCATTATTTCTTTTACCTTATCTTTTTGGCTTGGAAGTGAACGAACTGGTATTTTATTTACACATCCTAATTGATTTAATACTTTTTCAAACGAATCCATAACTTCGCTTCTCATTTGTTCTAACAATTCATCTTTTCTATATTCATCACTCATTCCTGCTATTTCATTCATAAATGTTGCAGGATTTGTAATTTTAAATGTATATGTCCCAAAACATTTTATAAAAACAGATAAAGGAAGAGTTTCACCTGTCATTTGATTTGGTATTGCATGAGACCAATCGTCATACATTACTGGTGCTGGTGTACCAAATTTGTTATTTATAATTTCTTTAATATTAAAGAAAAATACTGCTTGTTGTTTTGCAGATGCTCCATTAAATGTAAATCTTTGCCACATTTCTTTGAACATTCCTTTAAATTCACCTTCAAATAAAGAAGGTGTAGAAGATGTATCAAATTTATAGTATCCTTCTTCTGCTGTTGCATCTATAACTCTACCATTATCAAAAATAATAGCACATTGTCCTGGTCCTACTATAATTGCACTTCCATTTGAAATAACTCCATTTTTGGTAGTAACTTTTTTCATTAAAATATCATTACCCATTTCATCACATCTAATTGCTTCTTTCCATTGATCATTTAAAGTGCTTCCAACAGCACCTATAGTTGCTTTAATTAATCCCATAATTTTTCCTCCTAAAATTTATTAATACAAGTTAATTTTATTCTATATGTATGCTTTTTGTCAATTGATAATAATTTAAAAAATAGTAATTTTATATAGTTTTTATACAGATTGTTATTTTGAAAAATATTAACTTTTATTTATAAAAGGGCGACCAATGGTCGCCCCTACAAATTTATTTTAAAATTCTAAGTGTATTAAAAATTGTTATTAATGTTACTCCTACATCTGCAAATACTGCTTCCCACATATCTGATATTCCAAGTATTGTAAGTAGCAATACTAATATTTTTATTCCTATTGAAAATACTAGGTTTTCTTTTATTATTCTATTTGTTTTTTTAGAAATACGTATTCCTGTTATTATTTTTTCTATTTCATCTGTCATTATTACAACGTCTGAGGCTTCTATTGCACTGCTTGCACCTACTCCTCCCATAGATATTCCTATGTCTGCTCTTGCTATTACTGGACTATCATTTATTCCATCTCCTACAAATGCTACTTTGTAGTTTTCATCTTTATTGCTTTCTATTACTTTTTCTAATTCATTAAATTTGTCTTGTGGTAACATTTCTGCTTTATATTCATCTATTCCTACTTCATTTGCAACTTCTTTGGCTACTTCTTTTCTGTCTCCTGTAAACATTCTTGTTTTAATTCCTAATTTTTTGAATTTCTCAAATGTATTTTTCATATTATCTTTAATTTTGTCTTTTAATATTATTGCTCCTTCTACTTTTCCATCTACTGATAAATATAGAGCTGTTCCATTATCTTCTCTATTTGTTTTTTCTTCTACTAATTCTTTATTTCCTATTTTTATTGTTTTTCCTTCAACTTCATATGAAATCCCTTTTCCTGATATTTCTTTTAATTTTTTTACTTTACTTTCATCTATATCTATTTTTTTATATTCTAAAATAGATTTTGCAATTGGATGATTTGAGAATTTTTCTCCATATGCAAAATATTTATAAACTTCTTCCTCGCTTAATTCTCCATAAGTTTTAACTTCTACAACTTCAAATTTTCCTGTTGTAATTGTTCCTGTTTTATCAAAAACTATTTCTTTTATATTTTTTATTCCATCTAAGTAATCGCTTCCTTTTACTAAAATTCCTTCTTTAGATGATTTACCTATTCCAGAAAAATAACTTAGTGGAACAGATATAGCAATTGAACATGGGCAAGAAATTACTAAGAATACTAGAGCTTTGTAAATACTTTCACTATAACTTACACTTTTTATTACCAATGGCATAAATACTGCAACTATAATCGCAAGGCCTATAACTATTGGTGTATATATCTTTGCTGCTTTTGATACAAAGTTTTCTGTTTTTGCTTTTCTATCTGTTGCAGTTTCAACTAATTGTAAAACTTTGCTAACTGTTGAATTTTCGTATTTTTCTGTAACTTTTACTTCTATTAATCCTTCTACATTTATGCTTCCAGATAAAACTTTATCTCCAACTTTTACATTTTGTAATTTAGATTCTCCTGTTAGAGCTGCTGTATTTAATGAACTATTTCCTTTTGTTACAATACCATCTAAAGGTATTTTTTCTCCGTTTTTTACAACAATTATATCTCCTATTTTTACATTTTCAGGTGATACCTTTTTAGTTTCATTTTTTTCTTTTAAATTTGCATATTCTGGTTTTATATTCATTAATTCTTTTATAGATTTTCTACTTTTATTAACAGCTTTATCTTCTAGTATTTCTCCTATTTCATATAATGCAATAACCATTAAACCTTCACTTTGTTTTCCTATTAAATATGCACCTATACATGAGATAGTAATTAGAGCACTTTCATCTAAACTATGGTTTTTCCATAACAATTTCAATGCTTTTTTTGCTGTTTTAAATAATAAAATTACATATCCTGCAATTATACATAAGGTATTTATTAATTCATTTGAAAATACTCCCATAGAACCTATAGCTGCAATATAAATTCCTATAATTAATCTAATTATTTCCATATTAATTTTTTTGCTTTCATTTTCTGTTTTAGTATTTTCCTTTTTTTCTTCTACAATTTGAGTATCTGGCTCCATTTTTTGAACTATTTCTCTTATTTCTTTTAAAGGATTTTCTTTATCTGTTTCAAAAGATAATTTTAATGTGGAATAATTTAATATAACATTTTTATAACCTTCTGTTTTTGCTATTTTATCTTCAATTTTTTTAGCACAATTTGCACAGTCTAAATCAATAACATCATATCTATACTTCTTCAATATGTTCACGACCTTTCTTTACAATTTCTATTACGTGGTCATCGTCTAAGCTATAATAAACCACTTTTCCATCTTTTCTGTATTTTACAAGTTTTGCTTGTTTCAAAACTCTAAGCTGATGTGATATTGCACTTTGTGTTGAATTTGTTATATAGGCTATTTCTCCTACACAAAGTTCTTTTTCTTCAAGTGCACAAATAATTTTCATTCTAGTAGAGTCTGCAAATACTTTGAATAATTCGGCTAAATCGAATATTTTTTCTTCTTCTAACATATTTTCTTTAACTTTATTTACTGTATCTAATCTTATAATGTTTTGTTCTTGATTTTCTTCTACTTCCATATATATTCTCCATTCTTTCGTTATATGAATACTTATTCATATGTTCACATTTATATTGTATGATTAAATAAAAAAAATGTCAATATAAAATTGACATTTAATAAAAAAATTATATTACATATAATAAAATACATAAAAAGTGTAATAAATTTGCAAAAAATATGAATAAATGAAATATTGAATGTATATATTTATGTTTTCTTCCTAAACCATATAATATAGCTCCTATTGTATATATTATGCCTCCTGTAACTAATAAAACAAAACCTGTTGTTCCAAGTAATTTGGGTAATATGTTAATTTTTATTATTATGCACCAGCCCATTACTAAATAACATATCATAGAAAATACTTTATATTTTTTTAAATCTATAGCATTTAAAGTTATTCCAAGTATTGCCGCTGCCCATATTATTCCAAAAATCCACCACCCAAGGGCAGTATTATATTCTCTTAAAGTACATAATGCAAATGGAGTATAGGACCCTGCTATTAATAAAAATATTGCACAATGGTCAAATATTTGAAATATTTTTTTCCTTTTTGTGTTTGGTTTCATTCCATGATAAATACTTGAAAATGTATAAAGTATTACCATAGAAATTCCAAATATTACTCCACTTACAACTCCATACGGATTATGTCTTATTGCCGCAAATACACTGCATAGTACAATTGCTACAATACCTAATACTCCTCCAACTATATGTGAAACCATATTAAATATTTCTTCACCTTTTGTATATGTTGGAAGTACTCTTTCTGATAATTTTGTTCTTGTCATTTTTTCATTTCTCCTATATTTTTTATCTTCATATAAAAATTGGCAAAGATCTATCTTTGTCAATTTTATTTTTTATGCTAATATTTCTTTAACTACTTCGTTTATTGCTTTTCCATCTGCTGAAGCACCTATTTCTTCCTTACATGCCTTCATAACTTTTCCCATATCTTTCATTGTTGTGGCTCCGGTTTTTTCTATTATTTCTTTTACTTTTTCTGTTAATTCTTCTTTTGTAAGTTGTTTTGGTAAATATTCCTCTAATATTGTTATTTCTTCTTTTGCTTGATTTATTAAATCTTCTCTTTTGGCTTTTTCAAAATCTGCTAAAGAATCTTTTCTCTTTTTTACCTCTTTAGCTATTATATCTAAAATTTTGTTATCTTCTACTTCTATCCCATTATCCTTTTCAAATTGTAATATTGCTGCTCTTACCATTTGTACAACATTCTTTCTTACAACATTTTTATCTTTCATAGATTGTTTTAAATCTTCCATTAATTTTTCTTTTAACATATAATCAGCTCCTTTTCTGTATTGTATTTTATACCTTTTTTTATTATTTTTCAATGGTTGATTTATTATTATGCAGGACTCAGTGCTACCAATAAAGCGCACAACGAAACCCTACATAACTACCGCTATCACTGGTAGTACCGTAAGAACGCCTACACGCTGCGCTGCTATAAAAGTAAATGCCACCACGATAAACGCACGGAATACTCGAACTATAGTATTCTGTTGTCCATTCGCATGCATTTCCACTCATATCTGCTATATTACATTTTATATCGTTACTATATGAGCCACTTGCTACAGCTCCACTATTTATTTTCCCGGCATTTCCTAGTCCTGTTGTTGTTGAAAAACTGCTTTGGGTATAATAATCTATATATTTCAGGGCTGTATCCCACATATAACTATTTAATAAATCTGTTGTTACGCCATATCCATAATCGTTTTTCATTTTTTGTGCATATCCACGTGCTGTATCTCTTGTAACATCTACCGTTGGAACTTTTCCTTGTTTTACTACACATTTACTATTTTCATATTTTGTTTCATATCTTCCTATATAATATCCTCCATATTTTCCAACTTTTTCTGCCCAAGTAGTATCTTTTGTTTCACTATAATTGTTATAACTTTCACTATTGTAATTTAAACTATCTTGAAATTGATATCTATTTAATACTACATTTGTTCCATCTACTGCTATCCATACAAATTGGTTTCCTTCTTTATCTTCTATTACCAATCCGTATTTATATCCTTCTCCATTTGTCCAACTTGCTTTACTATCTATTGTATTATCTATTGAGCTATCTACTGCTTTAAATCCTGCTGGTATTATTGGGTTACTGTATGTTGCTGGTTTTCCATTTATTGTTTTAGGCTCTGTTCCTTGTGTATTATCTCCTTTTTCTATTGTTACGTTTCCACCAGAACTTCCATTTTCTCCTGTTGACGATTTTTTTATTTCTTCTGCTATATCTATTGGTTCTGCTTTTCCTATTGTTATTTTTCCTTCTTCTACTTTATATCCTTCGTTTGTTAATTTTGTTTCTATTTCTGTTTGTAAACCACTATCACTTTTCGCTCTTGAATCATTTGTATTTTTGTATACTTCATTTTCTATCACTGCTAACCTTATTATTTCTTTTGCATTTGCTATTTTTGTATTTTCACTTGCTATATTGGCTTTTCCAAATATTCCGCTTTCTCCCATTACCATGCTTAGTGTTACACCTGCAAGAATTAATAATATGATTATTGTTATTATTAAGGCAATTAAAGTTATACCAAAATTTAAGTTCTTATTCATTTATATATATTGTTTTTTATTATTTTGGGGCGGACAGAGGCGTTCGCCCTTACAATATTTGACATTGGTTTGTCTATTATATTTACCTTTAGTGTGTCTCCCTAGGGACTCCTTCCCCCTATAGTATTTGACATTAATTTAAAGAAAAATAATTGATTAATTTTTACATATTTATTTTATATTAAATAATTTTTTATTGCAACATTTTTTAGAATTTATTTTTACCTAATAAAATTTGTTTTTATTTTTTCTTCATATTGTGGTTTTTGTATTCCATTTTCTTCTGCATTGTTTATGCATTTTAATATGTATGCCATATTTTTTGCTAGATTTCTCATAGTTTGTAATCCTTCTAAATCTTGCTTTGCTTCTTCTGCATTATTTCCATGTATTTGGTTCCAATATGAACTTCCTACTATATACATATTGTTCATTAGTGCATATTTGTTTATTTGATCAAAGGCTGCTGTTGCACCTCCTCTTCTACAGCTTACTACTGAGGCAGCTACCTTGTTTTTAAACATTTTTCCTCTTCCATAAAAAACTCTATCTAAAAAGGATGTTAATGCTCCACTTGCAGCTGCAAAATGAACAGGACTTCCAAATACAAATCCGTCTGTTTCTTCTACTTTGTCTAAAAATTCATTTACTTTATCTTTCATAAAACATCTATTATTATTTTTTAAGCAATAGTTACATCCTATGCATCCTCCAATTGGATTGTTTCCTAACCACATTATTTCTGTTTCTATATTATTTTCATTTAAAGTTTTGGCTACCTCTTCTAATGCAACATTTGTTGAGCCTTTTTCGTGTGGTCCACCATTAATTAATAAAATTTTCATTTTTTATCTCTCCTTTTAGAAATCTTTTTTCTTCGGGTTACCCTAAGGACACCGATACATACAACTTTTGACAGAATTTTAGATTATATTTTTAATTTTCGGGCACGGAGCACCGTGCCTCTACAATGTTTGACGATATTTTGAATTGTATTTTTTGTTTTTTCAAATATTTATAACCTTTCTATCTCTTCTTTTTTCAAACCAGTTATCTCCATTATTAATTTAATATCTATATTTGCTTTTTTCATCTTTTTTGCATTATTAATTGTTGTCTCTTTTATTCCCTCAATTTTTCCCTTTTTTATTCCTTTTCTTATTCCTTGTTGTAATATTCTTTCATTTTCTTCAGCTATTGTATCTAATATTGCTAACATTTCTTTTTCCTCCTCTTTATTTATTTTTCTTATTAAATTTTCTGTTATGTAATTTTCTTTGTATTTTTCTATTTCACTTTCTTTTAAATTTAAATCTAATGCTTTATTTATAAAAATTACTGCTTCCTTTTTATCACTTAAAATTGTTCTAAACACTTTATCATGTTCATTATTTACCTTGTTGTAATTATAATCTTCTGAATCTTCGTTAAGCTCAAGCATATTATCAAATTCTATTTTATCTTCTGGATGAAATATTGCCTGGTATTTTAAAAAGTCTTTGAATGTAAATTTTGGTATACTATCATCGTTGTAAATTTTTTCTACATTTTCATTAATATTTATCTCAGAATTGATTTTATTGTTCAATAAGCACCATCTCCATTTTTCTTATTATTTTAATTTTTTTGGCTATTTAAGAATTAAATATTTGAATAAAATTAGTTCGATATAAATTATGTTTATATTCTACATTAAATAAATTTATTGCGCAATAGTTTCTGTTAAATATTTCCTGATATATGATGTTAGAATATTTAACGATATTTTGAATTGTATCTTTTTTGGGCACGGAGCACCGTGCCCCTACAACGTTTGATGATACTTTAAATTATTTATTGTTTTTAAAAATGTCTATTATTTTGTTTATTTCTGCGCCTAAAAATAATGTATACATACATGTATATGTCCACATCATAATTAGCATAATTGTTGTTAAGCTTCCATACATAAGTGAGAATCCTTTAAATATATTTAGATATTTTGCAAATATAAATGATACAATGTTTAGCCCTATTGAACCAATAAATGCTCCGGGTATTTGTGATAGTATTTTTACTTTGTGTTTAGGTATAAATTTGTATATAGCAATATACATAAAAAATGTGAAAACTATATACCCTAATTCTGCTAATGCTTTCCAGAAAAAACTATCTAAGAATACAAATTTATTTTGCAATATTGTTATAAAGCTATTTCCAAATACTAATAATACAAGTGCTACTGTAATTAATATTAAAAATATTACTGTATTTAGAATAGATTTTGCCTTTAGGTAGATATATTTACTTTCATCAATTTCATAAATGTTGTTAAGTCCTTTATTTAACGCAAAAAATCCTTTTCCTGCTGACCATAATGTAAATAATATTGCAATAGATATTGTTCCATATGATTTGGAATATACCTCTTGAACTATTCCTAAAACCATATCTTTCATTGTGGATGGAATTACATATGAAATAATGTTATACACTGTTTGCGCTTCTATTCCTGTGAATTGTATTAACGATAATAATAAAATTAAAAAGGGGACAAATGCAAGTATCATATAATAAGATGATTGTGCTGAAAATTCACTTACATGGTCATCTCCCATTTTTTCAAATACTTTGTTTATTTTTTCTCTCATTTATAAACTCCTAATATTTTTTATTATTATACATTAGAATTTATATTTTGAAATTAAATTTTCAATTTTTTCATAATTTTTTTGATTTTTTTCTATCATTTCTAAGAATTTTTTTGAGTGTGTTTTATATTTTAAGTGACAATATTCATGCATTACAACATATTCTATAACGGTTCTATTATATTTTGCAACTTCTGGGTTTATAGTTATAACTTTGTTTTCACATTTTCCTAATGTATTTCCCATATTTTCTATTTTGAAATCCTCTGGTGCAAAACCTAATAATACTCTTGCTTTTTCCATAGCCATTTCTATTTCATCTTGTGCTACTTTTTCTATTAATTTATTTAATACAATTTGTATAATTGCTCTGTTATCTATCTTTCTATATTTGTTAGGTAATAAAATTTCTACAATGCTATTTTCTACATTTACTTCCGGTACAGAAATATTTTCGTATTTAATTTCTAATTCATATTTTTTTCCTAATAAATATATGTATTTCTTTATATTCTTTCTTGTTGTTTCATATTCATTTAATTTTTCTAATATCCATTTTCTTTTTTGTTCAACAACTTCTTGTATTTGATTGCTTGTAACATACCAAGGAGCGTTTACTAATACTTCTCCATTTTGTACTGATATATATATTCCTTTATTATCTGCCTTATTAACTGTATACTCTATTACATTGCTTTTTATTCCAAATATATTCATTTTTATCGCTCCCTTTTTTCAAATTTATGTTCGTTTGAACTTATGTTTGTATTTTACTATTAGATTTTTTATTTGTCAATAGTTTTTTGAAAAAATGTTCGCGTTTTTTTCTTATGTTTTTTTATATTTTAATCATGTAATTTTTTTAATATATACCTTAATGGTATCAGCAATGATAAACGTAGCCTTATTGACAGTTATATACATAAAATATGTAAATTCAATTATAAATTTTGACGTTAATTTATATATATTTTTTTCGGGTCGTCGAGGACGCCGACCCCTACAATGTTTGACATTGATTTATATATAATTTTTTCTTTTACGGGCGGACAGAGGCATCCGCCCCTACAACGTTTGACGTAAGTTTATATATTTTTTTCTGTTTTGGTCTGCCAGAGATGTCTGCTCCTGCAGTATTTTACGTTAATTTATTTATTGTTTTTATTAGTGATTTTTTCTAATTTTTTAACAATATCTTTTTGCTTTTCTGTTGGTATCCAAGCAAAATATGAGGTTACAAATTCACCATATTTTGTTACATCTTCACTTTCTTCTTTATGATTTTTTTCCATAAAAAATACACCTACCTTTTATTTTGGTATGTGCATTTTTCTATTTTTTATTCTATCTTTCTTCTACTTCTTTTTGTTCATAAACATCGTTATATAATTTTTCTAATTCGACTTTTCTTTCATTAAAAAATTTTCTATATCTATTTAAAACTTTTTCTTCAATTTTTATTCTATCATCTTCTATATTATCTATAATTTTATCAAAGTCAACTTTAGAAATTGCTATTTTTACGTATTTCTGTAGCCATTTTTCATCTTTATATTGCTCTAATACATCTTTCAATTCTGTACTTCCATTATTTGTACTTCTTAGATGCTTATTTTTGGTTTCTACTCCACATGAACAATCGTAATCATATATAGGAGAAAATTTTGCATTTATTTTATCTTCTATAATAGCCCAATTTCCATTATTTTCGTCTGATTGCATAACAAACTTATTGAAAATTGTCTGCTTTAAAAAATCATGCTTTATTGAAACAATATCTTCAATATTGTAATTTTTCTCTTTTCCATATTCTTCAATCTGTTTAAGAATTTTATCTATATTTAATTCCATTGGATCTTTCAATATTGAATTACCCTCTACTAATTTTTCATCTTTATTTAAAAAGCTTGGTGTTATTATATATGTTAATCTCGTATTTCCTTTTTCTGTTGCTAAGTAATATTTAGCACTTTTAATTCCAAATTGTTTCGATAAGTATTGAATTATAATAGCATTGTATTTACTAAAATTATATTTTTCTTCGTTTAAATTTCTATATACATCTCCAAATATATTTTTTACAAGAACCATATCCATATTATCTAACATATACCATCCTTTAGGAGTTGAATAGTTACTTATATCAATTGCTGATTCTGTAGATTTCTTCATATCTATAATTATTCTACCATTTTTATCTTGTTCATGGAAATTTCTTCTAAAGGTATTATTTCTTTCAAAGTCTCCTCTATTTATTTTATTTTTCTTTAAATATTCCTTGTATTCTTTTTCATTAAAAAACATTCTTTTTTTATTTAATCAATTTTATAGAAATAAAAAATCTATGTAACTGATTAATTCCTTTCTATATTATTTAATTAGGCAGACTTATTTGTCTGCCTATTATAAATTTTATGATTTACATTTTTCTAAATACACCAGCAACTTTTCCTAGTATTTTACAGTCTGGAACTATTATTGGATCCATTGTACTGTTTTCTGGTTGTAAACGTATATGGTCTTTTTCTTTGTAAAATGTTTTAACTGTTGCTTCATCTCCTACTAAAGCTACTACCATTTCTCCATTACGTGCGCTATCTTGTTTCTTTACAAGTATTAGATCTCCATCTAAAATACCTGCTTCTATCATACTTTCTCCTCTAACTTTTAGCATAAAGGCTTCGCTATTTCCAACAAAATCTATTGGAATTGGAAAAGTATCTGTAACATTTTCAACTGCTAATATTGGTGCTCCTGCTGTAACTTTACCTATAACCGGCACTTCTGCAAGTTCTTTATGTGTGTAAAAATCTTTAACTGATTTTTCTTTTTTTATTCCATCTGCGCCTTTCAAAAGTCTAAGTGTTCTACCTTTTTGTGATTCTTTTTTTATAAATCCTTTTGATTCTAGTTGTGCTAGATAGCCATGTACTGTTGCTGTTGAACTTAATCCAACTGCCTTTCCTATTTCTCTAACTGATGGTGGATATCCGTTTGTTTGTATTTGTTTTTCTATAAATTTTAGTATTGCTCTTTCTCTTTTATTTAGTCCATTTGCATCCTTTTTCATTTAATCACGCTCCTAATTTTTTTGTATATTCTACCATACAAACATTTAATTGTCAAACATAAGTTTAAAAATTTGCTTTTTTGTTTATATTGTTGTAAAATGCACTTATTAATTTTATTTTTATGGAGGCTATTATGATAGATATAAAACTTATTAGAGAAAATCCTGAACTTGTAAAAGAAAATATTCGTAAAAAATTTCAAAATCACAAATTAGTTTTGGTTGATGAAGTTTTAGATTTAGATGTAAAAAATAGAAAAGCAAAACTTCATGGTGATGAATTAAGAATGAACAGAAAAAATTTAAGTAATCAAATTGGTTCTTTAATGCGTGAAGGCAAAAAAGATGAAACTGAAAAAATAAAAGCTGAAGTTCAAAAAATAAACTCTGAACTTGAAGAAAATGAAAAATTAGAAGCTGAATATGCAGAAGAGATAAAATCTAGAATGATGAAAATACCTAATATTATGCATGAATCTGTTCCAATAGGTGAAGACGATAGTAAAAATGTTGAAATAAAAAAATATGGTGAACCTGTAGTTCCAGATTATGAAATTCCATTTCACGGTAAAATTTTAGAAAATTTGGGTGGACTTGATTTAGATAGTGCTAGAAGAGTTGCTGGAAACGGTTTTTATTATCTTTTAGGCGATGTTGCTAGACTACATTCTGCAGTTCTTACTTATGCAAGAGACTTTATGATTAACAAAGGATTTACTTATTGCATTCCACCTTATATGATTCGTTCTGACGTTGTTACAGGTGTTATGAGTTTCGAAGAAATGGATGCAATGATGTATAAAATTGAAGGTGAAGATTTATATTTAATCGGTACAAGTGAACATTCTATGATTGGACGCTTTAAAGATCAAATATTAAATAAAGAAGATTTACCTTATAATTTAACTTCATATTCACCTTGTTTTAGAAAAGAAAAAGGTGCACACGGTATTGAAGAACGTGGTGTTTATAGAATACATCAATTTGAAAAACAAGAAATGATTGTTGTATGTGAACCAGAAGATAGTTGGAATTGGTATGATAAAATGTGGTCATATACAGTTGAATTATTTAGAAGTATGGATGTGCCTGTTAGAACTTTGGAATGTTGCAGTGGAGATTTAGCAGATTTAAAAGCTAAAAGTTGTGATGTAGAAGCATGGAGTCCAAGACAAAAGAAATATTTTGAAGTTGGAAGCTGTTCAAATTTAACAGATGCCCAATCTAGACGTTTAGGTATTCGTATTAAAGGTGAAAAAGGAAATTATTTACCTCATACTTTAAATAATACTGTTGTTGCTCCGCCTCGTATGTTAATTGCTATTGTTGAAAATAATTATCAACCAGATGGAAGCATTAAAATTCCAGAAGTTTTAAGACCTTATATGGGTGGAATTGAGAAAATTTCGCCTAAAAAGTAAAATGTATTTTATAGATGTTGGAAGCTACACGGGCGGACAGAGACGTCCGCCCCTACAATCAAAAATAGAAATTTTTTTAATACCAAAATAATGTAGCGGCGGTCATTGACCGCCATAATAATTTTTGATTATATTAAAATTAAAGGAGTAAAAAAATGTTAATTAAAAATCCTAAATTTGAGGTTTCTGCTGTTAGCCCCAAACAATACCCTAACAATAATTTACCTGAAATTGTTTTAGTTGGTAAATCTAATGTTGGTAAGTCTTCTTTTGTAAATACTATGATTAATAGAAAGAAACTTGCAAGAACAAGTAGTGAACCAGGAAAAACACGTCAATTAAATTTTTATAATATTGATGATAAATTTTATTTTGTTGATTTACCTGGCTATGGTTATAGCAAAATGTCTAAAAAAGAACAAGAACAAGTTGGTCATTTTATTGAAGAGTATTTATTTAATAGAAAACAAATTGCTTTAATAATTTTCTTAGTTGACATCCGCCATAAACCTACTGAAAACGATAAGTTGATGTACAATTATGTTATAAGTGCTAAATTGCCTTTTATTATTTTAACTAATAAGGCAGATAAAATTGCGATAACAAAAGTTGAAGGAGCCTGTAAAGAAATACAAAACGAACTAAATCCTATAGGAGATGCAGTTTGTATGCCTTTTTCTTCTGAAAGAAAAATATATTCCGAAAATGTATGGAAAGAAATAGAGAGCATTTTATAAATGCTCTCTATTTTCTTATCTTCCATCATTACCTGAATGTTCTCTATCTCCATCTGGTATATTATATTTAGCTCTATTACCAAAATCTTGTCTGTCTAATAATTCGTTATAATCTTCTATATTTCCTTTGTTTTCATTTACAAGTTTCGTTTTTTCACTATCTATAATACTAGCCAAATACATTTTTTCTTTTTGTCTTGCTGAATTAATTATCTCATAATTTGGATCTGGCTTTATGTTGTCTAAAAATGAATTATACATATTTTCATGTTCAGGATTTAGTTCTCCTATATTTTGGCTATGTTTATCATGTAAAAATCTATTAATTTGCATTTTCTTTTTTATATCTTCTGCAGTATCACCTTTACTTAATTTTGTACTTAACTTTGATATATCTAATTTCATTGTATTATAATAATTTTTAGCCTCATTATATTTTCCTTCTGTAAATACTCTCATATAATTATATTCTTCTGTTTTTTCGAAATTTTCTTTATCTTCTTCTATATATTTCATTGCATCTAAACATATATCCGTTTCTATAGAATTTCTATGTAATTTCTTTATTATTTCTTTAGCTTCTGTATTTTCTCTTAAATATCTATTTAAAGTATCTTTATTATTACTTAGTAATTCTTCTATATTTTCTTGTTTGTTTATATCAACAATTTTTTCAATAATTTTATCAGTTGCTCTCATTTCAGGAAGCTCATCAAAAGCATAATTGTTAAGATCATTTAAAATATCTTTGTTATCCTTTATTATGGTTTTTTCTATTGTATTATCATCACCCATATATATAATAGTTTTTGAAATATTTTTTGATTCATTTTTAGTATTAGTTAAAATTTCTTTTCCTTCTTTAGTTATAGTAATATTATTTAACTCAGCATATTCTTCTAATTTTTTGTAATATTCATTAATAACATCTTTATCAATTTCTCCAAATTGTAAGTTTGCTTGAAATTTAAGCATTTCTTCGAATTTATCAGTAATAGTTTTTATATCTCCGTTGTTAAATTGTCCCATAACAATTTCATCTTTTTTATTTTTATCTGCAACTAAAGTAACAATATAGTTATATTCACTATCTTTGCTTAATCTCCTTATCTTAAAGTTATTATCAAAATCTTCGATTTCTTTCGGATTATATCTTGTATAAGTACTTACGCATTTATTTCTTTTCTCTTTAATTCCATCAATTTCTTTTTTTGTTTCTTTTACTTCACTTGCAACACTTCTCATTTTTGCTACTATTGCATCTATTTTTTCTTGTTGATGTTGTAATAAATCCATTTGTTCATTAATTTTTTTATTTTGTATAGATATAGTAGCATCTGAAAGAGCTTCTTTTTTATTTCTATTTAAAAAATCTTTTATTAATCCCATTTTCATTCATTCCTTTTCTATTGTTTTTTATTTTTTATTCTCTTTAGTGCTTGTTGTCTATCTAATAATATTATATGCTCACACTTTTTACATTTCATGCGAAATTTTACTCCTATACCTGTTATTTCCCACAAGTTTCCTCCGCATGGATGATTTTTTTTAGTTTCTACAATGTCTCCAATTTTATATTCCATTACAACACCTCTGTTGCTTTTACTATAACTCTTTGTTTACTATCATTTGTACAGGTTATTAAAGTTACTTCCTTTTTACCTCCAGTTAGCTGACTTGTACAAGCTACATCTTCTGGATCTACAGTATATTTGTCATATACTGAATATTTTAATGTTCTTCCACTTAAGTCTGTTAATTCTATGATATCTCCATTTACTAATGTTGGCACTTTACTAAAGAATTTAGAATTTCTATAATTATGAGCAACTATACAGAAATTTCCTACTTCATTTGGATTTGGTCCCCAAAATTTATTTGGAGCTATTTTTAGAAGTTCATCAGAAGCTTCTGAAAGTACTGGATAGTTTACTCCAATTTTAGGAATATTTATTATAGCTATTGTAGAATATTTTGTTCCAGATGCTGTTGTTTGAACTTCTGTACTAAAGGCTGCATTTTCGGTTGAAGTTCCATTTGAACCCGAGTTTTCGTTTTCATCTAATATTACAACTAAAACATCACCTTCATTTTTCATTGCAGTATCATCTTCTTGTGTATCAATATCTACATTTGCTAATATTTGCTTTGATAATTGTTCATTTTTATATTTATCGTATTCTTGGTATATATAATATCCTGCTAATATAAATACTAAAATAATAGAAATTATAAATTGAACTTTATACATCTTTTTCTTTTTTCTTAGCTCTGGAGTTACATATAATTTTTCTGTTACAAGAATTTGGTTCATATAATCTCTCCTATTATAAAATAAAACTTCACGTTTCTATTATATCATATAGCATTATACTTTTTAAATAGTTTTTTTGTTTTTTTCTAAATTTTTTTGTTCTTTTTCTAAAACAATGTTATTAAATAGTTCTTCTAAATTATATTTTGAATTTAATTCCTCTAAATTTTTATTTTTTTCTGTATCATTTTCTCTTTTTAACATTTTTTCCTCCTAAATTTCATTTGCAATATTTGCAAAATCTTGTATTGATAGCTTTTCTGCTCTTATATTTTCATTTATATTTAATTGCTTTAGTATTTCTGTTATTTTATTTTTTTCTATAAATCCGCTATTGCTTAGCGAATTTACTAAAGTTTTTCTTCTTTGCATAAATGCAATTTTTATTAATTTAAAAAATATTTCCTCACTATTTACTTCAACTGGTGGCTTTTCTCTTATTCTTAAATTAATTACTTCAGATTCCACAGATGGTTCTGGAATAAATGAGCTTTTATCAACAATTCTTACATTTTTTGAATCTGCATAATAATATACAGAATAAGTTATTGCTCCTGCTGATTTTTCACCAGGAATTGCAATTAACCTTTCTGCAACTTCTTTTTGCACCATTACAGTTATACTTTGTAAATCTAATCTTTCTTCTAATAATTTCATTATTATTGGTGTTGTAATGTAATATGGTAAATTTGCTACAATTTTTACATTTTTTATATTTTCATTTTTTTCTTCTTTTATTAATTTATGTAAGTCAACTTTTAAAATATCTTCATTTATTATTTCAAAATTTTGGTACAAGAAAAATCTTTCTTTTAAAATATCTATCATTCTTTCATCTATCTCTACACATATAACTTTTCCTGCTCTTTCCAAAATATATTTAGTAAGAGTTCCTAATCCTGGTCCGATTTCTATAACTAAATCTTCTTTATTTATATTTGCAGAATCACACGCATCTATAATTACACTTTCATCAATTAAAAAATTTTGTCCTAAATTTTTATTAGCTGTAATTCCGTATTTTTTCATTAGAAATTTTGTTTCTTCAAATAAATTCATAAATCTCTCCTCTTATGGAATTATACAATATAACCCTATTTTTGTAAACAAATTAGGTCAATTATTATTTGACATTATTTAAAGACAAAATAATATAATTAAAATTAAATTCTTCGTGCGTGTAAAGGCGACCATTGGTCGCCTTTTATTATTTTTCTATGGCTGTCAATAACCGACCATACATTCATGAAATTTTAGATTAATTTATTATTTTGGCTTATCATAATATTTATTTTTGGTCGACAGAGGCGTCGACCCCTACAACCTATGAGAGAAATTTGTATTAAAATTATAAGTATACTTATGTTACTTGTTTCAAATGATTCAATTTATAGCTATTATTTTTTAATAAAATTTCTATAACATCTATTCGTGTATATAATTCATATAAATTATGTAAATGTATATAATATCTTGCTTTCTTGTAAATATGCTTTTGTTTTATATTTGTTACTGCTTCTGCAGGTGTTCCATATGAATAGTTACTTCTTGTTTTTACTTCTACAAAAACTAATTCTTCTTTTTTTAAATCAAATGCTACAATATCTATCTCTCCTGTTTTACACATAAAATTTCTTTCTATAATTTTATATCCTAAGTCTTCTAAATATTTACTTGCTATATTTTCTCCTTCAATTCCCACTATGTGTTTTTTATACATTTTATTACTTCCTTTTTATCATATTTCCTGGCATTATTTCTATTAAATTTTCCATTTCCATCATTGTTATTAAATAATTTAATTCACTTATTTTACATTGTAATTTACTACATAAACTATTTATTGGTATTAGTTCATATGTTAAGTTTTCATATACTTTTTTATATTCTTCTGCTACTTCTATATTTTCATCATTTTCTTCTTTTACTTCACTATTTTGTATTATTTTTAGTTCTTCTAAAATATCTTCTGTTGAAACAACTAATTTTGCACCTTGCTGAATAAGTCTATTATTTCCTACACCTGTTTTTGTTCCTAAACTATGTGGCACACAAAATACCTTTTTTCCCTGATTAATTGCAAGTCCTGCTGTGATACTTGTTCCACTTCTATATGCCGATTCTATAACCAACGTTCCGAACTGAAAGTCCACTTACTATTCTATTTCTTTGTGGAAAATACTTAGTATTTGCTTCTGTTTCTGGTTCATATTCTGATATAACTAGACCATCATTGTATATTATTTCTTTGTATAAATATGTATTTTCTCTTGGAAATATTTTATTAAGACCGCATCCTAAAACTGCTATTGTTTTTCCTCCACTTTGCAAACAACTTGAATGAGCTACCGTATCTATTCCCTTTGCCATTCCACTTGTAATTACCAGCCCTGCTTCTGCTAGTTCACTTGAAAACTTCGTACACATTTTTACTCCATATTCACTACAACATCTTGAACCAATTACTGCAATTGAGGTTTGCTTTAATAAATTAATATTTCCTTCATAATATAACTGTTTAGGTGGTTTTTCTATATCTCTTAAAGTCTGTGGAAATTCTATATCTTCAATTATAATTTTCTTCATTTTTTCATCTCCAATATTTTCTATCTAAACTTCTATACTGTATTGCTTCTGCAATGTGTTTAGCCTCTATATTTTGTTTTTCTTCTAAATCAGCTATTGTTCTAGAAACTTTTATAATTCTATCGTGGGCACGTGCACTTAGCCCTAATTTCTCAATTGCATTTTTTAGTATTTTCTTTCCAGCTTCATCTAATTTGCAATATTTATTCATTAATTTTGGTGTTAGTTCTGAATTAGAAAATATCCCATTTTCTTTATATCTTTCTATTTGAATTTTTCTTGCCTTATTTACTCTTTTTCTAATTGCTTCTGAACTTTCACTTGGTTGCTCTACTTCTAATTTGCTATATTTAACACTAGGAACTTCTACTTGAATATCTATTCTATCTAACAGTGGTCCGCTTATTTTACCCATATATTTTGCAATTGCAGTATCTGAACATGTACACTCTTTATCCTTAGAACCATAATATCCACATGGACACGGATTTAAAGATACCACTAACATACAATTACACGGATATGTTAAACTTGCATTTACTCTTGATATTGTTATTTTTTTATCTTCTAGAGGTGTTCTCATTACTTCTAAAGTATTTTTATTAAATTCTGTTAATTCATCTAAAAATAATACTCCATAATGTGAAAGGCTCATTTCTCCTGGTTTAGGTATTCTACCTCCTCCTACTAATGAAACAGAAGATATTGTATGGTGTGGACTTCTAAAAGGCCTTGATGTTATTAAAGGTACATTTTCTGGTAAATTTCCTGCTATACTATGTATTTTAGTAATTTCTAGTGCTTCTTCAAAGGTTAAACTTGGTAATATTGTTGGTATTCTTCTTGCCATCATTGTTTTACCGTGAACCTGGACTTCCTATTAACATACAATTGTGCCCTCCTGCTGCTGCAACTTCTATTGCTCTTTTTATATTTTCTTGTCCTTTTACTTCTGAAAAATCAAATAAATATTTATCTTTTATCTCAAATAATTTATTAATATCTATTATTTCTTTTTCTATTTTTATTTTTCCATTTAAGTAGTTTACCACTTGTGTTAAATCGTTTGCAGGTATAACATTTAAATTTCTTACCACTGCTGCTTCTTTTGCATTTTCTTTAGGCAATATTATATTTTTTATTCCTAATTTTGATGCTTCTATACATATTGGAAGTACTCCTGTAACTTTATTTAATTTTCCATCTAAAGATAATTCTCCTACAAAAACATAATCTGATAAATCTTTATTTTCTATACTTTCCATAGATTTTAAAATTCCTACCGCTATTGGTAAATCGAATAGTGAACCTTCTTTTCTTGTATTTGCAGGAGATAAATTTACAATTATTTTCCTACTTTCAAAGTTAAGTCCAGAATTTTTAATTGCAGTTCTTACTCTTTCTTTTGATTCTTTTACACTAACATCCGGCAGACCAACAATATCAAAACTAGGAAGCCCAGCAGATGTATCTACTTCAACTTTTATTAAATATCCTTCTAGTCCATGTAATCCTATACTTTGCACAATTGATAACATATTTCCTCCTAAAAATATTCATATATTATAAAAATTACTTATATATGCTCTAAATATTCTACTCTTTCTATAAAATACAAATTTTAATACACAAAAGAGCAAAGAAATATAATGAATGCTTTTTCATTCATCTATTTCTTTGCTCCCTATATTTTTTATATTATTAACACATTTAATTTACTTTTGCAAGAAAAATCATTCGACAAAAAAATACAAATTATAGATAGTATAATATTTTTTATTTTTTTTAACAAAATAATTGATTTTTCGTTTTTTTTTGATATAATACTTTTAAATAATTGGTTTGTACCAAAGAATAATTTATTTAAGGAGGCTATTTATATGGCAAGAACAGCAGGATCAAAAAATGCAAGAAACACAACAAAAACAACAGTTACAGGAATTATAAACGAAGAAGTAGAAGTTGGTGTTAATCAAAATATTATTGTATCTAAAGAAAAATCTTCAGATTTCTTAGGTTACTTTGGTAGTACACCTGTATTAAATGAATGCGTTATTAACAGAGTAATAGATAGTGGAAATTACAATATCTTCTATTTTGGTAATGTTTCTGAAGATCAACAAAATGAATTAAAAAACAATTCAACCTTATGGCTATAGTAAAGCTTCCCTAAAAGGGTTGCTTTTTTTTATAAAAATTTGCCTTTATCTACATAATGTGCTATAATGATAATATCAATGGGTCAAGTACCCTACACAATAAAGGAGGCAACTATGTTGAAACTTAATGAAAAGCAAAAAATTCGGGAGTATGATTTACAATTGAAAAGCGATAACGTAAATTTAAATCATCTTCTTCCAATTGTAAATGATATGATTTTAAACAAAGCCTATTGTATCCTGACATATCATTCAAATGTCGCTTTGCTGAGAATCAAAATATACGAAAACTCTTCTGAATTTTCAGATTTAAAAATTTCTTGTAAATTAGAAAATTGCGAAAAAATTAATAGTATGCTTACTATTGGCAATGCTGTTATGTCTATGAAAGGCATTCTTCAGTTTTATATTAATGATTATCATGTGTTACATATTGATATGTATAATCCTGAAGATAGTGTTTTGTCTAATAGATTAACACAAATCATTAATGCTATTAAATAATCTTTCCCCCCGTTCTCATATTTGAGTACGGGGGTTTTCTTTTTATTCATCAAACATTTTATAATATACAACTTTTTGGTATTCTTGTAATTTATCATAATATTTAGATTCTTTATCATCTATTTCGTTTTTATTACCATCTTTATCTATATAATATTGATTCGTTATTATTGGTATTTCCTTATTTAATTCTTCCATATACAAACTATACGAATCTTTCTTTAGATTTGTATTTTTCATTAATAAGCTTTCTAAATAGTTTGTACTAATTTCTTCTTTTCCTTCTAAATTAATGTCATAATTAGCTGTTATAAAATATGGAACTATATAATTTGCTTCATCTTCTTTTATTCCGCTTCTTATTCCATATTCATCTTGCAAGTTTAAGTTTGGTTGATGATCTCCAAAAAATAGCACAATTGTTTTTTCATCATATTTTTCTATATAGTCTATTAAATATTTCAAAGCATTATCAACTTTATTTTGCACTTGTAAATAATTATTTACATATATATTGTCTACATATTTTTGACCATTATCATTTTGATATATATATGGTAAATGATTTTGCATTGTTACAACAAATTCAAATATACTTTCATCTTTTTCTTTATTTTCTAATTCATCTATTACATATTTATATGTGCTTATATCGCTAGAATACTCATTTATTTCATTTTCCAGATTGTTCATATCTTCTTTAAATAATGATTTATCAAATCCTAAATATTTATATATTTTTCCTCTGCTATAACCCGTTTTATACCACGAATGAATTCCTATTGTTTTATAATTTAAACCATTCATATATGAAACAGCAGAGTTTGTATCTTTTTTTATATATTGTTGATATGGCATAGCTCCAACTGGCAAAAACGCTGTTGCATTTCGTGTTAAAAATTCATACTCTACATTTGCAGTTCCACCACCATATTGTGATGAATGCATTTTTCCTACTACGGTATTTTTTCTATTTTTTAAAGAATGTAAAACCTATTCCTCTTATTTGAGTTACAAAATAATCCATTATTGAAAATGCACTGCTTAATACAATTGTAATTAACATAGCTATTCTTTTTCTGCCAGAAATCCCATAATTTATTAGATACATTGCAACTAATATAAAATAATTTAAAACAAAATCTAAATTAAATATCATATTTTTAAAAAACAATTCTATACAGTTTATAATTTTTAGATTTTTAATAAACTCTTCATACTCATAAATATCAATTCCAGCAAATGTAGAAGTTAATAAATATAATACAAATAATACTATTAGATTTCTAGCTAATTCTTTATAATTTATTTCTTTTAATTTTTCTTTTATTTTATTTATATATTTCATTTATTTCCTCTATTATGTATAATTTTCCATGTCCTTATTTTTTATCGAGTCGACAGAGGCGTCGACTCCCTACAACATTCTCTATTATTTTTTTACATTTTTATTAAAATTGGGTTGCATATTTGCAACCCAAAATTTTATTATTTTCTTATTGATAATATTTTATATTTTGCAATTCCATCTGGAATTTGAACTTCTATAACCGCATTTTTCTTTTTACCTAATAAAGCTGCTCCTAAAGGTGATTCGTTTGATATTTTATTTTCGGCTAAATTAACTTCTGTTGAACCTACAATTGTGTATTCTACTTCTTCATCAAATTCTTCATCGAATACTTTTACTGTATTTCCAACTTGTACTGTTTTTGTATCTATTTCTGATTCATCTATTATTTTTGCAAGTCTTAATTTCTTTTCTAATTCAACAATTTTATTTTCGTTTTCTGCTTGAGCATTTTTTGCTTCATCGTATTCAGAGTTTTCAGATAAATCTCCAAAACCTAAAGCAACTTTTATTCTTTCTGCTATTTCAGCTCTTGTTTCAGTTTTTAATTTTTCTAATTCCTTTTCTAATTTATCAAAACCTTCTTGTGTTAATATAACTTCTTTTTCTTCCATAATGTTTCCTCCTTATGATTATGTAATTTTAATACCTCATTAATATAGAATATTATTATTGGTTTGTCAAGTTTATACTACTATTTTTTTAAATTCTTCATCATTTATAATGCCTCTATTTCCAATTAAATTTTTTATCTTTAAAGTATTATATTTTTCTAATTTGCTTTCAATAATCATACTTTCTACTACTATATTTTTATCAAATTTTTCGTATTTATTATATTTTTCATCTAATTCTAGTTCATAATAATTTAGATTAATTCCATTAAATTTTTTATCTGAAATTATTATATTTTCTTCTATATTAATTAGAATTGCCCTTTCATATATATTATATTTATTTATTAATTCTTTTGGAAAGTCTATATTTATTATTATTTCTTTTTTTCTTAAACATTTCTTTTTATTATTTGATATATTTATGGGTATTCCGCTTTCTTCTAGTTCTTTTTCTATTTTAAAAAATCTTCTAACATTGTTTGTTACTATTGTTGTTTGTTTAAAATATTTTGTAACATTATAAATAATTTTTCTGTTTATTTCACTATTATCATTTACCAAAATTGCTGCACTTTTCTGTTTTAAATTTATTCCTTTTTCTTCAATAAATTCAAATATATTTTGCAATATGTTTTTGTATAATTTTATTCCATTATATATATAAATTTTATTTGAATATAAATAATTTTTAAATTCTTCACTTTTCATAATTTCTTTATCACATACAATATTTCTTACTTCATTTTTATTTAATTTTTTTATAACTTTTTTTGCTATATTTCTATTTATTTTTGAAATAAAAATTTTATTATTTTCTTCTTTTAATTTTCTAAAAAACATTTTTTTATTTTCAATATATTTAACCATAAAAAACACCTATGTAATTGTATGTTACATAAGTGTTTTTTATTAATAATTATTTATATTCATTTGCAACAAATTGCCAGAATCCTTCATATTCTCTATCTTTTTCCCAAAATGCAATTCCTGCTAAATCGTATTTTTTTGCTAATCCAATTTTTTCTGTTATAGATTTTTCATCTTCAATCCACATTTTGTAGGTTGCACTTCCTTCTGTATATTCAACATAGTTTTGTTTAAGTTCATCGTCCCATTTCTTTTGAACATCGTTTGGAATAGTATTATCTACATCTTTAACATTAACAACTTTACTTGTTATTTTCCCATTATCTTCTTTCCATAATCTTGTATATAAAGGTATTCCTAATATTATTTTTTCTTTTGCTACTGCTTCTTGTCCTATAAATTTTTTTACATTATTTTCAACCCAGTTATATCCTGCTGTTGTTCCTTCTTTATTTCCTCCTGTTCCATATTGGTCATATGCCATAAATACTATATAGTCTGAAACATCTGCAATAACATCTCTATCGAAACATAATGACCATGTTTCAGAGCCATCTGGTGCTGTTACATCTACAGTTAAAGTTTTCCCTAAATCTTTTAACCTTGGAGCAAGTTCTATAACTAATCTAGAATACATATCTTTATCTGCTTTATTCATATTTTCAAAATCTAAGTTTATACCGTCAACATTATATTCTTCTGCCACTCTAACTATTTCATCTTCTAATTTTCTTCTTTTTGTGTAATCATTTAAAATCCCTTCTGTTGTTGTTAAATATGAGTTATTAGAAACCATTGGCCATACTTTAAATCCATTATTATGTGCCCATTCCACATAATCTTTACCTTCTTGATTTACATTTTCTGAAACTTTTCCATCGCTACCTTTCTCAAGATAGAAAAATGATGGTGAAAATACATTAACAGCTTCTATATTTTCTTCATTTCTATTTGGAGCTTTTGCATATTCTGAATAATAATCCCAAACTAAATTTACTTTTCCATTTATTTGTTTTGTTTCTTCCATGTTTTCTCTAACATAAGTTAAATTTGCAATTGTTTTATTTTTTACATATCCTACAATGCCGTTTTCTGTTCTTATTTTACTCCATTTATCATCTTGAGAAATAACAACTACTTTTTCTCCTTGTTTTACTTTTGCTAGTGTTTTAGAAAATTTCTTTGCTTTATATTTTACTTTTATATTTTTCTTGCTATCAGCTTTTTTTAATTCTCTATCTAAAGAATCTATAACAACTCTATCTGTGGATTCTTTGTGTTCAATTTCAACGTTATACACATTTTGTGCAAGTTCTGAAAATGGAATATATATTTTTCCATCTTTTTCAATTACTGTGCTTGCAATACTTACTGTTGCACCATTAATATCTATATTTTTTTTATCTTTAATTAATGTTGCTATTTTTGTATCCGAAGTTGTAATTAATCTATTTGAACTTTCATCGTAATTAATATATTTATCAAAGTAATTTTTTACATCGTTTATAGATAAATATATTACTCCTTTGCTATCAATATAAACATCATCTTTCATTTTTGATGTAACATTGTTGTTATTTATTACTAAGTTTGTTTTGCCTTTAACTTCTTTAACATAATAATCTGGTGCTTTAAGCCATACTAATAAAGCCATAAGTATAATTATAATTATTAGTACTATTATTTTTATTATTTTTCCTCTTTTGTTTGATGCTTCTCTTTTATCTCTTCTCATTTGAATCTCCTCTTTTATTTGCTAAAAAATAAAACATATTATTTTCACAATATGTTTTATTTATATAATATTTAGTTAAATTTTTCAAGCGTTTTTTATTTAAATTTTGTAGTTAAATTTATATTATATTTTTTATAATTTAAATAGTTTTATAGCTTTTCTACTTTTTCTTTTGTTAAACCTGTTATTTTCATGATTGTTTCTGTTGGTATTTTCTCTTCTTTCATTTTTTTTGCATTTTCTAGTCTTTCTTTTTTTCTTCCTTCGGTTACACCCTCTTTTATTCCTTCTTTTTTTGAATAATCCATAGAGCTATTCCAATCCATCTCCCATTTTTCTCTTAGTTCTGCTAGTCTTCTTATTTCTTCATCTCCTGTTAGATATGTCATTTCTTTTCTTGCTTTTTCTAAGGTTTTATTTTTCTTCTCTGCCATTTTTTCTTCACTCTCCTCGAATCCATTTTGTAGGGGTCGGCGTCCTCGACGACCCGTTTTCTTGTCTTGCTAATTCTATAATCATATGCACATGATTTGGCATTATTATATAATTTTCTATTTTTATATTTTTGTAAATATTATTTATTTCTTTTATTTGTTTTTCTATAATTTCTCCATATGTTGTTAATTTAATATGTATTTTTTCGGGTCGTCGGGGACGCCGACCCCTACAACGTCTAATTTATGTTTGTTAAATATTTTAATGTTATTTTTATTTTGTTTCGGGCGGACAGAGACGTCCGCCCCTACATTTATTAATTTATTTTCGTTGCAAACTATAATTTTTGATAATAATTCTTTTCTATTTTTTATGCATATTGTTATGTAATAATATTCTTCTTTTGAATAATCATAATTTTTTAATCTAATATTTTTTTTTAATTTCAAAAATTTCCTTTCTTTATTATAACAATTTGTATTTTCTTATTCAAGATTTTGTTATAATTTTTACCTGTTTGTTTCTGTTTTACCTCCTTTCATTTAGATTTGTTTTTCATTTGGATTTTTTAGAATAAAAATCACATTGAAATAAATTTGTTTGAAAAAAATAAACATATTGTAAATTTTTTGTTTACAATATGTTTTTGTTATACTATATTTATAAAGAAAATTCAAGCATTTTTTATCTTAACTTTAAATTTTAAAATTTCTCTTTATTTTTCCCTTATTTTATAGTATAATAAGATTAATGTTGTAAAAAGGAGATTAACATTATGTGGAAATTTTGGTTAATAGTTTCTGGTATTTGTTTAGCTATTGAAGCAGTAACTGTTGGATTTTTAGTTTTCTGGTTTGCTGTTGGGGCTCTTTTAGCTTTAATTACAAGCTTTATAACAGATAGTATTATAATTCAATCTGCTGTTTTCCTTATTAGTTCTACATTACTTATGTTTTTAACTAGACCTTTTATTAATAAATACTCTTCTGAAAAAGATTCTAAAAAAACAAATGCTTTTTCAATTATCGGAAAAGAAGCTATTGTTACAGAAGATATTGATTCTATAAATGGAAAAGGTCAAATAAAAATTGGTGGAGAAATTTGGTCAGCCAAAACAGATAACAACGAAATAATACCAAAAGATAGCAAAGTTGAAATCCTTTCAATTGATGGTGTTAAAGTTTTAGTAAAAACAATTAAAACTACCACAAAAAATTAATTGATTTTAAAATTTTTAAGGAGGTGTATGTTATGTGGTTTTTAATTATTTTATTATTAATAATTTTATTCATAGCATATAAAACAATTAAAGTTGTAAAACAATCTGAAGTATACATTATAGAAAGATTAGGTAAATTTCATAAAGTAGCTGATGCTGGTCTTACAATTATCGTTCCATTTATGGACAGAGTTCGTAGTGTTGTTAGTTTAAAACAACAAACAATGGACATTCCACCACAAGGAGTTATTACTAAAGATAATGTTACAATTACTATAGATACTGTTGTTTTCTATCAAATAACAGATCCTGCTAAAGCAGTGTACGAAATTCAATCTTTGAAAAAGGGTATTGAATATTTAGCAATTACAACAATTCGTGATATTGTTGGTAAAATGGACTTAGATGAAACATTTAGTTCAAGAGATGGTATTAACCAAAAATTAAGAGTTATTCTAGACGAAGCAACAGACAAATGGGGATGTAAAATAGACAGAGTTGAAATTAAAGACATTAATCCACCTGCAGACATTAGAGATGCAATGGAAAAACAAATGAATGCAGAAAGAAATAAAAGAGCATTAATTTTACAAGCAGAAGGTGAAAAACAATCTGCAGTTACATTAGCAGAAGGTAAAAAAGAAGCTGCAATATTAGAAGCTGAAGCAGATAAAGAGGCTCAAATAAGAAGAGCTGCCGGTGAAGCAGAAGCAATTCAAAAAATAGCAGAAGCTAAAGCTAAAGAAGTAAAAATGATTTATGATGCAATTAAGAAATCTGATCCAGATGAAAAACTAGTACAATTAAAATCTTTAGAAGCTCTAGAAGAAATTGCAAAAGGAGAAGCCAACAAAGTATTCATTCCTTTTGAAGCAACACAAGCTCTTTCAAGCTTAGGTGCAGCAAAAGAAATTTTAGTTGATAAAAAGGATAAATAAGTTCAAAAAACGGTGTAAATAAAAAATTACACCGTTTTTTTTATTTAAAGCTTTTATTTTTATGTGAACTATGATAAAATACAATTGTTTTAGGCTTTTTGCCTTTATAAAATTGATGTTACTAAAATGAAAGGAGAGTAATTGTATTCATAATAATTGTAACTTACTGTGCAATAAAATAATATTATCAAGGAGGTACTACTATGAACAGAAAAGCTTTTACCGAAGAAAAACTTATGATTTATAAAAATAAGTTATTCATATCGGAAAAAGAGAAAAATATTGCTATTGGGCTTAGTTGCTTAATGTTAGCAATATTTAGAAAAGACACCATTGAAAGTGCAAAATTTGATAAATGTGACTATAATGAACTAAAAAATATTACATCTAATATAATTAGCACCTTTACAGATCAGGAACAGCGGATTATAATTTCAGAATTTTGTCTTTTAGGTTACAAAAGTTCTAAAAAAACTGCAACTGAACTTGGAATAAAGCTTTCCAAAAGAACATGTAAAACTGAAGCAGAACTTTTAAAAAGATTGAGACATCCATCAACCTTACAAAAGTTCAGAAAAATTTTGTATTATGAAAAATATTTAACCAATTATTCTATGGAATTAGAAGTAAAGCAAAAAAATATTAGAAATGAATTAAAAAATTTAAAGAGAAATCAAATTTCACTTAAAGATCCAATTTCTAAACTCAATATTTCAACAAAAAGCTATAATATTTTAAAAAGGAAAGGAATCAATACTATTGAAGATTTGTGTTTAGAAAATACTTTAATACTTTACGAACTTTCTAGAGAATGCAGAACCGAAATTGAAGAAAGTCTTTCTAGAATTGGATTTACTTTATCTTAATTACATCAAGCAGAAGAATGAATATTATCATTCTTCTGTTTTTATATTTTATACTCATTATTTTTTTCCTATTTTATTTGTTATTTCAATTATAGATTTTATTAGAAATTCTACATCTTCTTTTGTATTTTCTTCTCCAAATGTAGTTCTAAGTGAGCCTTGTATGTATTCTGCATTTAATCCTATTGCAGTTAATACGTGTGATGGTTCACTTTGCCCTGAAGTGCATGCAGAGCCACTTGAAGCACATATTCCTAAACTATCTAATTCTAATAATAATTGTTCTCCATTTATGTTTTTAAAAGATACATTTGCATTTCCTGGTAACCTTTTTTCTTTACTTCCATTTATTTTTACATTGGGTATATTTTTTGTTATTTCATCAAAGTAGAAATCTCTTAAATTTATTAATTTATTATTATATTTTTCCAAATTCTTATCTGCCAATTCTATTGCTTTTGCTAAACCTACAATTCCTGCTATATTTTCTGTTCCTGCTCTTTTATTTTTTTCTTGGTGTCCTCCATCTTGTATTTTCTCAAATTCTACATTTTCATTAATATATATTGCCCCTACTCCCTTTGGTCCATAAAATTTATGACTTGAAAGTGAAAGTAAATCTATTCCTAATTCTTTAACATCTATTTTTACATTTCCAACAGCTTGAACACAATCTGTATGAAAAATAACTCCCTTTTCTTTTGCAATTCTTCCAATTTTTTTTATTGGTTCTATAGTTCCTATTTCATTATTTGCAAACATTATACTTATTAAAATTGTATCTTCTCTAATGCTATTTTTTAACTCTTCCAAACTTATAAAACCATCTTTATCTACTCCAAGATATGTAACAACAAAACCATCTTTTTCTAAACTTTTACATGTATTTAATACAGCTGGATGCTCAATTTTTGTTGTTATAATATGTTTTCCTTTATTTTTGTGTTTTCTTGCAATACCTTTTATAGCTAGATTATCACTTTCACTTCCACATGAAGTAAAATAAATTTCCTTTGGTTTGCAATTTAAAACTCTTGCAACCTTTTCTCTTGAATTTTCTAAAATTTTTCTACTTTTTCTACCAATACTATATAAAGAAGAAGCATTGCCATATTCTATGCAATAATATGGTATCATTTCTTTTAAAACTTCTTCTTTTACTGCCGTTGTAGCAGCATGGTCAAAATATCTTATTTTCATAATAAAAACTCCTTTTTAAATAATATTAAAAAGGAGTTTTATTTATGATATTTTTTTAAATGTAAGTAGCTTTGCCTTAACAATGCTCATTGCTTTTTCCATAAATTTATGACTTTAATAATTTTTTAATTTATTTTTAATTTTATATTCCAATCATTTCAAAAGTATTCTTATATCCACTAGTATAGCCATTAGACAATTTTCCGTTACCACAATCTCCACAAGCCCAAATATTCCCATCCTCATCTAATGCAACACTATGATTATTTCCAGCTGATATTTTTTTGAATTTTACTCCTTTTGCACTTTCTGTTTCAACTTTCGTTGGAATTGCAATTTTTTTATTTTTTTCTTGTCCTATTTGTCCACGAGAATTGTCTCCCCATGACCACAGATTTCCATCTATATCTATTGCTAATGACTGATATTCTCCTGCAGAAACCTGCGAAAATTTTATACCATTTGTATTTAACATAGTTGGAACATTACTCTGTTTCTCAGTACCTTCTAGTATTCTTCCAAGTTGTGTATAACTATTATCTCCCCAAGACCATATATTTCCACTTTCATCTATTGCAAGTACGTGGTATTCTCCCGCTGATATTTCTTTAAATTTTGTATTTTCTGTATTTATTTCTTGAGGTACCAAGCTTTCCTTAACACTTTTTTCTAATCCTAACTGTCCCCATGAATTATTTCCCCATGACCACAGATTTCCATTTATATCTATTGCAATTGTACAATTCCAAGCATTAGTTGAAGTACCTCCTGCACTTATTTTCTTAAATGTTGTATTCACATTTAATTTTATTGGAGTGCCTGTAGTTCCATTCGTTCCATTTCCCAATGTTCTGGCTCCCCATACCCATATATTGCCATCTTCATCTATTGCTCTTGATAATGTATCTTGGTTAGCAACTTCTTTAAATAATTTTCCATCTGTTTTTATTTCTGTAATTTCATAATTTGCATTATTTTTTATTCCATTTCCTATTTGTCCATAAGTATTATGTCCCCATGCATATAAATTATTTTCATTATCCAAAGCAAAAAAGTGATCATCCCTTATTCCACATTTTATTTCTTTTAGATTTTTCCCTTCTATCATTTTTGTAAATTGAGTTGAGCTCAAACTTCCTTTTCCATTTGGATCTCCATGACTTGAAAAACCTGAATACCATAAATCTCCTTTTTTATCTATTGCAAATGTTGCATTTTCTCCTGCTTCTATATCTTCATATTTCCTTGTTACTTTTACATTTATTTTTTCCGTTTGTTTTTTATTTCCGGCTTTATCATATGCTACTACATATATACTATATTGAGTTCCAGACAAATTATTTATTACATTTGTTGTATATATTTCTTCTTTATTATCTCCATCTATTACATGGTATTCTATTTTTTCTATTCCACTTTCTTCATCTTCCGCATTTACTGTTATTTTTAAGCCTTCTTCTGTGTTTTCTATTCTTTCTATTTCGCATTTTGTAGGTGCATTTGTATCTATATTTTTTATATCTATTGTTTTGTTTGTCGTAGTTCCTTGATTATCTGTTACTTCATATTTGAATGTTGTATTTTGTGTTATATTTTCTTTTGTTATTACATATTCTGTTTTTCCGCCTACGTCTATTTCTTCTTCGTTTTCTGGTTTTATTTTTGCTAGTCCATTATTGCTTTTTATTGTTATATTTACTTTTACTGGTCCTTTTGTCCAGCCTGTTGGTTCTATATTTGTTAGTATTCGTATTCCTGTTGTTTTTTCTCCTATATGTACTACATATTTTTCGTCTATATAAAATTCATAACCTTTATAAATTCCATCTAATCTTGTTTCGCTCTTTGTTATTGGAAATTCTATATCATCTGTATTTTCTGTTTTTTTTACTTTCTCTTCAAATTTATTTTTTATTGTTTCCATATTAAATGTTGTTCCATTTGTGGCTTCATCTGCCTGCAATTCTAATACACACATTCTTAATTCTTCCTCGTATTGCGCTACTTCTGTTTTATTTTTTGCATTAGTTGCTTTGGCAAATATTCCATTTTCTCCTACTACCATATTTATGGTTATTCCAGCAAGAATTAATAGAACAATTATGGTGATTACCAAAGCTACCAATGTGATTGCAGTATTGGAGGTTGGAAATCCGAGGTTAGATGTTTGAGTTTTGATATTGGATATTTGAATGTTTGATGTTAATTTGTTTTTATTATTTAAAGCATATGTTTTGTATATTTCTATATTTTCTCTTACGTTTTTATCCATTTTTTCTCTCCTTTTTCTTGAATCAGCTCTGTATTTTTAGTTCTTTACTATTAGGTAATATTTTACATTAAATATTTTCTTTTGGCAATAGTTTTTATTTTTTTATGGAATTTATCATTTTCTTATGTCATATTTGCAGACGAACAGAGGCATCATCCCATACATTTGTTAATATCTTTTCTTTCGTCAATTTTTGTAATCAGTTTACACGTAAAACGCGTAAATGTCAATACACGTTTTACGAATATTTTATAATTATTTTGTATATAATTTTGTTATTTTAGGAGTTAATTATGAAATTAAGAATTAGAGATTTAAGGGAGGATAAAGATTTAACTCAAACTACAATTGCCAAATTACTTAATTGTTCTCAACAAACTTATTCTCGATATGAGTCTGGTGAAATTACAATTGATATTTATAATTTAATAAAACTTGCTAAGTTCTATAATACTTCTGTTGACTATATTATAGGATTAACAGATATAAAAAAGCCTTACAAACAAAATTAGAAACCGACAACATTTAAAACGTCATCGGTTTCTTTTTCCATAGTACAATATAGTGTTTTTTATGTTAAACTATTTTTAATTTGCCCATCTATATACTTTTATATTCTTATATGCATTTAATACATCTGAATATTTTTCATATTCTTCTTCCCATATTACTTGCGGTACTTTATCGAAAGCATTAAAAACTTTTTCTGCTTCCATTAAGAATACTACTTGTTCTTGTTGATTCATTAATTCATATTTTTTTGCAACTTTATATAATTTATCTAACATTTCATTTGCTTCTATAAAGCTACAAAAATCTTTTACATTTAATCCTATTAATTTTATTTGCATAATTGCATATGCTATTAATGCTATTATTCCAAATATTAAAACGTATATCAGTGTAATTAATTCTTTCATTAAAATCACCTTCTTTTGTAAAATCCATTTCTATTATAACACGTTTGTAATATAATTGCAACTTTTTTGTAATATAATTGTAACATTAGTTTATTTTACTGTATGCTATAATAAGAAGAATTTAATTTTGAGGTGATTTTTTGGATAGATATAAAGAGACTAAACGTGTTGGTATTGCTGGCATTTTAGGAAATATATTTTTACTTATTATAAAAGGATTTGTCGGTCTTATGAGTGGAAGTCAGGCAATGATAGCAGATGCTGCAAATAGTGCTGGAGATATCTTTGCTTCTGCTATGACTTTTATAGGCAACAAAATTGCAAGTGAGCCACGAGATGAAGGGCATAATTTTGGTCATGGAAAGGCTGAATATATTTCTTCTTTCTTTATTAGCTTATCTATGATAGGTGTTGCAATAAAATTATTTGTTGATGCTATTTCTTCACTTGTTTTTGGTAGTAAATTAGAATTTTCTTGGCTATTAGTTTTAGTTTGTATTACAACAATTATTGTTAAATTTTGTTTATATATGTATGCAAAAAAAGTTACTGAAAGGTATAATAATATTCTTTTGAAATCTAATATGAAAGACCATAGAAATGATTGCATTGTTACAACTTTTACACTTATTTCTATTTTATTTTCTTTGATTGGTTGGTTCTGGGTAGATGGTGTTGTAGGACTTGGTATTTCTGTTTGGATTTGTTATACAGGAATTACAATTTTTATTGAAAGTTATAATGTTTTAATGGATATTTCTTTAGACAAAAATTCTACAGATTTAATTTATAATCTTGGAAAAAATTATAATGAAATTATAAAAATCGAAAATTTATACTCTGTTCCAGTTGGATATAAATATGTAGTTGTTTTTACAATTTATATAGATGGCAATATGAGTACTTTTAAAAGCCACTCTGTTGCAGATAGTTTAGAAAAAGACATTTTAAACAATATTGAACAAATTGATAGTGTTATTATTCATGTTCATCCTATTTCAACATAATAAAATTGTAAAATATATTTGTTTTAGCGGGTCGTCGGGGACGCCGACCCCTACAATAAAAATAAGATTTTTATAATAAAAAATTTAGAGCGGTTTGTTTCCGCTCTATAAATTTATTTTACAATTATTTTTCCGTCTTTTGCTGCTATTTTAACTTCTTCTCCTGCTTTTATTTTTCCATCTAAAATGTATTCTGCTAAACTATCTTCTACTATGTTTTGTATTGCTCTTCTTAGTGGTCTTGCTCCATATGATTTATCTATTCCTTTTTCTGCGACTAGTTTTTTCACTGATTTCTCTATTTTTAATTCTATTCCTTGTTCTTTCATTCTTCTTTCTACTTCTTTTAGCATTAAATCTATTATTTTGTCTATTTCAGTATCTGTTAATTTATGGAATACTATTGTTTCATCTATTCTGTTTAAAAATTCTGGACGAAATTCTTTTTTTAGTTCTGTCATTACTTCTTTTTTAGTATTTTCATATTCTTTGCTATCATTTTCTTTATTTTCTGAAAAACCTAGTGATTTTTTATCTGTTATTAATCTTGCTCCTATGTTAGATGTCATTATTATTACTGTGTTTTTAAAGTCTACTGTTCTTCCTTGACTATCTGTTAATCTACCATCATCTAGTATTTGTAATAATATATTCATTACATCTGGATGAGCTTTTTCTATTTCATCAAATAATATTACACTATATGGTTTTCTTCTTATTTTTTCTGTTAATTGTCCACCTTCATCAAATCCTACATATCCTGGAGGAGCACCTATTAATTTTGCAGTTGAATGGCCTTCCATAAATTCGCTCATGTCAATTCTTATCATTGCATCTTCGTTTCCAAATAAGCATTCTGCTAAGGCTTTTGAAAGTTCTGTTTTACCAACTCCTGTTGGCCCTAAGAATAAGAATGAACCTATTGGTCTTTTAGGGTCTTTTAACCCTACTCTACTTCTTCTTATTGCTTTGCTTACTGCTTCTACTGCTTCTTCTTGTCCTACAACTCTTTTATGCAATTCTTCTTCTAATTTTTTTAGTTTTTTATTTTCATCTTGTGTTATTTTTTTAGTAGGAATTCCTGTCCAAGAAGATATAACCTCTGCAATATTTTCTTCTGTAAGCATTGTTATAGATTTTGTTTTTTTGTTTTGCCATTTACTTTTTTGTTCTTCTAATTCTTCTTTTAATGTTTTTATTTCATCTCTTAATTTTGCTGCTTTTTCAAATTTTTGAACTTGAACTAATTCTTCTTTTTCCTTACCTAATTTTTCTACTTTTTCTTCTAGTTCTTTTATTGTTTTTGGCTCAGAGTATGTTTTTATTTTTATTCTAGATGCCGCTTCATCTATTAAGTCTATTGCTTTATCTGGTAAAAATCTATCATTTACATATCTTACAGATAAATCTACAGCTGCTTTTATAGCTTCATCTGTTATTTTAACGTTATGATGTGCCTCATATTTATCTCTAATTCCTTTTAAAATGTTAACAGTATCTTCTTTTGAAGGTTCTGCTAAATCTACAGGACTAAATCTACGTTCTAATGCACTATCTTGTTCAATATATTTTCTATATTCATTAATTGTTGTTGCACCTATTAATTGTATTTCTCCTCTTGCAAGCAATGGTTTTAAAATATTAGCTGCATCTATTGCTCCCTCTGCTGCTCCAGCACCAACTATTGTATGAATTTCATCTATAAATAAAATTACATCTCCTGCTTTTTTTACTTCATTTAAAGACTTCTTTATTCTTTCTTCAAAGTCTCCTCTATATTTTGCACCTGCAACCATTCCAGAAATATCCATTGATACAAGTCTTTTATTTTTTAATAAATCTGGAACATCTCCTGCTATTATTTTTTGTGCTAAGCCTTCTACTACAGCTGTTTTACCAACACCTGGTTCACCAATTAAACATGGATTATTTTTAGTTCTTCTTGATAAAATTTGAATAACCCTTTCAATTTCTTCACTTCTACCTATAACAGGATCTAGCTTTCCTTCTTTTGCTGATTTAGTTAAATCTGTTCCAAATTGATTTAAAGTTGGCGTAGAATTATAGCTTCCATTATTATAATTTGATTTTCCATTTGTATTTCCATTTTGTTCGTTTTCATTTTCTATTACTTTGTTTAATTCATTAAATAACTTTGTAGGTTCAACATTTAATTCAACTAAAATTCTCGTTGCAACACTATCCCCCTCTCTCATTAAACCAAGTAATAAATGCTCTGTTCCTATATAATCTGAACCAAGCTTTTTAGCTTCTCTAAAAGCATTTTCTATAACTCTTTTTGTACGTGGAGTAAACCCAAAAGTTGCATCTAATTTATCTTCATCTTCACCTATTAAATCTTCAATTTTCTCTAAAACATTTTCACTATTAACACCTTGAAGTTCCAAAACCTTTTTAGCGATTCCAGTTTCCTCTTTTGTTAAACCATATAAAATATGTTCTGTTCCTAAATATTTATGCCCTAATTCTATTGCAATTTCATTAGCAAATTCAATAGCATTTTGAGCACTATTTGTAAATTTATAAGTCATGTTCTTTTCTCCTTTCTAATTTAAAATATTTTTAATTTTATTTTTTCGGGTCGCCCAAGGCCTCCGACCCCTACAACGTTTGACAATAATATTTGTAGAAAACATAATTATAATAAATTTATGAAATGACAAATATATTTGTTTTGAAATACCGCGTAAGCGACCAAACGAGCAGTTTTCTGCGAGTGCGATTTGGAGCAATCTTCATTTTATAAATTTACATGTTAGTATGTGTAAATCTAGAAAATAATTTTATAAAATATTAAATATGTCCCCAAATGGTCAATGACCATTTTTAATCCGAAGATTGCGACACCAAGGTATAAAAAACAATATATTTGGCATAGAATTATTAATTTTCTTTAATTATATTTTTAATTACTTCTGCACGTTTTATATCGCGCTCATAATTATCATTTACTTCACCCAAATATTTTTGCAAATTAGCCGGTTTAGTATATAAATACAATTTTTTAACTTTCAAATCATCTAGCTCTTTTATTATGCCTAAATCTGTTCCCAACTTTACATCTGACAAAATTTCTCTAGCTTCTTCTGAAGATATTTTCTTACAATTACTAATGATTCCAAAGCTTCTGTAAACCTTATCTTCTAACTCTATACTATGTTTTGCTAGATATTTTCTTGCTAAACGTTCTTGTTCTATTATTTTTTCTACTATAATTTTCATATTATTTATAATTTCTTCTTCAGATACACCAAGAGTTTGTTTATTAGATATTTGGTACATATCACCTGCTGCTTTGCTTCCTTCTCCATATATTCCTCTTATATTCATTCCAAAATTATTTATAATATGCAATACTTTTTGTATATTTCCTGTTTTTGTAAGTGCTGGCAAATGTACCATTACAGATACTCTCATTCCAGTTCCTACATTTGTTGGGCAAGCTGTTAAATATCCGTATTTATCATTATATGCATAATTTAAAGCTTTTCCAAATTTAGTATCTATTTCTACCATAAGTTTTAAAAGTTCTTCAATTTCAAATCCTGGTGCGAATACTTGTAGTCTTAAATGGTCTTCTTCGTTAATCATTATACATATATTTTCTTCTTCATTAATTGCTATTGCTCCTATGTCATTTTTGTTCATAACAAAATCTGGACTAACTAATCTTTTTTCCACTAAACTCATTTTTGTTATATCGTCCATATCTTTTAGCTTTAATATTTTTAAGCCATATCCTATTGATGGTAAAACTTCTTTTATTTTATTTACAATTTCTTCATTTTCTTTTTTAGAGCATCTTGTTTCAAAAGGATATTCTATTATATTTCTAGCAAGTCTTATTCTTGAGCTTACAACAACATCAGATTCTTTTCCACTTTGTAAATACCAATTCATTATTTATCATTCCTTTCAACTTTTTTAATTTCATCTCTTATTTTTGCTGCATCTTCATAACGTTCTTCTTTTATTGCCTTATTTAGTTTTTCTTTTAAATCTAATGTTTTATCTTCTTGCTTTTCTTCCTTTTTATCTTTTTTAACTATTTTGCTTTCAATTCTTTTACCTTTTCTTCCTGTGTGAATATTTGCTCCTTGAATATTTTTTAACACACCATCTATTTTATTTGAAAATACATTATAACAATTATCACATCCAAATTTTCCTTCATTTATGAACTGTTCATATGTCATTCCACATTTTTCACATCTTTCTGGTTCTAATTCTGGAAAATCACCTAATAATCCATAGTTTGATTTATATTCATCGAAGAAATCTCCTAAAATACTTCCAAAATTCATATTCATATCAAAGTGAATTTTGTTATTAATTCCAAGTTTTTCAGCACATTCCTCACATAGAATAAATTCCTTTTTTTCTCCATTTATTATTTGTGTATATTTTACATTTGCATTGTTTTTACCACAATTTTGACATTTCATTTTTAATTCTCCTTTCTAATTATTAATTTATAACATTTGACATTAATTATATGCTTTTTTTACGGGTCGTCGGGGACGCCGACCCCTACAACGTTTGACATTAATCTATTTTTTAATGACAAATATATTTGTTTTGAAATACCGCGTAAGCGACCAAACGAGTAGATTTTTCTGCGAGTGCTATTTGGAGCAATCTTCCTTATTTAAAAATTAATGATTGCGACACCAAGGTATAAAAAACAATATATTTGGCATTTATAATTCTAAATCAAATTTAAAATCATATTTTTAAATATATTAGCTCGAATTTTGTCTTTATTTTCTTTAGCCAAATTAAGTACATTATCACTTGTTGCTACCTTTAAAAGTTTTGCCTCTTTTTCATTTATTATTTGATATGACAAAAAATTACTTATAAAAATATCAACTTCGTTTGCAGATAAACTTTCTCCCAAATTTTGAATTATGTGCATTAAATATTCGCTTTTTGTTATATTCACTTTTCTTATTTTTATGTGTCCTCCACCTCCGGCGTTTGCTTTCTACATAATAGCCTTGCGATGGTTTAAATCTTGTTGATATAACATAATTTATTTGCGATGGTACACAATTAAAATGTTCTGCAAGCTCATTTCTTTGAATTTCTATAAATTCATCTTCTGCAAGCATATCTTTTAAAAAGTTTTCTATTACATCTGATATTCTCATCTTCTTCTCCTTTTTGACTTTGACTTTCTTTGACTTTTATTTTATTTTTATTGGGCAGATTATTTTCTGCCCTACTTTTTTATATTATAGTTACATAAAGCCTTGTTTTCAACTTTACTTTTTGTTTATATATTTTTATTTTTATGCATTTATTTTCTGTTTGCTCTTTTTTTCTTGTTTTTTCTCATCTTTACTAAATTTATTTAAAATAATTCCAACTGTATGTACTATTTTAGTTGAATTTTTATTTGCAATTTCTTTTCCTATTGCCTTTCCTCCAACTGTTATTGCTGCAACCAAAGCACTTATTATAAATTGTATATTGAATGTAAGCTCAAAAGTTTCTGTAATTTTTACAGATATAATGGCACTTATTGCACCACTCAAAACTCCACATATATCGCCTATAACATCTGCACAGAAATTTGCAACTTTTGCTGCATTTTTTATTAGATGTATAGATGCTTTTGAACCTTTTACTTTTTTTGTTGCTTTTGCATGAAATTCATATTCATTTGCAACTGTAACTGCAACACCAACTATATCGAATACAATACCTAGAAATACCACTAACACTAAAATGAGTATAGCTGGTATTAATGGTAAATTATTTAATGCATTTGTTGAAATAAATGAAAATGTTATTGATAAAATAAATGTTGTTATAAAAACTGTTACAAACCATTTCAGCCCTGAGTTTTCTTTATCTTTATTTGCTTTATCTATTTTTGTTCAATCCCTTCTAATTTATATTATTTTAGATGGTAAAAAGCTAAGTAAATTTTACGGTTTAGGTCTAGTCGAATTTCTCTATTTTCTACTAAATATTACTATTTAGTCGTTTCCGTTTAAAGAAAATATTCATAAAATGAACACCAGATCACCACTTAAATCCGTACCTTAATCCTTAGCTTTCCTAGTTCTTAAATGAACTAACAGCCTAGAAGTTTTCCTTAACATACTTTATTCTATTATTAGTCTTTTTTGCAAAGGCAATTTCATAACTAAAAATTTAAAAATTTGGCCGAACTTTTAAATTCTCGGTAAATTAATCCCAATACCTTCACTCGAGACAGGCTACACTATGTATTTTGTGTCTTGGCACTCAACATAGGTTATACTTAAGATGCAACTTAAGCCTCCGCGAAATGAGGGAATCATATATATGCCATTATATACTACCCTAATTCCTTTACTCCCTGCAAACACACAAAACTGGCATTTCGCGCACAAACAAGAAACTTCAACGATGTGCCCTTTAGTGGATTTTTAGCCCCACCCTCATAATAGACAGTATGACTAGAATAATGCACCATCGTTTAGTATTATATCAGCTTTCTTTTTAATTTTCAAATATGTATTTTATTTCAAATTTTGGAAATAATTTAAAAAATGGAGGTTTATTTATGGATATTTTAAAAATTATTATTTTATCTTCAAGTTCTTTATTTGTTCTTTTTATTTTGGCTAAAATTATGGGTAATAAAGAAATTTCTCAATTAAGCACCTTTGATTATATAATAGGAATAACTATTGGTTCTATTGCGGCCGAAATGTCTACTGCTCTTGAAAGTGATTTTATGCAACCTTTAGTTGCTATGATTGTATATGCTTTAATTACTGTTCTTATTTCTTTTATTAATTCAAAATCTTTAAAATTTCGTAGAGTTATAACTGGTACTTCTCTTGTTTTATATAATAATGGAAATTTATTTAAGAATAATTTTAAAAAATCTAAATTAGATTTAACAGAATTTTTAATGCTATGCAGAACTGCCGGATATTTTAATTTAAGTGAATTACAAACTGTATTTATAGAACCTAATGGAAAGTTAAGCTTTTTGCCTAAATCTAATAGTAAACCTGCTACACCTAAAGACTTGAACTTAGATTTGCCTGATGAAAAAGTTTTAGCTGATGTTATTTTAGATGGAAAATTGTTAAGAGAAAATTTATTCCAAACAGGAAATGATGAAATATGGCTACAAAAAGAACTCGCCTCTCAAGGCTACAACGACATAAATAATATTTTTTTAGCTACAATAGATTCTAATAATAATTTGAGTGTTTATAAAAAGATGTTTAAAAATACAAAAGATGTTTTTGAATGAAATTTTATTTGACAAATATCAATTATATAGATACAATAAATAGATAAAAAATGGCTTTACCATGCGGGTCGTCGAGGACGCCGACCCCTACATCAAAAACAGAATTTTTTTATAATCAAATGAAAAAAAACGTGGTTGCCAAGTTATGGTTAAACAACACATTGCTTTGGAAAGCTAGATGTGTTGTTTTTTTATTTGACAAATTTGTAGTTCTGTATTATAAATTATTTTAAATTAAATAAAGGAGGTGATTTTGTGAATTTACGTGAAATTTCATCTTCTGTTTCAAATTCTTTGAGTGATAGAATTAGTTCTGTTATGCAAAGTGATTTTTTACAGTCTTTAGAAAATTTTTTATCTAATGGCGGAAAGGATATAAAAATGATAGAAACTGCAACTGTTGATAGAATTGAAAATGATTTTGCTGTTTGTGAGCTTTCAGATAAAAGTTTTTTAAACATTCCTTTATCTAAATTTAATTTTGATATTTCTGAAAGTGATATCGTAAAATTAAATTTAACTTATGAAAATGGCAAAATTTCAGAAGTTTCTGTTATTTTAAAAGATGATAATGAAAAACAAATAAGACAGAAATTAATTCAAGATAAATTTCAAAGTCTTAGAAAAAAATCTTAAATATTTCTGCCTTGTATTTTAATTTCCATTTGTTTTTGTTTCAAAATGATCAATTTTTAAATCTTTTCCATCAGTTGTAATTAATATTGTTCCTTCTTCATCGGTTCTATGAATTTCACAGCCTGCATCTTGTAGTCTTTTTAAGGTTTGCTTTGTTGGATGTCCATAATCATTATTTTTTCCTACAGATATAATTGCATATTTGGGTTTTATTTTATTTAATAAAGTTTGTGATGTACTTGTTGACGAACCATGGTGGCCCACTTTTAATACTGTTGTTTCTTTAACTTTTAATTTACTTTCTACAACTTCTTCTGCATCTCCTGTAAATAAAAAGCTTTTTTCTCCAAAAACTACTCTAATTACAATTGAACAATTATTTAAATTAACATTATCATTTTTTACCGAAAGTACTTCTGCCTCTGCAGTTCCAACGTTAAATTTATCACCTATTTTTGGAACAGTAATTTGTAAGTTTTTATTTGCAATAGCATTTAAAACATCTTCATAAGTTTTGGTATTTGTAGTTGTTTCTGGCATATATACTTCCCCAATTTCGAAACTATTTATTACATTATCTAATCCGCCTATATGGTCTTCGTGAGGATGAGTTCCTACAACATAATCTAATTTACTAATTCCTAAAGATTTTATATAATTAACAACCAATTCGCCATCTTCGTTATTTCCTGCATCTATAAGCATTGAACTTTTATTGTTTACTAATAATATACAATCAGCTTGACCTACATCTATAAAATAAACTTTTAGTTTTCCATCTGCTTTTGGTATACTAGTTTCTTCTTTAGGTTTAAAATTCTCTGCAAATTTTTCTGTTGCTTGTTTTGCATTAGTTTCTACATTTGCAATATATTCATCATAACTAACATAGTCTTTACCTAAGTAAAGTGCACTAACTATAGCAATTATTGCAACTACAAAGCCTATAATTTTATTTGTTTTTTTATTCTTTTTCTTTCCACTCATTTTATCACCAGAAAAATTATAACATAAAAAATAAAAAAATGTATTATTATTCTGACTTTATTATATAATAAATATTGACTATTTTTTCTTTTTACAATATACTCTATAAAATAATTATTTAAAGGAGGTACCTATTATGTGCATAAAAGGATACAGTAAAAAAAGATTTATATATTCTGAAGACCTTAAAGCTTTAAAGAAAGATATTCTTAAACATATAAAAATTGGATTACAACAAATTGAAAATAAAGAATATATGACTTTCGAAGAATTTAAAAACAGAATGGAGGTGCATTTTGAACAATTTAACTAAATATAAAATTATTATTCTACAACAATTTTATTCAGAAATATTGAGTATTTTGGACTATTCAATTTTAAAATTACAAAACTATAATTTCTATCATAAATTACAAAAACAAATTTATAATTCTATTTCGGCTCTTGAATTTTTTCCAGAAAGATATCCAATTATATTTATATATAATAATAGTAATTTTAGAAAACTCGTTATAAATAATTATATTATCATTTACAAAGTTGATTCACTAAATTTTAATGTATTCATATTACATATTTTTCGTTACAATCAGAATTATTTTTCTTATTTATAAATCCATTGACTAAACAATTTATTTAATATACAATTTTCCATATAATATTTTGGAGGTTAGTATGGAAAAGAAATTTATTAATGTTTCTGCAAATGAAAACAATCCTTTATGGAATAAAATTATTATGCGTGAAACTCCTTTATATAAAAGAGATAATGATTTGCGTACAGATTTTGAAAGAGATTATACTCGTGTTATTTATACAAATGCTTACCGTAGAATGAAACACAAAACTCAAGTTTTTTTCTCTCCTACGAATGATCATATTTGTACAAGAATTGAGCATGTTAATAATGTTGAATCTATTAGCTATACCATTGCCAATGCTTTAGGATTAAATACTTCTCTTACAAAGGCAATTGCAACTGCACACGATATTGGGCATAGTCCTTTTGGGCATAGAGGAGAAAAAATTCTTTCAAACATTTGCCAAAAAGAAATTGGTGAAACTTTTTGGCACGAAAAAAATGGCTTGGAAGTTGTAGATAAAATTGAACTTTTAGAAGATAACAATGGTTTTAAGAAAAATTTAGATTTAACTTATGGCGTTAGAGATGGTATTATTTCTCACTGTGGAGAAGTTAATGAAAAATTTTTAAAACCTCGTGAAGAATTTATAGACTTACAAAATTACATAACACCTAACCAATATTCTCCATTTACTTGGGAAGGTTGTGTGGTAAAAATATCAGACAAAATTTCATATATAAGCAGAGATATTGAAGATGCAATTTTACTTGGTCTTTTAGACAATAGTTTAGAAGAATTACATGAAATATTAAAATTTGAAAAGAAAGCAATTATAAATAATTCCGTTATTATTAATAAATTAATTTTCGATTTATGTACAAATTCAAATCCGGAGGATGGTTTAATATTTTCAGATGAAAGTTTACAATTATTAGATACTATTAAAGCATTTAATTATAAAAATATCTATTATTCAGATAAAGTTTTAGCCTCTGAAAAATATTTTGAATTAGTATTAACTCAAATATTTGAAATATTAAAATCTGCTTATGATAAAGAAAACACATTAGAAAATCTAAATAAAATGAAAAAAAATTATAATTCAGTTGTAACACCTTTTATAAAATGGATAAACTGTTACTGGAATTTAACAGATAGAGAAAATACAAATTTACAAAATAAAGTTTTGTTTGATGTAAATAATAAGAAAGATTATTTAAAAGCTATAATTTATTATATTTCTGGTATGACTGATAATTATGCTATTGAATGTTATAATAATATAATTGGGTTCTAATAAAAAATTTTTATCATTTTTTATTAGAAATATATATTTTTTCAAAAGGTCAGGGGTTTTACCCCTGCCTTTTAATCCTACCCCACTTAAGAACCAAGGGTTCTTAAGAATCTCCAAAGAATTGGTCTATAAATTTTATTATTTATTCTTGCTCGTTCCTCCCCAATGGCATTGTAACAGGCTTTGCCTTAACAATGCTCATTGGTCACCCACAAACAACTCGCAAGTTTATATATTATATAAATTTAGTAAAAAATTACTTTATAATAATTCCTAATAGTTTTGATAATTGTATTGCTTGTATGTCGTTTACTATTAGTCCTTTTAAGTCTTGTATTTTTATTAAAATACCTTCTATATTACTTGTTGATAAGTCTATATTTTTTAGTGGTGTTTCCACAAATTGTGCTCTTATTAAACTTGTTTCTTTATATGTTACTTCTTTTAATTTTACTTCATTAAAACTACTACTGTTTAACCCACAACTTTTGAACTCTGTATCTCGTATGTTTGACATATTAAAGTTTGCATAGTTCATATTACATTCTTCAAATTTCACATTATTTATTAAAGCATCTGAGAAATTACAACCTGTTAATTTGCAATTATTAAACTTAGCTTTTTTAAAATTACATACTTCAAAATTTGTATTTGATAAATCACAATTAATAAACTCGCAATTAAAAAAAGTTACCGCTTCCAGTTTTCCGGATATTTTACAATTATTAAAAATGCATCTACTAAATTCAATATTATCTTCATTAAGTTCTGCAATTTCATCTTTGTATTCTTTATTTGAAATGCTCTCTTCATTTTGAATAGCAATTTTTATATCATCTTCCAAAATTAATTTTACTCCTATTATAAATTTGCATATTATTTTCGGGCGGACAGAGGCGTCCGCCCCTACGACGTTTGACATTTATTTTTTATTATTTAATTTCTTTATAAAATCTGAAAAATAATTAAAAATCAATATTTCGAATGTGATTGGAGTGAGTGTATAGCTTCTTATTAAATTTAAATGAGGGCGCGTTTTGCGAGAGGCTCGTTTGAATTTCTATTAGAAGCTATAACGAACGTATTGAGCCGAGAAATATTTATTTTTAATTATTTTCAGATTATTATATATTTGCGGGTCGCCCTAAGGACTCCGACCCCTACATCATTTGACATTAATTTTTTAGAATAATTTATTATTAAATTTTATATAATGTCAAATATATTTGTTTTGAAATACCGCGTAAGCGACCAAACGAGCAGATTTTCTGCGAGTGCGATTGGAGCAATCTTCCATATTTAAAACCCGAAGATTGCGACACCAATGTATAAAAAACAATATATTTGGCATTGCACATAACAATTCAAAAAAAATATAATTAAAACAATTTTACACACGCATGTATTTTTTCTTCATTTTCATCTTTTATAACAATAATATTTTTACCATCCTTTTTGCCATACAAACATTTAACATTTTCACCATACTTAATTTCTTTTTTATATACAATTTCAAAATTATTAAACTCCTCTGAATTATATATTTCTTCTGGCAATGCTTCATACGCAATGTTTATATAATTTATATTATGAACATGTTTATTTACATCTATTACACTTCTTTTTATACTATATTCTCCACTATGTTCATAACTTTCTGGCTCTTCTATTTTATACGCAGGTTCTTCTTTGAAACACTGCTTATCTTCTTTTTCATACTTGTCTGCAATTTCATCTGTTATTGTTATCATTCTGCCTTTATCAATATCTATTAATACCCATTTTGAAGTTGCTTTTGCTATTAACTCTTTTTTATCATTATAAATCTCAAAATCTCTATATGCATAAATTCTTTTTACGCCTCTAGACCATGTAACTATTTCTAACTTTTCTCCATATTTTGGTCTTTGAATAATTTCTACTTTCCATCCTAAAAGTATCCAAGATAAATGTGTTTGCTCTATGTTTCCAACACCATATCCTGCTATATCTGAATGAAATCCTGCTACATCTTCTAACATTCCTAATATTGCTCTATTTGTAACTTTATTAGAAATACCTATATCTTTTAGTCCTACTCTAACGCTGTTTTTTACAAACATTTTTTGTTCACCTCTAGTTTTTTATTATACTAATTTTTTTAATTCTTCTAATTTTTCTTTAAAATAATTAAAAGCAATTTCATAAGTTTCTTCTTTTTCCAAATCCACATCTACCATTTTTAATAATTCTAAAGAACCTTTTGAGCCACCTAGACTTAACATTTTTTTGTATTTTTCTACATAACCTGGTTCACCTTTTAAAATTTTACTAGCAATTGCAATTGCAGCAGTTATTCCTGTTGCATATTTATATACATAAAAGCAAGAATAAAAATGTGGTATTCGTGCCCATTCATATTTTATATCTTCATCAAATACGCAATCTTCTCCAAAATATTTTTTAACTAAGTCAAAATAAATATTGTTTAACTCATTTGAAGATAAGCTTTCTCCTTTTTCAATTCTTTCGTGAACAATTTTTTCGAACTCTGCAAACATAGTTTGTCTTACAAGTGTAGCTCTTATATCATCTAATTGCTCATTTATTAAAGCTGCTTTTTTCTTTTTATCTGTTTCTTTATTTATTAAATAATCCGCAAGTATTGTTTCGTTAACTGTTGAAGCAACTTCTGCAACCATTATAGTATAATTTGCATTTATAATATTTTGGCTATTATTTGCATAGTAAGAATGCATTGCATGACCAAGCTCGTGAGCTATTGTAGATATATCTCTTGAACTATTAATGTAATTTAGCAATACAAATGGATGCACTCCGTACACCCCCATACTATATGCTCCACCTCTTTTATTTTCTTTTTCCCTTACATCTAGCCATCTATTTTCAAAAGCATTTTTTAATGTCTTTACATATTCTTCTCCCATAGGTTTTAACGCTTCTAATACTATTTTTTTAGCTTCTTCATATTCTACATTTTCATTTTCTACACTTAATGGATTTACATATACATCATACATATGCATTTTTTCTTTTCCAATTAGTTTGTTTTTTAGCTTTATATATTCATGGTTTAAATATAGATTCTTGTTCATCTCTTTTAGTAAAACATCATATACTTTTACACTTGAATCATCAGCATTTGTAGCTGCTTCTAGAGAACTTTTATAATTACGTAATTTACTTGAAATTGTTCTTGCCTTTACTCGTGTTAAATATAATTCAGTTATTGTATTTATATGTTTTTTATATAAAGAATACATAGATTCAAATGCTTGTTTACGAATTTTTTCTTTTGAACTCTTCATATATTTAGAATATAAACCATCTGTCATTTTAAGTTCTTTACCATTTTCGTCTATTATGTTAGGATAATCGAACTCTGTATTTGTAAATGTATCATAAGTATTTTCAGAAGCATTAAATACTTCTGAATACTTTGAAAGTGCTGTTTCTAACTCTTCAGATAAAATATGTTTTTTCTCTTTTAATATATCTTTTAAAGATTTTTCAAATTCTTGTAATTTAGTATTTTCTTTTAAATATTTTTCTATAATTTTTTCATCTATTTTTGTTATTTCTGGCTCTATAAAAGCTATTCTTGTACTAAAATCTGCTGTTAAACTTTCAATTTCTTTATATAGTTTTATTCTTTCTGTATCTGCCATGTTTTGATGATATTTAAGCATTGCATATGCATATAGTTTTTCGTGTATTTCTAAAGCTTCACAATTTGCTTTATAACAGTTATATATGTTTTCTGCTGATTTTTCCAAAGTTCCCTTATAACTTTCAACTGTTTTTATTTTGTTTTCTAACTCATTCTTTGCATTCTCAAACTCTTCTTTATTATGAAAAATATCTTCTAAATTCCATTCTAAATTACTCATTTTAATCCTTCTTTCCTAATCTTTTAAAATTTTCCTTGGTTTCTTCAATGCTATCTTTTATATTATTTTTTGTGTCTTCTATATTTTCTTTTATTTCTCTAGTTGTATTTTCTACTTCTTTTTTTATTTTTTTCGTTTTTTGCTTAATTTTTATTTTTATAAATCTAATTGCAGGGTATGCATCTACCAATCTTCTATTAAGAGCTGAAGATTTACCAAGAATAATCTCTTTAACCTTTTTAGTTATTTCTTCTGTGTTGTCTTCTCTGTTTTCATTATTTACAGCTTTTGTTGTTTTTCTAATGTTCAATACAACAGTTAATGAAATAATATTATCTATTACATATATTCCAAGTATAACTCCAGATACAATATGTAAATATAATGTTGGAATCTTTTCATATAAACCTAAAAAGAATGGGTTTAATACATACATAATTAGGCAACCTAAAATTCCAAATGGAATAATTGTATTTAAGCATACTCTACCATTTATATTGTATTTTCTTTGACTATAATCCCACCATCTTGCATTAAATAGCTTTTCCATAAAATAGCTTGTTAAATACTCTAATACACCACATACTAAAATTGCCATAAAAAATAGAACTACTGGATTAGCTGTAAAATACTGTAATAGCAGAGTAATTAAAATTCCTCCAAATCCATAAATTGAGCAACAAGGTCCAATTAGAAAACCTCTATTAACAAATCTTTTTAATTCAATAAGTTTTCCTACAACTTCCATTGTCCAACCTATTACACTATATGTAATAAATAATAAAAAATATAATTCTATTGTTTGTATCATTAGTTTTCTCCTTTTTTGTTTTTCATTATTTTATATTAATATATCTATTTTTACAATAGCTATTAAATATTTTTATGTTATAATGTATTTATGGATAATGAGTTAAGATATAATAAATTAAATAGATTTTTGAAGAATAAATTTGGTGAAAAAGTTTTAAAAATATGTATTGATGGTGGTTTTACTTGTCCTAATAAAGATGGAAAAAAATCAACTTATGGTTGTATTTTTTGCAGTGAGAAAGGCTCTGGCGAACATATTAAAAAATGTGATTCCATTTCTGAACAAGTACGAAATTATTTTAAAAGCTATAAAGCTGAACGTGCAAATAAATTTATTGCATATTTTCAAAACTACACAAATACCTACGATAGCATAGAAAATTTAAAAGAAAAATATGATAGTGCCTTAATAGATAAAAGAATTGTAGCATTAGCTGTTGCAACAAGACCAGATTGTATTACAGAAGATATCGCAAAATTACTTTCATCATATTCAAAAAAATACTATGTATGGGTAGAACTTGGACTTCAAACTTCAAACGAAGAAACTGGAAAATTCATAAATAGATGCTATACAAATTCAGATTTTACAAATGCAGTTAAAATATTAAACAAATATAATATTGATGTTGTATCTCACATTATGGTTGGACTGCCAAATGAAACTTTTGAAGATATAAGAAATACTGTAGAATTTATAAATATGCATAGTATTCAAGGACTAAAAATTCATTCTACTTATGTTGTTGAACATACACAATTATATAAATTATACAAAGAAGGAAATTATTCTCCTATTTCTTTAGAATACTATTTGGAATGTTTATGTTATATAATTACTCATATTTCACCCCAAATTGTAATTCATAGAATATCTGGAGATGCACCAAAAGATATTTTAGTTGCACCTAGCTGGAACTCGCATAAGAAATGGATTTTAAATGGATTTAATAAAAAAATGATAGACGAAAATTTATGGCAAGGAAAATTTTACGAAAAAAATTAATATTTCTATAGATTTTTATTTATTTTAGTGTATAATATTTTTAGATTAACGAAAGAGGAGATTATGCCAATGAGTCAATTCAAACCATTTTTAGATGCAATGGAAATAAATTTAAATAATAATGTTTTACCAGATCAAGCAACTGTTCAGTATATTTTAAGTAATCGCTATTTACTTTCTAGTGATGAACAAAATAGATTTCAAAATATCTTCAAAAATGTTAATGAGTTATTAAAAACTAAACATAAAACAGTTGATAAAGCATTAAAAACAATTAATAAAAGTATCAAAAAAAACAAACCTGTTAATCAAGATTTAGTTAATATGATAATAGATGTAGCTGGTACAAATTATTTAACTAAATCTCAAAATGCAAAATTTACAGAACTTTTGCCTGAAATAAACCAAACTAGCAATTTACCAATAAAAACGAAAGAAAATATTTTTATGAAAATTCCTTTTGTTAATAAAATTGTTAACCAAATAAAAACAAAAAGATTTAATTCACAATATAAAGATATTCCTGTACAAAAAGCTACACCTAATATATCTCAAAATATTGATATGGCTACATCTACTAAAATACAAGATACAAAAAAATCTTTTGTACCAAAAGGTGATATTTATAAGCCTCAAACAATTGTAATTAGTGACTTACATGGTGATATGAATAGATGGAACACAATAAGAGAACACTTGCAAAAATATCCAAATACAAAATTTATAATTGAAGGCGATGCAATGGATAGAGGTGCTTATGGAATTGATATTCTGCTTGAAATAAAAGAATTATCAGACTCTGGTAAAGTTCAATATTTACCTGGAAACCATGATATTTTTACATATAACTATTTGAAATCTGCAAATACACCTTATAAAAAAATTCAACTTAATGCTCTTATGCATCTGGAACATAATGGTGGAAAAACTACTATAGATGCTTTAGAAAACTTCGATGTCGTTGTTGATTCAGCTATAAAAAGTGGAAGATTACATAATAGAATATCAAAGCAAGAATTAACCGATTGGCTTGGAAAACAACCTATACAAACATTAGCTTCTGAAAATAATATTAATTATGCACTTGCACACGCTGTATTTGATACAAAATTATACAATGAAGATAAAAATTTTAATATGGAAAAAGCTTATAATATTCAAACAAAACCACAACCTACACCTGAAGAACAAGATAAACTAAACCGTTTTAATAACTGTATGTGGTATAGAGAACAAGATAAAAACACACACTTTGCACCTCTTTCTTGGCCAAAAGATTTTCTAGTTGTAGTTGGTCATACTAAACAAAAAGAGGCAAATATTCAAAATATAGATGGAGATCCAAGAAAATCAATTGTATACATTGATTGTAAAAAAGGAAATTTTCAAGGTTTTAATTTAACAGAATCCAAACACGTATCACTTGAACAACAAAAAACTCAGGAACAAGAAAATAGCTTAGAAAAATAAAAAAAGTAATATGCTATAATACAAAAACCCCTAATTATTTAATAAATAATTAGGGGTCTTTTTAAATTACATAATTTTTGTTTATTTTATTAAATCTTTATCAATAATTTCGAAATTTGCTCTATGTATATGCTATAAATTCATATCTTTTATAACTTGCATCATTATATCTTTTGATCTTTGATGAGTTATTCTTTCTACTGCTTTATTTACATCTACCCATTCCACATCGCTTACTTCTTCTATTTGAGGCTTATCTTCTCCTCCAATTTTTTCTCCAAGAAAATATATTACTTTTTTCATCACATCTTCTTTTGGACTATATTCTGATATATATCTATTTTCTTTTTCAATTTTTATATCTATATTAGTTTCTTCCTTAACCTCTCTTATTGCTGTTTCAAACTCTGTTTCTCCTTCTTCAACATGACCTTTTGGGAAATCCCAATGCCCAGCATTATGTTTAACCAAAAGAACCTTTCCATCTTCTATTACAATAGCTCCACAAGATTTTTCATACTTCATTTCATTTCCTCCTAAATTTGTTTTTTCCTATTTTATAACAAATTAGTTTGAATTTCAAATAATTGATTGTTTGATGTAAATATTCGTATTTATAATTTCTTTTAATACGTAATGCCGCCGAGTAATTGAATAAATTTCATTATAATTATGTTTTTTCATTTATGATTAATTTATTATTTTGGCTTATATCACAAATTTTATATTGCGGGTCGTCGGGGACGCCGACCCCTACAACGTTTGACATTAATTTTTTTATAAAATCTGAACAATAATTAAAAATCAATATTTCGAATGTGATTGGAGTGAGTGTATAGCTTCTTATTAAATTTAAATGAGGGCGCGTTTTGCGAGAGGCTCGTTTGAATTTCTATTAGAAGCTATAACGAACGTATTGAGCCGAGAAATATTTATTTTTAATTATTTTCAGATTATGATATCTTATTTTTATAATCTTATGGCGGTCAATGACCGCCGCTACATTATTACAATTTTAAAATTTTTTTAATACATAATTTCGCCGAGGAATTGAATAAATTTCATTATAATTATGTTTTTATTATATTATAAATTTTTTATTGCGGTCGGACAGAGGCGTCCGCCCCTACATTGTTTGACATATTATTTTATAAATATTCTTTAATTTTTTTATAAAATCTCAACGGGTCGTCGGGGACGCCGACCCCTACATTGTTTGACTCAATTATTTTATATTATAAAATTTGTGCATTCTTTTTCTATTTCTTTTGCTGTTGGCAATTTTATTATTTTTTCAGATAATTCTTTACATTCTTCATATTTTAAATTACATATAATTTTTTTAGCTTTTAATATTTTTCTTGGATTCATTGAAAATTCATCTAATCCAAGTCCTAAAAGTAATGGTATATATCTTTCATCTCCAGCTGCTTCTCCACAAACACCACAAAAAATATTATGCTTATGAGCTGCATCTATTGTATTTTTTATAAGCTTTATTATAGATGGATTAAATTTATTATATAATTTAGCAACATTATCATTTCCTCTTTCCGCTGCCAATGTATATTGTATTAAATCGTTTGTGCCAATACTAAAAAAGTCGCATTCTTTTGCATACATTTCTGCATTAATTGCAACAGAGGGAACTTCTACCATTATTCCAACTTTAATATCATTATTAAATTTTATATGTTCTTGTTCTAATTCTTTTTTGGTTTCCTCTATTATTTGTTTTGCTCTTCTTAATTCTTCTATTGAGGAAATCATTGGAAGCATTATTGCTAAATTTCCATACATACTAGCTCTTAAAATTGCTCTTAGTTGAGCTTTAAATAATGGTATATCTTCTAAACAAATTCGTATTGCTCTATAACCTAAAAATGGGTTTTCCTCTTTCTTTAGTTCTATTCCCTTTATATCTTTATCTCCACCAATATCTAAAGTTCTTATTATACTTAAATTTTTTTTCATTGTTTCTGCTACTCTTTTATATGCGATAAATTGTTGTTCTTCTGTTGGTACATTTTTTGTTTTCATATATAGAAATTCACTTCTAAGTAAGCCTATACCTTTAGAATTAACCTCCTCAACTAAGTCTAAATCTTCTGTTGTTCCAATATTGCATACTACTTCTACCTTATGGTTATCCAATGTTACTGCATCTCTTTCCAAAAATTTATTTAATTCATTTTTATTATTTTCAAGTTCAACTGCCATATTCTTTAAGTTTTTAATTTCTTCTTTGTTTGGAGAATTATGCACCTCACCTGTTTTTCCATTTATTGCAACATATTCTTTTTCTTTTAATATTTCTGAAGCATTTTCTATACTCATTATTGTAGGAATTTCATGGTTTCTTGCCATTATTACAACATGAGAAGTTTCTCCTCCAGTTTCTAATATAATACCATTTAAATTAGCTAAATTGATATTTGCAGTATCAGATGTAGAAAGTTCTTTTGCAACTAATATTGTATTTTCTGGCAAGGTACTTAAATCTATTTTTTTAGTATTAGTAAGTTTTTCTAAAAGTTTATTTTTCATATCCAAAATATCATCTGCACGCTCAGATAAATATTTATCATCTATAGCTTTAAACATATTTGCAACTGTGTTAAATCCTTTTTCTGTTGCATATATACTGTTATATTTTTCTTCTTTAATTAATCTTAAGGTTTCATTTGTTAATGTTGGATCTTTCAATATTAGTCTATATGCTTTCATTATTTCTTGCTCTGTACCTGTTAAATTTTCTGATATTTCTTCTATTTCATCTTTCAACTTTTCAAGAGCAAATTTAAAATTTTTAAGTTCATTTTCTACATCATGAATTTTATAATTACTTATTTGAATATCATCTTTTTTTATAATTTTAACATATCCAAACGCAATCCCCTCAGATACACCTTTTCCCTGTAGCATTAATTTTCTCCTTTCAAAAAAATATAAAAATTCAACATCTGACATAATTTTATTTATAGTTAATATTATTCAATTATTCTAGTTATTTCCTCCATTGCCTTTTCTTCATTTTCTCCATTACATAATATTTCAACATTTGTATTTTGAGTAATTCCTAAACTCATTATCATTAAAGGCATTTTTGCATTTATAATTTTATTGTTTGCTTTTATATTTACATCACAATTATATTTATTAGCAATTTTTGAAATCTCGGTTGCTGGTCTTGCATGCAACCCTTCATTACTTGTTATTTTTACATTTTTTTTAATCATTTTATCACCTATTCTTCCCATACATTATTCTTCCAAGCTGCCATTATTAATGCTGCAACTATAGATCCAACAAGTATTGAAACTATATACATTAAAGGATTTCCTACAACTGGAATTACAAATATTCCTCCATGTGGTGCCATTAGTGTGCACCCAAAAAACATTGATAATCCACCTGCAATTGCTGAGCCTATAATTGAGCTTACTAAAACTCTTACTGGGTCACTTGAGGCAAATGGAATTGCTCCTTCTGTAATAAATGCCGCTCCCATAATATAATTTAGCAAAGCTGATTGTCTTTCTTTTTTTGGTAGCTTTTTCTTAAAAAATGTTGCTAATATTGCTATTGCAAGTGGTGCTACCATTCCTCCTGCCATAACTGCAGCCATTATGTCGTATTGCCTAGAAGCTAACATTCCCGTTCCAAAAGTATATGCAGCTTTATTAAATGGTCCTCCTAAATCTATACTCATCATACCACCAAGAATCATTCCAAGTATTACTTTATTTGTTCCACTCATAGACTCTAAAAAGCTATTTAACCCTGTATTTATTTTTCCTACAAATGGATTTATAAATATCATTATTACACCCATTAAGAAAATTCCTAAAACAGGATAAATTAAAATTGGCTTCATTCCTTCTAAACTTTTTGGTAAAAAGTTAAATAGTTTTCTTAATAAAATTACAATGTATCCACCAATAAAACCTGCGAGTAAAGCTCCTAAAAATCCTGAGCTTACAAGTGTTATATCTGGATTTGTAAGTGAGCTAAAGGTTGTACCATTTATAGCTATTGCTCCACCAACAAAGCCTACTGCTAAACCAGGTCTATCTGCTATACTATAGGCAATATAACCTGCTAAAATTGTAAGCATAAAGTTAAAGGCAAATCCACCTATTGTTTTAAATAAGGCAGCTATTGGAGTATTCATACCAAAATTTGCTGGGTTAATTGAATAATCATCTAATAAGAATGAAATTGCAATTAGAATACCTCCACCAACAACAAATGGTAGCATATGTGTAACACCACTCATTAAATGTTTATATATATTTCCTCCAAATTTTGTTTCTGTTTCTTCTTCAATATTTTTATTATTTTCGTGATGTACTGGTAATTCTTCCGTTAGTGCCTTTTCTATTAGTTTTTTTGGTTCTTTAATAGCTTCAGATACTTTTACTCTTAATATCTTTTTGCCATCAAATCTTTGTAAATCTATTTTTATGTCTGATGCAATAATTATTGCTTTTGCATTTTCTATTTCTTCTTTTGTTAGTTTATTTTTTGTACCTGTTTGACCTTGTGTTTCAACTTTTATACTATGACCTATTTCTTTTCCTTTATTTTCTAAGCTTTCAGCTGCCATATATGTGTGAGCAATACCTGTTGTGCATGCTGTAATTGCTAATAATTCATAACCATTATCACTTTGTTTTTCTTTATTTTCTAATTTCTTTTCTTCTTCTGCTTCATTTATTACTCTTAAAAATTCTTTATTACTTTTACTATTTATTAATTTTTCTTTAAATTCTTTATTCATTAATAGTGTGCTTAATGTACTTAATACCTCTAAATGTAGATTATTGTTGCCTTCTGGAGCTGCAATTAAAAAAATTAATTTAACATCTTCTCCATCTAAAGAATTAAAGTTTACTCCATTTGGTACAACTGCGGCAACGAGCTTTGCTGTTTTTACACTTTTTCCTTTTCCATGTGGTATTGCAATTCCATCGCCAACACCTGTTGTTCCTTCTTTTTCTCTATTAAAAACTAACTCTGCATACTCTTCTTTATTATTTAAATTTCCAGTTTCATTCATTAAGTTTATTACTTTATTTAATGCCTCTTCTTTTGAAGAAGCTTCCAAATTGAGTATTATAGAGCTCTCATCTAATAAATCTGTAATTTTCATAATTTATCTCCTTATTAATTTTTTATCATTTCATAAAATTTTTGTATTTCTGATTTTTCAGCTAAAAATTTTGAACAAGCAGTTGCACTTCCACATGCAACTCCTAATTTTAATATTTCTTCATAGGTTTTATCTTGAATAAATCCTGCAATTATTCCTGCAACCATCGAATCTCCTGAACCTACTGTATTTATTCTTTCTCCTTTAGGTGCTTTTATAAAGTGTTTATTTTTTTCCGAATCTATCATTAATGCTCCTTTTGCCCCTAAAGAAACAACTACATTTTGTGCACCTTGTTCTTGCAATTTTTTAGCATATATATAAGCATCATTTTCATCTTTTATTTCTACATTAAAAATTTCACTTAATTCTTCATCATTTGGTTTTATTAAATAAGGTTTGTATTTTAAAACATTTGTTAATAATTTGCTTGTGGCATCTACTATTACCTTTATTTTTTTATCTCTTAACCTTTCACATATTATTTCATATATATTATTTTCTATTCCATTTGGTATACTTCCAGCTAATACTAAAATATCATCATCTTTTAGCATTTCTAATTTTTCTATTAATGCTCTTAACTCTTCATTTTCTATCTTTGGTCCACTACAATTTATTGCTGTTTCTTTATTATCTGAATCTATTTTTATATTTATACGAGAATTTCCGTTTTTTAGATTAATAAATTCAGTTTTTACACCTAATTCATTAATCATCTCTTCAATTTTATTGCCTGTAAAACCTGCAATAAAACCTAAAGCCATGCTTTCTATTTCTAAATTTTTTAAAACAATTGAAACGTTTATCCCTTTTCCACCTGGAAATATCTTTTCATTTTCCGATTTATTAATTTTATTTTTTTCAAAACTATTTGCTTTTAAAACATAGTCGATTGCAGGATTAAAAGTAACTGTATATATCAAAATTTTCACCTCTAAATTTATTATGCCAAAATTTATAAAAAATAATAAAAAAACATATAAATTTATTAAATTAATAATAAAATTTATATGTTTTTTTTTATCTTCCTTCTGCTAAAGCTAGATATCCTAATTTTGTTTGTTGCATTTCCATTCTTTGTATTTTTAGCATATTCCCATCAAAATCTTTCATCAAATTTTTTAATCCCTTTATTCTGCTTAATACTTGTTCTTTTTCATTATCTTCTTTAATATTAACATACAATTCTTTTAAGCATTCTTCTGTAGATAATAAAATTTTTTCATCCATCTCATTATCATTTCTTTTTTGAATTTGAAAATTGCTAAATACACTTTTAGGTTCAATAAATTCCATGCATTTGTCAAAATTTATAAATACCCATTTAATTTTTCTCATTCTGTCTTTTATTTGATTTTTTTCTTCGTTTATTACTTCTTCATTATCATCATTTTTTTCTTCTTCTAAATCAATACACATTTTTTTCAATTTTTTTGATACTTCAGAACATATTAATTCATCAGTATTTTTTTTAGTACAATATTGTAAATCTTTTTTAAAATTTTTCATTTCTTTTCCTCCTTATTGAACAAGCATCAAATATTATAGCACTTAATTTATGAATAATTTGTCGAAGTGTGAAATAAAAATTAATTTTTTATATATGTATTGATAAAAAAGGGAATCTCCATGTGGGCAGACTTAAGGCGTCCGCCCCTACATCAAAAATAGAACTTTACTATAATACAAAAAGACAATCAAATGATTGTCTTTAACTTATATAATATTTTTAATAATTTTCTGCTTTTATTTCAAAATATGCTTTTGGATGGCTACATACAGGACATATTTCAGGTGCATTTTTTCCTATAACTATATGACCGCAGTTTCTGCATTTCCATATTTTTTCTCCATCTTTGCTAAATACTAACCCATCTTCTACATTTTCTAATAATTTTTTGTATCTTGCTTCATGTTCTTTTTCTATTTTTCCTACTGCTTCAAATAAGTATGCTATATGGTCAAATCCTTCTTCTTTTGCTTCTTTTGCCATTCTATCATACATATCTGTCCATTCAAAATTTTCTCCTTCTGATGCATCTTTTAAATTATCTGTTGTTGTTGGTATTTCTCCATTGTGTAATAATTTAAACCATATTTTTGCATGCTCTTTTTCATTATTTGCTGTTTCTAAAAATAATTCTGCTATTTGTTCATATCCTTCTTTTTTAGCTTTACTTGCATAATATGTATATTTATTTCTTGCTTGAGATTCTCCAGCAAATGCTTCCTTTAAATTTTTTTCTGTTTTTGTTCCTTTTAATTCCATAATTATACCTCCATTTATTATTTTGATTATTATAACATACATTATTTAATTTTCAACTTTTTTCACAAATAAATTACATTTACATATTTTCTTATTTATAAAGTCATCACAAGGACAAAGTGTAGTTTCATTCATTTCTAGTCTGCAAGGACAATGTCCATCTTTTTTATAAATTCCATTTAATATTTTATCTGTATATTCTCTATCTGGATTATATATATAACCTTTCATATTCATACCTCTTATATATTTTGTATTTCTTGCTTTAATTCTTCTGCTGTTTTATACCCTTCCAATTCTTTTGCTTTTTTTCCATTTCTGTATATAAATATGGTTGGCACTACCTCAATTCCTTTATCTATTGCAAAATCACGATTTTCATCTATATTAATTTTTAGAATATTGTATTCATTTTCTATTTTTTCTAATTCTTTTGCTATTATTTGACATGGTCCACACCAAGTCGCAAAAAAATCTACTATAACTATTTCATTATTTTTTATTTCATTTTCACACTCTTGTGAATTTACATATTTAATCATTTTTATCAGCTCCTGTTTTTTATTTTTTACTTTTAAAATTTTTTTATGCAAATCAATTAAATTGTAATACATATTTTTTTCGGGCATACTTAAGGCGTCCGCCCCTACAACATCGTTTGACAATAATTTCATTATAATTATATATCTTAGATTAATTTGTTATTTTATTCCTTCGGGCTGACTTAAGGCATCCGTCTACCAAAAAGAAGCACACAATTCAACAAATTCAAGAATTGCGTGCCTTTTGTTATGCATATGATTTTATTTTATACTAATCTTTCAAAAGCTCCTTTGGGTCCCCAATCGCATTTTTTAGGACATTTATAATCTGGAAATGTGCATCTTGCACCTTTTGAATATGGTAATAAATATTCATATACTCTTTGATTTGTTTCTTTAGTATTTTCCAAGTATTTAGTCATCGTTTCCTGTGTTTGCATCGCAATTTCTAACTGAGCACAACCACATAAACGCTCTTTGCATTTAAGCACAAAATTCTCTACAGTTCCTCTTTCATTTACTCTTACCAACATTCCTTGTGGATATCTGTATGCTAAAGATTTAATATCTTTAAACCACTCTTTCTCCAACTCAGTATTTTTAATAATTGGAGGTACAAAGAAGTCTGCTTTTTCAATACTTGGAACTGCTATTTCATATGAAATTGTACGATGTCTTTGTGCTTGTGCTACCTGTGCAAAAGTTGCTAAATAGTTACAACAATAGTTTTCTCCCCATTCTTCTTTACGTTCTACATTAGAAAAAAGAGAAAATGTACGACTTTTACCATCTGGCATTTTTTCCTGACAATACTTACTCATCATTGTAGAAAATTCAACTAGTACCGGTTTCAATAACTTATTAAAATCTGTCTCTTCTGCATTTTCCACATAATCTTTTGCCCAATGAACAAGGTAATTCATCTGCCTTAAGCTAGTAGTATACCCCATTGTTGTTGCTGGAGTGAATACACTAATTAAGTATCTTGCATTTTCCATCGCAAGCTTATGAGCTTTTTTCTCATCCATTTTTGAGTATTTTTTTAAAATTTCCTTTTCGAAAATTTTAATCCACTTTTCATATAAAGCTTTTTCTTCTTCTGAAGGTTCCATTTTTGTGTATCTGGCTGATTTTTCAGAAGTATCATATTCCTTTTCATTATTTAAAATCATTGCCATAATTTTAGGAACTCCTTCAAAAGCAAAGTTGTATTTAACATGTCCAAATACACTGTGGTGTCCACTTTTTTCTGTTCCACTTGCTCTTTTATTGCTTTTCTCTTCTGGTTCAGAAAACAAAGTTTCAACAGTATCTGGCATATAACAAATACCTGCCATTTTGCCTGAGAAAGTTCTTGCCTCATTAACTGGAAGTTCATACCCTGGTTTTGTTGATGCTAATACTTTATATTTCATTTGTTATACCTCCTGTTAAAAATAATTATTCCTACAGTTACCACTAAAATGCTATTTGCATTTTGTGTATTATATATCATTTTATGTCATTTTTCAACATTATTTTAAATTTTATATACATAGCCAAAAATACTAGAGTCTGACACACTCTAGTATTTTTATTTTTTCTACCTAAAATAATTATTCCTCGATTGGTGCTTCTACAGGACATACTCCTGCACATGTTCCGCATGATATACATGCTGTTTTGTCTATTACGTATGTTTCTTCTCCTTCTGTTATACATGCTACTGGGCATTCGTTTGCACATGCTCCACATTTTATACATTTTTCTGTAATTTTATATGCCATTTTTTCACCTTCTTTCTCATTTTTAATTTTCTTCTTTTGATAGTTTTTCTATTTCTTCTAGTTCTTTTAAGTTTGCTTTTTCTTCTTCATTCATTTCTTCTTTTTCAATATTTTTTATTATTTTAATATCTGATGCTTTATATTTTTTAAAGTAATATCCATCTTCCTTGTCTTCTAATTTTACTCTTACAATTTCTTTTAATGTTTCTATGCTATCTACTGTTCCTTCTCCATCTCCTGTTTTTACAATTGCTCCTATTTTTGGCATTCTATCAAGTTTTTCTTCATATGCTTCTTGTTCATATTTTAAACAACACATTAGTCTACCACAATTTCCAGATATTTTTGATGGGTTTAATGATAAATTTTGTTCTTTTGCCATTTTTATAGAAACTGCATCAAAATTATTTAAAAATGAACAACAACAAAGTTCTCTACCACAAACACCGTTTCCACCTATTCTACGTACTTCGTCTCTAACTCCAATTTGTCTCAATTCTATTCTTGTTTTATATATAGCTGCTAAATCTTTTACAAGTTCTCTAAAATCTACTCTTCCGTCTGAAGTAAAATAAAATGTAATTTTACTGTTATCAAATTTATATTCAACATCTGTTAAATTCATTTTTAATTTATGTTTTTTTATTTTATTTTCTGCAACTTTAAATGCTTCTTTTTCTTTTCTTTTATTTTCTTCATAATGTTTTCTATCTTTATATGTAGCTTTTCTTATTACTTTTCTTAATGGTGCAACTATTCTCTCTTCTGGAATTTGTTTATTTGCCATTGCAACTTCTGCATATTCTTCTCCTACAGATGTTTCAACAATTGCATAATCTTTTAATTTAAATTCTATATCTCCTGGATCAAAAAAATATATTTTTCCAGGTTTTTTAAATCTAATTCCAACTATTGTTTTCAATTATTTAATTCCTCCCAAATATTTATTAATAAGTTATCTATCGTCATATCATAATTACTATTGTATACAAGTCTTTTTTTGGTATCTTCTATAATTTCAATTGCTTTTACATATTTACTTGCATTGTTATATTCTTCTTTTGCTTTTTTCAAAAAATAAATATTGAAGTATTCTAAAATTTCATTTATATTTTCTTTTCCTTTGTATATTTCTGTTGCATTGTTTATTAGGTCTATTACACTATTACAGTTAAAATTTTTAAGTGTTGTTTCCATATTGCTATATAGTTCTTGCTTTTCCTTTACTTTTAAAGCTTTACCAACACTACCTTCAAAGTTTTCTAGCATTGTTTCACTAATATTTTGAAACTCTAATTTATTTTGTAAATATTGCTTTAATTCCCCGTTTTCTAATGAATTAAATGTTAATTTTAGGCATCTTGATTTTATTGTATTTATTAAATTACTTTCATTTGAAGTTATTAAAATAATTATTATATATTCTGGTGGTTCTTCTAAGGTTTTTAATAAACAATTTTGAGCTTCTATTGTCATAGTTTCTGCATCATCTATAATATATACTTTTTTATCAGATATAATTGGTTTTTCATAGACTTTTTCTAGCATTTTTCTTATTTGCTCTATTTTTATTTTTCCATCTGGTTTTATTATATTAAAATCCGGATTATTATCATTTTCGAGTTCTATGCAAGATTTGCACTCACCACAAGGTGATTTATCTTTATTTAAACATAATATCATCTTTGCAAACTCAATAGCTATTTGCTTTTTTCCTATTCCATATTGACCTGAAAATATATAACTATGTGCCACGCTATTTGTATTAAAAGCTTTAATTAGTTCATTTTTTATTTTGTTATTTCCTATTATTTTTTCAAAAGACATTTACTATTTTCACCTTTTTATTAATCTACTTTTCCAAATAAATTTAATGGCCAAATTCTTAATTTTACTTTTCCTTCTATTTTTTCTAATGGAATACATCCAAATCTTCTGCAATCTGTACTTTGTGGTCTATTATCTCCCATTGCAAAAACACAATTTTCTGGAACTACAAAGTCTGTATATACTCCTCCTAGTGAATCTGTAACAACTCCTGGTTGTAAATAATTTTCTTCTAATTTTGAGCCATTTATATATACTCCTCCATCTTTTATTTCAACATGTTCTCCTGGAAGTGCAATAACTCTTTTTATGTAGCTAATTTTACCTATTTCTAGAAAATTATATACAAATTTTCCAACTCCTGAATGATTATTATTATAAGTTGCAACAGGATAAGAGCTATTATAATTTTCTTCTGTTGTATATATTTCACTTGGTGCCTCAAATGTTATTATATCTCCTCTTTCAGGAAGTTTCTTCATTGTCCTTCCAACTCTACTTAAAATTAATCTTTGATTTTCTTTTAAAGTTGGAAACATAGATGGTTGTTTAACTATTGTTGGCGTTCCTATAAAATATCTAACAAATAGTGCTAGCACAACCGCTATAACTATACAAAATATCCATTCTAATATATCCTTTGTTTTTTCACTCATTTTATCTATCTCCTAAAACTATAATTTTTTAATTTAATCATTAACGCAATTATTATATAACATTATTTATGTTTTGGCAATTATTTATTTTCTTTTGTTGGTATTCTTATTACTACTTCTGTTCCATGTCCATAAACACTTTTAATATCTATTGTTCCTTGGTTTCTATCTAATATTTCTTTTGCAATTGATAGACCAAGTCCAGAACCTCCCATTTTTCTTGTACGTGCTTTATCTACTCTGTAAAATCTTTCGAAAATTCTTTTTAGGTCATCTTCTGGTATTCCTATTCCGTTGTCTATTATTTTTATATATGCATCATTATAAACAAATCCTACATAAATTTTTATATTTCCGTTTTCATCTGTATACTTTATACTGTTTGTTAATATATTTATTATAACTCTTTCTATTCCATCTTTTTCAGCATATACATTTGGAACATTTGCTGTAACAAAGCATTCTACACCTATGTTCTTTTTATCTAATTCTATTTGCAACTTATCTTGACAACTCTTTACTAAAGCACCCAAGTCAAATTCTTCTTTTTTTACTTCGATTTGTTCTTGGTCAAACCTTGAAAGTGATAAAAGATCTGTAACAAGTTTTGCCATTCTTCTAGCTTCTGTACTAATAACTCCTAAGAATTTTGTTTGCATTTCTTTATCATATTCGCTTTCAATTAATGTATCTGAATATCCCATAATTGATGTTATTGGTGTTTTTAGTTCATGTGATACATCTGCTATAAATTCTTTTCTCATATTATCTAGTTTTACATGTTCTGTTATATCTTGTATTACAACTATTATTCCTGCAGCTCTTTCATTTTCATCTTTAAATGGTGCAAAAAGCAATTTTAAATATTTATCCTTTACTTGAATTTGTGTATTTTGAGATGTCCAGTTTTCTAAATAAATTATTTTTTCCATATTTAACTCATCATTATGTTTAGAAAAAATCTTATCAAAACTATCATCTTCTGGCATAATTTCTAAGCTTCTTGTCGCAGCAGGGTTTATTAAAATTATTCTTCCTTCTAAATTAAAGGCTATAATTCCATCTGTCATATGTAATAAAATTGTTTCTATCTGCCTTTTTTGTCTTGTTGCTTCATTTAAGTTTTGTTTAAGCTCTGCTGTCATTATACTAAATGCATTTACAAGTTCATCTATATCATTTCTTCTTTTCTTTCTTTTAGTATCTGTTGGTATTAGCTCTAAGCTTTCTCCATTTGCAATACGCTCTGCACTTTTTACAAGCTTTTTCATTGGTGATACAATTGAATTGGAAATAAATACTCCAGATAAAATTGAAATTACTCCAAATCCTACAAGTGAATATATTGTAAATTTTTGAATTTGTATATTTTTTTCACTGTATTCCTCAATTTTTTGTGTTTCATTTGTTTCTTTTACTTGTTCATCATAAATATTTTTATAAAAAAATCCTAAACTAGAAATTATAATTGTACCTATTATAAAGAAAATTAATATTATTTTTGTTTGTGTTTCTTTAAACATTTATTTTTCTCGCTTTCTTTTTATATTTATATTTTTACCACAAGGGTCGACAGAGTCGTCGACACCTACATCAAAAATAGAACTTTCCTATTATAACAAAAAGGTTCGGAGACTTCCGAACCTTTTTGTTAATAATCCGTGGCTATGTAGTAACCTACGCCTCTTTTGGTAATTAATATTTTTGGATTTGATGTATCTTTCTCTATTTTTTCTCTTATTCTTCTAACAGTAACATCTACAGTTCTTATATCTCCATAATATTCATATCCCCAAACCTTTTCTAAAAGTAATTCTCTTGTTACAACTTGACCTGGTTGATTTGCTAAATATTTTAATACTTCAAATTCTCTTAATGTTAAATCTACAACTTTATCATTAACACGAACTTCAAATTTTTCATAATCTAATGATAGTGGACCAATTTTAATTTTACTTCCACTTTTTCCACTATTTGCATTTTCAGTAGTATTAGATGTTGCTTCAAATTTTCTTAAATTTGCTTTAATTCTTGCCATTAATTCTCTTACGCTAAATGGTTTTGTAATATAGTCATCTGCCCCAAGCTCTAATCCTAAAATTTTATCAATTTCTTCATCTTTTGCTGTAAGCATTAATATTGGAATATTTAAGCTTTGTTTAATTCTTTTACATACAGTAAGACCATCCATTCTAGGAAGCATAATATCTAATAAAATTAAATCTGGTTGTTTATCAAGAGCTATATCAACCGCTGTTACTCCATCGTTAGCCTCTAAAGTTTCATATCCTTCTTTTTCTAAATTATATAAAAGTATATCTACAATAGGCTTTTCATCATCTACAACTAAAATTGTTTTCTTTTCTTTTACTGTTTCCTCCACAATGATTCCACCTTTCTTTGCTAATATTATTTACACTATAGCACATTTATATCACAAAGATTACAAATAAACAAGTGAAATTTATAAATTTTCAATTTCTTCTTTAGTTAATCCCGTTATTTTTTCAATTGTTTCTAGTGGTATTTTTTCTTCTTTCATTTTTTTGCCATAGTTTTTATTCCTTCTTTTATTCCTTTTCTAAATGAACTGTTTAGCATTGTATTTTATTCATATATTGCTTTTTCTCTCCACCATGCTAATTGTTGCATTCTTTCATCTTCTGTTATTTTATCTAGCTTTTCTTTAGCTTCTTTTAATTCTTTATTCTCTTCCATCTTTTCTTTCACTCTCCTTGAATCCATCTTATTGGGTTATTTTGCATATATTTTATTATCTCATAATATTCCTTTTCATTTCTTATTATGTGTTCATAATAATTTCTCTGCCAAATTTTGTTAATATTGTATTTGAAACATTTTCTTGTCGTTATTGATTTATATTCTTGAATTATCTTTTGTAGGGGCGTCCGCCCCTACAGTGTTTAAATTTTTTATTTCAAATATTTTAGAATCGTCTTTTTTCTTTATTTGTAAGCAAACAGGAACGTCTGTCTCTACAGAATATATTTTTGTTTTTTCATTTATTTTTTTCATTTGTTTTCTCCTTTTATTTATGACATTTTTGTCGTATTTATTATATATGTCTACACAATTTTAGTCAATACTTTTATGACAAAAATGTCGTTTTGTTTTGTTGCTTGGTATACTATAATGTTTTAAACATAATGTAGGAGGCTATAATGCTAAAACAATATAGATTAAAGAATAATTTATCACAAGAAGAACTTGCTGAAAAAGTTGGTATTAGTTGCAGACATTTGCAACGATTAGAACAGAATGAAGAAAATACGAGAATTTCTACCTTTAAAAAAATTGTAAAAAGTTTAGAAATTCCTGATGATGAAATATTAAAGTTTATAAAAAAATAAACATTCACTATTATAAATGAATGTTTATTTTTTTATAAACTTCCTGCTCCTATTATTCCTGCATCGTTAAATAATTTTGCTGCTACTATGTTTATGTTTTTTCTTTTATTAAATAATAAGTTTTCTTTTATTATTTTTTCTTTTAGTGGTTCTAGTAGAATACTTTGGTAGTATGTAAAACTTCCTCCTATTACAGTTATTTCTGGTTCGAATATATTTATTAGATTTGATATTCCTATTGCCAAATTTTCTATATATTCGTTTATTATTTTCTGGGCTTCGTTTGTAGTTTTTCCTTCTAAATTAGGTAGTATTTGGTAGCTTATTGCATTTGCTGGCATTTTTAAGCTTTGTGTTAGTTTTATTTTAAAATTTTTCATTGAACCATATATGTCAAAACATCCTATTTTACCACATTTGCATTTTTCTCCACTTTGTTTTATTGACATATGACCTATTTCAAATCCGCTATATCTTTGTGGTTCAAATAGTTTTCCATTTATAAATAAAGCTCCTCCAACTCCTGTTCCTAAGCATATAAACAACCCATTTTTGTATTCTTTCATATTTCCATATAATTTTTCTGCTATAGCTGCACACTTTGCATCGTTTTTTACAATAATTTCTGTATTTGGATAATATTTTTTTATTTTTTCACAAATGTTAAATTCATCTATTCCTAAATTCACAACATTTTTTATTATTTTACTATTTTCAACTGTTCCCGGAATTGCTATTCCAATTTTATTTATATTTGATAGATACTTTTTGTTTTTTCTTAATAAAATATTTATATTTGATACTATTGTATCTTCTATAAATTGTTCTATTTGATTTTTATCTTTTTCGTTTATTTGTATTTCTATTTTTTCTATAATTTCATCTTTTTCTACTAATCCTATTGCTATATGGCTTCCGCCTATGTCTATTCCAATATTCATTTGTATGCCTCCTTTTAATAAAGGCGACCAATGGTCGCCCCTACATTATTTATATTATTATTTTATCTTGCAAAACCTTGTATAATTTCTACACACCTGCTGCATCAAATAAGAAATTACCCATATATACTTGCAATGCTGGTACTAAAATAACTAATACAAAGAATATTAACACAACACCAACTAATGCTTGTATTACTTGTGGCATTACAGCCATTATTTTCTGCATTATTTGTTCTATATCCATTTCCATATATTCAACTAGTTTTTCCATCATTTCTGCCAAGTCTGTTTGCATACCTATTTTTAACATTTCTGTTATCATTGGACTTGCTAGTCCAGATTTTTCAAATGGTTCTATCCATGAACTTCCCATTATAATATTGTTTATTGATGTTTCTATTATTGATAATAGAACATAATTAGAAACTACGTTTTTTGCAACATCTAGAGAATCTTGAATTCTCATTCCATTTTGTAAATTTAAAAGCATCGCTTTCATAAATCTCGAAAAGTCTATTGCAAAAAATAATTCTCCAAAAATTGGCATTTTATATTTAAATAAGTGATAATTGTATTTTCCCTTTGGAGTATTTATATAGTATATAAGTCCTGCTACACTACCAACAATTATTATTGTTGGTACTACCCAATATTTTTCTATTGCTTCTACTAAATGTTTAAACCACAGTGTAGCTGCAGGCAATTGAGCACTACTTCCAACAGACTCGTACACTCCTTCTACAACTGGAATTCCAAACTTTGTTCCAACAACTAATAATATTAATAGTAATATTACCAATGCAGCATTTGGTATAATCATTTTTCTTACTCTTCTATTTAAGTCATCTGAATCTTCTAAATACTTTACTGCTTGACTTAACGATTGCTCTAGTGAACCAGAAAGTTCTCCTACTTTTACCATATTTATATATATATACGGAAAAACATTTGAATAATATTCCATAGTTGTATACATATTTTCTCCAGCTTCTAATCCCGACAAAATATCTTCTAAAATACCTTTGAAAGTCCAATTTTCCGTACTTTGAATAATAGTATTTAAAGCATGTATATTGTTAAAATTTGCTTTTTTTAACAAATAAAAATTTTCTGTAAATATAAGCAAATCTCTTGTTGTAACTTTTTGATTTGCATTTAGTGAAATCATTATTTTTTCTTTTAATGTGAATTTTTTAGTATCCTGATTCATTATATTAGCCGTATTTACATTTTTCATAATTTGGCTAATATCTGTTACATTTTTTCTTTCTTTTTTTTGCTTTTTAGAATTTAATATTAGCCCTCTAACAGGCACAATACTAATCGGCATAAGATTATTTCTTTTTAATCTTTGAACTACAGCATGTTTATTTGTTTCTTCTATTTTATTTTTTACTACTAGGCCACTTTCTGTAACAGCCTTATATGCAAAAACAGGCATATAAGTTTTCCTCCTTAATTTGTTTTACCTCTTTTTATTTTTAGTTGCATAATTGTTCTATTTAATATTTCTATATTTTTTTCTTCTATTTGAGATTTTGCTTGTTCTAATGTTATTCTTTCATCTACAAATAATTCAGCTAAAGAATTTATAATTCCTATACTTCCTTTTTCTGCTCCACTTTGTATTGCATCTTCTATTTCAGATACACTTATTTTATCTTTTCTTATTATTCCAGCAATTATATTATCTACAACCATAACTTCTGGTAATAATGCTAATCCACCTTTTGTATCTGGTAATAATCTTTGAGAAACAACAAGTTTTAGAACAGATGACAATAAGTATTTTATTGATGCTTGATCACGCACTTCATAAAAGTTTATCATTCTATCTATAGTTTCTGCACAAGATTTTGTATGTAGCGTTCCAATTACTAAGTGACCAGATTCAGCCATTTCAATTCCCGCTTCCATAGTTTCTTTATCTCTAATCTCTCCAATAACAAGAATATCGCAGTCTTCTCTTAATGAGTTTTTTACACCATCACTAAATGTTAAAACATCTCTTCCTTCTCCTACTTCTTTTTGGATAATCATAGATTTTTTGCTATGGTGTCTAAACTCAACCGGATTTTCCAATGTTAATATTTTTCTATTTTGATTTTCATTTATATGATTTATTAGTGCATTAAGAGTTGTTGTTTTTCCTGAATTTGTTTTTCCTGTAACTAACATTAAACCTTGTGGTTGATATGTCATACGTCTTACAACATCTGGAACACCTAAATCTTCATATCTTGGAAGTGTGCTTTTTATAAGTCTTAATGTAAAAACTGGAACTTCGTTAGCAATAGAAACGTTTACTCTTAAACGTATATCTTTATATTCGTAAGACGCATCTAATCTTTTTGTAGTTCTATACACCTCATCTTTTTCTACATTTCCTCTAACCAAATAATCGTATATTTCATTCATATCATCTGGTGTTAATATATCCATTTCTTCAATTGGTTCAAGCTTTCTTCTAATTCTTAGCATTGGCTTTAATTCATTAACTAGATGTATATCTGATGCATCTTTTTCTATTGCAACATCTAAAACTTTATCCATATTTACCATTTTAATTCCTCCTTAGTATATCACAAGCTTATTATTTAATTCATCTAAAGTTGTTATTCCATCTACAACTTTTTGTATGCCATCTGTTATAAGTGGTTTATATCCATACTTCTTTGCTTCTTTTTTTATTTCCAATGTTGATTTATTTTCAACTATTAATTGTTTAATTTCTTCATTTAAAATTAATTGCTCAAAAATTCCTATTCTTTCATAATACCCTGTTTGATTACATTTGTTACATCCTACAACATCAAATGTTTTTCTTCCATCTAAATTGTACTCTATTCCATATCTATCTCCAATTCTCTTTATTATTTCTTTTTCTTGTTCATTAAATTCTCTTTCTTTTGAGCAATATGGGCATACTTTTCTTACCAATCTTTGTGAAACAGATGTAGCAAGTGTACTTGCTATGTCATAATTAGAAACTCCAAATTTTCTAAGTCTTGTAATAACTTCTATTGCATCTATTGTATGAATTGTAGATAACACATAATGTCCAGTTTGTCCAGCTTGCATTGCAATTTCTGCAGTTTCGTTGTCTCTTATCTCTCCAACAAGAATAATATCTGGATCTTGCCTTAAAACAGTTCTTAAAGAATCTGAAAAATTAGTTTTTGCATCTATTTCTATTTGGTTTAACCCAGGTATACGTATTTCAACGGGTTCTTCTATTGTAGTTATATTTATCTCTGGTGCATTTAAATAGTCTATTATACTGTATAATGTTGTTGTTTTCCCCTCTCCTGTTGGTGCTGCAACAACAACTATTGAATTTTTCTTATTAAAGCAATCTTTTAATAATTTTTCATCCTTAGGAAAACCTAATTCAAAAATTCCTTTTATTGTTTGGTCCTTTTTTAATAATCTTAATACAAATTTTTCTCCATATATATTTTTTTGTGAAGATACACGAATATTATATCCTGGATAAGTTGTAATTCTTCCGTCTTGTGCTTCTTGTTTTTCTTGATGCATTTCAGAAATAGCTTTTAATCTACCTATTAAATGGTTTTGCTTATCTTTATCTATTTCTACTACTGTTATAAGTTCTCCATCTATTCTATAACGTATTCTTACTTTATCTTCTTGTGGTTCTACATGAATATCACTTGTTCTTTTATCTATAGCAGTCTTTATAATACTATCTACTAATGCTGTTATATCATTTTCAGAACTCATATTTTCAGATATTTTTCCCTCAAATGAATCTAGTATTTTATTAATGTTGTCCTCAAAAGTTATGTATTTTTCCATAACTAATCCTTTATTTAAAAGCATTAGTCTTATATTTTCCATAGACCTTCTGTTAATTGTACTTGAAAAACATACTTTTATTTTACCATTTTCTATTTCAAATGGTACTGCTTTATTTTGCCTTGCTACATCTAAAGAAATATAATCTTGAACATTTATTAAAATATTTCTAGGTGTTAATAATATTCCTTTTTCTCCTTCAATTTCTGCTATAGCATCTATTAAAACTTGAGAATCACAAGCTTTTAATATATTTAAAATTTCACCAATTTTTTGATTTGGATGTTCTTTTTGATAATTTAATGCTTTTTCTATATCATCTTCTGTAACTACCCCTCTTCTAACCAATTCTATTCCTATAGGTTGTCTACGTTTTATCTCCATATTTTTCTCCTCTCTTTTGTATTAAGTTTTTATATAATAAATTCTAAAGTTTTGCTTACTTTTTCTTGTTCTCCTATTACAATTTCTATAGTTATTTTACTTTTATCATATACAGTTTCTTTTGAAAATTTTGCTAATTGTACATCATTACTTATTTTTACTTTATTTCTATATATTCCTTTACTTTGTGAATCATAAATATATTTTATTTCTTCATTATCAACATTTATTTGAATAATATTATTTTCAACATTAACAGATTTTATATTTTTACTTTTTGTATCTGAAATTAAATATTGATTTAATCTAGTTAATTGAGCTGAATTATTTGTTGTATATTCTATGCTCCTAGAATTTTTATTAAAATAAATAGTTAAGTTTGCAATTGTCGCAAATAATATAGTTAATCCAATTACATATATAACTAAACTTGTTAATGTTATTCCGCTTCTCTGATTTCATTTTGTTCTCCTCAAAATATTTATTCTGTTTTATTATATCATATGAAATGTCGTTTTTATATTACATTTTTGTTACAATTTTAAAAGCACGAATGCAAAATGACTATTAATATTTCATTTCGTATTCGTGTCTTTTTATTTTTTATCTTCTATTTCCTTTTATTAGGTTTTCTAAATATTCCATTTCTTCTTTTACATCTAAACGTGCAAATAATGGTTCTATTTTGCTTGGAACTTCTATTATTCCGCTATTTGAATGAATTTCTTTTATGTCTTCCCATTGTCTATTTTCTACATTAAGTGTATTTAATATTTTTTTTGCTGTTTCTGGCATATATGCTTGCAACATTGTTCCTACTATTCTAAGGTTTTCAACTAAGTGTGCCATTACAGAAACTAATATTTTTCTATCTTCTTCATTTTCAGATTTTGCTAGTTTCCATGGCTCTGTTTCATCTATATATTTATTAGAAATAGAAATTATTTCCCATATTTTTTCAAGTGAATTACTTACATGTAAATCATCCATAAGCTTTTCTATTTCAATTATATTGCTTAATACTTTTTCTTCTAATTTTGCATCTATTTCTGTTGTTTTAGCTTCTGATGCATCTACTTTTCCTTCAAAGTATTTATTAATCATTCCTACTGTTCTGTTTAGTAAATTTCCTAAATCATTTGCTAAATCTGCATTAAATCTATTTACAAAACTTTCTGGTGTAAATGAAATATCTTGGTCAAAAGCAAACTCTCTTAATAAGAAATATTTCGTAGCATCTACTCCATATCTTTCTGTTAGATTTTCTGGGTAAATTACATTTCCTTTAGATTTTGACATTTTTCCATCTCTTATTGAAATAAATCCATGTGCATATATTTTTTTAGGAAGTGGTAAATCTAATGCCATTAAGAATATAGGCCAATAAATACCATGAAATCTTATTATATCTTTTCCAATTATATGAAGATCTGCTGGCCAATATTTTTTAAATTTGCTATCGTCTTCTTGCATATATCCAAGTGCTGTAATGTAGTTTGTTAAAGCATCTAGCCAAACATATACTACGTGTTTAGGGTCACTTGGTACTTTAACTCCCCAATCGAAACTTGTTCTACTAACACATAAATCTTCTACACCTGGTTTTATAAAGTTATTAAATAATTCATTTTTCCTACTTTCTGGTTGTATAAAATCTGGATTTTTCTCGTAAAATTCTTCTAATCTTTTTTGGTATTTTTTCATATTGAAGAAATATGTTTCTTCTTTCATAAGTTGTACATCTCTACCACAATCTGGACATTTTCCATCTACTAATTGTGTTTGTGTAAAATATGTTTCACAAGGCATACAATACCAACCTTCGTACTCACCTTTGTATATATCTCCTTGTGCTAATAGCTTTTCGAATATTTTAGCAACAGTTTCTTCGTGGCGTTTATCTGTTGTTCTAATAAAGTCGCTATAACTTATATTCATATCTTTCCATAATTTTTTTGTTGCTTCTGCCATTTTATCAACATATTCTTGTGGTTTACTACCTTCTTTTTCTGCAACTGTTTGAATTTTTTGTCCGTGTTCATCTAATCCAGTTAGCATATAAGAATCGTAGTTTCTAAGAGCTTTATATCTTTTTATTGTGTCTGTAAGAATTGTTGTATATGCTGTTCCTATATGGAATTTACCACTTGGATAATATATTGGTGTGGTTATATAAAATTTTTTCTTACCTTCCATCTATCTCATTCCTTTCATTAAAATTATAAATCAGTTTATTTTTTATATTTTCAACATCATAATATTTATTCCGGGTCGCCGAGGACGTCGACCCCTACAATGTTTGACATTATTTTTTTATATTTCATTATATAATAATAAATATATTTGTTTTGAAATGCCGCGTAAGCGACCAAACGAGCAGTTACATCTGCGAGTGCGATTGGAGCAATCTTCATTTTATTAATTTAGATCTTTATACTGTAAATATAAAAGTTATTTTTATAAAAATATAATTATGTAGGCAAATGGTTGATAAACCATTTTTTATTCGAAGATTGCGACACCAAGGCATAAAAAACAATATATTTGTTATTAAGTATTTAAACATTTTTATTCTTCGATTTTGATGTGTACGTCTTTTAATTGTTCTGCCATTACTTTTGATGGTGCTCTCATTAATAAATCTCTTGCTTTTTTGTTTTTAGGGAATGCTATTATTTCTCTTATGTTTTGTGAATCTGTTATTAACATTACCATTCTGTCTACTCCTGGTGCAGCTCCAGCATGTGGTGGTGTTCCGTATTGAAATGCATTGTATAATGCTCCAAATCTATTTTTTATTTCTTCTTCTTCATATCCTGCTATTTCAAATGCTTTTACCATTATTTCTGGGTTATGATTTCTAACTGCTCCAGATGCCATTTCATAGCCATTACATACTAAATCGTATTGATATGCTAGTATGTCCAATGGTTCCATTTTTTCTAGTGCTTCCATTCCTCCTTGTGGCATTGAGAATGGGTTATGGCAAAAGTCTATTTTTCCTTCATCTGATAATTCATACATTGGAAAATCTACTATCCAACAGAATTTGTATACATTTTTTTCTATTAAATCTAAACGTTTTCCAAGTTCTATTCTAACTAATCCTGCAATTTTTTGTGCTGTTTCAAATTCATCTCCTATAAAGAAGATACTTGAATTTGGTTTTACTCCATAGTTTTCTACTAATTCTTTTTGCATTTCTTCATTAATAAATTTTGCAATTCCACCTTGAACATTTCCATCTTGTTCGAATTTTACCCAAGCTAAACCTTTAGCTCCTGCTTCTTCTACTGCAAAGTCTGTCATTTTATCAAAGAATTTTCTTCCTTGCTTTGCTCCATTTTCTACTACTATTGCTTTTACAGTTTTTCCTGCAAATGCTTTAAATTCTGAATGTTCAAATACTTTTGTAACATCTTGTATTATTAGTGGGTTTCTTAAATCTGGTTTATCTATTCCATATTTCTCCATAGCTTCTCTGTATGGAATACGTATAAATTCACCTTCATTAACTTTCCAATTTGTGAACTTCTTAAATGTATATGGTACAACTTCTTCTAATATCTTAAATACATCTTCTTGTGTACTATATGCCATTTCAAAGTCTAGTTGATAAAATTCTCCTGGTGCTCTATCTGCACGAGGGTCTTCATCTCTAAAACATGGTGCAATTTGAAAATATTTATCAAATCCACCTACCATTAATAATTGTTTAAATTGTTGTGGTGCTTGTGGAAGTGCATAAAATTCTCCTGGGTGTAATCTACTTGGAACCAAGAAATCTCTTGCACCTTCTGGTGATGAGTTTGCTAAAATTGGTGTTTGAATTTCAGCAAATCCTAATTCATCCATTTTATCTCTTAATGTTTTTAAAATTTTAGAACGTAGCAAAATATTGTTGTGCAATTTCTCGTTTCTTAAATCTAAAAATCTATATTCTAATCTTAAGTCTTCCCTAACTTCTTGGTCTGTATTCACTTCGAAAGGAAGAACATTTTTGCATTTTCCTAAAACTTCTATACTATTTGCAACAACTTCAATACTACCTGTTGAAAGTTTGGAATTTTTACTTGCTCTTTCCACAACTTTTCCAGAAATACACACACTACTTTCTGTTGTTATTTCTTTAACCTTGTTTTGCATTTCTTCACTTGAAACAACAATTTGAGTAATACCAAATTGATCTCTTAAGTCAATAAACACCATTCCTCCAAGGTTTCTTATTTTTTGCACCCAACCAGAAAGCTTAACCTCACTTCCTATATTTTTCTCATTTAATTCACCACAATTATGTGTTCTATATTCGTTCATTTTATTCCTCCATAAATTGTATCAATATTCTGTACTATTTTACTACGAAATCTCGGAAAAGTCTATAAAAATAGCACTATAAAATAAAAAAAGGTTACAATTCAGCAAGATTTGATTTTCTAGCATAATTTTATATTTTTTCCATACATGGGCGGACAGAGGCGTCCGCCCCTACAACATCTAACATAATTTCATTTATATAAAATATCCAATATATATATTATTTTTATTTAGACGGACGGAGGCATCGAATCCACTTAACTATAAAAACCCGCCAAAGCAAATTGCTTTAGCGGGCGGATTATTTATTATTTTTTATTTAATTTCTTTCTAATTAAAGGTATACTTTTTATTAAAATAATTACTGCCAATATAGCAATTGCATTTATAATCACTTTATAGCCAATTCCGGTATTTGGTAATCTTCCTTTAATAATAGTATTTTTTTCTTCTGATTTTTGAATATTATCTTCTCCAGAATTTTGATTATTGTCTTCCTCTTGGTCTTTATTATCTTCTCCTGGGGTTTGATTATCGTCTTTACCTGGGGCTTTATTGTCTCCTCCTGGTTTTTGATTATCGTCTTTACCTGGGGCTTTATTGTCTCCTCCCGGTTTTTGATTATCGTCTTTACCTGGATTTTTATTGTCTCCTCCCGGGGTTTGATTATCGTCTTTACCTGGATTTTTATTGTCTCCTCCCGGTTTTTGATTATCGTCTTTACCTGGATCTTTATTGTTTTCTCCTGGCTTTTGATTATCGTCTTTACCTGGATCTTTATTGTCTCCTCCTGGGTTTTGATTATCGTCTTTACCTGGATCTTTATTGTCTCCTCCCGGTTTTTGATTATCGTCTTTACCTGGATCTTTATTGTCTCCTCCCGGTTTTTGATTATCGTCTTTACCTGGATCTTTATTGTCTCCTCCTGGCTTTTGATTATCGTCTTTACCTGGATCTTTATTGTCTCCTCCTGGTTTTTGATTATCGTCTTTACCTGGATCTTTATTGTCTCCTCCCGGGTTTTGATTATCGTCTTTACCTGGATCTTTATTGTCTCCTCCTGGCTTTTGATTATCGTCTTTACCTGGATCTTTATTGTCTCCTCCTGGTTTTTGATTATCGTCTTTACCTGGATCTTTATTGTCTCCTCCCGGGTTTTGATTATCGTCTTTACCTGGATCTTTATTGTCTCCTCCTGGCTTTTGATTATCGTCTTTACCTGGATCTTTATTGTCTCCTCCTGGTTTTTGATTATCGTCTTTACCTGGATCTTTATTGTCTCCTCCCGGGTTTTGATTATCGTCTTTACCTGGATCTTTATTGTCTCCTCCTGGCTTTTGATTATCGTTTTCTTTTAATGTAATCCAATCTACCACAGCAGTTGCAGTACCTTTATTTCCATATTTATCAACAAATTCAAAAATAAATTTTCCATTTTCCGTAAATGTGTAGCTATCACGTCCTCCATTATTTGTTATAGTTATATCAGTACTTTTATTAACTAATCTAGCTGTAACAGGTTTAGTAGTCTTTTCTGTAATATCATATTCTATCTCGGCTGTTGGTATTTCCTTTTTTGTCACATCCTCAAAAAGATTAATCATAGCAGCAGAAGCAAAACTTCTTCCATCACCCCAATTTTCGGTTGTTACAAACTTTACATATTGGGCATTAACTGATTCTTTAAGTTCAATCATCTTAGAAGAAGAATTATTTTCCCAATTATTTGCACTAGCTACCTCAGTCCATTTTTTTCCATCTGTGCTTATATATAATTTTGCATTTTTTGTTCTACCATTAGTTCCAGTTTGTCTTGGTACATATTGCAATGCTGATAAATATACAGCTTCATCCAATTTTATAATAATTTCTCTTTCTGTATCTGATCCATCATGAGCTGTATGCCAAATAGTATTAATATTTCCATCAATAGCATTTTTAGCATAGTTGTTACTAGATGCCTGTTCAGATGAAACACTTTGTATACTTAAACGTTCTATTGGAATATATTTTTCATTTTTTTGTTGGTTATCTTCTGTAAAATTATATGTTTTACTTGTATTATCAGCTACATATACCCCAGTTGCACCAGCTCTAACAATTATTGTCTTATTTCCAGTTAAATCTGGTTCTTGTACACCATATGTTGTCCAGTTGTCTTCTTTTTTATATTTCCATTGTATAGAGCTAGTTGCTCCAATTAACTTATTTTCTAAATCATTAGCATAAATCGTTGACGGTAATCCTAATGAATCTTTAATATCTATTGTGAAAATATTTTCATCTGAATAGTCTACTCCCATTATGTGCACTTTAATATCTTTTTCTGATGTAATGCTTGCTATTTCTTCGTCTGTTAATTTTACTTGGTGTTCCTCTGTCAATTTCCAAGTATTTCCACCATCTAAACTATATTCCCATGCTACATCATTATTATCGTAACGACTAGATAAAATTATTTTTCTTGCATTTTCTCCATCAAATGAAAAACTTGCAATTGTTGTATCAATATTTCCAAGTAATGCATTTGCAACTTGTTTAACTGCTGTTGCTTGTATTGATTCATTGTTTGTTGCTTTTGTAGCTGTTGTTAATGTTCTTGTTTGTAACAATGTATACAATGTATCATATTCTACGGATGTTAAATGTGGTTTTATTAATTTTAATAAATCATTCATTGGATATGGATAATATGTATATGTTTCTGCAATTTCCTCAGCTAGTTTATAATAGTCTTCTTCTGTTTTTGTTTTATCATTTGTATATAAATTTACTAAACCTAACCATGCATCAAAATTAATTTTTTCCGCTTCAATTGCTTTACGATATATATTTTCTAATTTTTGACTATCATTTTTATAAACATCTGCAAGCATAAGAATTTTTTCAGAATTTTCATATTTATCATATTCATTTTGAGCAGCTTGAGCTAATAATATATAATTTGCATTCCATCCGCTTGTATAACTACCATTTCCCCAGTCGTTCATTGTTCTTACATTTAAATGTTCTGTTCTTCCTGATTGTCCCCATCCAGAAACATCATTTCCTAAATTCCATATTCCATTTCCATTAGCATCTTGAGTATAATATATGTATGCACAATGACCTGGCTGACTTACACATGTATTTGGTAATCCTTTATATGCTCCCCATATACAGCTACCTGTTTTTGAAAGACCTCCACAAACAGACCCTTCTTCAAAAACAATCCATAATTTTGGTTGTCCTTTTTGATAAGTTATATTATATTTTGATAAATGATATTTTTCATTCCATTTATCGTAATTTTCTGCACTATAATATTTATCTAAAGAATAATCATAGCCAAATGTGTATTTTATATAACTGTATGGACCTGTAGCACCTTTTTTATCATTTCTCGCAAAATCATTTAGCCATACTATTTCTTCGTCATCTATTACGGTATTCATTACCCAACGCATTTCTTCAACAGTAAGTGTTTCAAATACTTTATTATCTATTAATTCTTCATCTTGTCCTTCATGCAAATGTAACTTTTTATAAATTTCATAACGAGTTATAGCATCTGAATGTTTTTGGCCATCTATCCATAAATATACATTTCCTGACTCTGTTAATGATAAAGAAAGCATCATTGTACGGTACAATTCTCCTAATGTTGTGCCATATTTAGTTTTGCTTGTGTTTAATAAATCTGTTTTATATTTAGTATATAAGTCACTTAATACTTTTATAGAATTAGCATAACTTCCTTCTGGTTTTCCTCCTATAAGGTAAAGTTTTAATGTTTCTTTGTCATTCATCAGCCAATAAATTGTTTCCTTATATTCTTCTTTATACTTTGCAAGTGCTTGTAACATGTCATAACCAACATTATTTACAAATTCTCTTTGTAATAAAGTTAGTTCATAGTCTCCTGTTATTTGATCATCAAAATGATTTTTAATAGCCTCGTCATATTCATCTATTGTTTTTATAAAATCTATTTTGCTTGTATCTTCTTGATAATTTTCTTTTATTAATTTAGCATTTGCAAAAACAGTTTCATCATACCAGTTTGCCCACCATGAATCACTATTATCGTCTGCAACTAATTTTAAATATTTTTTATCTTTAATATCTATTTTTATAAATTGTGCCTCACTCCATCCATAAATAGTTTCTGATTGGTATTGCTGTTCCCAGTTCTCTCCATCTGTTGATGTATAAATATAAAATTTGGCTCCAGTGTTGAAGTAATTGCTTTGTTCACTTATATCGATTCCTAAATATGATGTAAAGTAATCGTAATTGTAGTCTTTTAAATCATATACAATTTCTGCAGTTGCCCATGCACATATTCCTTTTATAAATGATGTATTTTGATTGTTTACTTTTAATGTTATTGTTTCATTACTATCATTTTGGTCCTTGTGTATTGTGTGATTACTTGCTGCAAATGACTTTTCTGTGATATATGGTATGTCTGATAAGTACATATAATCTTTATTTTCTGCTGCAAAGACTTTATTACTACATATATTTAATATAATAAGAATTAATATTATTACATTAAAAATTAGTATTTTTTTCTTCATTTTTTAATTGTATGATATATTTGAATATATCACATACTCCTTTCTTCATTTATTTTTATGTTAAAATTTAGTATAATATAAATGTGCATTTTTTTTTGAAAAAGCGTGCTATTTAGCACGCCTTCTCGTTTTTTGACAACTTGAAACACCACCCTATAAATGATACTTCTACCATAGCTTCTGGGTCTTTAATTAAATATCCTGCTGAATCTTCTCTTGTTGGTAATTCATTAGGATATTTATGTGACCAAAAGCCATCTGCATCTTCTCTTAAGAAATGATAATATCCCGTTTGTTCTTCTCTTTGAAGATAAATTTTCATTTCATCTTCATTAATAGAAGCTTCTACATCAATTTCTTCTGTATTGTATCCTAAAACATCTAATTCTTCTTTTAGCGTTTCCACTAAAACTTCATTAGATGTTTTTTCTGTGCACCGTTTTCCTATAAATTCTCCAACTACAAAAAATTCATTCTTTAATAAATTTATTGCATATGGATAGCAACCTGCACCTTTTGCATTTTTCCATTTGCTTGGTTCATATTTTGGTGTTTTCAAAGTTCTTTTAGCTAATTTCCGAGCTGTTTTTATTGTCATTTACAAATCCTCCTTGAAGCCTTAATTACCTTTATTATACACCATTTTACTTTTTTTTGCAAAATTCTACATTTTTCTTGGTTCTGGATAATTTTCTCCAAAAGTTTCTACTGTAACTTTTTTCATTACAGGTGGATTAACTGGTCTATCTTTTCCTCCACCAAATGGACTTCTTGTTATTACTCTTGTTTTTACAATTTTATCTACTTCATCCATTCCTTCTATTACACTTCCAAATGCAGCATATTTTCCGTCTAAGAATACTGAATCGTCTGTTACTATAAAAAACTGTGAACCAGCACTGTTAGGATCCATACTTCTTGCCATAGAAACAATTCCTCTAACATGTGAAATATTGTTTTCTACACCATTTTCTGAGAATTCTCCTTTTATTCCATATCCTGGGCCACCTGTTCCATTTCCCTCTGGATCTCCTCCTTGTGCCATAAAGCCCGGAATAGTTCTATGAAAGGTTAATCCATTATAAAATCCCTTTTGAATAAGATTTACAAAATTATTTACTGTTTCTGGAGCCTTACTTGGATATAGTTCTAATTTTATAATTCCTCCATCTTCCATTTCTATTGTTACTATTGGTTTATTACTCATATTTTTCTCTTTTCCTCCATAATTTTTATTTATTAATTCTTCTATAGATAATGTTTCTTTTTCTCCTGTTTTTACATTTTCTAGTTCAACATTATCTCCTTCTGTTTTATCTCCTAAAACTACCATATATGGAGTTCCTAGTACTTTACAATCTTTTATTTTTGCTCCTATAGTAAGACCTTCTCTGTCATCTAAAATTGCTCCAATTCCAATTTCGTTTAATTTTGTATATAATTTTTCAGCCATTTCTTTCTTTTCTACGTTTTCTAGTTTTGGAATAATTTGGATTTTGAATGGTGCTATATTTTCTGGTAACACAAATCCACATGGTCCCCATTTTGCATCGTTTATTAAACAATATTCATATAGTGCTGCAACAGTTCTACTAACACCTATTCCATAACATCCCATATAATATAAGCTTTCTTTTCCTTCTCTATTTGTGAATTTTCCATTCATCATTTCAGAGTATCTTGTTCCTAATTGGAATATATGTCCTAGTTCCATTGTTCTTATTTCTTTTAAACTTGAAATATCTTCAATTCCATATTCATTTTTTAAATATTCTTTATAATCTTCTCTTTCTAATATTTCTGTGTTTAAACCAATTCCTGTTTTTTCATCGTATAAGATTTTATCTTCACCTTGAGATGAAATTAGCATAAATTCTTCTGATTTTTTTCCCCCCATTGCTCCATTATCTGCAACTATTGGAATTACAGGAAGCCCTATTTTTTTGAATATTTCTAAAAATGCAGTTCTTACATTTTCATAAGATTTTTCCATTTTTTCTACATTTTCATCAAAACTGTATGCATCTAGCATTGGAAAACTTTTTCCTCTTAATAAATATCCCCTTGTACGTATTTCATTTCTATACTTTTCCCCAATTTGATAGTATGTTGTTGGCAAATTTTTATAAGATTTTAATTTTTCTCTTGCAAATTCAAGCATTGCTTCTTCTCCTGTTGGAGCTAAGCAAAATGTTCCTTTATTTGACTCTGTTATAAGCATTGTTCCATCGTTTACATATGCATCATATCTACCAGAATTTTTCCAAATTGTATCCGGTTGTAATGTTGGTAATAGTACTTCTACACAATTATATTTATTTAAAGTTTCTTGTATTATTTGTTCAACCTTTCTTCTAACTAAAAGTGGTATTGTATTATAAGCAAAAAGTCCTGCACCATATTGTACAAGTTGACCTGATTGCAATAAAATGCTTTGTCCTGGATACATTTCATCTATATTATTTAATTTTGTTGTTCCCATTCCTGTATTTGATAATTTCATAATTTTTATTCTCCTTCACTTTCAATATTATTTTCCTGCTCCTCTGTTTCTTCACTCGGTGATGGAGCCTCTGCTTCAATTAATTCATCTATAACAATTTGTTGATTTTCATCTAATTTATATTTTGGAAGTTCTGGTAATTCTTCCAATGATGTAAAACCAAAAGTTTTTAAAAAGTTATCTGTTGTTCGATATGCAGTTGGTCTTCCTGGTACATCTAATTTACCTGCTGATTCTATCAAACCATATTCCATAAGTTTATATATTGTTCCATCGGAATTAACTCCTCGGATATTTTCTATTTCAGCTCTTGTTATTTTAGGATTATATGCAATTATAGAAAGTGTTTCTAGTGCTGCATTTGATAAATTTGGTTTACTACGTTTATCAAAAATTTGGTATAAATATTCATAATTTTCTTTTTTAGTACACATTTGAAAACCATCATTTATTTTTATTATTTCTATTCCTCTCTCTTTTGCCTTATATTCATTTATTAAATTTTCCATAATAGGCATAATTTCACCTTTTCCTAGTTCTAAAACACTCATAAATTCCGTTATTTTTATAGCTCTGCCTGCGGCAAACAAAATTGATTCAATTATAGATTTTATTTGTTCTATTTCCATACATTATCTCCTTAATTTACCTGTATATTATTACATTTTTTAGGCATTATGTCAAGAAAAAGTAGCACTAATTAAAGTGCTACAAAAAACTATTAAATACTGGAAAATAAAAAAGCAAAAGTAATATATGCAATACCACTCTTGCTTTAATATATTAAAAGTTTACACACCAGACTTGAAAAGCTCTTTATTACTATTCTTAATTTCTACACTATTCAACTTCTTCTGCATTTACTGTGATTCCAGAGTTTAGAGAA
>CABPZP010000001.1:0-250964 GCA_902461935.1 uncultured Clostridium sp. | reverse complement strand
GAATCTGCTCGTTTGGTCGCTTACGCGGTATTTCAAAACAAATATATTTGTCATTTTATAATATTACTAATGTCAAATGTTGTTGGGGCGGACGCCTCTGTACGCCCGTAAAAAAATTTGTAATACAATTACATTTTATACAATATTAATGTCAAACGTTGTAGGGGTCGGCGTACCTAAAGGTATAACGGATTTGTAATCTCACTTACGTTCGAACAACTCCGAAATGCTCGACGACCCGCGTGGCGAAGCCACTTTATATAAAGATAAAAAATAATTAAATTTTAGGAGGTATATATGAAAATTAACAAAAAAGTATTTTTTGGTATTTGTTTTATAATTATTCTAATTTGCATATTTATTTTTGCAAAAAATATTTATAAAAAATCAAGTTTTGGAAATACTAATATTGGAAATTCTAAAGAGGAAGTTCTAAAAAATATTTTAAATATTAATTCATATACAGCAAAAATTGAAGTTTCTGTAACAAGTAATAAAAATGAAAATAAATATGTGCTAAGCCAAGAATATACAGCACCAAATACAGCAAAGCAAACGGTAATAGAACCAAGTAATATAGAAGGATTAACAATTTGTAATGAAGGAAATAAATTAACCATAAATAATACAAGGTTGAATTTAAGTAAAATATACGAAAATTATAATTATATAACAGAAGATCATTTATTTTTAAATACATTTATAGAAAATTTTAAAAATTGTGAAGAATCTAAAGTAGAAGAAAACGAAAATGAAATAATACTAAAAACTCATATAAAAAATGATAATAAATATATGGCAAATAAAATATTATACGTAGATAAACAAAGTAAGAAAATATCTAAAATGAAAATTGAAGATTTGAACCAAAATGTTATAGTTTACATAGTATATAATGAGATAACAACAAATAGTAGTAAATAAAATTAAATAAATTACTATTTTCTTTATCTTGAACTAATATTTAAAATAATTAAATATGCCAATAGTGGGAGTGAAGAAAATGATAATAAAAAGAGGAGATATGTTTTATGCAGATTTAAGTCCTGTGGTAGGTTCAGAACAAGGAGGAATACGACCTGTTCTAATAATACAAAACGATACAGGAAATAAATACAGTCCAACAGTAATTGCAGCAGCCATAACATCACAAAAAACTAAAAATAAACTTCCAACACACATAGAAATAGATTCAGCAAGTAGTCGGACTAAAATCAGATTCAATAATTTTAGCAGAACAAATACGAACAATAGATAAAAGTAGATTAAAAGAAAAAATAGGTCATATAGAAGATAACAGTGTTATGGGAAAAATAAATAATGCATTAGGTGTAAGCTTTGGATTAGAAGAATAGAAAATGAAAAATAAATTTATATGTAAAGGCGACCAATGGTCGCTTTTCTAATATTATAAGAAATTTCTTTTTTAGATGTAGGGGTCGGCGTCTCGACGACCCGTGTGGCGAAGCCACTTTTTTTGCTGTATTTATAAGTTTATAAATTTATTATAAAAAACTACAAACACCATATATCCGTAGACATATGAACTAAATATTACAAAAAAGTAATAAAAATAAAAACAAAGTGTAATAAATTATAAAGAGAAGTATCCCTAGACAATAAAAGAAAATACGAAAATAATAGTAAAAAATGATATTTACTAATAGTATGAAAAAATGTAATATAAATATGAAATAGTATATAAAGAGAAAAGGGAGATAACACATGGAGAGTTTACAAGTATTAAGCAATATAAAATTCAATACAAGATTTAAAAAAATGCTAATATCAATATTGTTAATAATATTGATATTTTCACAATATTTTATTGTCCCCGTGTATGCTGCGACAAAAAATGGTGATTTTTTACCTGGAGATTGTCCGTATGATTTAACAATTGAAAAAGTTGATAATATGAGAGCGATAGATGATGAAGGAAATTTATGGTTTTGGGGAGGTGCATCATATACATCACCTGAAGGAATGATAACTACTAGTCAAAATTATTTAACTCCTAAAAAGAGTACTAACAATAAAAAATTTAAAGATATAAAAGAACATTTTATATTAGATAGTGATGGAAAATTATATGAATGGAGCTATGCTAAATATTTAGAAAGTATTGATTTAACAGAAATTGGACAAGGAAGAGAATTTAGTAAAATTGAATATGGACTAGCAATAGATACATCAGGAAATTTATGGGCTTATGGAAGTAATTATGATGGTGCTATAGGTGGAGGAGAAGAAAGTGATATTACAACTATAAAAGCATTAGTTAGAGGAATAAAATTTAAAGAAATATCTAGAGGTGATTATTATAGTTTAGCTATAGATGAAGATGGTAATTTATGGGGAACAGGGGTGAATACAGCTGGAAATTTAGGCGATGGTACAACTACCAATTCATTAGTATTTAAAAAAATAACTAGTGGGATAAAATTTAAAACAATAAGTGCTAGTAGTGGAATGTTTAGTAGTGTGGTACATAGTTTGGCAATAGACGAAGATGGAAATTTATATGCTTGGGGAGATAACAGTAGTGGACAATTAGGAAATAACTCGAAAGAGAGTATTTTAATACCTACTAAAATAATGGAAGGAACGAAATTTAAAGAAGTACAAGCTGGAGCTTCTTATTCTATGGCAATAGATGAAGATGGAAATTTATATACATGGGGAGATAATAGCAAAGGACAATTAGGAAATGGAACAACAACAAATTCAATGGTACCAATGAAAATTAAAGAAGGAAAGAAATTTAAAGGTATATATTGTAGTAGGTATTCTAGTAAAGCTATAGATGAGGATGATTGCTTATGGGCATGGGGAGAAAATGGATATACATTTGGAGATGGTACAAGTGAAGATTCATCATATCCAATCCAAATAACAAATCCAACAAAAAAATATACAGTAAATTTTTATGATGAAGATGGAAGTACACTGTTAGAAACAAAAAGTGTTACTTCTGGAAGCAATGCAAGTGCAAGTGTAACGCCAACAAAGCAAGAAACAGCGCAATATACATATACATTTGAAAAATGGGTAGCAATGGACGGAAGTGATATAGATTTAAGTAGCATAACAGCAAATACAGATGTAAAAGCAAAGTATAAGGGAACATTAAAAAGTTATAATGTTATATTTAATAATTACAATGGAGAGCAATTAGCAAGTACAAGTGTAGAATACGGGAAATATGCGACGTATAATGGAAGTATTCCAATTAAAAGTTTAAGAGGATACACATCAACATTTACAGGATGGAATCCAAATTTATCAACAACAGCAATAACAGAAAATACAACATTTACAGCACAATTTGAAGACGAGATAAATAATTATAAAATAACATATACAGGAATAGAAGATGCAACATTTGAAAACAACAATCCAGAAACATATACAGTAGAAACAAATAGTTTTACATTAAATAACCCAAGCAAAAAAGGATACACATTTGTTGGATGGGAAGGAACAGATTTAAGTGAAGCAAGTAAAAATGTAGTTGTAGAAAAAGGATGTATAGGAGATAGAGAATTTAATGCAGTATGGAGTGCAAACACAAATACACCATATAAAATAGAACATTATAAGCAAAAAAACGATGGAACATATAGAGATGAAGCAGATGAAACAGAAAACAGAATAGGAACAACAGGAAGTACAGTTGTAGCAGAACAAAGAAATTATAATGGATATACTTATGACATAGGAAAATCTAATCCAACAGGAGCAGTAGCCGGAGACGGAAGTTTAGTATTAAAATTATATTATAAAGCAAATACAAGCACAGGATATAAAGTAGAACACTACAAACAAAAAGCAGACGGAAGTTATGGTGATGTAGCAGACGAAACAGAAAACTTAAGTGGAACAACAGGAGCCCAAGCCACAGCTACAGCAAAAGAATATGTAGGATACATAGAAGATACAGAAAACAGCAATAGAGTAGAAAGTGGAACAATAGCCGGAGACGGAAGCTTAGTATTAAAATTATATTATAAAGCAAATACAAGCACAGGATATAAAGTAGAACATTATAAACAAAAAGCAGACGGAAGTTATGAAAATGTAGCAGATGAAACAGAAAACTTAAGTGGAACAACAGGTGCAAGTGTAAATGCCACAGCAAAAGAATATGCAGGATATACAGAAGATACAGAAAACAGCAATAGAATAGCAAGTGGAACAATAGCCGGAGACGGAAGCTTAGTATTAAAATTATATTATAAAGCAAATACAAGCACAGGATATAAAGTAGAACATTACAAACAAAAAGCAGACGGAAGTTATGGTGATGTAGCAGACGAAACAGAAAAATTAAGTGGAACAACAGGAGAAAGTGTAAACGCCACAGCAAAATCATACGCAGGATACACAGAAGATACAGAAAATAGCAATAGAGTAGCAAATGGAACAATAGCCGGAGACGGAAGCTTAGTATTAAAATTATATTATAAAGCAAATACAAGCACAGGATATAAAGTAGAACACTACAAACAAAAAGCAGACGGAAGTTATGGTGATGTAGCAGACGAAACAGAAAACTTAAGTGGAACAACAGGAGAAAGTGTAAATGCCACAGCAAAATCATACGCAGGATACACAGAAGATACAGAAAACAGCAATAGAATAGCAAGTGGAACAGTAGCAGGAGACGGAAGTTTAGTATTAAAATTATATTATAAGGCAAATACAAGCACAGGATATAAAGTAGAACATTATAAACAAAAAGCAGATGGAAGTTATGGTGATGTAGCAGACGAAACAGAAAAATTAAGTGGAACAACAGGAGAAAGTGTAAATGCCACAGCAAAATCATACGCAGGATATACAGAAGATACAGAAAACAGCAATAGAGTAGTAAGTGGAACAATAGCCGGAGACGGAAGCTTAGTATTGAAACTTTATTATAAATTAGAACAAAAAGAAGTAAAAAAAGCAAACATAACAATAAAAAATATAGATAAACAAAGCAAAAAGGCAATAAAAAATTCAAGAATTGAAGTTTATAAAGGACAAGAATTATATGGTAGTGCAGTAACAGACGAAAATGGAGTAGTAGAATTTAAAAATCTAGAACCAGGAGAATATACATATAAACAAATAAATGTTGAAGAAGAATATATTTTAAATACAGAAGAAAGTAAATTTATAGTAAATGAAGATGGAACATTAGAATTTCTTGTAGGAAGCAATATAATTGAAAACGATAAAAATAAAAAAGAAGATAATAAAGATAATAATACTAATGAAAATACAAACAGCAATAGTTCAAGTAATACCAATAAGGTAACCAACAATACTACGGTAAACAATAATAAAAATACAGTAGCAAAAAATGGAGATACAACAACAGCCAAAAGTGCATTATTATATGCAGGTGAAAAATATGGAAAATATACTTTAATAATTATATTTGGAATTTTGTGCTATATAATAAATAAAAGAAAAAATAAAAACTAGCTACAAATGTAGTTAGTTTTTATTTTTGATAGAGTATATGGAATATATAGAAAAAATTTTTTCTATACTCTCATACTTTTAATTTTTTGATTATTTTTATTTCATTATATAAATCCTCTATAATTTTATTTCTATTTTCTAGTGCTTCTTGATATTCGCATAAAACATCATAATAATTATCAAAATTTTCTCCTTCGCTAAATAATTGCTTCATTCCTTCTTTATAATAATTTAACTTCTTTTCACTTTTGGAAGAATTCATTTTGGTTTCATAATCTTTAATAGTTTTTAGTCTTTTTATTTCATCTTTTAAAAAGTCGATATAGCCAATTAAACAACTAATTTCATATTCTGTGTCTTCTATTACAACTCTAAATAGAGCTTTTACTACTTTTCTATTTAATCGACCAACTTTTGCACCTTTAGCGACATTATCTAATGCTACTTCTTTAATAGAAGGTTGAGAATCTTTTATTAGTATTTGTAAAGTTTCAGAAATATTAACATGAGTTTTATATTGCCTTTTACTAACAATTGCATCAAATTCATCAGCTACTTTTATTATTTGATCTTCTAAAGGAATTTCTCTGCCCTTTAACCCTTCTGGGTAGCCTGTTCCATCTAAGCATTCATGATGATATTTTGGACCAAGAGCATAAGGTCTAAGTTCTAAGTCGTCCATACACATTTTATATCCAAGTATTGTATGGGTTTTCATAACCTCATATTCTTCATCTGTTAATCTGGAAGGCTTTTGTAAAATCTTGGGCGGAATAAAAATTTTTCCAATGTCATGTAAATATGCGCATATAGTACAATAAGATGTAAAATTTTTATTTAAATGTAAATATTCGCAAAGTCGGCAAACAATGCTTGCGACATTTTCTGAATGTTTTCTAGTAAAAACATCTAGTTTATCTAACATAGAAAGCTGATATCTCATACTACCAGTTAAGTTATAAGATTTTAAAGTTGATTTATCATAAAAATCAAATGTTTCATTTGACATATTTAATACCTCCAAAAAAACTAAGAGAATTATATATTTAAAAAAAATACTTGTCAATAAAATTATTTATTATAAATAGAATTATAAATAGAATAGTGAATCTAATATTAAAATGTAGAGATTTTTTAAAACGTAAAATCATTGACAAATATAAAATTGGACTTTATTATATAAAAAAGGAGAAAAAATTTATGAATAAAGAGTATGAGTATTCTTTTTATGTAGAAAAAATAGAACCATTTATTAAGTATTGTGAAAAAAATAATTATAGAAAAATAAATGAATGTAATCAAATACGAGAACTATATAAGAATGGCAATAAAATTTTAGCACGTGTAACAAAAAATTATATTGATGGAAATGAGAAGATATTTTTTGATTTAAAAGATGAAAATGAAACAGAAGATACATTGAAAATTTGTAGAGAATCTGGTGAAATTGAGGTTACAAATAGTATGGAATTTGTTAATTCTTTATTAGAAATGATGGAATTCAAATTTCATAAGAAATTAGAAAGAAAAAGATATGTATACGAAAAAGGCAATGTAAAATTTGAAATTGATGATTATAAAGTACCAAAGGCAAAGGTCGTTGCTATTGAGGGAGATAAATTAGAAGTTGATAAAGTTTATAGTGAAATAAAAAGTGGTATTTTTTTATAGTATAAAAACTAACGTCAAATGTTGTAGGGGTCGGCGTCTCGACGACCCGAAATATTTTAATTATCAAATGACAAATAAATTGTTTTTTAATCAACAAATTTATTTGTCATTTGATTATATTATAAAATCTAATTTCAAACATTGTAGGGGCGGACGCCTTAAGTCCGCCTGTTTGATTTTTTTATCTATTTGTTATTTCTTCTAATTTTAAAAGTTCTTCCCATCTTGCATCAACTTCTTTTTGAAATTCTTCTATCATCCATTCGTTTCCAGGTTTAAACATATGTTTAAATCTTTTTTGTGGTCTTAAAAATTCTTCAATTGGAAGTTTTTTTGCTGGTTTATAAGTTATTTTATATACACCATTTACAACTTCATATAATGGCCAGTAGCAAGTATCTGCAGCTAACTTGTTGATAGTCATTAATTCATCTGTAGGATATCCCCAACCACGAGGGCAAGGACTTAAAACATTTAAAAATGTAGGTCCATCTGTATAAATTGCCTTTTCAGATTTTTCATACAAATCTTTAAAATTTGTCATAGCTAATGTTTGAGCAACATAAGGTATATGATGACCAACCATAATTTTAGTTAAATCTTTTCTAACTTGCATTTTACCAGGTATAACTTTTCCAGCAGGAGAGGTTGTAGTATCTGCAAATTTTGGAGTTGCAGAAGAACGTTGAATACCTGTATTCATATATGCGCCATTATCATAGCAAACATAAGTTAAATTATGACCTCTTTCCATTGCACCAGATAAACTTTGAAGACCTATATCGTAAGTACCACCATCTCCACCAAAAGCAATAAATTTTGTATCTTTATCTTGAGGTAATTTACCTTGTTTTTTCATAGATTTATAAGCTGCCTCTGCACCTGAAAGTGTAGCAGAAGTGCATTCGAAAGCAGTATGTATAAAAGAGTCTGTCCATGCGGTGTATGGATAAATAAAAGTAGAAACTTCCATACAACCAGTTGCACAAGAGATAACTGCATGATCATCTTCTTTTAAAGCTCTAAGAACCATTCTAGCAACAGGAGGAGCACCACAACCAGCACACATTCTATGACCTTCTGTAAATCTAGAAGGCTTATTACCAACAATTTGTTTAACATTATAAGGCATTAAAAATCAATCCTTTCTAAAAATATTTTAATTTCTTTATGGCGACCATTGGTCACCTTTTATATTATTATAGAAAATTTCTATTTTGCATGTAGGGGTCGGCGTCCTCGACGACCCGTGTGGCGAAGCCACTTTTTTTATATAATAGGAAATTCCTATTTTTGATGTAAGAGATGGGAGGTTAGAAGTTGGAATTTAGAGTGACTTCTTCGAAGATTTGCTTTAATTTCAAATCTCTAACATCAAACCTCCAACATCCGTTTAATGCATTTTACCATGTCAAAAAATAAAAAATACCACTTTACATTAATTTATATTTTTCATTGTAGGGGTCGGCGTCCTTAGGGCGACCCGTTGAATCTGAAAATTATTATTACGTAAAAATTATTTTCTCAATCCCAAATATCTGTAAGGAGTAACAATTTGTTCACCATTACAAATATCAATTAAATCATCAAAAACACTTTCAATATCTGTAGAAGTAGTATCTCTACCACCAATTCCATAAATATAATTAACCATAGGAACTTTTTTATTATTAACATACATAGCAGAAGTTACATCTTCAAATAAAGCACCACCAGCAGCATTTAAAGAATCTGCTTTATCAAGAATAGCTACAGCTTTTTGATTTTCTAAAGCTTTGGCAATTTCTTCAGCAGGGAAAGGTCTAAATACTCTTAATTTTAACATACCTGCTTTAATTCCTTTATTTCTTAAAGAATCTACAACAAATTTTGTAGTTCCAGCAGTAGAGTTCATACAAACAATAGCAATTTCGCTATCTTCCATTCTATATTCTTCAAAGAAAGAATATTTTCTACCAGTTATTTTTTCAAAATCTTTAGCTACGTCTAAAATAACTTTTTTCGCATTTTTCATAGCCTCAGCTTGTTGAGCTTTATGTTCAAAAAGAAAAGCTTGTAAGTCTAAAGGCCCCATAGCAATAGGTTCATTGCTATTTAATAAATAATGTTCTGGTTTATAAGTTCCTACAAAATCTTTAACAGTATCATCATCTAAAAGCTCAATATTTTCTATGGAATGAGATGTAATAAAACCATCTTGGCAAACCATTAAAGGTAATTGAACATCTTTATGTTCTGCAATTCTATGAGCCATTAAAGTATTATCATAAGCTTCTTGATTATTTTCAGAGAAAAGCATAATCCAACCACTATCACGAACACCCATTGCATCTGAATGGTCATTGTGAATATTTAAAGGTCCTGAAACAGCTCTATTTACTAAGTTCATAACAATAGGCAATCTCATAGAAGAAGCAATATAAATCATTTCCCACATAAAAGATAATCCATTTGCAGAAGTAGCAGTCATAGCTCTTGCACCTGCAGCCTCGGCACCAATACAAGCACTCATAGCACTATGTTCGCTCTCAACAGCAACAAATTCAGTATCAACTGTGCCATTAGCAACAAAAGTAGAAAAATACTGAGGAATTTCTGTTGAAGGAGTAATAGGAAAAGCAGCCACAACATCAGGATTAATTTGTTTCATAGCTGTAGCAACAGCTTCATTTCCACTTAAACGTTCTCTAATTTTCATATTTCTAAAATCCTTTCTTTAATTTTATATAATATTTTATTCCATTGTGATGGCATTAAACGGACAAACCTTTGCACATACACCGCAGCCCTTGCAAAAATCATAATCAAAATCTGAACGTAAACCATCTTTATTTACTGGAATGGAATTTTCTGGACAAACAGGAAAGCACAATCCACATTGTTTGCACTTCTCAGAATGAAATATAGGAGTAATACTTCTCCAATCACCAGTTTTGAAATCCTTAGCATTACCAGCATTATATATATTTCCTCCAATTGTAAGGTCGCACATTGGAGTATTTTTATTAATATTAGTCATTTCAACACTTCCTTTAAAGTAATTTTAAATTTTATTTACTTCTTTTAAAGCCATTTCAATAGCTTTCATATTACCTTCGATAACCTCAGGCTTTTTAGCAAATTTATGTTTAAAAGAACCTTTCATATCGTTTAAAAACTCTTCATCATTCATAATAGCACTAACCTTAACAATAGCTGCAAGCATAGGAGTATTTGGAAAATATTTTCCAAGAGTTTCTAATGAAATTTTTCTTGCATCAATTGTATAAATACTACCAGAATAATTACTTAATAATTGTTTAAGTTCATCAGCAGATTTCGTAGTATTAATAATGATTGCACCATCTGGTTTTAAACCAGCAGTAACATCAACACTTTCAAGCAAAGTATCATCTACAACTACAACATAATCTGGCTCATAAATATTGCTATGAACAGTAATAGGTTTATTACTAATTCTATTATAAGCAGTAATAGGGGCACCCATTCTTTCAGGCCCATATTCTGGGAAACCTTGAATAAATTTACCAGTGTTAAAAGCAGCATCAGCTAAAAGCAAAGAAGCAGTTTTAGCACCTTGACCACCTCTACCGTGCCATCTTATTTCAATTAAATCTTTCATAAAGTAAGACCTCCTTAAAAACTCATTTAAGTATATGCCCAAAATAGTGCAAAGTCAAGAAATATTTTAGTTATATAAATACAAAATTAAACATAATTTGCAATATAATATCTACATGATAAATATGCAAAATTATAATTTAATTTACATAGCTCATTTGTTATGTATGAATGAAACTTCTAACTAATTTGTCAGAAGTTTTTTCTTAATATAAAAAAATACAAGAAACTCGTATTAAAGAGTTCCTTGTATTTGGTTATAAATGAAAGATTATTTACAAATATCTTTCATTATATTTGAAAATTCTTTTTTTATTTCTTCTTCAGATACATTATCATTATTTAAAAATTTTTGAAAATGGTTTAAGTTTCTTGCAACTTTGTCAAAGAATTTTTTGTATGATAATGTTATAGAGATACAAAAAGCCATTAAAAAAGTTATTATTATTTCAATAATCATATTGTTGTCCTCCTAAAATAATTATTTTACTTGTTGTTTATGGTTACGTGAAAAAGGAGTGAATACCCAATTTCTGTTATTATTATAGCGTACTTTACATAAAATTGCAAATTGAAGTATTTTTTAGAATTTTATATTTAAGAAGTTGAAAAAAAATAATTAATTATATATAATACTTTAAAATAAGGAGGAGTTTATGAAAGACAAAAGATATGAAAAATTGGCGAATAATCTATTAACATTTTCTGTTGATATAAAAAGAGGAGATAATCTATTAGTTGAAATTTTAGGAGAAGAGGCAATTCCTTTAGCAAAGGAAATAATAAAAAAGGCGGAAGAGTTAGGTGCTAGACCTCAGTTTAATATAATAAATTATGAAATATTAAGAGTTATGCTTGAAAATGCTGATGAGGAACAAATAAAAATGTATGCAAAACATGATGAAGCAAGAATGAAGGATATGGATGCATATATTGGAATTCGTGCAACACCAAATTCTGCAGAGTTAAATGGAATTCCAAAAGATATTATGGAAATGTATAATAAATATTACCAATTACCTGTTCACTTTGAGGAAAGAGTAAAACATACAAAATGGTGCATTTTAAGATACCCTAATAATGCAATGGCACAAATGAGCAAAATGAGCAAAGACGATTTTGAAGATTTCTTTTTTAATGTATGTAATGTAGATTATGCTAAAATGTCAAAAGCTATGGATTCATTAAAAAATTTAATGAACAAAACGGATAGAGTTCATATTGTTGGAACAGAAACAGATTTACATTTTAGTATAAAAGGAATACCAGCTGAAAAATACTATGGCACATATAATATTCCAGATGGAGAAGTTGCATCTGCACCAGTAAAAACAAGTGTAAATGGATATATAACATACAATACAGAAACAACTTATAATGGAATAACCTTTAATAATATAAGATTCGAGTTTGAAAATGGTAAAATAATAAAAGCTACATCAAATAAAACAAAAGAATTAAATGAAATTTTAGATACAGACGAAGGAGCAAGATACATTGGAGAATTTGCATTTGGATTAAATCCATATGTTGAGAATACAATAGGAGATACATTATTTGATGAGAAAGTAAAAGGTAGTTTTCATTTTACACCCGGAACAGCTTTAGAAGAAAGCGATAATGGCAATAGGTCAAGTATACATTGGGATATTGTAAATATACAAAGACCAGAATTTGGTGGCGGAGAAATATATTTTGATGATGTATTAATAAGAAAAGATGGTAGATTTGTATTGCCAGAATTAGAATGTTTAAATCCTGAAAATTTAATATAAATATGATTTGAATAATAATTGTCAAACATGGAGGAAATATGGAAAAATTCAAGAGTGAAAGAGGTTCTGCAACTGTTGTTACTCTTACGGTTGTGCTGTTTTTTACTATAATTTTAATGGGTGTTTATGTTTCTGCCAATAATGCAAATAGAGCACAAAAAAATGCAGACACAACAATTATAGATAAATATGGTGAAGATGTTAATTTTATAAATGAAATTTATAATGAGAAAAAATTAAATAATGTAAATTTAAATAGCAATTCTGCTAAAATAAAGTGGAATGGAGAAAATATTGAATATACAAGTGTTTTAGAGGCAAAAGCAACTGCTCAAATAGATATTTTGGATGAAAATGTAGACTTACAAAATTGTGAATTTGTAGTTAATAATAACAAAAACTATATGGGTGTTGATGATAATATTTGGCTAACTTCGGATGCTATAGCAGTTACAGAAAAATCTGGAACAGTTCAAACAACAATTAAAGCAGAAAAAACATACTATATTCATTTGTTACTTACCAAAAAAGACAATACAAAAGAAGAAATAATATCAGATGCAATAAAAATAAATAATAATGAAGAATTATTGTCAACATATAAATATGAAGCAATACAAACACTTAGTAATAATGAAACATCTTATAATGTAACAATTACAATAAATAACAAAAATAGCAATTATGATAACTGGAAAATTAGTTTTGAAGTTCCAGAAGGATTTGATTCAGATAATCTTACATGTAGTGGAACCTCTAAAATAGAATTTAACAATAATAGCATAATATTATATTCTTCAGAGGAAAATGGAAAAATAAATAAAGGAGATACAATACAAATTCAATGTACATTAAATTATAATTCAAATGTTGAATTTTGGGTAAAAAATGCCAAATTAAATGATGAACAACTTAAGATAATATAAATAGCGAATAAAAAATACCAAACATGGAAAAACTAACCTAAAATACATAAATTTTAGGGAGTGAAAGTTTTTAAATGTTTGGTATTTTAAATATTAATGGAATTGCTCTTGATAAACAAAAATTAGAAGAATACATTGAAAAGTTTGCATCTGATAATTCTATTACAAAAAATTCAGATATACAAACATATCCAATTAACGATATGCTTAAAAATTTTGAATTTATTACAAGAGTATATAATTTGCTAAATGAACATGTTAAGTTGAAAATAAACATACATCCTGCTGGAGAATGGCTTTTAGATAATTATTATATTATAGAAGAAAATGTAAAAAGTGTTCAAAAAGAGCTTAGTTTAAATAAATATAAAAATTTAGTTGGAATTTCAAATGGAATTTACAATGGTTATGCACGTATATATGTGTTGGCTTACGAAATTTTAGCTTTTACAGAAAACAATGTTGATAATTATAATTTGAATTATATATTACAAGCTTATCAAAAAAAGAAAAGTTTAAGTATGGAAGAAATATGGAATATAAACATATTTCTTAAAATTGGCTTAATAGAAAATATTGCACGAGTATGTGAAAAAATATATTCAAGTCAAATTCAAAAATATAGAGCAGAAAATATATATGAAAGACTAGTAGAAAATAAAAACAAAAACGAGCTAATATGTAGCCAAAACAATAAAATACAAACGGCAAAAATAGGGTATGGAGAGTTAAAATACCCTTTTATAGAATATTTATCCTACAAGTTAAAAAAAGCAGGAAGAAAGGCTAGAAACTTTTTTGATGTTTTAGAAGAACAAGTAAATAGAAGCGGAACAACAATATCAGAAGTAATAAAGAAAGAACATTATGATATTGCACTAAAAAAACTCTCAATGGCAAATAGTATAACAACCTTAAAAAGACTTGCACGAATGAATTTCTTGGAAATTTTTGAAGATGTAAATGGAGTAGAAGAAATATTAAAAAAAGACCCTGCTGGTATATACGAAAAAATGGATTTTGAAACAAAAGAATATTATAGAAATGTAATTTCAGAAATTTCTAAAAAAACAAAAATTTCGGAGTTATATATTGCTCAAAGGGCTTTAGAATTATCGCAAAAAGGAAATAATCCTAAAACTTCACATATAGGATATTATCTAATTTCAGAAGGAAAAAATAATTTATATAAAATAATAGGATATAAAAACAATGAAGTTAGTAAAAGCTTAAAAGCTAAAATATATGTATATGGAATAAGTGCTGTAAGCCTTATTATAACACTAGCACTAATGAAAAATTACTATAAAATGCATTTATTTATATCAATAATACTATCAATATTTTTATTTATACCTGTATCAGAAATTGTTGTGCAATGCACACAATATATACTTGGTAAAATTGTAAAACCAAAAATATTGCCAAAAATGGATTATAGTGAAGGAATACCAGAAGAAGAGTCAACCTTTGTTGTAGTACCAACAATAATAGATAGTGAAAAAAAGGTAGAAGAAATAATTCATAAATTAGAAGTATATTACTTAGCAAATAGGAGTGACAATTTATATTTTGCTCTTTTAGGAGATTGCACAACAACTAAAAACGAAGTAGAAGAAATAGATGCAAAGCTCATAGAAAAAGGAAAAGAATTAGTAGATAAATTAAATGAAAAATATAATAAAAAAATATTTTATTTTTTATATAGAAAAAGAAGATGGAATGAAAAGGAAAATGCATATTTAGGGTGGGAACGTAAAAGAGGTTTATTAACACAATTTAATGAATATTTATTAAAAAATAAAAAAGCAGATTTTATAATAAATACTATTGAAGAAGAAAAGATACCAGAAATAAAAAATATAATAACTTTAGATGCAGATACAGATTTAAGCTTAGAAACTGCACAAAAACTAATAGGAACAATGGGACATATACTAAATAAGCCAGAAGTAAAAAACGGAGCAGTAGTAAAAGGTCATGCACTTATTCAGCCAAAAGTAGGAATAAATATAGAAGCAAGTAGAAAATCTTTATTTACACAAATATTTGCAGGAAGCGGAGGAACAGATTTATATACAAATGCAATTTCAGATGTATACCAAGATAATTTTGATGAAGGAATTTTTACAGGAAAAGGAATTTATAATTTAAAGGTATTTTCAGAAGTATTAGAAAATCAAATTCCAGAAAACACAGTGTTAAGCCACGATTTGCTAGAAGGAAGTTATTTAAGATGTGGACTTGCAACAGACATAATGCTTATGGATGGCTACCCATATAAATATAACAGTTTTATAAGTAGACTACACAGGTGGATTAGAGGAGACTGGCAAATAACAGGTTGGTTATTAAATAACATAAAAGACAAAAACGGAAAATTGCACAAAAATCCATTAAACTTTTTGTCGAAATTTAAGATATTAGATAACCTAAGAAGAAGCTTATTAGAAATTTTTTGTGTAATATCATTATTATTGGCAATAGTTATAAAATTAAAATTCAATGTAAGAATATGTACACCTGTAGTGGCGGTTTTTATAGCAATTTTGGCACCAACGATTTTAGAATTAGTAAACAAAATAGTATTTAAAAAAGATGGACAAGAAACTAGCAAAAGTTTCACACCCAAAATTTCTGGAATAAAAGGAATAATAACAAGAGCATATTTAACATTTTCTTTCTTTCCAAACAAAGCATATATTTCTTTAAATGCAATAATAAAAACAATATATAGAAAGTATTTTTCAAAAATGCATATGCTTGAGTGGACAACATCTGAGGAAGCAGAAAGATTTTCAAAAGTAAGTTTAGGTTCATATTATACTAATATGTGGGTGAATATTTTATTTGCAGTTATTGGTTTCATATTAGCATATACAAGCAAAACAACACTTGAATTATGGAGCTTTTATTCAGTAGGAATTATATGGGCAATATCTCCATGGTTTGCATATGAAGTAAGTAAAGAAATAAAAAACAATGCACAAATAGAAAAGTTAAATAAAGAAGAAAAAGAATATATACAAAATATAGCAAGAGAAACTTGGCAATATTTTAAAGATTCATTAACAGAAGAAAATAATTATTTACCACCAGATAATTATCAAATTGGAAGAAAAGAAAAATTTGTAAACAGAACATCATCAACAAATATTGGACTTGCAATGCTTGCAGTAATTTCTAGTTATGACTTAAAATATGAAACAAAAGAATATACAATAAATTTATTAGAAAAAATGCTAAACACAATAAATTCTTTGCAAAAATGGAATGGACATTTATATAACTGGTATAACATACAAACCTTGCAACCACTGATACCAAGATATGTTTCAACCGTAGACAGTGGGAATTTTGTTGGTTATTTATATGTAGTAAAGCAATTTTTAATTAATTTTGAAGCAGAAGAAAAATATAAAAACAAAATAAATATAATGATAAATATAATAGATGAAACAATAGAAAGAACAAACTTTGCAGTGCTTTATGACTATAAAGTTGGACTATTTTCAATTGGGTTTAATATTGAAGAAAATAAATTAACAAATTCGTATTACGATTTGTTAGCTTCAGAAGCAAGACAAGCAAGTTTAGTAGCAATAAGTAAAGGAGATGTGCCAGTAAAACATTGGAGGAATTTAAGCAGAACACTTACAAATTTAAATAAACACAAAGGTCTTATTTCGTGGTCTGGAACGGCTTTTGAATATTTAATGCCAACAATAAATATTCATCAATATGAGGGAAGTTTATTAGATGAATCTTGCAAGTTTATGATTATGTGTCAAATGATATATAGCAAAAATGTAGGAATACCATGGGGAATTTCGGAATCTGCCTTCAATGTAAAAGACTTGCATGCAAATTACCAATATAAAGCCTTTGGAATACCATGGCTAGGGTTAAAAAGAGGTTTAGAAGATGAAGCAGTAGTAGCAAGCTATGGAAGTGTTTTAGCTATAAATTACAAACCAAAAGAAAGCATTAAAAACTTAAAATTAATGGAAGAATATGGGGCAAGAGGAAAATATGGATTATATGAAGCGGTAGATTTTACAAGAAATAGAATGCAAAAGGGAAAAATAAGTGAACCAGTAAAAACATTTATGGCACATCATCAAAGTTTAATATTGCTTTCAATAAATAATTTAATAAATAACAATATTTTTCAGCAAAGATTTTACGATAATCCAGAAATAGAAGCAATAGATATTTTACTACAAGAAAGAATGCCAGAAGATATGATTATTACAAAAGAGAAAAAAGTAAAACCTGTAAAAGTAAAATATAAAGATTACGAAAGTTATAATGAAGAGATAATTACTAATATAGAAACCATAGATGAATATAATGTTATTTCAAATGAAAATTATTCTATTATTACAAACCAAAAGGGTGAGGGATATAGTAAATACAAAAATATTATAATAAATAGATACAAACAAACTGCAGATGAAGCTCAAGGTATGTTTTTTTACTTAAAAAATATATCTGATAATAGAATATGGATGGCAAATTATGCAAGTTTTTTAGATAAACCAGATAAATATAATACAGTATTTTCACCAGACAGCACAAAAATAGTAAGACAAGATGGAGATATAGAAATAACAGCAAATACTACAGTAGATGTAGAAGAACCAATAGAAATACGAAATTTAAAAATTAAAAATATAGGAAACAGAGAACAAATTTTAGAAGTTACAGGAAGCTTTGAACCGGTTATATCTACACAAATACAAGATATTTCACACCCAGTATTTAATGATTTATTTTTAAGAAATGAATTTGAAAATGACAACATAATAATAGAAAGAAGACAAAGAGATAAAAATGCTGAAAAAATATTTTTAGCAACAACATTATTTACTGAAAATGAAACAATAGGAGACATAGAATATGAATTAGATAAGGAAAAGTTCTTTGGTAGAGGAAATATTCAACTTCCAGAAATGATAAAAAATTCAAAGCCATTTAGTAAAATAGTGGGACTAATTACAGAACCAATTATTGCATTAAAAAGAACATTAAAAGTAATGCCAGGAGAAGAAGTAGACTTAAATTTAATTATTGCAGTTTCAGATACAAAGGAAAAGGCTCAAAAGTATGTTAACGAATATAAAAATCAAGCTAAAATAAAGAAAAACTTCCAATTAGAAAAATTAAAGTCTATGGAAGAAATACGATATTTAGGAATAAAGGGAACAGACACAAGAGATTATAAAAAATTAATGTCACTTTTAATTGTACAAAATGAATTAAAGAAAAACGATATAAAAAATAATAATACGTATTCTCAAAGTGATTTATGGAAGTTTGGTATTTCTGGCGATTTGCCAATTGTTTTAGTGAAAATTAAAGACTTAAATGATAGCTTTGTACTAGAAGAAGTTTTAAAGGCATATGAGTATTTAAGAATAAAAAATATAGAATTTGAGTTAGTAATATTAAATAATGAAGAGTACAGTTATAATTCAGAAGTTCAAGATGAAATAGAAAACATAATATTAAGTAGCCCTTATGGATATATGAAAAATCAAAAAGCAGGAATATTTAGAATTAATTCAAATGAAATATCAGAAGAAGATTTACATTTATTAGAATTTAGAGCAAATGTCGTATTAGATAGCCATTTGGGAAGTTTAGAAAATCAACTAAAAGATTTAGAAGACGAATATAAAAAATTATTAAAAAATATTCCAGAGGAAAAACCAGAAAAAATTGTATTAGAAAATGAAACTATAAGAGAAAATAAACTAGACCAAATAGATAATTTAGAAAATTTAAAATACTATAATGAATATGGCGCATTTACTAAAGATGGCAAAGAGTATGTATTGAAAGTAAATAAAGAAAACAATTTGCCAACAACTTGGAGCCATATAATTGCAAACGAAAAATTTGGAACAGTTGTAACAGAAGGTTTAGGAGGTTATACTTGGAATAAAAATTCAAGATTGAATAGAATAACAGCATGGAATAATAATCCTTCACAAGATATTCCTTCAGAAATAATTTATTTAAAAGACACACAAACAGGAAAATATTGGTCATTAGGAGCAAGACCATGTCCAGATAATAACGAATATTATATTAAATATGGATTTGGTTATGCTGAATATGAACATTTTAGTTTAGGAATAGAACAAAAATTAACTGTTTTTGTTCCAAATAAAGAAAGTGTAAAAATTAATGTGCTAAATATAAAAAATACTTTGCCAGAAACTAAAAAACTAAAATTAATTTATTATATTAAACCTGTTCTAGGGGAAGATGAACTTAAATCTAATGGTTATATTAATGTAGAAAAAGATGGTAATATTATATTCTTAAAGAATTTATATGCAGAAGAATTTAAAAATGAAATAGCTTTTATTGGAGTTAGTGAAAAAATTAAATCGTTTACAGGAAATAAGAAAAGCTTTATTGGAAGCGGGAATATTGCAAATCCAGAAGCAATAAATAAAATAGAATTAGACAAAGAAAGTGGACTAGGAAGTAATTCGTGTGCAGCTATAGAATTAGAAATAGAACTTAAAGCATATGAAGAAAAGGAACTTATAATTTTACTAGGAGAAGAAGAAAATAAAATTAATATAAAAGATATAGTTTACAAATATACAAATATAAGTAATTGTAAAACAGAATTGCAAAATGTAAAAAATAAATGGAATAATATTTTAGGAAAAATTCAAGTTGAAACACCAATGGAATCTATAAATATATTATTAAATGGATGGGCTTTATATCAAAGTTTAGCATGTAGATTATATGCAAGAACAGGTTATTATCAATCAGGAGGAGCTTTTGGTTTTAGAGACCAGTTGCAAGACACTTTGTGTTTTAAGAATATTAAGCCAGAAATAATTAAAAATCAGATAATAAAACATGCTGCTCATCAATTTATTGAGGGAGATGTAGAACATTGGTGGCACGATGAAACAGAAAGAGGAATTAGAACTAAATTTTCGGATGATTTATTATGGCTTGCATATATGTGCACAGAATATATAGTTGTAACAGGAGATACAGAAATTTTAGATATAGAAGTTCCATACTTGCAGGGAGAATTATTAGATGAAAACACAAGTGAAAGATATGATAAATATGAAAAAACAGAAGACAAAGAAAGCATATATTACCACTGTATAAAAGCTATAGATAAAAGTTTAAATTTTGGAGAAAATGGATTACCAAAAATTGGTTCTGGAGATTGGAACGATGGATTTTCAGAAGTTGGACCAAAAGGAAAAGGCGAAAGTGTATGGCTTGGATTTTTCTTATATTTAATATTAAATAGATTTGCAAAAATACTGGATTTAAAGGATGATAAAGAAAAGGCAGAGGAATACAGAAAGCAAGCAGAAACTTTAAAAAGAAACTTAAATAAAAATGCTTGGGATGGAAGATGGTATAAAAGAGCTTTTATGGACGATGGAAATGTTCTTGGAAGTATAGAAAACGAAGAATGCAGAATAGATAATATTGCACAAGCTTGGTCTGTAATTTCAGAAGCAGGAGATAATGACAAAAAATATATATCTATGGAAAGTTTAGAAAATCATTTAATAGATAAAGAAAATTCTATAATAAAATTGTTAGATCCACCATTTGATAAAAGTAAATTAGAACCAGGATATATAAAAGCTTATATGCCGGGAGTAAGAGAGAATGGAGGTCAATACACACACCGGAGCAATATGGACAATAATAGCAGAGGCAATGTTAGGTTTTGGAGATAAAGCAACAGAATATTTTAGAATGATAAATCCAATAGAACATTCACGAACAAAAGAAACAGCCCAAAAATATAAAGTAGAACCATATGTAATTGCAGCAGATATATATGGAGCGGGAAATTTAGCAGGTAGAGGAGGCTGGACTTGGTACACAGGTTCAAGCAGTTGGATGTATAAAGCTGGAATAGAATATATTTTAGGAATGAAAATAAAAGGAAATATAGAAAATAAAAAGCAAACATTAACTTTTAACCCGTGTATTCCAAAGGGGTGGAAAGAATACTCAATAAAATATAAATACGGAAATAGTGTATATAATATAAAAATAAAAAATCCGAATGGTAAAAATACAGGTGTTGAAAAATTTATTTTAAATGGAAAAGAAGTTGAAACAAAGGGAATTGTTTTGGAAGAAAATTCTGGAATAAATAATGTAGAAATAATAATGTAGCGGCGGTCATTGACCGCCATGTTATTTGGAATTTGAAATATAAGAAAGATATATTAATATTCAAATAAATTAATGTTAAACGTTGTAGGGGCGGACGCCTCTGTCCGCCCGCAAATAAAATTACAGAAAAATGTTTATTATATATATAAAATGTAAATAATGCTACAAGGAGTTTATAATATAAGATACTTACTGAACAAAAATCACGAAAAAATAATTTTTGTTTAGTACAATAAACAAAAATTGACAAAAGAAAATAATTACGATACAATAGAATAAAATAAATCTTATAAAGGGGAGAAATTTATGATTATTCGTGAAAAATATTTATCTGAAATTAGACCATTCTACGACCAAGATTTGATAAAAGTTATAATGGGAGTTAGAAGATGTGGTAAATCAGTTATATTATTACAAATAATAGATGAATTAAAAGCAAGTGGAATACCTGAATCTCAAATAATATATATAAACTTTGAATATGAAGATTATGCTTTTATACAAAATGATATGGATTTACACAATTATGTTAAAGAAAAAATAGTAAGTAAAGATAAATATTATTTATTCTTTGATGAAATCCAGAATGTAGAACATTGGGAAAAAGCAATAAATTCTTTTAAAGCATCTAAAAATGTATCAATATTTATTACAGGCTCTAATAGTGATTTATTATCTGGAGAACTTGCTACACATATAGCAGGAAGATATGTAAGTTTTAAAACTTATCCATTCACATTTAAAGAAGTATGTGAGTTGAAAAAAATAACAGATAAAAAAGATATAGAAGAAGCATTTGATGACTATATCACTTGGGGAGGAATGCCTCAAAGATTTATGCTGACAGACGAAATTCAGACAAGAACATACTTATCAGACGTTTATAATTCTATATTAGTAAAAGATATTATATCGAGGTTTAATATAAAGGATTTAGATTTATTTAATAGAATAGTAGAATATATAGTTACAACACCATCTCAAAATTTCTCAGCAGAGAGCTTATCAAATTATTTTGCAAATAAGGCTGATAGAGAAGTTTCGAAAATAACTTTATACAACTATTTAGAATATATGACAAAAGCTATGATAATAAATAAAGCTGATAGATATGATGTTAGAGGGAAAAGAATATTAAATGGAAAATACAAATATTATTTAACTGATTTAGGTTTTGGACAAATAATGAACATTGGAAAAAGACCACAACTAGGAGCATATTTAGAAAATATTGTATATAATGAATTGCTATCTAGAGGATATGATGTTAAAGTCGGAAATTTAGAAAATGGAGAAATAGACTTTATAGCTACAAGATTCAAAGAAAAAATATATATTCAAGTAGCTTATATTTTAGCAGATGATTCTGTTATCGAAAGAGAATTTGGAGCTTTTAAAACGATAAAAGATAATTATCCTAAATATGTTTTAACAATGGATAAATTTGATTTTTCACAAAATGGTATAATTCATAAAAATGTAATAGATTGGTTATTAGAAGAATAGTACAAATAAAAAACAAGGCAAAAATTTTTACCTTGTTTTTTAACTTTTTTTCTTTTGTTTTTTATTTCTTTACCTATTGTTGATTGGCATTTGTTTAATCCTTTGGCTGTTTCAAATTTTCTTAAATCATTGCATATAAATTGCATTCGTCATTTCATAAATTTTATGTATATAGAAATATTATAATTGTTGCAAAATTAGTGTCAAACAATGTAGGGGTCGACGCCTCTGTCCGCCAGCAAATAAATTTTTATTACCAAATGACAAATAAATTGTTTTTTATACCTTGGTGTCGCAATCTTCGGATTTGAAAATGGTCTTATGACCATTTAGCATATAATTACATTTTTATAAAATTAATTTATATATTTACATTAATACTCTATATAAATATAAAATGAAGATTGCTCCAAATCGCACTCGCAGGTGAAACTGCTCGTTTGGTCGCTTACGCGGTATTTCAAAACAAATATATTTGTCATTTTATTATGTTGTTAATGTGAAATGTTGTAGGAGGGAGATGTTTTTGTCTGCCTAAATATAAATAAAATATGAATTTTGAATCATTTGAGTTTGATGATATTATTAATTACAAAGATATGTATACTAAAATAAGTAAGCAAATAAATAAAAAAAATAAAAATTATATACTACTTGATGAGGTGCAAAGGGTTGAAAAATGGGAAAAGACTGTAAATGCCATAGCAGTAGATTTTGATACAGATATTTATATAACAGGTTCAAATGCATATTTATTATCGTCAGAACTATCAACTTATTTATCTGGTCGATATATTGAAATAAAAGTTCTTCCTTTATCATTTAAAGAGTTTTTTAATTTTACTGCTTTAGAAGATAAACGAACATTAGAAGATAAATCTATTGAATATATAAAATTTGGTGGTATGCCAGGAATAATAACTATAAAGGATGAAGAAAATTTATATGAAAATGCAATAAAAGGAATATATAATACAGTTTTTATGAAAGATGTAGTAGAAAGGAACAGATTAGTAGATGCAAGCTTACTTGAAAGAATATTAAAATTTCTAATGAGTAATATTGGAGGTTTAATTTCATCAAAAAAAATAGCAGATTTTTTAACAAGTCAAGGTACAAAAATAACACATAATACAGTGCTTAACTACTTAAAAATGTTGGAAAACGCTTATATTATATATAAAGTTCCAAGATATGATATTAAAGGTAAAGAAATTTTGAAAACATTAGAAAAATATTATATTGTAGATACAGGAATAAGAAATATTATATTAGGATTTAGAGATTCGGATTTTGGTCACATAATAGAAAATGTTGTTTATTTTGAATTATTAAGAAGAGGATATGAGGTTACTGTTGGTAAAAATGATTCTTTTGAGGTTGATTTTATAGCAACAAATTCAAGTGAAAAAAAGTACTATCAAGTAACATATACTATGATGGACGAAAATGTAAAACAACGAGAAATAGGAGTGTTAAAAAATATAAAAGATAATTATGAGAAAACAGTTTTAACAATGGATAAATTATACAATAATACATCTGATGAAGGAATAAAGATTAAATATTTAATTGATTTTTTACTAGAGTAGAGGAGGTCATTGAACGCTATAAAAAGATAAATATAAATAGCTGAAATAAATTATAAGAAGCACTTGCCAAATGTTGTGAAATATGTTAACATAAATTGCAAACGAAATGTTTTATAGAAACCGTTGGAATTTTTGCATAAGGAGGTATAAACTATGAGACGGTACGAAAAATTTGTAATTGAGGCAGAAAAAGGTATAAACGTTGAAATCTCAGAGGGAACAAGTGGAGAGTTAATTATCAGAGCTCAGAAGATTGCAATAAATGATAACTATATAACTCCTCCAATTCCAGAAGGATATAAGTATGTCTGTGGACAATGGAACAATGGATTTGTAATTGAAAGAGGCTCTGATAAAAGCCAGTTTGTATGGATTCCTGTTGAAAGTCTTGAAGCTAATGGGACAATTGATGGAGAACATTTTTCGGAGAAATTCGGCAGACGAAATTACATGGATGATGTATTTTCGGACGATGAATTTAATGAAGTTTTAAGTGATGAACTACTTGAACAATTAGAAAGTGTTAAAAAATATGGGGGATTTTATATTTCCCGTTATAACATTTCCAAAAGTTTTTCAAGAGAACCGCGCTCTGTAGAAGGATATATACCGTGGGTAAACGTAAATTTTGATGATGCCAAGAAGATTGCATCTGATATTGAAGACAATGATGAAGTAAAAAGTCATCTGATTTTTGGTGCAGAGTATGATTCGGTATTAGAATGGTTTATAGAAACGAAAGCTAGAACTCTTGATGAAATTGCAAAGGACTCTACTGGATGGGGCAACTATTATACAGTGGATTCTCCAAGAAAAGTGTTTAAAACAGGAAGCAAAAAAAAATGGTGTACTAATAACATCTGCGACTTTGCAGGTAATTTAGATGAATGGACACAAGAACAGTATAAAAGTTCATATCATGTTGTACGCGGGGGTAATTATAGCGATATGGAGTGTGCTCTACCTGTAGCCTTTCGTGATTACGGCAATAATCCTGATGACAACTATGATGAGACTGGTTTTCGTGTTGCACTTTGTATTAAGTAGCACAAACCACTACAAAATTATACTAATTTGTTTCTAACTACAAATAGAAAGAGAGAACTTTGAAATTTCAGAGTTCCTCTTTTTATATTATAGAAAATTTTACTTTTTATCGGAGAGATAGGATGTCTTAAGTCCAACCGAAAATATATTTAAAAAACTTGAAATTTTCAATCAAATATTATATAAAATAACCATATTGTAAATAAAGAATTTACGATATGGTTATTTTTTTCAAAAACATTTATTTCAGAAGATTTTTTATTCTCAAAAAATCCAAATGAAAAACAAATCTAAAAGAAAGGAGGTAAAACAGAAACAAACAGGTAAAAATTATAACAAAATCTTGAATAAGAAAATACAAATTGTTATAATAAAGAAAGGAAAAATATATGAGTAAATTTAATTTAAAAAACGATATAATTTTTACAGCCTTCTTTGCAAGAAAAGGAAATGAAGAATTCTTAATAGATTTTTTACAAAGTATATTAAAAATAGAAATAAAGAAAATAAAAATAAGAGAAGAAGTAAATTTAGAAAAGTTATCAGTTGGAGAAAAAGGAGGAAGGCTAGATATACAAGCAGAATTAAACGAAGGAACAATAGTAAATATAGAAATGCAAATGAAAAATCTGCATAACATAGAAAATAGAACAACATTGTATGGAGCAAAAGTATTATCCAGAGAAGAAGCAAGAGGAAAAAATTATAACGATATAAAAAATGTAATAATGATAAATATATTAAATTATGAATTAACAGAATTTAAAGAATATGTATCAGAAACAGTAGTGGTATTAGATAAACATAGAGAATACGAAATAATAAAGGGAATGAAATGGTATTTTATAGAGCTACCAAAGTTTAGAAAAGCACATCCAAATATGGATGAAAAGCTAAATCAGTGGCTAGCATTTATAGATGATAATGATAGGGGGAAAATAAAAATGGCTGAAAAGAAAAATAAAACCTTAGAAAAAGCAAGAAAGGAAATGACATATCTAACAGGAGATGAAGAAATAAGAAGATTAGCAGAACTAAGAGAAAAATGGGAGATGGACTGGAATAGCTCTATGGATTATTCGAAAAAAGAAGGAAAAAAAGAAGGTGCTAGAGAAAATAGTCTAAAAAATGCAAAGAAAATGAAAGAAAAAAATATTCCAATTGAAACTATATCAGAAATAACAGAACTAACTAAAGAGGAAATAGAAAAATTATAAAATAAAAAATGAGTCAGTAGATAAAAAATCTGCTGGCTCAAATTTTTTTCAAAAATTTTAAAAAAGGTATTGCATTTTATAAAGTTATATATTAAAATTTAGTCGAAGTGGAAAGAAGTGGCACAAAGTGGAATGAAAACGAATTGAGGTGAAACGAAGTGCTTATTGGTGAATTTGAACATTCATTAGATGAAAAAGGCAGATTAATAATGCCATCTAAACTTAGGGAAGACATGGGTGATAAGTTTGTTATTACCAAAGGTCTTGATGGATGTTTGTTTGGATTCTCTCAAACTGAATGGGCTAACTTCGAAGCTAAATTAAAAACTCTTCCACTTACACAAAAGAATGCCAGAAATTTTGTTAGATTTTTCTTATCTGGTGCTATGGAATGCGAAGTTAATAAACAAGGTCGTTTTTTAATAGCAGGAAATCTAAGAGAAGCTGCAAATTTAGAAAAAGAAGTTGTAATTATTGGTGTTGGAACCAGAATTGAACTTTGGAATAAAGAAAAATGGCAAAAATACAATGAAGAAGAAAATGCTTCTGCAGATGAAATTGCAGAAAACATGGATATGCTTGGTATATAACTTGCAAAAGTTTATATAAATTTTTACAAAAGAAATTTTAAGATACAAAAGAAAATAAGGAAACAAAAGAATTTAATAAATACAAAAGAAAAGTTAAATAGAAAATTAGGGCTATACAAAAGAGAAAAAGTGAGCCTAAATGGCTCATCTTACAGAAGATAAAAAATCTAAAGAAAAATTGTCAAATAACAAAAGAATTTTTAAGTACAAAAGGCTATGAAAAAACAAAAGAATTAGCTAGAAATGTACTAATGATAACACTTACAAATGATAAATGACAGTTGGTATTATAATACCAACTGTTTGAGCTATCTATAAAAAGTGTTACTTTTGGAGGTTGAAATGGAATTTAAGCATAAACCTGTTTTGCTTGAAGAATGCATAAATGGTTTAAAAATAAAACCAGATGGAATATATGTAGATGGTACTTTGGGTGGAGCAGGACATAGTAGCGAAATTGTAAAAAAACTTAATAAAAATGGAATGCTTATAGGCATAGATAGAGACGAAGAAGCTTTATCTGCTGCAAAGAAAAAACTTTCAGAGTATAATAACGTTAAATATGTGCATGGAAATCATGATGATATTGAAAATATTTTATCAGAATTAAAAATAGAAAAAGTAGATGGAATTTTGCTAGATTTAGGTGTTTCGTCATATCAATTAGATGAAAGAAATAGAGGTTTTAGTTATTTAGGCGAAAACGAATTAGATATGCGAATGGATAAAACACAAAGTTTAACAGCAAAAGATGTTGTTAATACATATTCAGAAGAAGATTTAGCAAATATTATATATGAATTTGGAGAAGAAAGATTTTCTAGAGTAATTGCAAGAAATATATGCAAAGAAAGAAAAGAAAAACAAATAGAAACAACGAAGGAATTGGTAGATATTATAGAAAAATCGATTCCATATTCAAAAAGAAAAAATGGTCATCCGGCCAAAAGAACATTTCAGGCAATTAGAATTGAAGTAAATAATGAAATAAAACCACTTTATAATACTGTTAGAAAGTGCATAAATGCACTTAATTCTGAGGGACGTTTATGTATAATTACATTTCACTCTTTAGAAGATAGAGCAGTAAAAAAAGCATATGTAGATGCGGAGGGAAGATGCACTTGCCCAAGCGATTTACCATATTGTGTATGTAATAAAGTAAGTTATGGAAAAATTATAAATAAAAAGCCGATTACGGCACTAGCGAAAGAAAAAGAAGAGAATTCTAGAAGTAAGAGTGCAAAGCTAAGAATTTTTGAAAGAAAATAACGAATGAGGAGGTGAAATAACTTATGGCTAGAAATATGGGGTATCAATATGAAACAAGTCCTAGAAAACTTGAACCAGAGTATATTCCTGTTAGAAAAAAAGCTAAAAAACAATCGAACAAACAACAAAAAAATAGCAAAAAATACATAAATGAAAAGTTAGAGCTTAAACGTAAAGAAAATAGAAAAAAAGCTAAAGCATTTTTTTATGTAGGGGCTGTATTTGCTGTATTACTAGTTATAAGTTATAGGAACTCTAAAATAACAGAACAATTTTCAGAAGTTAAAAATTTAAAAAGTGATTTAGCTAGTATTCAAAAAGAAAATGAACAGTTAGAAGTTAATATAGAAAGTAGTATAAATTTAACAAACATAGAGAAAGAAGCATCTGAAAAACTTGGAATGCAAAAGCCTACAAATGAACAAAAGGTGTATGTTAGTCTTCCTAAAAAAGATTATGTTCAACCTACAATAGAAGATAATTTAAAAGAGAAGAAAAACAATAATTGGGTTAAAACCATGATAAATACAGTGTTAGGAAAATAAAATAATAAAATAGAAAAAAAGAATAAAATTACCTTTATCTTATATAATTTAAAGATAGAGGTGATTTTTTTATGGTAGTTGTTTCTATAAAAACTAAGAAAAGAATAAAATTCATATTAATTGGAGCAATAATATTAATGACATTGTTAATTATGCATATTGCATATATACAATTTATTCAAGGAAAAGAATTGCAAGCAAAAGCATATGAACAACAAAGTTTAGAAAGAGCAGTAAATCCTAAAAGAGGTACTATTTACGATGCAACTGGCAAGGTGGTGCTAGCAGTAAGTAGTTCTGCAGAAACAGTAACTGTAAATCCAACTAATATTGCAAAAGAAAATAAAGAAAAAGTTGCAAAAGCTTTAAGTGAAATATTAGAAATAGATTATGAAAAAGTTTTAAAAAGAGTAAAAAGAAATAGTTCAATAGAGACAATTGCTAAAAAGCAGGAAAAGGAGAAAACAGATAAATTAAGACTATGGATGAATGAAAATGATATAACTGAAGGAATAAATATAGACGAAGATACAAAGCGATATTACCCATACAATAATTTGGCTTCACAATTTATAGGTTTTTGTGGTGGAGATAATCAAGGAATAGATGGAATAGAAGCAAAATATGATAATGTTTTAAAGGGAAAAGCTGGAAAAATAGAAAGAATTTCAGATGCTACAGGAGGAAATCTTTCAGAAAGTAAAGAAGAATATGTTCCAGCAGAAGACGGAGATAGTATAGTTTTATCTTTAGATATGACAATACAATCTATTGCAGAAAAATATTTGGAAAATGCGTGTATAGACAATGTATGTACTGACGGTGGAAATATAGTAATTATGAATCCTAAAACAGGAGACGTGCTTGCTATGGCAACATATCCAGATTACAATTTAAATGAACCTTTTAAACCAGTAATTCAAGAAGATATAGATAATTGGGCAAATTTAGATGAAACAGAAAAAAACAAGAGATTACAAGCAGTATGGAGAAATAAAGCAATTTCAGATACATATGAACCAGGTTCAACTTTTAAATTAATAACAGCATCAACAGCTTTAGAAGAACGTATTGTAACAGATATAGATAGGCAAGGAGAGTTTTGCTGCACAGGGTCAATAACAATTGCAGGAGCAAGAATTAAATGTTGGAGATATTATAGACCACACGGCTCAGAGAGTTTGAGACAAGGCCTAATGAACTCTTGCAACCCTGTATTTATAGGTTTGGGGCAAAAAATAGGTGTAAGTAAATATTATGAATATCTTTCAAAATTTGGTTTATTAGAAAAAACAGGAATAGAATTACCAGGAGAAGCTAAAAGTATATTTTTAGCAGAAAATAAAATGGGACCAGTAGAACTTGCAACAGTAAGTTTTGGTCAAAGATTTGAAATAACCCCAATACAATTAGTTACGGCAGTTTCATCAATAGCAAATGGAGGATATAAAATACAACCAAGAGTTGTAAAACAAGTAATAGATAGTAAAACAGGAGAAAAAACAGACTTAGAAATAAAAAAAGGAAACCAAATATTATCTAAAGAAACCTCTGAAAAAATGCTAAGTATGATGCAATCTGTTGTAGATGAAGGAACGGGAAAAAATGCACAAGTAGTAGGATATACAGTTGGTGGAAAAACAGGAACCTCTGAAGATGGTGTAAATACAGGAAAATACGTAACATCATTTTTAGGAGTAGCACCAATAACAGATCCACAAGTTGTAATACTTGTAACCTTATATAACCCAACAGGAGAAGGAGGTCACCAAGGAGGTGGAATTGCAGCACCAGTAGGAGGGCAAGTTTTAAGTGAAGTTTTACCATATTTAGACTTGAAAAAAGACAAGAAAATAGAAACAGAAGAGGAAATCTTTGATGTAACAGTGCCAGAACTAAGAGGACTAACAATAAAAGAAGCAAAAGAAAGACTAAAAGAATACAAAATGGAATTAGAAATAAATAATTTAGAAGAGAATCAAGAAATAGATGAAACGCAAACAATTATAAAAGAACAATTACCAAAACCAGGAATAGTAGTAAAAAATACAAATAAAATCTACGTAGAAGTATAAAAACTTATAAAAACCTTGACAAATAAGTAAAAATAGTGTAAAGTAATAAAACATTACAAAAAAGGAAGTAGTAATTATGGAGAAAAATGTTGAAATTAGTATGTTGTGCCAAATTTATGGCAAACTATTAACTGAAAAACAATATGAATTTATAAATGATTACTATAATAATGATTTGTCTTTATCTGAAATTGCGGAAAATGAGAATATAACCAGGCAAGCTGTTAGAGACATTATTAAAAAGGGGGAAAAGAAACTTTTCGAATATGAAAAGAAACTAGAATTTATGAAAAGGATGTCAAAGCAAGAAAACATAATAGAAAATGTACTAAAAGAAATAGCAAAAATCGATTCAAAAGACACAGATAAACAAATTTCTAAAATTTTAGAACATGTAAGAAAAGAACTTAATTGTTTAGTATAAAAAAGGGAGGATATCTATATGGCATTTGAAGGATTATCTTCTAAACTTCAAGCAATTACAGATAAGTTTAAAGGAAAAGCAAGAGTAACAGAATCTGACTTAAAAGAAATGCTAAGAGAAGTTAAACTAGCACTTTTAGAAGCAGATGTTAACTATAAAATAGTAAAAGAATTTATAGCAACAATACAAGAAAAAGCACTTGGTGAAGAAGTATTAAAATCACTAACACCAGGACAACAAGTTGTAAAAATAGTTAAAGATGAACTTGTTGAACTATTAGGTGGAACAGATAGTAAAATAAACTTTTCACCAAATCCACCAACAGTAATAATGCTTGTTGGTTTGCAAGGTTCAGGAAAAACAACAACAGCAGGAAAACTTGCAAATTTAATACGTAAGCAAGGTAAAAAACCATTACTAGTTGCATGTGATGTATATAGACCAGCTGCTATAAAACAATTACAAGTTATAGGAGCTCAGCTAAACATACCAGTATTTAGTAACGAACAATCAAAAGATGTAGTTCATATTGCAAAACAAGCAATGAATGAAGCTATTTCAAAATTAAATGATGTAATTATACTAGATACTGCAGGTAGACTTCATATAGATGAAGAACTTATGCAAGAGCTAAAAAACTTAAAAGCAAATGTAAAGCCACATGAAATACTTTTAGTAATAGATTCAATGACAGGTCAAGATGCTGTAAATGTTGCTCAAACCTTTGATAATGAACTTGGTTGTGATGGAGTTATACTAACAAAACTTGATGGAGATACCAGAGGTGGTGCTGCACTTTCAGTAAAAAAAGTTACAGGAAAACCTATAAAATTTGCAGCAACAGGAGAAAAACTAAATGATATAGAAGTATTTAGACCAGAAGGTATGGCATCAAGAATATTAGGAATGGGCGATATGCTTTCAATAATCGAAAAAGCAGAAGATGCATTTGATGAAGCAGAAGCTCTTAAATTAGAAGAAAAATTAAAAAAACAAAAAGGATTTGACTTAGATGATTATTTAACACAACTAAGACAAATTAAAAAAATGGGTTCTTTCTCATCTATATTAAAAATGATACCAGGTATGAGCAAAATAAAAGACTTAAAAGTAGATGATAATGAATTCAATAGAATAGAAGCAATAATATGTTCAATGACATTAAAAGAAAGACGTAATCCGAAGATATTAAATGCAAGTAGACGTAAAAGAATTGCAGCAGGAAGTGGAACAAAAGTACAAGACATAAATAAATTTATGGAATCATTTGAATTAACACAAAAAATGATGAAAAAAATAGGTACCAAAAAAGGCATGAAATCTATGATGAAAAATTTAAATATGGACAATATCGATTTAGATGGAATGATGTAGTGCCAAGAGTTAAATAATTTTGTTATTAAATTTTAAATATAAATTAATTAAATTTTAGGGAGGTGAAATAAATGGTAAAAATCAGATTACAAAGAGAAGGAAAGAAAAAAGCTCCGTTCTATCATATAGTAGTTGCAGATTCTAAATCTCCTAGAGATGGTAAAATAATTGAAAAAATAGGTTCATATGATCCTATGACAGAGCCATCTACAATAGTTTTAGATAGCGAAAAAGTTGCTAAATGGATAAAAAATGGTGCTAAACCAACAGATACAGTTAAAAAATTAATCGAAAATGCAAACAAATAATTTCGAAAGAAAAGGTAGGCGAAAAGCTAAATGAAAGAAATTTTAGAAACAGTTATAAAAGCATTAGTAGACAACCAAGAAGCTGTAAAAATAAATGCAGTTGAAGGTGAAAAATCAGTTGTATACGAAGTTAAAGTTGCCGATGAAGATATGGGAAAAGTTATTGGAAAAGATGGAAAAATAGCAAGAGCTATTAGAACTCTAATAAAAGCCCTAGCTGCAAAGGAACAAAAAAGAGTATCAATTGAGTTTATAGGATAATTCTAATAGGAGAATAATATGCAAGAATATTTTGAAGTTGGACAAATAGTTAATACAAATGGTTTAAAAGGTTTATTAAAAATAAATCCTTTTACAGATGATATAACAAGATTTGAAAGACTAAAAACTATTTTTATAGAGCATAAGAAAGAACTTCTTGAATTTGAAATTGAAAGTGTAAGATATCAAAAAAAGCAAGTTTTATTAAAACTTAAAGGAATAGATACAATTGAAGAAGCAGAAAAATATAGAGAAGACTATTTAAAAATAAATAGAAATAAGGAAGAAAAACTTCCAGAAGATACTTACTATATTGTAGATTTAATTGGATTAGATATATACACAGAAGATGGAGAATTACTTGGAAAATTAGATGATGTTTTTTCTACAGGAAGTAATGACGTATATGTTGTAAAAAATAGTGAAGGAAAACAAATTTTACTACCAGCTATAAGCGATGTAATAAAAAATATAGATTTAGAACAAAAAAAGATTGTAGTAAACTTAATAGAAGGTTTACTATAGGAGGAAAAATGAAATTTGATGTGCTAACACTTTTTCCAGAAATGTTTGAAAGTTTAAATCAAAGCATTATAGGAAAAGGAAAAGAAAAAGGACTAATAGATATTAATTTAGTAAATATTAGAGACTTTTCAAAAAATAAACACAAACAAGTTGACGATACTCCATATGGTGGTGGAGCAGGAATGGTTATGAAAGCAGATGTTGTATATGATGCATATAAATCATTAAATATAACAAAAGCAAAAGTAATTTATATGTCTCCACAAGGAAAAGTTTTAAATCAATCGAAAGTACAAGCTTTAGCAGAAGAAGAGCATATTATACTTTTGTGTGGTCATTATGAAGGTATAGACCAAAGAGTTTTAGATGAAATTGTTGATGAAGAAATATCTATAGGAGATTATGTATTAACAGGAGGAGAAATTCCTGCAATGGTGTTAATAGATAGTGTAAGTAGATATGTAGATGGAGTAATAAAAAAAGAATCTACAAAAGAAGAATCTTTTTCAAATGGACTCCTAGAATATCCACAATATACAAGACCAGAAACATTTTTAAATAGTAAAGTTCCAGAAGTTTTACTATCAGGAAATCATCAAAATATTGAAAAATGGAGAAGGCAAAAATCTTTAGAAAATACATATAAAAAAAGACCAGAATTATTAAAAAATAAGAAATTGTCGTTAGAAGACAAAGAATTTTTATGCAAGTTCAAATAAATGAACCGATACATTAATTTAAGGAGGATATTAAAATGGATATAATAAAATCAATTGAACACGAACAATTAAAAAATAAAATTCCAGATTTAAAAGTTGGTAATACTGTAAGAGTACACCAAAGAATTAAAGAAGGAAATAGAGAAAGAATTCAAGTATTTGAAGGAATAATAATTAAAAAACAAGGTGGAGGATTAAATGCTACATTCACAGTAAGAAAAATAGCTTACGGTGTAGGTGTAGAAAAAACATTCTTAATTCACTCACCATTAGTTGAAAAAGTAGAAGTTGTAAGAGTAGGTAAAGCAAGAAGAGCTAAATTATACTACTTAAGAGACAGAGTTGGAAAAGCTGCTAAAACTAAAGAATTAGTTGGAGCAAGAATTGAAGACAAAGAAATAGTAGTAAAAGAAGATTTAGCAGAAGAAGCACCAGCTGAGGAAGTAAAAGCAGAAGTTGTTGAAACACCAGCAGAAGCTACAGAAACAGCTGAAGCACCAGTTGAAGAAGCAAAAAAAGAAGATAAAGAATAAAAATAAAAAAGAGTTTTTGTAAAAAATATACAAAAACTCTTTTATTTTTTGAAATTTAATATATAATATAGTAGAAATTTTGAATACACATAGGAAAAATTGTAAAAAATACATAAGAAAAAGGAGGAATAAAATTGAACGGAAAATATGTGTACCTTTTTAAAGAAGGAAATGCAGAAATGAGAGAAATTTTAGGAGGAAAAGGTGCTAATTTGGCAGAGATGACAAATCTTGGACTTCCAATACCACAAGGATTTACAGTTTCAACAGAAGCTTGTAATAAATATTATGATGATGGAGAGCAAATAACAGAAGATGTACAAAATCAAATATTTGAAGCTCTTAGTAAATTAGAAGAAATAACAGGTAAAAAATTAGGAGATAAAGAAAATCCATTATTAGTATCAGTTCGTTCTGGTGCTAGAGCATCTATGCCTGGAATGATGGATACAATTTTAAATTTAGGAATAAATGATGAAGTTGTACAAACTATAGCACAAAAAAATAGAAGATTTGCTTATGATAGTTATAGAAGATTTATTCAAATGTATAGTGATGTTGTAAGGGAAATACCAAAATCTTTATTCGAACAAGCTATAGATTTAAAGAAAGAGCAAAGAGGTCTTAATTTAGATACAGATATGGATGCCAATGATTTAGAAGATTTGGTAAAAGTATTTAAAGGAATATATAAAGAAAAAATAGGAGAAGACTTCCCGCAAGATTCTAGAACACAATTATTAGATGCTATAAAAGCAGTATTCAGATCTTGGAATAACCCTAGAGCTATAACTTATAGAAGATTAAACGATATACCAGGAGATTGGGGAACAGCTGTAAATGTTCAATCTATGGTATTTGGAAATATGGGAGAAGACTGTGGTACAGGTGTTGCGTTTTCAAGAAATCCTGCTACAGGAGAAAATAAAATATATGGTGAATATTTAATGAATGCACAAGGAGAAGATGTTGTTGCAGGAATTAGAACACCACAAGCAATAGAAACATTAAAAAATGTTAATGAAAAAGCATATGAAGATTTTGTAATGTATGCAAAAAAACTAGAAAAACATTACAAAGATATGCAAGATATGGAATTTACAATAGAACATGGAAAATTATATTTCTTACAAACAAGAAATGGTAAAAGAACAGCAAATGCAGCATTGCAAATTGCAGTAGACCTAGTAAACGAAGGAATGATAGATGAAAAGGAAGCTGTAATGAGAGTTGAACCAAAGCAATTGGACCAACTTTTGCATCCAAACTTTAATGCTCAAAAACTACAAGAAGCAAAAGTAGTTGCAAAAGGTTTAGCAGCATCACCAGGAGCTGCAACTGGAAAAGTTGTATTTACAGCAGAAAGAGCTGTTGAATTACACAAGCAAGGAGAAAAAGACCTTGTATTAGTACGTTTAGAAACATCACCAGAAGATATAGATGGAATGAATGTATGCAGAGGAGTTCTTACAGTTAGAGGTGGAATGACATCACATGCAGCAGTTGTTGCAAGAGGAATGGGAACATGTTGTGTTTCAGGTTGTGGAGATATATTTGTAAACGAAGAAGAAAAATACTTTACCTTACAAGACGGAACAAAATTCACAGAAGGAGACTGGATTTCTTTAGATGGTTCTACAGGAAATGTATATGGAGAAAAAATAGAGACAGTAGATGCAACTGTTTCAGGCAATTTTGCAAAATTAATGAATTGGGCAGATTCATATAGAGTATTAAAAGTTAGAACAAATGCAGATACACCAAGAGATGCAAAACAAGCATATGAATTTGGAGCAGAAGGAATAGGCTTATGTAGAACAGAGCATATGTTCTTTGCACCAGAAAGAATAGCAGCAATTAGAGAAATGATTGTTTCAAAAACAGTAGAACAAAGAGAAAATGCACTAGCAAAAATATTACCAATGCAAAGAGGAGATTTTGAACAGCTATTCAAATCAATGAAAGGTTACCCTGTAACAATAAGATTATTAGATCCACCACTACATGAATTTTTACCACACGATGATAGCGAAATAGATGCACTTGCCAAAGATATGGGAATGACTTTTGATGAATTAAAAGAAATAGTTGTAAACTTGCATGAATTTAACCCAATGATGGGACACCGTGGATGTAGATTAGATGTAACTTATCCAGAAATAGGTGTAATGCAAACAAAAGCAATAATAGAAGCTGCAATTAATGTAAATAATGAGGGAATGAATGTAATTCCAGAAATTATGATTCCATTAATTGGCGATATAAAAGAAATGAAATATGTAAAAGGAATAATTACAAAAACAGCAGATGAATTAATAAAAAATGCTGGGGTAGAATTAAAATATCATGTTGGAACTATGATAGAAATACCAAGGGCAGCATTAACAGCAGATGAAATAGCAAAAGAAGCGGAATTCTTCTCATTTGGAACAAACGACTTAACACAATTAACCTTTGGATTTAGCCGTGATGATGCAGGAAAATTCTTAGGAGATTACTATGATAAGAAAATATACGAATTTGATCCATTTGCAAAAATAGACCAAGATGGTGTTGGAAAACTAGTTGAAATGGCAACAGAATTAGGTAGAAAAACAAGACCAGATATAAAACTTGGAATATGCGGAGAACATGGAGGGGACCCATCATCTGTAGAATTTTGTCACAAAATAGGACTAACATATGTATCTTGTTCACCATTTAGAGTACCAATAGCAAGGCTGGCAGCAGCACAAGCAGCAATAAAAGATTTGAAAAAATAGATGCATATTTATAATATAATTTCATAAATTTATTATAATTATGTTATAAAAATTAATGTCAAATGTTGTAGGGGTCGGCGTCCTCGACGACCCACAAAAAAATAATAAAAAAGGCGACCAATGGTCGCCACTACAATAGTCAGAAAAAAGGAGTGCAATATAATATTTTTTTATTGTCAATAAAAGGAGAAATGTAACATGGCTAATTCTAAAATAGTAATAGTTGAAGGACCACAAGGTGTTGGTAAAACAACAATAACAGATTTTTTAAGACATTCTATGAAATATACAAATTTGTATAGACTTTCTGGAACAAGTGATAGTTCTAAAGAGGGATTAAAAAAATCTAAAATAATGTATGAAAATTTATTAAATTATATGAAAACATTAGAGAACCTAAATATTAATTTATTGTTTGATAGAACATTTTTTACAGAAGAAAATTACTGTAGATTAGGTTTTAAAGACTATTCTTTTACAGAGGTATATAATGAACTAGTACAAAAATTAAGTAAATTAGATTTTGATATTTATTATATTACACTATATTTAGAAGATGAAAATCTATTTGAACAACGATTAAAAAGAGATGGCAAAGCAACAGTAAAATATGCCAAATTTGAAAAAGAAAGCAGTATAAAACAACAAAATACATACTTAGAAATGGCAGATGAACTTGCACAAAAATATCCCAAAATACATGTACATAAAATAGAAAACGGAAAAGATTTAGAAAAAACAAAGCAAAAGTTAAAAGAAATATTGAAATTTTAATAAAGAATTGACATAATACACTAAAAGTGCTATTATACTAATATAGAAGTTTAGCAATAATATCTTAAGGAGGTACTTATGTTTATACATGACGATACTTATTTAGCAACTCAAAATATTGAGGAAATTTTCCGGGATGTAAAGAAGTCAGAGAAAGGTATGTCAGCATTTATCAAAGATGCAAAGCGTGTTGGAACTAAAATGAAAAATGGAGCGCATTCTTTTTATGTCTATAAGGATGAGGAAGCATTATTTAAAGTGTTTCAAAAGCATCTTCCAGATGAATTGAAATCTCTTGGAATCGACTGCTTCGGCAGGTTAATGCAGTATGTTTCGTAAAAACATATTCCGGTAAAAAACAAAAAAAGCAGTAGGAAAATAATTTTTCCTACTGTTTTTTTGTTTTACATTTTATTCCATTTCTTTGCTTAATTTAGCATATTTCTTTAATTTTTCATAAGCTAAATAATTTATTGTACCTGCTGTAAATTTGCCGTTTTTGTCTTTCTTACCTGCAGGAACACCTGTTAAAATTTCAATTCCTTCATCTATTGTAGAAATAGCATATATATGGAATTGTTTGTTTTTTACAGCTTCTACAACTTCTTTTGAAAGATGTAGATTTTTTACGTTTTGAATTGGTATCATTACACCGTGAGAACCATTTAATCCACGGAATTTGCATATTTGGAAGAAACCTTCTATTTTTTCGTTAACTCCGCCTATAGGTTGTATTTCGCCTTTTTGATTTACTGAACCAGTAACTGCAATAGATTGATTTATAGGTATTTCAGATAAGCTAGATAAAATTGCATATAGTTCTGTACTAGAAGCACTATCTCCATCTACTCCATTATATAATTGTTCGAAACATAGGCTTGCTGTAAGAGAAAGTGGAATATCTTGTGCAAATTTTTCTCCTAAATAACCTGTTAAAATCATAACACCTTTAGAGTGTGTAGAACCAGAAAGTTCAACTTCTCTTTCTACGTTTACAATTCCTGTTTTTCCAATATAAGTATTTGCAGTAATTTTAGCTGGTTTTCCAAAAGAATAATCTCCAATAGTCATTACAGTTAATCCATTTATTTGACCAACTTCACTGCCTTCTGTGTTTATTAAAAGTGTGTTATCTTCTATCATTTCTAAATATTTTGTATCATATTTTTTTACTCTTTCTATTCTTTCAAAAAGAGCTTTATCAATATATTTTTCGGTAATATACTTAGATTTATCAAGTTTTGCCCAAGTTGCGGCTTCACCAATTATTTGTGCTAAATCGTTAAACCTAGTTGAAAGTTTATCTTTATCGTTAGCAATTTGTGTTGCATAATCTATAAGTCCTGCCATACCAGATTTATCAAGTGGAAGTAAGTTTTCTTGCTCACAGAAACCAGAAGCAAATCTAGCAAGTTTATTCATATTTTCAATAGTACGAGGTGCATCATCTTCAAATTCTACTTTTATTTTAAACAATTTTCTAAAGTCATGGTCTAAAGATAAAAGTGTGTGATAAATATTTGTGCCACCAATTAATATAACTTTTACATCTAATGGAATAGGTTCAGGTTTTAAAGAAACCATTACCATAGAAGAACGTTGGTCAACAGTATTTTCTATTGATAATTGTTTTACTTTTAAAGCTTTTTTTAAGGTATCGTAACAAATTCCATTTGCAACTAAATCTTCAGCTTGGAAAAGTATATAACCTCCATTTGCCATATGCATTAATCCAGGTTTTAACATTGTAAAATCTGTTTTTAAAGAACCATAATAATTTTCGTATTCTAACATACCAAAAATATTGTGATAAGAATAATTAGAATCCATTATAACAGGAGCACCCTCTGTATTGCTGTTATCTATAAATAAATTAACTCTGTAATTTAACCATGGCTCTGGTGCTTGTGGGCGAGGCCCTTGCATTGGTTGATTTGAATTTTGTTTTGGCTCATTTATAAATAAGGCAATATTTTTTAATATGTCATCTCTAATTCCATTAAAATAAGTTGTTAATTTTTTATTACGTTTAAATTTAGATTTTATATTATTAATTGGAATATTAATTGTAAGCAAAGCAATATTATTTTGCCATTCTTCTATTTTTTCATTTGATTTTCTTTCAATAGATTTGATTTCACTAATTACGTCCATTATTTTTTCTTGAACTATTGTAGATTTTTGTTCAAATTCTTTTTTTATTTCTGGGTCTAATTTTTCAAACTCATCTTGCTCAACTGTTTTACCATCTATAACAGGCATCATATAAATTCCTGTTTGAGAGCTTTTTACAAAAAAGCCAAATTTTATAGCTTCTTTGTTTAAGTTTTCCATTAAAGCTGCTTTTTTATCTTCAAAATCTTGTTTTATTAAAGATTTTTCCTTTTCAAAATCTTCATTATTAAAAGTGTTTTTTAAATCTTTTCTAATATCTTTTACTAAATTTTCCATTGATTTTTTGAATTCTTTTCCTTGACCAGCTGGGAAAGAAACACAAACAGGTTCGTTTGGTTTTTCAAAATTATAAATATAACACCAATCTAATGGGGCTTTTTTCTTTTTAGAAATTTTGTCTAGATAATTTTTGGTATATTTTGTTTTTCCAACACCGCTAGGACCTTCCAAGAATAAATTGTAACCTTTTACATTAACATTAAGACCAAATTCTAGAGCCTTTATACCTCTATCTTGACCAATACCTGTATTAATTGGCTCTAAATTTTCTGTAGATTCAAAAGTAAAAACTTCTGGATTACAAACAACACGTAAATCCTTATAGTTTAATTCATTTTTTTTCATTGGTAAACCTTCTTTCATTTTAAATATACAATGTCATAATAATGGCATTATCTGTATTTTTGTAATATTTCTTTCGTATTCCTAATTTTATAAAGTTAAATTTTTCATACAATTTAATTGCATTTGTATTATTTTCATTTACTTCTAAAGTAACAGAAGTATATTTTAAACTTTTGGCTATATTAATTAGTTTGGTTAAAATTTGAGTTGCAATGCCTAAGTTTCTCATATTTTTTTTAGTAACAATATTTGTTATATGAACATCATCAACAGATTTCCAAATTCCACCATAACCAACTATTTCGTGATTATTTTTAGCAACTATGTATATAGAATTTTCATTTTCTAATTCTTGTTTAAAAACATTATAGTTCCAAAAGTTATCAAATTCAGTGTCTAAAACATCTGAAATAGAATCTAAATCCGAAATTTTCATAGTATTTAATTCTAAATTCATTTTAATTTTTCCTCCTCTAATTGTCTTTCTGCTTGAGATTTTTTTAAGTACATAGGGGACAAAGAATTATCAAAATTCAAATTATTTTCGAAATGGTTAAAAGCAGCAATACCTATAGAAACGGCATTACATTTGTTGGTATTATTTTGTGCAAAATTTGCATTTTTAAAAGTAGTTTTCAACAAGTTATTAAATTCTACACTACCATCACCTACAAAAGTTATATCTTCATCAATAAATGAATTTAATTTATTAATTATAGAAGTTATATCTGTAGATAAATAATCTAATTTTAGTTCATAAATGCCATTTTTATTTTCATATAATGCTGCATAAGCATTATTATTTTTGGCATTAATTATAGAACAAACATATTCCGAATTTTCAATATTATATGCTAACCCTTCTAAAGAACTTATTCCAAAAGAAGGTTTATTATAAACATCTACAAAAGCTTTTACTGTTGAAATTCCTATACGAATACCTGTAAAAGAACCAGGACCTTTACTACAAGCAAATAAATCTATATCTGCAAGAGTAAGATTTGTTTCACCAAAAGCTTTTTTTATCATAGGCATTAAATTTTCAGAATGTGAAAGTGCGTTATCTATAGAATTTTTATATAAAATTCTATTATCTTCTAATATAGCAACACTACAAACTATACTTGATGTTTCAACACTTAAAATCTTCAAAATTTTCACCTCTTAACCTAAAATTGCCATGGAAATCTAATTCCAAGCATCTATCGTTTTCGTTTTCAAAGTTTCTTGTAAAATTAATTTTTATATAGTTATTAGGAAGAGCTTGCTCAATTAATTCACCCCATTCAATAATACAAATACCTTTAGAAAAGTATTCGTCACCACCAATAGCATAAAACTCATCAACATCTTCTAATCTATAAACATCAAAATGATATAAATTAATATTTTCAGAATTGTATTCATTTACAATTGTAAACGTAGGGCTAGAAATCTCATTTTCTAAGCCAAAATAACTTAAAATACCTTGAGTAAGTTTTGTTTTACCAGAACCTAAATCACCTGTTAAAACAATAATATCGCCAATTTGTAATTTACTAGCTAAAAACTTACCAAAATTAATTGTATCATTTTCAGAATGAGTAAAAATTCTTTGCATAAAAACTCCTTAAAAACTAAATAAAATCTTAAGGTATTGTATATTAAAAAGTGAAATTTGTAAATGAATTTTAAAAATATTTATTATGATTTGAAAAATAGATTAAAAATTTTAAAATTATTACAAATTGAAATAAATGTCTTAATTTGTCGAATATGTGCGAACGAAATATGATTTTTTTTATGTTATTTTATTGTATTTAAAAAATGCTAATAGTACAATATGCATTATCGGAAATTTACAAAGAAGAGGATGAGTTAAATGAGGGAGTTAGAAACCGAAAGGTTATTTTTAAGGAAATTTCATGAAGAGGATTTAGAAGATGCCTATAAGAATTGGGCAAGTAGTAAAAAAATTGCAGGATGCTTTGATTATAAAAAACACGAAAGTAAAGAAGAAAGTAAAGTTATGATAGCATCATTAAGAAATGAATTTGCGAATGGAGAGCCTGTATGGGTATTAGAATGCAAAAAAACAGGAAAAGCAATAGGCTATATAAGAATTGTATTAGAAAATGAAAGAAAATGTAATATGTCTGCATTTATAATAGGAGAAAAATATGAAAAAGAAGGTTATCTTGAAGAAGCTTTGGAAAGAGTTATAAAATTTTTAATAATAGAAAAAGGATATGATATTTTATCAACATATTTCTTTGATTATGATGAAGAGTTAACAAAATTCAATGAAAGTGTTTTAGAAAAAGTAAATATGCAAAAAGAAGCAGTTCTTAGAAATAGAAAAGTAAATAAAGAAAATGGAAAAATGATAAGTAAAATAATTTATTCTGTAATTAAAGAAGATTTAATGAAAAAAGCAGTATAAAAAATATAAATTCTTCCATAATTGTATAAATTTATTTAGATTAGTAAAAAATAGATTTATATAGTTATGGAGGTTTTTTATTATGAAAGATTTTTTAGGAATAGAAAATGCAAGAGCAATTCAGGTTTTAGATTCAAGAGGAAATCCAACAGTTCAAGTTGAAGTTGTAACTGAACATGGATTTTCTGGAACAGCTATTGTTCCTTCAGGTGCTTCTACAGGAAGCTTTGAAGCAGTAGAGTTACGCGATGGCAATAAAGAAAAATATTTAGGTAAAAGTGTTGAAATTGCAGTAGAAAATGTAAATAAAAAAATAGCAAGTAAATTAATTGGTATGAATGTATATGAACAAAGAAAGGTAGATAATTTTCTAATAGAATTAGATGGAACAAAAAATAAGTCTAGATTAGGAGCAAATGCACTTTTGGGAATTTCTTTAGCTGTTGCAAAAGCTGCTGCGAATTCACTTGGAATAGGATTATATCAATATATAGGAGGAATAAATGCAACAGAAATGCCAATTCCAATGATGAATATTTTAAATGGAGGAAAGCATTCAGATAACAATATAAGTATGCAGGAATTTATGATAATTCCTGTAGGAACAAAAAGTTTTGCTAAAAGATTGCAAATAGGAACAGAAGTATACCATAATTTAAAGAAAATTTTAAAAGAAAGTGGACATGTAATTTCAGTTGGAGATGAAGGTGGTTTTGCACCAAACTTGGAAAATGAAGAAGAAGCAATAGAAAGCATAATAAAAGCAATAGAAAAAGCAGGTTATAAACCAGGAGTAGATGTATGTTTAGCCTTAGATGTAGCAAGTACAGAAATGTATGATGAAGCAAAGAAGGAAGGAAAAGACGGCTATTTATTCTGGAAAACAGGAGAATATAAAACAAAAGAAGAAATGATAGATTATTTGTGTATGTTAGTAGAAAAATATCCTATAATTTCAATAGAAGATGGACTAGCAGAAGAAGATTGGGAAGCTTGGAAAATACTAACGGAAAAAATAGGAGATAAATGCCAGCTTGTAGGAGATGACTTATTTGTAACAAATGTAGAAAGACTAGAAAAAGGAATAACAAATAAAATTGCAAATGCAATATTAATAAAATTTAATCAGATAGGAACATTAACAGAAACATTAGATGCAATAAAAATGGCTCAAAAATACGGCTATAAAACAATAATTTCGCATCGCTCTGGAGAAACAGAAGACACTACTATAGCCGATTTAGCAGTAGCAGTAAATGCAGGGCAAATAAAAACAGGAGCACCTTGTAGAACAGATAGAGTAGCAAAATACAATAGACTTTTAAATATAGAGGAAGAGATATAGTAAAAAATATAATTAAAAATTATAAAAGGCAAAATAGTTTAGAAAAATTTTTTTGCCTTTTATGTTATATAAAATTGATATTTTATAAAAAAAATAAAAAAATTTGAAAAAAGTATTGACATTTAATTATATATAGTTTATACTAATACTCGTCAAGCAGAAATGCAGGTGTCGTATAATGGCTATTACCTCAGCCTTCCAAGCTGATGACGTGGGTTCGATTCCCACTACCTGCTCCAAATTTTAAGAATCGTAAATAAATACGATTCTTTTTTGTGTGATAGGAAATTTTTATTTTTGATGTGTTGGCATATTTTACTTTTTATTTAGTATTGCATTATTCTTAATTATAATTTATAATATAAATGCACTTGCGGGTGTAATTTAGTGGTAGAATGTCATGCTTCCGACCTGATAGCGCGGGTTCGATTCCCGCCACCCGCTCCATTTTATATTATAGGAAATTCCTGTTTTTGATGTAGGGGTCGGCGTCCCCGACGACCCGGGTGGCGAAGCCACTTTTTTATATAAGCTGGTGCAAAATTAAAAATATTATATAAAAAGGTGATTAATTAATAAAAAAAAAGGAAATTAATTGTACATCAAAAACATATGGAAAAGTAATAGAAATGGTTATGCATGAGAATTATAATATTGAAATAATAAAAATAAATATATAAATTGGCAATAATTATAAAAATTGCCAATTTTTGGTATTGAAAAAAATGTAGTATTATGGTATAACAATATTGTTAATAAGAGATAAACAAAAGGAGGAATATAAAAATGGCACACAAAGGAAATAAATCACAAATCTTTGTAAAAATAATGGCTTTAATTTTAGCAGGATTAATGTTATTAAGTGTTGTAGGAACATGTATATATTACTTAATAGCTAAATAGAATAAGAAACAGAGGAAGATGTATGATAAATAATTTATTTAATGGAGTAAATGAAGTTTTTCAAAACGATGTTATAGGTTATATAAATAGTTTACAAGAATATCCTATAAAATTAGTTTTATTAATAATAGATTTGAGTATAGTTATATGGCTTTTAAGTAAAATTATAAAAATTGCAAAAGACACAAGAGCATGGCAGTTAATAAAAGGAATAGTATTTTTGGTACTTGCTACATGGCTTAGTGGTGTATGTAGATTAACAATATTAAATCATATTTTAAATGCAATTACAGACTGGGGAGTATTATCTTTAGTAATAATTTTTCAACCAGAAATTAGACGAGGTTTAGAACAACTTGGAACAAGCAAGTTTTCTAAGTATTTTGGATTAGATAAAGACATTGCAACTAAAACAAAAGAGGCAATATATAAAATAGTAATAGCAGCAACAGAACTTTCTAAGGAAAAAACTGGAGCATTAATTGTAATTGAAAGAGATATAGAAATAAAAGATATAATAAATACAGGAGTTCAAATGGATTCGGAAATTTCTCCACAATTACTTACAAATATATTTGTTCCGAATACTCCATTACACGATGGAGCTGTTGTAATAAGTAATAACAAAATATCTGCAGCAGCATGTATGCTTCCACTTTCATCAGATAGAGATATATCCCAAAAGCTAGGAACGAGACATAGAGCAGCAATAGGAATTTCAAAAGAATCAGATAGCATAGTTGTTGTAGTTTCAGAAGAAACAGGAAAAATATCAGTAGCAAAAGATGGAACACTTATAGCAGATGTTAGAGAAGATGTATTAAAGAAAATATTAATAACAAATATAGTAACAAAAAGATTCACAGAAGAACAAGAAAAAAAAGACTTAGTAGATAGAATTAAAAATAAAATAAAAAGCAAATCAAAATAATGAGGTGAATATTGTAGGGACACGATGTTATGTGCCACTATAAATTAAAATACTGTAAAATTGTTGCAATTTATTTAAATGTATGTTAAAATCTCAAAAGATTAATAAGTGTTCGCATAGGAGGAAAAACAAATGGAAATATTAAAATATATATTAATAGGAATTTTTGTTATAAACTGTTTAGCATTAATAATAATTACAATGATGCAATCAAAAGAAGATAGTGGTTTATCTGAAACAATTACAGGTTCTTCAACAAATAACTTTTATGAGAAAAATAAAGGAAGAACAAAAGAAGGAAAACTTAAAAGATGGACAATTATTTTAGGAATTACATTTGTAATATTAGCAGTAGCTTTAGTTATAGTATATTAGAAATAGGCAGTTTTTAAAAACTGCTTTTTTTGTATTATAGAAAATTTATATTTTAACAAAATTATAATGAATTTATTCAATTCATTGATGACATTATGTATTAAAAGAAACTAATGTCAAACGTTGTAGGGGTCGGCGTCCTTAGGGCGACCCGAAAAAAATATAACATTTTTTTTATCAAAGAAAGGAACCAAAATGGACGAAAAAGAAAATTTAATTTTAAAATTTATGTCACGAGAAGACTATGTGCCAATGAAAGCAAAAGAAATTGCAGGGATATTTATGGTGCCGAAAAATAAATATAATAATTTCAAAAGTATATTAGATAAATTAGAAAAGGAATACAAAATTCAAAAAAATAGAAAAAATAAATATTCAATAATAGATGAAAATAAATATATTAAAGGTACTTATAGAGGAAACGAAAAAGGCTATGGCTTTGTTATACCAGAAAATGAAGAAATGGAAGATATTTTTATTCCTAGAGGAAATAATAACAATGCTTTAAATGATGATATTGTTGTTGCCGAAATTGTAAAAGAATCTGAAGATGGTAAAAGAAAAGAAGGGAAAATTGTAAGTATAGTAAAACACGAAAAAGATAAAGTTGTTGGATTATTTGTAAAAAGTAAAAATTTTGGATTTGTAATTCCAGATGATAAGAAATTTGGCGGAGATATTTTTATATCTAAAAGCAATTTTGCAAAGGCAAAAAATAATCAAAAAGTAGTTGTAAAACTTACAAAATACCCAGAAAAAAATAAAAAGGCAGAAGGAAAAATTGTTGAAATAATTGGTGGCATAGATGAAGCGGGAGTAGATATGCTATCTTTAGTAAAGGAATATGATTTGCCTTATGAATTTCCACAAGGAGTAATTGAAGAAGCAAAATCTAAAGGAAATAAAGTAGATAAAAAAGATATACCAAATAGAATAGACTTAAGAGATAAAAAAATTTTTACAATAGATGGAGAAGATGCAAAAGATTTAGACGACGCAGTAAGAGTATATAAAAACGATGACGGTAATTATATGTTAGATGTTCATATAGCAGATGTAAGTTACTATGTAACAGAAAATAGCTTGTTAGATAAAGAAGCAATAATAAGAGGAACAAGCATATATATGTTAGATAGAGTAATTCCTATGCTTCCAAAAGAACTTTCAAATGGAATATGTAGCTTAAATGCAGGTGAAGATAGATTCACACTATCATGCACAATGGAAATAGATAAAGAGGGAAATATTATTTCTTCTGATATATATAAGGCAGTAATAAAAGTTACTGAAAGAATGAATTATAAAGATGTACAAAAAATAATAGATGGTAGTGATGAAAAAGTTTTAGAAAAATATAAAAATTATATTCAAGATTTTAAATTAATGGAAGAACTTGCAAAAATACTTAAAAATAAAAGACTAGAAAGAGGTTATTTAAATTTAGATTTGCCAGAAAGCAAAGTAGTTTTAGATAATAATGGACATGCAGTAGATATAAAAAAATATGAATTATATTTTAGTAACGAAATAATAGAACAATTTATGCTTAGTGCTAATGAAACAATAGCAGAAAGATTTTATTGGTTAGAAGCTCCATTTATATATAGAGTTCATGAAGAACCAGACATAGACAAAGTAAAAGAATTAAATAAATTTTTATACAACTTTGGATATAAAATAAATAAGTCAGGAGATAAAGTATATCCTAAAGAATTTGCAAAAGTACTAGATAGTGTAAAGGGAAAAACGGAAGAAAGAGTTGTATCAAATTTAGTTTTAAGAACCTTAAAAGTAGCAAGATATGAATCAGAAAACGATGGGCACTTTGGAATAGCAAGTAAATACTATTGCCACTTTACATCTCCAATAAGAAGATATCCAGACTTATTTATACATAGAATAATATCAAAATATTTAGAAAATAATTACGAGCTTTCAGAAAAGCAAAAAGAAAAATATGAAAAACAAGCAGAACAATATGCTAAAACTTCATCAGATAGAGAAAAAATAGCAACGAAAGTAGAAAGAGACAGTATAGACATAAAAATGGCAGAATATATGAAAGATAGAATTGGTGAAGAATATGAAGGTATGGTTTCAAGTGTAACAAGCTTTGGAATATTTGTAGAACTAGATAATACAGTAGAAGGATTAATAAGGTTTGAAAACTTAGGAGACGAATACTTCGAATATGATGAAGAACACAAACAACTAACAGGAGAAAAAACAGGTATAACCTATAAAATAGGAGATAGAGTAAAAATAAAAGTTATAAATGCAAATAAAGAAACAAGGCAAATAGATTTTGAAAAAATCTAAATTATCTAAAAATACTCATAATACTTGGGAGAAATAAGCTAATTGTAGCAAGCACAATTACACTTATTCCTCCTTTTATATTTTTATTTTGTTTTATTTCATAAATAGCATAGCCTAAAGTTTCAAAGAAAACTACTAAGGAAATTAAAAATAAAATAAAAGACATAAATTTCATCCTCCAATTATTAAGTTTCGGTTAATAAATAACCAGATTTAACGACAACAGAAACATTAACTTTAAAAAAACAGTTTTGAAAATTATTTTTCCAATTAAAATTGTTCCATTTGCTATTTGTAGAAAACTGATTTACAGCATGGTTACCTATTCCTGCTATATCTGCATTATATATTTTAGAAATTTTATATAAGTAAGAAGTAATATTCTTTTCTAAGTATTTACTAGCAGTATTAGAAATTGCATTAATTGTTTCTTCAGAAGTATATCCATTATCTTCATCAACAGAAGAAATTCTTGCATGTAATTTACAATTAACTGTAACATATGGAGAACCATTAATAAATTCTACTTTTGTTGTATTTCTTTTGTTTTTGTAAATATATAAATCTAAAGAATTAGAACTATCATGTGGACTTGGAATAGAAATGGTTGTAGAAGATAAATTATTAGTTACTATTAAATGACAAATATTTTCAATTGCACCAAGTTCACCTACTAATTTATCATCCTTAAAAATTGCAAGCCCTATTGTTTCAGTACCAGGTTTTTGTTTATATTGTGTACCACTTTCAGACTCTTTATTACTACTAGAAGAACTAGAATCTTTTATTTTATCTAGATTTCCTAGTATAGCATATGTCTCACGTGTTTTTGAACATAATTGACCATAAAAATTTCCAATAGTAACATTATCTGTAAAACCTGTATTTTCATTTGAAACAGGAGTTATTTCATAATATTGGGAAACCGAACTTTCTAAATCTGGTTCAGTGTTTTTTATAAAATCTACTGCCTTGCATTTGCTAATAATAATAGAAGCATCAGGCCTTACTTGGATATTATTAATTAAAGTATAAATTTCTCCTGAAATTCCATTAGATGCAATTTCTTCTGAAAATACAATAGCTTTACAATGAGCTAAATTAACTTGCTTACTTAAATAACTATTCATTAAATTCATTGCAGTTGGTATTGTATCACTTTCAACATTATAAACAAAAGAAGAAGTTGAAGATGAAGAAGATGAGGAATCTTTTCCAGAAGAAGGCTTGGTAAATTGAAAAGAAATATTGTATTTGCTTGAACTTCCTTTATCAATTCCCATTGCAATAGTATAAGCTAAATTATCTATACCTCTTGTACCCTTATAAATAAGTAAAGAACAAACAATATATATAATTGTTAATATAACTAATATTATTTTTGAAAATCTTTTCATTTAATGTTCCCTCTCTCCTTCTTATTCTTTTTAGAAAGTTTAATATTGGCTAAAAATAAAATTATAAAGCCAAATAGATAAACTAATCCTAGAGTTGTATTTCTATAAATTACATTTGTAAAAAAACGTATTTGAACTAAATTTTTAGGAATCAAACTAACTCCTAAGCATAACAAAGTCCAACTACATATAAGCATATTAGAATTTTCTAAATTAAATAAGTCCTTAAATATATTTATAGAAAGTGCAAAAATAAAACTTAAATAAGATACAACAGAAATAATCCATACAAGTAAAAATATAGCATCCACTCTTTGAAAAAATCTACCAAATTCAATTAATCTTGCTGCTAAATAAAGAGGAGCAATTTGTTCTGCATTTGAAATAACAGGGAAAATTAAAAGAACTGTTGCAATACTAAATAAAAGTAGAATAAAGGATATTATAATAAATGTATAACCAATTCTTTTTATTTCTGAGTTATATTCCATATATTTAGGTAAAAAGTAAAAAACAGCAATTGCCGAATATGCATAAATATTGCTCATTCCGCTAATAAAAGTAGAATAAAAACCATCACCTAAAATGGGGAAAATATCTTGGTAATTGAAATTTTTCATTGTAGCAAAGAAAATGAAAATTATACTTAAAAATAAAACAGGTAAAACAATAAAATTACCTCTTGCAATAGATTTAATCCCCAAATAATTGCAGCCAATAATTGCAAGTATAAATAAAAATAGTATTAAAGTAATAGAATAATTTTGAAAATAAATTATTTTTAAATTTTCAGCGAAATTTCTAAGTGTAATACTAGAAAAACTTATAAAATATATTAAAAACAATATACCAGTTAAATATTTAAGAAATTTTCCGCCAAGAAAGCTGGATATATTTAATATATCATGTCCAGGAAACTTATTAAAAATTCTAACTATAAACATCATAAATAAAAAGGCTAAAATAGATACAAAAATTATATTTAATAAAGAACTTGAACCCGTTTTTGCAATTACATTTTTTGGTAAACTTAAAATAACATGGTTTAGCACTACAACCAATAAAAGTGAAAGAGCTTCTAATGAACCTATTTTATCTCTCATAAAATTTTAATATAATCAATTATATAAAATTGATTAATTTCTCCTTTCTATTATTTGTACTTCCATTTCATACTTAAATGTTTTTGAGAAGCTGGACGTTTGGTATTTAAATAGTCTGGTCTTCGTTCCCTTTTATATTCATAATGAACAAAATAGCTAGATCCAGTTGAATTTATTAAGGGAGCAAAAGGAACCATATAAGGAACACCAAAAGATTTTAAACTACATAAAATTGTTATATAAACAAATATCAATAAACCTATTCCTAAAAATCCAGCAATAAAAGCAAATAAAATAAAAGCAAATCGCATAATACGAATATGAAATCCAAAAGAAAAATCTGGTATAGCAAAAGAGGCAATACCTGTTATAGCTATAACAATAACTAAAATAGGACTAACAATGCTTGCACTAACAGCAGCATCGCCTAAAACCAAAGCACCAACAATTCCAATAGTAGAGCCAACTGGTGATGGAACTCTAAGGCTAGATTCACGAATAAGTTCAAAAGAAAATTCCATTAAAAAAACTTCAAAAATAACTGGAAAAGGTACATTTTCTCGTGATGCAACAATAGAAAATAATAATTCTGTAGGTATAAGTTCTTGATGAAAATTAGTAATAGCTATCCATAAACTAGGTAAAAGAAGCGTTATAAACATTGCAAATAAACGAATAAACTTTAATAAATTTGCAAATTGAGGTTTTAAATTTGTATCTTCAGGAGAAGAAATAAAATCTACAAAGGTTGAAGGTAAAATTAAAGCATACGGATTTCCGTTTATTAAAATAATAACTTTTCCATCATATAAGGCCTTTGCACATTTGTCTGGTCTTTCTGTAGACAAAATTTGAGGAATACCAAAAGAATTAGATTTTTCAATAAGTTGTTCTAACTGACCAGAAGAAATAAGTGAATCTATTTCCAAGTTATTTAACCTATATTTAATCTCAGCAACTAAAGAACTATTAGCAATATCTTTTAAATAACAAACACCACATTTAGTTTTACTAAGATTACCAACATCAATATTTTCAATAATTAAATTTTCATTATTAATTGTTCTTCTTAAAAGGGAAGTATTAGTTCTAATATTTTCAACAAAAGCTTCCTGAGGCCCCTTAATTACAAGTTCATTTGTAGGAGTAGAAATACTCCTTTGCTTAAAACCTTTAACATCTATATCAAAACCAATATCTAAAGTATCTATAAACAAAGCACAATTACCAGAATTTACACCAGAAATTAAATCTGAAAATTCCTTAGTTTGCTTAACATCGTTTTGAGGAAGCAAACAATTAAAAATATAATCTTTTAAATCAAATTTAGGTTTTTTATGAACATTGCATTTTATTTTTTTTGCTGGAATTTGAAATTTATCGTTTTTTATACAATTTAAATTATGTGTAGGGGTCGGCGTCCTCGACGACCCGCCTGTTTTATTTGAAAAAAGGTCTTTAATATCTTCAAATGTATTTGCTCTATTTCTAAGCATAAGAGGCTTAATAACAAAATCGTTAATCAATTCAGAATCAGACATACCATCTATATAAAACAAAAAAGCACTATACTGTTTATTACGAGCATAAATATTAAACTCCCTAACAACAATATCAGAATTAATTAAAGTATTAAATTTTATATTAATATATTCCAAATTTTTAGACAAATCTGAAAAAACAACTTTATAATCAGAAGAATTACTTTCAGCCTTATAACTTATGTTTTTTTCTTCCTGCTCATCACCCATTAAAACAAAATTATAATTTTGGGCAGGTTCATATTTAAATAAATTTAGAACTTTATTAAAAACACTCATACACAAGCCTTTCAAAATTTTTATTTATTAAAATTACCGAATGCCAAATATATTGTTTTTTATACCTTGGTGTCGCAATCTTCGGAATTGAAAATGGTCTATTGACCATTTAGAACTAAATTACTTTTTTATAAAATATAATTTACATATTTACATTAATAATACATAAATTAACAAAAATGAAGATTACTCCAAATCGCACTCGCAGGTGTAACTGCTCGTTTGGTCGCTTACGCGGTATTTCAAAACAAATATATTTGTCATTTTATTAAATATTATGTCAGACGTTGTAGGGGTCGACGCCTTAAGTCGACCCGAATTAATTTGTAATATAATCCAAAATGTAAATTAATCCAAATTTTATTTTATAATAGTATTATTTTCAAAAAATATAAAAATATGTAAATGCTACAAAAAATAATTTTCATATGTTATAATAATAATGAATTAAAATTTAAAACTAAAAATATAATTATGGTAGCTTCACACTGCAAGATGGAGCGGACTATATTGATAATTCTAAAACATAATAAAAAATGGAGGAACCAATGAAAAAATTTATTATAAATTCAATTATATTATTGTTATTTATAGCAGCTATAGTATTGGGAATATATGTGTTAAACGAATATATAATTCAAAACGATACAGTAGCAGAGGTGTTTCATCAAGGTTATGATGAGGTAAAAACAATTTCCAAAAATGAAGAGCAAAATGTAGAAAATCCAATAGAAAATATACAAACAAATGAAAGTGATAATTATAATAGTAATAATTTTTATTATAATCAATTAGACGATACTGCTAAAACTATTTATAATAAATTAAATGAGAATAAAGAAAATATGAAAAGCGGAAATTATACAATAGAATTTGGAAAAACATTTAATGAATTGTTAAATTCAGAAAATGGTGAGCAAAAAATGAATACAGCATATCAATCTGCACTAGACGCATATCTATTAGATAATCCAGAGGTATTTTATTTAGATGTAACAAAAATGTATTTATTAATGAATACTCGTACAGTAAGAAATAAAACAACATATACAGTATCAATAGGAGGAGAAAATGGCTTTAGTTATTATAATTCAAGTTTTTATACACAAAGCCAAGTAAACAATGCAATAAAAAGTATAGAAGAAATATCAAACGATATATTAAATGAAACTTCAAGCAATACATATAAAAAAATACAACAAATACACGATTGGTTAGTAGATAACATAGAATATGAGCAAAGCTTAACTGGTATAAATATTAGAAATATATACGGAGCATTTGAAGATAAAGAAGTGGTTTGTGAAGGATACGCAAAAGCTTTTAAATATTTATTAGATGAAGCGGGTATAGAAAATATAATAGTAGTAGGATATGGAACAAACACTACAGGAAGTACAGAAGAACATGCATGGAACTATGTTAAATTAAACAATGAATGGTATGCAGTAGATGTAACATGGGATGATCCGATAATAAGCGGGGGAGGAAAATTAACAGATAAAATAAGATACAATAACTTTTTAAAAGGATCAAATGAGTTTAATAATGCTCACAAAGTAACAGGAAAAACATCAGAAGGAGGAATAATATTTACATATCCAGAATTAAGTATTTCAAATTTTAATTAAATAAAAATTTTCTATTTTGCTCCTAATCCGACTACGCGTAAGAAAAAAAGAAAAATTTTACATAATTGCTTGACATTACCATAAAAAGGTTTTATAATAAAAAATGTAGTTAGCGATATTTATGTAAACTATAAAGTTTAAAATATAAAGTTTTTTAGGAGGTAAAAATGAAAAATTTAAAAATTTCATTAACAGCAATAGTAGCTGCAATAATTTTAGCAATATCTACAGGAGTATATGCATATACAGGAATAGGAAATGTAGAAATACAAGCAATGCCAAGTTCATTATCAAATGGAACAGCAACAGTATCAAATGCAACAAAATATCAATTTGTTGAAATAACAAGTGACAAGTATACTGCAATTAAGAAATTAGAAGCACAATACAAATTATTAAAAGCATATGAAGCTTACTCTGCAGACAATACAAATACAAATTTAGAAAATGCATATAGTTCAGAATGTGATTCTTACTATGCAACATATGGAGATAAAAATGACACAAGAGATGCAACAATAAATGCAGTATTAAATTCTTACACAATGGGAAGTACATTATCAGAAGAATGTAAATCAAAATGGGTAAATGAATTAGTTGATTTTAATGCATCAAGTTGGACAAATGTTACAGATAACAAAATTCAAATTGATTTATCAACATTTACAGGAACTAAATATTACATAGCTTGGGTTGAAACAAGTACATCTAGAAAATATTATGCAGAAGTATATAAAGCAGCAGGAACAAAAAAAGATGATCAAAACAATAATAACACAACAAACAATACTACAAATAATACTGTAAAAAATGATACAAAAAATACAACACCAGCAAAAAATGAAACAAAAACAAACGGAACAACAAATACACCAACAACAATAACAACAAGCAAATCAACAGCATCAAAATTACCACACACAGGTGTAAATGACGTAATAGTTGGATTAATAGCTACAGCATCAACAGCATCTGGAATAGCATATTTAAGATATAGAAAAATAAAATAAAACATAAAAAAATTAGAACGCTTTATAAAGTGTTCTAATTTTTTTTGATATAATAGAAAATTTTTGTTTTGAAAATGTTGTATAAAAAACCGCTCCATCTTGCAGGGTGAAGGATATTTTCTTTCTGCATGTTTTCGAAAGAAAAATGCTTCACCCTCGTGGAGCTACGATATATTTATTTTTAGATATGTATGATGATGGAAATAATTTAAATTTTATAGAAATGTTGACATTTTATGTAAATGGTGGTAATATATAGATATAAGAGGGAAACCTCGTTTATATATATTTGAGCTCCGGATGAGGAGCAAAAGGGATTTATAGCACATTGAAAATTAAGGAGGAAAAACATTATGAAGAAGACAACAAATATTTTTCGGAGAGTAGCTTATATTTTAGTATTTGCATTAGTAATTACAAGCTTTGCTGGTATTACAAGTGCAAACAAAGCACAGGCAGCTGTTACTGCAGGAAATGTGGTATATGAGGGCAATGGAAGTTTAACCTGTGGTAGTGCAACATTGAAGTTGGAAAATGGTGTACTTACGTACACTGGTGCAACAACCATTAAGTACTGGAGTAATCCAGTAGCTGGAACAATGGTTATTACCCAGTCGGATCGTTTAGCACATGTGTTCTGGTATAGCGGAATTTATTTCGTTATAGACATGGACAACGGAGCCTTAATTCAAGCATACAAGAATTCTAGTAATTCGTATTGCTTGAAGTCATCTGGTACAGCAGTATATGGTAGCTCTGCCTACATGGCAACTATTAATACATGTATTATTGATGATGAGTTCTTCTATGAGGAGAATATGGCGAAAATGCAGAGGTTGATGACTAGAGCTGAATTCGACAGAATAAGCAATGGTCAGGATCCAACTGTACCAACAGCAACACCGACAGTTGCACCAACATTTGCTCCGACAGCAACACCGACAGTTGCACCAACAGTTGCTCCGACAGCCACACCGACAGTAGCACCTACAGCCACACCAACAGCCACACCAACAGCCACACCAACAGCAACGCCAACGGTAGCGCCAACAGTAGCACCTACAGCCACACCGACAGTTGCACCTACTGCAACACCAGATATAAAGATTGACTTCGATTTTACTTTCTGGTGGGAGCAGTACACGTCAGGCAAAATTACTTGGGAGCAGTTCACACAGATTGTTTGGAATAATAAGTGGACGGTAGACTCTCAAACCACTGAAAAGGAAACAACGTACTACTTTTATGACGAATCTGGAAAGTTAATCCGTACAGAAAGAATATTAATTTCGAATAGTCATGAAGATGGTAATGGTAGTGGTAGTGCTGATGTAAAAAATGACGGTAAGGCAGATGTTGACATTACAAATAAGGGAAATGGTGGAGGAAGTGGTACTATTACCATAGTAAACAAGAATCCTTCAAAAAGTAGTAGTTCAAGCAAAGGTAAAACAACTTATCACGTAAAAAGAAACGGTAAGTATGTATATCTTTCCAGAACAACTGCTTCTGGAAAAACTGGAATAATCTGCAAGGTATACTACAATAAAAGTAAAAAATACGTTAAGTTTGACGGTATACCATACAGAAAAATTTCCTATGTAGGTTATACTTCTAGCAGTAGGATGATTATCCTCAGAACAACTGCTGGTAAGGTGAAGATTGTTCCAAGAACCAAAGGAAAGATTGGTAAGACATATGCTGCTAAAACCCTGAAAGGAAAATGGAAAAAGAACATCGAGGATGTTCGAGGCCTTTGCATGAGGGTCTCTGATGGAAAGAAAAAAGTAATGGGTGTAAAGAACGCCCAGCCCAAAAAAATTAGCAACAAGAAATAAGTTTGAGTGCATAAATCCTAAAAAGGAGAAGGGATTAGACAATTGTCTAATCCCTTTTCTGACGTTATAAAGTTTTTATAGTATTATACAAATTAGTCCGCCACTTCCTTCGTTTACTATTCTTTCTAAGGTTTCTTGTAGTTTTAGTTGTGCATCTTCTGGCATATGGCTTAATTTATTTTGTAGTCCTTCGTTTACTAATTCGTGTAAACTTTTTCCAAATATATTTGAGTCCCATATTTTTGTAGGGTCATTTTCAAATTCTGATAGTAAGTAGTTTACTAAGTCTTCAGATTGTTTTTCACTTCCAACTATTGGTGATACTTCTGTTTCAATGTCGGCACGAATCATATGTATACTTGGTGCTTTGGCCTTTAGTTTTACGCCAAATCTTGAACCTTGTTTTACCATTTCTGGTTCGTCTAATATTAATTCATCTATTGTAGGGGTTACTATTCCGTATCCTTTTGCTTTTACTTCTTCTAAGGCATAGCTAAATTTATCAAATTCTGCTTTGGATTGTGCTAGGCTAATTAAAGTAGAGAATAAGTCTTCTTCATTATTTATTTTTATTCCAGACATTTCTGTTAATATATTGTATAGTAATTCTTCTTTTAATGTAATGTTAACATCTACAGAGCCTGTTCCAAGCTGTATTTGAGTTATAGATGTTTTTTCTATAATTTCTGTATGAGAAATTTTACTTACACAAGAATCTATATCTTTTAATAAAGTTGCACTTGTGAAGGCTGTTTTTATTTCTGAGAATAGTTCAACTTTTATTTTGTGTTCATCATCTAAATTATTAATCCATTGTGGGAAGGTTAAATTTATTTGTTCTATAGGAAATTCATATAAAACTTTTGTGAACATTTCGTTTACGTCATTCATATTTAGGTTTGCGCAGTTTATAGGCATAACCGGTGTTTGATATTTTTCCTCTAAATTTTGTGCTAGGCTTAAGGTGTAGTCTGAGTTTGGTGTTTCTGTATTTAATACAATAACAAATGGTTTATTTAGAGCTTTTAGTTCATTTATTACTCTTTCTTCTGCTTCTATGTAGTCTTCTCTTGGAATATCTGTAATACTTCCATCTGTTGTCATTACTATTCCTATTGTAGAGTGTTCTTGAATTACCTTTTTTGTACCAATTTCAGCAGCTTGTTCAAAAGGAATTTCTTCATCTGACCAAGGTGTTTTTACCATTCTAGGCATATCGTCTTCTAAATGGCCAATGGCATTATTAATTAGGTAACCAACACAATCTACCAAACGAGTTTTAAATTTTATATTTTCACCAACAGTTATTTCAACAGCTTCATTAGGAACAAATTTAGGCTCTGTAGTCATAATAGTTCTACCAGCTGCACTTTGTGGAAGTTCGTCTCTTGCCCTTTCTTTTCTGTATTCATTTTCAATGTTTGGAATAACAAGTAAATCCATAAAACGTTTAATAAAAGTAGATTTACCAGTTCTAACAGGACCAACAACACCTACATATATATCACCATCAGTACGTTTTGCTATATCCTGATAAAGTTCTAAATTTTCCATTCTTATATCCTCCTCGTAAAAGTTTGTACTTTTTTTATTTAGTTAATTTATATTAAGGAAAGGACAGAATTATTCTAATTTATTTAAAAATTTATTAATATATTATCTGGAAATGGTTAAAAGAAATATTTATTAAATAATGAATTATTAGATATATTCTTTTTCGGGTCGTCGGGGACGCCGACCCCTACATAATAATTTAAATGAGGGTGCGTTTTACGAGAGGCTCATTTGAATTTCTATTAGAAGCTATAACTAATAAAAAATTATCCTTGAACATTATAAGTTTTACTGATAAAATACTTAAAGTTAGGAGTGATATAATGAAAATTTTAATTAAAAATTGCAATTTAATATCTATGAGTAAAAATAGAGAAAAGTATGAACCTAATATGGATATTTTAATTGAGGATAATAAAATTAAAAGGATAGATAGAAATATTAATGAAGATTGTGAAAAAGTAATAAATGCTAGAGGAAAGGTAGTAATGCCTGGTTTAATTAATGCACATTCTCATATAAGTATGAGTATTTTTAGAGAGACTGTTGATGGTTTAAAAACACAAGGTTGGCTTAAACAAAAAATTTGGCCTATAGAGGATAATCTTACAAATGAAGACATTTATTTTGCTACAATGCTTTCGTGTATTGAAATGATAGAAACAGGGTGTACATGTGTAAATGATATGTATTTTCTAACAGATAATATTATTAAGGCAGCCTTAGAAAGCGGAATAAGAATGCAAACAACTATGACTTTAATGGGATACGATATAAATGATTTAAGCAGACTAGAAAAACTAAAGAGCTTATTGGAAAATTATAAATATGAAACAATTACTTTTAATGCAGGAATTCATGGATTATATACATCTAATGAAGATTATGTAAAAAAATGTGTTGAACTTGCAGAAGAAAAGAATTTGCCTATCCATATGCACTTTTGTGAAAATATACAAGAAAGAGAAGATATAAAAAGAGATTATAATGTGGATGAACCATCTGAGGTAATTAAAAGAGATTTAAAAGGAATACACAATATTTTAGCTCATAGTGTAAAAGTATCTGATAAAGATATACAAAATTTAAAAGAAACAAATACATATATTGCGCACTGTCCTGTAAGTAATTTAAAATTAGGATGCGGAATTGCTCCTGTAGCCAAAATGATTGAGGAGGGATTATGTGTATCTCTTGGAACAGATGGACAAGGTAGTGGAAGTAATTTAGATATGTTTGAAACAATGAAATTTACTGCATTACTACAAAAAGGAATAAATGAAAATCCAGAAAATTTGCCAGCATATGAAGTTTTAAAAATGGCAACTGTAAATGGTGCAAAGGCATTAAATTTGAGTGATATAGGAAAATTAGAAGAAGGAAAACTTGCAGACTTAATAATAATTAATATGGAAGAAACAATAACAAACCCTATAAACAATATATTTGCCGAGATTGTATATAATGTAAAAGGATATAATGTAGATACAACAATAATAAATGGAAAAATTTTAATGGAAAATAGAAAATTGAATAATATAAATAAAAAAGAAATAATACAACAATGTAGTGAAATTATAGAGAGATTTAAAAATGCTAAATAAAAAAATCATTTGACATTTTTTGCGAATAATTATATACTAATGCAAGCAAATTTCTTACGGAAAAAGGAGAAAAAAAGGATGTATAAAAATAGAATACTTATATCTTTAGGTTTAGTTGCAGGTCTTACATTTTTAGGCGTTAGATGCTTTGCAACATCTACGGGGGTAGTTAATACAGAAACTGCAAGAATGAGGGCAGAAGCAAGTACAACTTCAAATATTGTAGCATTAGTTTCTCAAGATGAAAAGGTAGAAATATTAGATGAATCTGGAGATTGGTATAAAGTAAAATATAAAGATAACACAGGTTACATATATGCACAATATGTGGATAATAAAGATAAAAAAAGTGAACAATCCACAAATAATACCACAACCCAAAACAATACAGTAAGCAATACAACAGTTAATAATGAAACAGAAAATAATAATGCGGTAGAAAATACACAAACATCAGTAGAAGCATCAACAACAACAGAAACAAATACAGCTGATGAAAAAATAATAGAAAATAATACTCAAATTTTAGTTGTTGAAGATGCAAGTTTAAAGTTAGTACCATTAATAAATTCTACAGAAATAAAAAGCCTAAAGGCAAATACAACTGTAACAGTTTTAGATTATGCCAATGGTTGGTATTTTGTAAATTCTGAAGACGCACAAGGTTGGGTTAGAAAAGAAAAATTAGATACTTTAAAACAAACACAAAAAGAAAGTGAAAGTAAAACAGAAGAAACAGTTGCAGATGATACAACTACTGAAACAGAGGAAAAAGCAGAAACGAAAACAACAAAGTATGTTAATGTTGAAAAAGCAAATTTAAGAGAAAAAGCAAGCAAAGATAGCAGTACAGTAAAAAGTATATCTAAAAATACAGCAGTAACAGTTGTTGGTACAGAAGGAACTTGGTCAAAAGTAGAAGTGGATGGAAAAACAGGGTATATTTTAAGTGAATTATTATCTTCAGATAAAGTAAAAGAATCAACAAATAATACTACCAAAGATAAAAATACAACTTCAACTAAAAACAATGTAACAAACAGAGGGGGAGATGTAGATAGAAGCCAATCTGCGAATTCTGGAAATGTAGTTTCATATGCAAGTTCATTTTTAGGAACAAGATATATTTTAGGAGGGGCTTCTCCTTCAGGATTTGACTGTTCAGGTTTTACAATGTATGTTTATGGAAAATATGGAGTAAGCCTTGCACATTCAGCAAGAGCACAAGCAAGTGTAGGAACAGCAGTAGATAGAGCTAATTTGCAAGCTGGAGATTTAGTTTTATTTAAAGGAGCAAAAGGAAATTCAATAGGTCATGTAGGAATTTATATTGGGGGAAATAATTTTATACATGCATCAAATCCAAGTGACGGAGTAAAAATAACATCAATGTCTACAAGCTATTATCAAACTAGATATGTTACATCTAGAAGGGTTTTTTAATTAATATTTAGCATAATAGTTATAGTAGTAAAATGGAGTAAATAAATGAAAAGACCAATTTTAGTAATAACAATTGGGTATATAATAGGAATATTGGGAGCAAATTTACATTTAATATTGCTTCCAATTATTTTTTTATATCCATTAATAATTTTAATTCTAAAAATAAAAAAATTATATATTAAATTTTACTTAAAAAAATCAATTATATTAATATTTATTATTTCTACAATAATTTCCAATACAATAACATTAATTTTAAATTACAAATATGATAATCTCTATTCAAATATAAATGAAGGAGAGCTTGAAGCAACTATAGTAAGTAGAAAAATAGAAAAAGAATATAAAAATGTTTATAAAGTAAAAGTAAATAAAATAAATAATAATAAAAAATTTAAAAATACATATTTGCTTTTATATACAAAAAAGAATATTAATTTAAATTATGGAGATTTAATAAAAACAAATATTGTATATGAAAAGCCAAGTATTCAAAGGAACTACAAAGGATTTAATTATAAAGAATATTTGAAAACAATAAAAGTTTATGGCTTAGCTACTGCTGAAAAAAAGGTTAAAATAATAAAAAGCAAAAATATAAATTACATTTATTATTATTGCAATGCATTAAATGAAAAATTACAAGAAAATATAAATAAACATTTTTTTAAAGAAACTGCGAGTGTTTTAATAGGAATGGTGTTAGGAGAAAAACAATTTATAGAGGAAGATATTACCAAAAGTTTTAAGAAAAGTAGTTTATCACATATACTCGCAATTTCTGGTGCACATGTTAATTATGTTATAGTATTAATATCTTTTATTGTTAGTAAAACAAAAATAGCAAATAGAAAAGGAAAAATTATTTCAATAATATTTTTATTATTTTTTATGGTATTAACGGGTATGCAGATTTCTGTAATAAGAGCGGTTATAAGTAGTTGTTTAATAATTATAGCAAGCTTGTTATATAGGCAATTTGATACGATAAATTCTATGTGTTTTAGTATGTTAATAATTCTGCTTTTAAATCCTTTTAATATAAATAGTTTATCTTTGCAGCTTTCTTTTGGAGGCACTTTAGGTATTATTTTATTTTTAGAATTTTTATATAAAAGAAATGAAAATAAAATAATAGATTATATAAAAAGTACAATATTTGTTTCTGTATCGGCGCAAATAATTATTTTTCCAATTATGCTTAAAAACTTTGGAACAATAAGTTTTACATTTTTTATTTCTAATTTATTAGCTTCACCATTGTTAGGTATTATTATAGTTTTAGGAATTTTGTTTTGTTTTATATCTTTGTTTTCAAATGTATTATCTAACTGCATAAAATTTATTCTAAATCCAATGCTAAAATTATTAATTTTTATTTCGAAATTTAGCTCACAAATTCCATTTTCACAGAAATATATAATTATTCCAAGTATATTATTTTTTATAATTTATTATTTAATATTAGGCTATTTTATTAGGTTTAAAAGTCTAAGTAAATTACGAAAAAGGAGAATAATAAATATTATTAAAAATTTAAAATCAAAAATTATTTCAATATGTTTAATTCTAGTTTTAATTATTTCTGTTATAAAAATAATTCCAAAAGATTTAAAAATATATTTTATAGATGTTGGTCAGCGGTGATTCGTGTTTAATTGTTACACCTAAAAATAAAAGAATTCTAATAGATGGAGGAGGCAGTGAAAGAGGTAGTTCTAATATTGGAGAAAAAACACTGTTGCCATATTTATTAAATAGAAAAGTAAGTAAATTAGACTATGCAATAATATCTCATTTTGACTCCGACCATTGTGAGGGTGTGTTATATGTAATGCAAAAAATTAAAGTGGAAAATGTAATAATAGGAAAACAATTTGAAACCTGCGAAAATTATAAAGAATTTATAAAAATTGTAAAGCAAAAAAATATACGAGTTATAAGTGTTGAAAAAGGCAACAAGGTAAACATCGAAAAAGATATGTATTTTAATGTAATATGGCCAGATAGTAATAACATTGTGAATGAAAATAAATTAAATAATAATTCTCTAGTTTTTAAAATGAATTATAAAAATACAAGTGCATTATTTACTGGAGATATAGAAAAAATTGCTGAAGAAAAAATAATTTCATATGTTAAAGAAGATGAGTTAAAAAGCACAATTATAAAAGTAGCACACCATGGTTCCAAAACATCATCAACAGAAAAATTTATAGAAAAAGTTAAGCCTAAAATAGCATTGATAGGAGTAGGAGAAAACAATACTTTTGGACATCCATCAAATATAACAATAGAAACACTAGAAAAAGCAGGAACAAAAATATATAGAACAGACAAAATGGGTGAAATTATTTTGAAAATAAATAAAAAAGGACAAATAAAAATTTCTAACAAAATATTAACTAATAAAAGCAACTAAAAATAGTTGCAAAAATATAAAAAAAGGAGTAAAATAAAATGAGCAAATTAGAAAAACAAATTGAAAGATTAAAATCAAAACCAAAAGATTATACATATGATGAAGCTAATAGATTATTGAATAATTTAGGGTTTTACGAAAATAATAAAGGGAAAACATCTGGCTCAAGAGTTGCATTTGTAAATAAAAATAATGCCAAAATAGAATTACATAAACCACATCCAGGGAATATTTTAAAAATGTACCAAGTAAATAAGTTATTAAAGAGTTTAAAGGAATTGGAGGAGATTTAGATGAAAAATATTATGAAATATAAAGGATATTGGGCTGAAATAAAATATAGTGATGAAGATGAGTGCTTTTGGGGAGAAATAGAGGGACTAAAAAATGATAGTATTTCCTTTGAAGGAACTACTGTTAAAGAATTAAAAAAAGATTTTAAAGATGCAATAGACCATTATATTGAAGTGTGCAAAGAAACTAATACTGAACCAGAAAAACAAGCAAAGGGGTCTTTAAATGTACGTTTGGGAGTAGAGCTTCATAATAAAGCAAAAATGAAATCTGTAGAAAAAAATATTTCGATAAATGAGTTAATAAAAGAAGCAGTAAAAATGTATTTAAAAACTAATTAAAATGCATATTTTAACATTTTTTGTAAATAATACATACAAATAAGTTGAGAGAGGAATGTATTATGGAAACAAAAAATAAAATATTATTAGGTATTGGAGTATTTATTGGATTATTTATAGTGTCAGCGGTTATAACATTTTTGGTAGTAAAAAATAACGAAAAATCGCAAGAGTATGCTATTACAGATGATTGTGTTTATGAAGAAGAAAATAAAGAAGTTGGAAATACAGATGATGAAGTTGAGGTTAATTCCACAACAGAAAAAGTTTCACCAAATGCTTTTTTAATTATAAAAAAAACATATAATGAATGTGGACATACAACAGAAGATGATGTAGAAATTCCAAGTGAAATGGTTAATAAAACTCAAGAAGAAATAGAGCAAATGTATAAAGACTTTAAGGTAGAAAGTTTTAGTCCAAATGAAGTTGTATTATATAAAAATGTAAATGGAAAATGTGGTGAGCATTATACTGTAAAAGATGAAAACGGAAAAGTAGTTGTATATAATACAAACGAAAAAGGAGAAGAAGTATTATACGAAGAAACATCAATATCAACAGAATATCTAACAGAAAACGATGTAGAAAACATAAAAAAAGGAATAGAAATTTACGGTAAACAAAATTTAAATAGCTTTATAGAAGACTTTGAATAAAAAAAACTCCACAATGGTGGAGCTTTTTTTTTTTAATATTACAATTTTTTATAAAATACTTGAAAAATTCAATCAAATATTATATAAAATAAGCATATTGTAAAAAAATCACAATATGTTTATTTTTTTCAAAACATTTATTTCAAGGTGATTTTTATTCTTAAAAAATCCAAATGAAAAGCAAATCTAAAGGAAAGGAGGTAAAACAGAAACAAACAGGTAAAAATTATAACAAAATCTTGAATAAGAAAATACAAATTGTTATAATAAAGAAAGGAAATTTTTGGAATTAAAAAGAAAAAGTATTAGATTAAAAGATTATAATTATTCAAAAGAAGGATATTATTATATAACAATATGCATAAAAAATAGAAAAGAAATATTATCGAAAATTGAAATTTATAATACAGGTTGTAATAGGGATACATTAATAAATGTAGGGGCGGACGCCTCTGTCCGCCCGAAACAAAATAAAAATAACATTAAAATATTTAACAAACATAAATTAGACAATGTAGGGGTCGGCGTCCCCGACGACCCGAAAATACATATTAAATTAACAACATATGGAGAAATTATAAAAAAACAAATAAAAGAAATGAATAATATTTATAAAGATATAAAAATAGAAAATTATATAATAATGCTAAATCATGTGCATATGATTATAGAATTACAAAGACAAGAAAGCGGGTCGCCCTAAGGCCGCCGACCCCTACAAATGCTAAGATACCAATTATTGTTTCTACGTTAAAAAGATTAACCAACAAGGAAATAGAAAACAAAATCTGGCAAAGAAATTATTATGAGCACATAATAAGAAATGAAAAGGAATATTACCAGATAATAAAATATATGCAAAATAACCCAATAAGATGGTGTGAAAAGAAGGTGGAAAATAAAAATGGCTGAAAAGAAAAATAAAACCTTAGAAAAAGCAAGAAAAGAAATGACATATCTAACAGGAGATGAAGAAATAAGAAGACTAGCAGAATTAAGAGAAAAATGGGAAATGGATTGGAATAGCTCTATGGATTATTCAAAAAGAGAAGGAATAAAAGAGGGGGCAAAGGAAAAAAATCTAGAAAACGCAAAAAAATGAGAGAAGAAAAAATACCAATAGAAACAATTATAAAAATAACAGGATTAACAAAAGAAGAAATTGATAAACTATAATAAAAATTTGTAAAAAAATAAATGGTATAATTAAAAATTACACCATTTATTTTTTTATTTATTTTTCTTCAAATATCCTTGCATAAAGAAAGCTTTTATATACATTATTAAAGAAAATATAGTTGAAATTATTGCTAAATAATATATATAAGTATCAAATTTGAAAGGTAAGCTAAATTGTTTTATTACTAAAGAACATACAATCGCAACATATATTAAAACTGTTGCTAATTTTCCATACCATTTGCTTGAAACAACAAGTTCTTTTCCATATAGGAATGAGGCTCCTGCTATCATAATAAATTCTTTCAAAACTAATAGTCCTAAAATCCATAAAGGTATAATGTTTTTTAATACTAATGCTGCTAGTGTTAATAATTGTGTTGCTTTATCTGCCAATGGATCTATTAATTTTCCAAAGTCTGTTATAAAATTAAATTTTCTTGCAATAAAACCATCTAACACATCGGTTATTCCTGAAAGTGTTAAAAACACGAATGTTAAAATATAGTTGTCTATACTCAAAAAGTAAAGTATAAATGGTATGAGAACAAATCTTAACATTGTTAATATATTTGGAATATTTTTTTTCATATAAATACTACCTTTCAATATTATTTTACTTCAAATTTTAAGTTATCGTTTGAAACAGTAACTTTAATTGTTTGACCGTTTAAAACTTCACTTTTTAATATCATATCTGAAATTTCATCTTCAACATAACGTTGAATTGCTCTACGTAGAGGTCTTGCTCCAAATTTTAAGTCTGTACCTTTAGATATAATAAATTCTTTTGCTTTTTTGTTAATATCTAACGAAATATTTTTATCTGATAAAGCTTTTCGTGTATCATCAAGCATCAAATCTGTAATTTGTAATAATTGTTCTTGATTTAAGCTATCAAAGACTATTATTTCATCAACTCTGTTTAAAAATTCAGGTCTGAAAGTTTCACTTAAACTTGATTTTATTTTTTCTTTATTTATAGTAGATGTGTTTCCAAAACCTAATGCATTTGTATTCATGTTTGAACCAGAGTTAGATGTCATAATAATAATTGTGTTTTCAAAGCTAACTGTATTTCCTTGTGAATCTGTAAGTTTTCCATCATCTAATACTTGTAATAAAATATTGAAAACATCGCTATGAGCTTTTTCAATTTCATCTAGTAAAATTATAGAATATGGATGTCTTTTTACTTTTTCTGTTAATTGACCTGCATCATCATATCCTACATATCCTGGAGGCGAACCTATTAATTTAGAAGTTGAATGACTTTCCATATATTCAGACATATCTATTCTTATAATAGAATCTTCATCTCCAAACATTTCATATGCAAGTGTTTTTGCAAGTTGAGTTTTTCCAACTCCTGTAGGTCCTACAAATATAAATGATGGTGGCCTTTTGGTACTTTTTAATCCTGCTCTATTTCTACGAATAGCACGAGAAACAGCTTCTACAGCATCATTTTGACCAATTATTTTATTATGAAGATTTTCTTCTAAGTTTAAAAGTTTTTCTGTTTCAGCTTCTGTAATTTTCGTAACAGGAATTTTAGTCCAGTTTTCAATTACTTCTGCAATATCTTGAACTGTTAATTCTTTAAGCTCCATTTTAGCTTTTAATTTATCTATATCTTCTCTTAAAGAACATTCTTTAGACTTAAGCATAGCAGCTTTTTCAAAATCTTCTTCCTCATTTGAAGAAGTTTCTTCTTTTTCTTCTTCAACAGATTTTAGTTCATTTTCTAAAATTGTTAATTTGTATAAATCTTTATTGTTTAAGTTTATTCTTGAACAAGCTTCATCTAAAATATCTATTGCTTTATCTGGTAAAAATCTATCGTGAATATATTTTTCAGATAAGATAACAGTTTGCTTTAATACATCATTTGAAATTTTTACACTATGATAAGTTTCATAATATTTTTTTATACCCTCTAATATTTTTGTTGTATCATCAATATTTGGCTCTTCAACTAAAACTGGTTGGAATCTACGTTCTAGAGCAGAGTCTTTTTCAATATATTTTCTATATTCTTTTAAAGTTGTAGTTCCAATTAATTGAATATCTCCATTGGAAAGAGATGGTTTTAAAATATTTGCAGCATTCATAGTGTGTTCTGTGTCACCAGCACCTATAATGTTGTGGACTTCATCTATAACTAGAATAATGTTTCCACACTTTTTACACTCATCAATTAAAGATTTCATTCTTGCTTCGAATTGACCTCTAAATTGAGTACCTGCAACCATTGCAGTCATATCTAATAAATAAACTTCTTTATCTAATAGTTTTGGTGGGACTTTGCCAGAGGCTATTCTTATAGCTAAACCTTGAGCAATAGCAGTTTTACCAACACCTGGTTCACCAATTAAACATGGATTATTTTTAGAACGTCTATTAAGAATTTGAGTAATTCTCTGAATTTCCGTATCTCTACCAATAACTAAATCTAATTCATTATTTTTAGCTTTAGTAGTTAAATTTGTACCATAAGTATCTAAAAATTTATGTTTTTTATTTTTAGATTTTTTCTCTTTATTTTTTTGTTTGTTTTTTGAATGACTATTTATATGCTCAGCTGAAGAATCAGTTTCATCGTTTTTAGGTTTAACAAAACCTGCAAAAATTGAACCTAGTGGGAATCCACCTTCCATAGAATCTTCAATATCCTCTGTTTCCATAGAGTCTAAGTCTAAATTACCAAGTGGCTCTATATTTAAGTGTTTAGATAAATCTTTAAATATATTTTCAAATTGACCTGAAAAATCTTGAAGATTTACAATATCTTTTCCCAAAATATCATTCTGTTTTGCAAGAACCTCTAAAGCATCTATGCCTTCAGATTTAGCACAATCATAACATAAGCCTTTAATAGAATCTTTGCTATCTTTATTATTAGTATCATTTATAAAAATGATAGCTGTATTTTTCTTACATTTTGAACATAACATAAATTAAATTGCTCCTTAAATTTGTTTTATTTTAACATACTATAATATATTACATTTTGCTTAAATAGTCAAATTTCTGTTGTAATATTTTTATATTTTGCACTTTCTTTTTTATTACTAATATTTAAAATAAAAAAATTGATATTTGCTAGATATAAGTAAAACTTATAATTGTAATAAGAATAAACAATTTTACAATTATATTACAAAATGTTAACATAATATATAGAAAGACAAGATAAAGAAATAGTCTTTATATGACATAACAAAAACGTAATATTTTAAAATGAAAGGTGGAATAAAAAATGAAAAAAAGTATTAGAAATGACTTAATGGAAAGTTTAGGAATAAGAAAAGAAGAGGCTGAAAAATTAATTGCTACATATTCAAGAGAGCACAATGGAAAAATTGATGTTGAAAGAATTAAAGAAGATGTGAACAAAATAATTAACTCTATGATACACGAATTGGGATGGATATATAATAGTTATGATATTAGACATGAAATATTAGAGTGTGGAAAAGATAGACAAGCAGAAGCAATAACTTCATTATTAGAAGATGATGATGAGAAGAAATTAGCATTATCATATTTACCAAATTGGTATTATTTAAATGTAGATAGATGGGCATCAACTTTTTATCATGTAACTCAAAAGAATTTGTTAGATACTTTAGATGGAGGAATAGAAGAATATAGAAAATTGGTAGATGAATTACCATATGAGAATATTAATAGAGTAGCAAGAACTTTTAATATGGAAAGCAAAATGGTAGAGTTTTTAGCTAAGAACGGACAACAAGAAGATTTTCAAAAATTTATGACAGATATTGAACCAGTAAGGGATTATGATGAGGAATTAATGGATAAATATGTTATAAATTATTCTGGAAAAACAATAACAAAAAGTTGTCCACAACAAATAAGTGATAAATTATTTAAAAAGGCACAAGAGAAAGTAAAAAAAGACGATAAAGTTGTATTTGATAGAGAAAATATTATGAGAGGATTATCTGCAATTTATAATAATAAAAAACTATCAAAAGATGAAAAAGATGAATTACAAGATTTATTTATGACAAAATCATTAGAGAAAAATGTAAATAATGAATTTACAAGATTAGTAAAAAAAGAAGACTACTCAAATTTCAATATTTTAAAACAATATTTGAATATGAAACCAGATATATCATGGGAAGAAAAAGAGAAATTTATAAATAATCAAATTTTACTTAAAAAGAAGAAAGAAATGAAAAAGGTTTATAATGAATTTTTAGAAAATATAGAAAACAAATCTAAAACAGAAGAAATAACTCCAGAGGTTTTTATAGATGAATTAGTAAAGTCACCATTATCAAAAAATGGAAGAAATGAATTGATGATAATGCAAGATGAAAAAACTAAAAAAGAAGAATTAGTAGTATCAACTAAAAATCCTATTATTTGGGGAGAAGAATTAAATATTAAAGTTGATGGAACAAAATTAAAGGAATTAATTAATTCAATTAATAATGAATCTTTGAGTAAAGCAAATAAAAAATTAGAAGAATGTGCTAATGCAGGAATTGGAGAAATATCTACTTTTAATAATTGGAAGACCGTTAATAGATTTAGTGAAAGTTCAGAAAATATATTAGGAGCTATAAATGAAGAAGAAAATTCACCATATTTAACTGGAGGCGAGTTATCAAGTAGTGGTGGTTTAACAGATTTAAAAGTGAAATGTCCATATAAGGTAATTTCTAAAGATAGAATTTTTTTAGATGAGGAAATTGCTGAAATGACGCCTGAGCAAATTAAAAAATTTAATAATAAAGCTGAACCAGTACACGTTGAAGAACACCGTTACAGATTTGGAAGAATAGATGGATATTATACCAGATATGTATATGATTTTAATATAAATGGAGAGCAATATCATATAAAAGATGCAGACTGGACTAATGGTGGAAGTTACACGGTTGTTTGGAAAGGAGAAGAAAAAAACTATCCAGAAAAAGCAATTGGATTATCAAGTTCACGTTCAGAGTGGGCAAGAAACCAAAGAGGTGTAAATATGGGAGCTGTTATAAAATTTATAAGTGAGAATCCAATGAGATTTTCAGAGTATTATGATAAAATAGCTGAAGATTGTGATTCTTGTGGACGTTTTCCAACTCAACATATTGAAAGAATGTGTAAAGATATTATGAGAATGCCAAGAGAATCTAAATTAAGAGAAATAAAAGAAATAGATTTACAAAATTCAAAAGAAGATTTTATTGATGAATTATTAAAAAGTGTAAATGATAAAAAAGACTTAAAAGAAAAAGAAAGAAAAGCACAAGATTTATTAACAGAATATGAGAAATTAGATCAAAAAGATATAACTTTAGATAATGAGTAATTGGAGGTTTTGAATGAACAATAAAAGCGAAATTCTTAAGAAAGTAGAAAATAAAAAAAGAGAAAAAAATGATTTTTTTAATTATATAAAATATACTGAAAATCCAGAAAAGAAAGAGTTGCTAAAAGTCCAAGAAAAATTAGAAAAAATGGAAATTAATAAAGAAAATATATATTTATTAACCAAAGATTTAAGTAAAACTCAAAAAAATAAATTATTAGAAATGTATAAAGAACAAATTAATTCTTTAAATATAAATATTAATAACTATAAGAAAAAAATAGTAAAAATCAAAACAAGCTTACAAAATTAATTTGTAAGCTTGTTTTATATTGATGTGAATTATTAAAAATTGCATATTGTAAAAAATTTTCTTAAATGTTATAATTTTTTTGAGGTGCGAAGGATGAAAAAAACGAGAATAATTATAATTTCATTAATAATAGTTTTATGTGTGATTGCGGTAGCTGTTGCAATTATATTTCAAATGACAGAAAATGATTATAAAAAAGCAGCTAATAAGGAACAAAGCACAGCAGATGATATAGAATTAATAAAAAATAATTTTAATAATATATTTAATAATGATATTACTGGAAATTATGAAAATGTTCAAAAAGAAGATGAAAATAAAGCCGTTGTATACACAACAGCAGAGAAAGAAGAAACTATACCAAATAAATATGATTTAGACGTTCAAATTCCTAAAATAAATATAGATAATGAAATTACTAAAAAATGGAATAGTGAAATTAAAAGTACTTTTCAAAATAAAGCTGCTAATATCTTGAGTAATACAGAAAAATATACTGTTTATAAAGTAAAGTATCATACATATATAAATAATAATATATTATCTTTAATTGTTAAGGCAAATTTAAAAGAAGGTGGAAATCCAGAAAGAGTTATAATAAAAACATATAACTACGATTTAGAGAAAAATGCAGAAGTGTCTTTAAATGATATAATTTCAAATAAACAATTAAAAAAAGAAGATATAGAAAATAAAATAAAAGAAGAAATAAAAAATAAAAAAGATTATGAAAATACCTTAATTCAATTAGGATATGAAACATATAATAGAAATAGTAATGATGATATGTATAAAACAGAAAATATAAATAATTTTATTTTAGGTGAAAATGGAAGGTTATATATAATATTTGCATATGGTAATAAAACATATACAAGTGAAACTGATATGATAATTATAGAATAAAAAACAGGCTTTGTTTAAAGCCTGTTTTTTGAAAATAAAAGGGGATGTTTTTATATTCACATTAATCTCTTTGATTAATGTAAATATAATATACTAATAGTTTTTGTCCTTTTTGTGAACTCAAAGTGATTTGTGTGTTAAAAAACTATTTTTTATTGTTCTTGTAATGTTACAGTCAAATCTAATTCCTTACCATTTCTATTTACCTTAAGAGTTAAAGTATCTCCTATTTGATGTGAATTTTTAATATTGTTTAATTCATCCATTGTTTTTATTTCCTTTCCATCTGCACCAACAATAACATCACCAATTTTTACACCAGCTTTTTCAGCAGCAGAAAATTCATCTATAGATTTTACATATATACCTTGAACTAGTTTATTTGCAGATGCTGTTTTCTCATCTAAGTCTACTCCTGAGATACCAATATAAGGTCTTTTTACCTTGTTGTATTCAATTAATTGTTGATAAATATCTATTGTAGAATTTATAGGAATTGCAAATCCCATACCTTCAACACCAGTTGAAGAGATTTTTAAAGTATTTAAACCTATAACTTTACCATCTGCATTAACTAAAGCTCCACCACTATTACCAGAGTTTATTGCAGCATCTGTTTGAATTAATGTATACGTTTTATTATCTGAATCTGTTATTTCTCTATTTGTAGCACTTATAACTCCGCAAGTAACACTTGTATCTAAACCTAATGGGTTACCAATAGCCATTGCAAATTCACCTACTTGTACTTTATCAGAATCACCAAGTTCTGCAGGAGTTAAGCCTGTTTTATCAATTTTTATAACAGCTAAGTCTGTTTGAGAATCTGTACCAACAATTGTAGCTTCATATTCTGTAGAATCACCATATAAAGTAACAGTAACTTTATTAGATTCTGAAACAGAATAGTAAGAATTATAACCATTTGAGTTTGATGAAGAAGTATCTACAATGTGATTATTTGTTAAAATATAACCATCATCACTTATAATTATACCTGAGCCTGTTGCTGTAGCTGTGCTGGCTTGTCTATAAAAAATTGAATTAACTTCATATTCAACTTTAATACCAACAATAGAAGGTAATACTTTATTAGCAACATTTATAGCTGTTCCAGAATAATCGCTTGTATTTACAACATTACTAACAGTAGAAGAAGTAATCGTAGAAGTACTTCCATTAGAAGACTTTGTTTCAATTAGTTTATTTTTTATATTTGGAACACCAAAGCAAACTCCAACCACTAAAGTAGCACCTAAAATACCAGAAACAAAAGGAAAAACAACACTTCTTCCAAAAGAACTAGAACTATTTACAGTTTTAGCCTTTTTTACAGGTGTATATTTTGGTTTTGAACTATTATTAAAATTATCTTTTTCCATTAAAAAGACCTCCTAAAAAAATATTTTTTAAATTTATCATAGAATACAATATAAATGTGAATTTTATGTGAAAAAATTGTTATAATTTGAAAATGATTTTGGGTGATTTTAGGGATGGGGGCAAAAATCACTATATCAAATAAAAAAATAATTGCAAATATAAAAAAAAACATATATAATACAAATAATTTAATAAAAGGAGAAAAAAGATGTTAAAAAAAGAAAATGGCATAACAATGGTAATGCTAATTATAATGATAATTGTAATGCTTATAGTTGCAGGTATAGTAGTGTATGAAGGAACTTCGACTATAAAGTCTGCAAAAAAACAAAGTATTTATACAAATATGTTATTAATTCAAGCAAAAGCGAGAACAATAAAAGATAAAGTGGATTTTGGAGAAGATGCTCAAGTTGTAGGAAAAATAATTAATGAAGAACAAAAGAGTAAGTATGGAATTGAAAGTGACGATTCATATGAACTATCACAAGAGGATTTATATGAAATGGGAGTTGAGGTATCTGGAGATAATGAATATATAGTTGATTATGATAATGACGAAGTTTATTATACAAAAGGTATAAAGGACGCAGATGGTAACTGGCATTATAGCTTAACAGATATTGCAGGGTTAGGAATAATAACAGAAGAATAAGGTGGAATTATGAAAGAAAAAGAAATTGAAAGATTAAATGAACTAAAAAAAATTGAAAATGAAATTTATGAAAAAGAACACGTAGAATACATATGTGGAATAGATGAAGCAGGAAGAGGACCTCTAGCAGGTCCTGTTGTTGTTGCAAGTGTTATTATGAAGCCAGATTCTTTTATAGAAGGAGTCAACGATTCAAAAAAAGTATCTGAAAAGAAAAGAGAAAAACTATATGAGCAAATTATAGAAGAAGCAGTAAGTTATTCAGTAGGAATAATCGACCAAAATGAAATAGATGAAATAAACATTTTAAATGCAACTAAAAAAGGCTTAACAGAAAGCATAAAAGGTCTTAAAGTTAAACCAGAAAGAATAATAGTAGATGCATTAGATAAAATAGATACATGCGGAATACCATATATGCCAATAGTAAAAGGAGATGCAAAATGTTATTCAATAGCTGCTGCATCTATAATAGCAAAAGTTACAAGGGATAGAATAATGAGACAGTGGGATGAAGTGTATCCAATGTACGGGTTTTCAAGGCATAAAGGGTATGGAACAGCAGCTCATATTGCAGCAATAAAAGAATATGGACTATGTCCATTACATAGAAGATCTTTTACTAAAAATTTTATTTAAAGGAAGGATTTTTAGATGAATATAAAGGAAATAATTGCCCAAAAAAGAGACAGAAATAAATTAAATAAAGAAGAAATAAATTATTTTATAGAAAATTATACAAATGGAAATATTACAGATTATCAAGCCGCAGCATTAGTAATGGCAATATATATTAATGGAATGGATGAAGAAGAAATAACAAATTTAACAATAGCAATGGCAAATTCAGGAGAAATATTGGATTTATCTAGTTTAGGAAAAATTGTTGTAGATAAACATAGTACAGGAGGAGTAGGAGATAAAGTTACGTTAATTTTAGCTCCAATAATAGCTTCACTTGGAGTTCCTGTTGCAAAAATGAGTGGTAGAGGACTTGGAATTACAGGAGGAACACGAGATAAATTAGAGGCTATACCAGGTTATAAAACAGAAATTGAAATAAAAGATTTTATAAAAGATGTGAAAAAAATTGGAATTAGTTTAATAGGTCAAACAGGAAACTTGGCTCCAGCAGATAAAAAAATATATGCATTAAGAGACGCAATAAACTGTACTGAAAGCATACCTCTTATAGCCTCTAGCATTATGAGTAAAAAGCTTGCAAGTGGAGCAGACAAAATAGTTATAGATGTAACATATGGAAGTGGTGCTTTTATGAAAACAAGAGAAGATGCAGAAAAGTTAGCAGAGACTATTAGTAAAATAGGTAATGGAGCAGGAAAAGAAACTGTATGTATTTTAACTGGAATGGAAGAACCACTAGGATATGCAATAGGAAATACATTAGAAATTATAGAAGTTGTAAATTGCTTAAAAGGAAATATGCCAGAAGATGTAAAAGAAGTTGTGTTAAAATTAGGAAGTAATATGTTAAAATTAGCTGGTATATCAAAAAATATAGAAGAATGTAAAAAACTAATATTACAAAATATACAAAACGGAAATGCTTATGAAAAATTTATAGAACTTGTAGAAAATCAAGGTGGAGATATAGAATATATAAAAGACACAAATAAATTTGAAAAAGCCAAATATATTATGCCAGTTACAGCAGATAAAGATTTTAAAATAAGTGAAATAAATGCTGGAAAAATAGGAAACTTATGTGTAGAACTAGGAGCTGGAAGAATGAGAAAAGAAGATAATATAGATTATTCAGCAGGAATAGTTCTAAACAAAAAAGTTGGAGAAAAAGTAAAGAAAAATGATATATTAGCATATGTTCACTCAAATAATGAAGAAAAATGTAAAAATAGCATAGATGAAATGAAAAAAATTATAATATAATACTTGAAATAAGTATTTAATGGTATTAAAATTTATAAAGAAAAAATTTGAATGGAGGAATTGCTATGGTAATAAAAGACAGAATCGAAGAACGGATGTATGAGGAAGTAAAATACTTTCTTACACATGAAGATGCAACTGTAAGAACCACTGCAAAAGCATTTGGGGTTTCTAGAAGTACGGTGCATGTAGATTTTACTAAAAGGCTAAAACCTTATTTTCTATTATATCCAAAAGTAAGAGAAAAATTGGATAAAAATAAAGAAGAACGGGCTCAGCGTGGAGGAGAAGCAACAAAGCAAAAATATTTATTAAAAAAAGAAAAATAGCAAACTCAGGTCCCTAGAATAAATATTCTAGGGGCTAAACATTATATGTTACGATTAATAATATTTAATTTATTATTCGTAGAGGAGCACAGTGTGCTCCATTAATTATATTTTTATTTATGAAACACGCTTTGCTCCTATACAAAATTTTTGTTTTATTTGCACTTTTAATTTATATTAAATTTTAATGAATTGTAACCATTATGTTTATTAAAATACTTGAAAATTTATATAAAATGTTATATAACAAAAAATATTGTAAAATAAAAAATACAATATGTTTATTTTTTTCAAAAACATTTATTTCAAAGAGATTTTTATTCTTAAAAAATCCAAATGAAAAACAATTTAAACGAAAGGAGGTAAAACAAATATATATAAGATACAAAAGGAGGAAATTTTATGGTACAAGAAAAAAATAAAAAAACATTATCTCCAAAGTTAGATGTTGTATTTCAAGCATTATTTGGAGAAATAGGAAACGAAAGAATAACAAAAGCATTTTTGCAAGAAATATTAAAAGAAAAAATAGACAAAATAGAATTGAATGTAAACCCAATATTGAGAAGAGAAACAATAGAAGACAAAATGGGGGTATTAGATGTAATTGCAAAGATAAATAATAAACAAAATATAGATATTGAAATGCAGATGATCAGCAACGAAAAATTACCAGAAAGAATATTGTATTATTGGGCAAGATTATTTTCAAAAGGAATAAAAAAAGGTGAGAATTATGAAAAATTAGAAAAAACAATAGCAATATTAATAACAAATAAAAAAATAAAAAAGTTTGAAGAGTTGAAATATCATACAGAATGGAAAATTTTTGAAACAGAAAATAAAAAGGAAATATTGACAGATAAGTTAGAAATACATATAATTGAATTAGAGAAAATAGAAGAAAATAACCAAGAATCTAATGATAAATTATTAGATTGGTTATACTTTTTAATAAATCCTGATTCAAGGAGAGTGAAAGAAAAGATGGAAGAGAACAAAGAATTAAAAGAAGCCAAAGAAAAACTAGATAAAATAACGGAAGATGCAAGAATGCAACAATTAGCATGGTGGAGAGAAAAAGCAATATATGAAGAAAATACAATGCTAAGTAGTTCATATAGAAAAGGGAGAAAAGAAGGAGAGGAAAGACGGAATAAAAGAAACAAATTTAAGGAATGCAAAGAAAATGAAAGAAAAAAATATTCCGATTGAAACAATAGCTGAAATAACAGGTTTGACAAAAGAAAAAATAGAAAAATTATAAAAAAAGAGGCGGTTACTAATTAGATTGACCGCCTTTTATTTAATTGTGTTTAAATTCAAATTTAAAATTATTTTTTGAACTTTTTAATTTAAACAATACAAAAATAAAAACTAAACCAATTATAAAGAACAAAAGACCTTTATAATTTATTGGAGATGTTGATAAATCTAAATTAAGAAAATTAAAATAATGCAATGCAAAATATGTATATAATGCCGCAATAGTTCCCTGCAATAATTTGGCTAGGAAGTATGGAAAAATAGATATATCTGTTTTAGAAATAATCCCCCATACCTGTAGTAATACAGAAAATCCACCAAATCCTAATAAAAAAGCAGAAATCATAATATTTGTGGAAATATTTTTAATAGGTATACTTGAAACAATTTTTATACCATTTGTAAGTTCTATAATTCCAGAAATTATGCCATTTGAAAAGTTAGTAGGTATATTCAAAGCAGAAAGAATAGGATTTATTGTATATGATAAAGCATCTAATAAATGACTATTATTTAAAATAGATATTATTACAGAAAATAGAACAACGAAACCACCTATCATTATAACAGTAGAAATAGCACTTTTTATGCTAGTTGTTAAAACATCTCCTAAATTAGAAAATGTAGCAAGCTTTTTTTCGGTATTTCCAGAAGGTAATTTATTTAAAGTATAGTTTGAAGAAGTTTTATTATATTTCCAAAATCTAAAAATAAAACCAACAGTAATGCAAGAAAGAAAATGGGTAATAAATAAAATTATACCTGTAGTTGTATCTGCAAACATACTAATACCAACAGTTCCTAAAATGAATAAAGGACCAGAATTATTTGTAAAGCAAAGTAGTCTTTCAGCCTCATACTTATTACAAATGCCTTCATTTCTAAAGTTTGTAACAATTTTTGCACCAACTGGGTAACCACTTATAATACCCATTAAAAAAGCAAAAGCACCCTCACCAGGAACATTAAAAAGAGGTCTCATACATTTATTTAAAAATTTACCCAAAAAAGAAATAACATTAGTATGGCCAAGTAATTCTGTTGCAATAAAAAAAGGTAACAAAGCAGGAACAACAGACTTAGCCCACAGTTCAAGACCAACCTTTGCAGCCTGCAAATTACTACTAGAAAAAATTACAAGAAAAATAGTAAATAAAACAAACAACACAGAAATAAAATTATTTTTAAATTTCTTCAAAATAAGAACCACCTTTTTAATGAAATTTTGTTTTAATGTAAATCTTTAATGTCAAACATTGTAGGGGTCGGCGTCCTCGACGACCCGAAAATAATTTCATATTTTAATTATAAAATTGTTTTTTAATTTATTTAACATTAAAACCATTTTGAAAATTATATAAATTATGCAAAACGGGTCGTCGAGGACGCCGACCCCTACAACGTTTGACATTAATTTATTTAAATAAATTTGAAAACTGTTTTATAGTATTAAAATATTAATAAATTAAATTTAAACTTTTTTATAAAAATATATTTAAAAAAAGCCAAAAATATTATATAATAATGTACATATTTTTAAATTATTTCAATAATTTAAAATAAGGAGTGCTAAAAAAATGAATTCAATAATATCAAAAATGCAAACAAACAATAAATTTGCAGAATTTATAGAAGATATAAAAAATAAAAAAGGTCCGATATGTGTATCGGGCCTATCGGACGTGTATAAAGCACAATTAATAGGTGCTACAAAAGAAAATTTGAAAAATACATGCCTAATAATTACATACAACGAAATACAGGCTAAAAAAATATATGATGATGTAAAACAATTTGAAAAAAACACTTTTATTTTTAATAAAAAAGATATTGTAACGTATGACTATGAAGTGGAAAGTTACGATAATTTGTATGAAAGAATAAAAGTATTAAATGAACTAAATAAAAAATGTATCGTAATAACAACAATAGAAGCTGCTATGCAAAAAATGATTCCAAAAGAAGTGTTATATAAAAATAAAATAAAACTAAAAGTTGGAGATACCATAAATACAGAAGAATTAAAAGAAAAACTAATAAGTATGGGGTATGAAAGAACAGAATTAACAGAGGGAAATGGTCAGTTTTGCATAAGAGGTGGAATTATAGATATTTCAATAAGTGAAAATTTAGGTGTTAGAATTGAACTTTGGGGAGATGATATAGATTCTATAAGGTACTTTAATTTAAGTAGCCAACGTTCAACTGAAATGGCTGAAAAAATTGAAATAATACCATTACACGAATACTTATTAGAAACAGATAAAGAGACTGTTTGCAATAAAATTTTAGATAACAATTACACAGAAAAACAACAAGAAAATGCTCAAGAAGATGTAAGAAAAATAAAAGAAGAAAGCTATGTAAGTAAAGTAGACAAGTATATAGATTATTTTTATTCTAAAACAGAAACAATTTTAGACTATTTACCACAAGATACAATTATATTAATAGATGAAAAAAGCAAAGTAGAGGCAAGAAAAGAAAATATAAAAAATGACTATGATAATTTAATAAAAAGTTTAACTGAAAGAGAGAAAATAATTCCACAAATACTTCAAAATAGTAAAATTTCGGAAAGTTTAGAAGAAAATATAAATTTAAGTAACACAATTTACTTAGAAAACCAAGATAAAGCTAAAAAGATAGCTCAAATAGAATATAACTTTAATAATAGACAAATAAACTATTTTAAAAGCGAAATAGAGTCTTTTGCAAAAGATATAAATAATAATTTAGTCCAAAACAAAGAAGTTATTATATTAGTAGAAAACAAAGAAAAAGCAAAAAAACTTTCAAAAATATTAACAGATTTTAATGTGCTAAATAGTATAAATGAAAAAAATGCAGATATTATAAAAAATAAAGAAAATATTGCACATATTGAAATTGGAAAATTATCTTCAGGATTTGAAGATATAGACAATAACTTAGTTGTAATAGATGCAAATAATGTAATAGATTCAGATAAACGTAAAAGAAGAAGTACACATAGTTCTTTTAAAGAGGGAGAAAAGGTTGTTTTTGCCGATTTAAAGGCAGGTGATTTTGTTGTACATAAAAATCATGGAATAGGTGAATTTATAGGTGTAAACACAATTACAGCAGATGGGGTTACAAAAGATTATATAAAAATTAAATATAAAAATGATGATGTTTTATATGTTCCTACAAACCAACTAGATACAATAAGAAAATTTGTTGGTGGAGGAGAAAGAATACCTAAAGTTAATAGATTAGGCGGAAAAGAATGGGAACAAACTAAAGCTAGAGTTAAGAAAAATTTAAGAGAAGTTGCAAAAGAGTTAATAGAATTGTATGCTAAAAGGCAAAAAGTGCAGGGGTATGCTTTTTCTAAAGATACACCATGGCAAACTCAATTTGAAAATAGTTTTCCATACCAAGAAACAGATGACCAGTTACGTTGTATAGAAGAAGTAAAAAAAGACATGGAAATGCCAAAACCAATGGACAGATTATTGTGTGGAGATGTTGGATATGGAAAAACAGAAGTTGCAATAAGAGCAGCTTTTAAGGCTGTGATGGATCAAAAACAAGTTGCATATTTAGTGCCTACAACAGTTTTGGCAGATCAACAATATGAAAGCTTTAAAGAAAGAATGGAAGAATTTCCTATAAGAGTTGAAGTTTTAAATAGATTTAAAACTAAAAAAGAACAAAATGCAATTATAAAAAAATTAAAGCTAGGAGAAGTAGATGTTGTGATTGGTACACACAGACTACTTAGCAAAGATGTTGAATTTAAAGATTTAGGATTGTTAATTATAGATGAAGAGCATAGATTTGGAGTTAAGGCAAAAGAAAAAATAAAAGAATATAAAACAAATGTAGATGTACTTACAATGACAGCAACACCAATACCAAGAACACTACATATGTCTATTGTTGGAGTAAGAGATATGTCTATAATTTATGAGCCACCACAAAACAGAAAGCCAGTTCAAACTTATGTTATAGAATATGATGAAGAAGTTGTAAAAGAGGCAATAACAAAAGAATTAGAACGTGGAGGACAAGTATTTTACTTATTCAATAATGTAGAAGGAATTGAAAGAAAAGCTATTGAAATATCTAATTTAGTACCAGAAGCAAAAGTTTCATATGCACATGGAAAAATGACAGGAAGTCAATTGGAAGATATAATGAAAGAATTTATAGATGGCAAAACAAATGTTCTGGTATGCACAACCATTTTAGAATCTGGAATAGATATTCCAAATGCAAATACAATAATAGTTGAAAATGCGGATAGACTTGGACTTGCACAATTATATCAAATTCGTGGAAGAGTTGGTAGAAGCGGAACTCAAGCATACGCATACATAACCTATAAAAGAGCAAAAATATTATCAGAAGTTTCGGATAAAAGATTAAAAGCAATAAAAGAATTTACACAGTTTGGTTCAGGCTTCAAAATTGCAATGAGAGACTTAGAAATAAGAGGAGCAGGAAGTTTATTACGGAGAAATACAACATGGACATATGGAACAAGTTGGGTATGATACATACTGCAACTTACTAGATGAAGTTATGAAAGAAATGCAAGGAATAGAAGTAGAAGAGCAGCCAGATATTCAAATAGATATGAATATTTCAAGCTACATACCAGATGAATACATTTTTGAATCTAGTCAAAAAATAGAAGTATATCAAAATATAGCACTATGTAAAACAGAAGAAGATATACAAAATGTTTTAGATGAGGTATTAGATAGATACGGAGAAACACCACGAGAATTAAATAATTTAATAGAAGTTTCAAGAATAAAAATGATGTGTAAAGAAAAACATATAATAAAGGTTAGTCAAAGAGGAAAAAATATTGTATTTACATTTAATAATAAGAAATTCGACTTATCAATTGTAGAAAAACTATTAAAAATATATGGAAATAAAATTAAATTTTCAACAGGAAATCCATATATTACATTACAAGTTTCAAGTGCTGAAAATGATATTCTTATAAAAGAGGTAAAAGAATTTATAAATAATATTTAATTTTAAGTGAGGAATTAAAATGCAAGTTATTACAAGTAAAGATAATGAAAGTATAAAAAAAATAAAAAAGTTAAACGAAAAAAAGTACAGAGATGAAGAAAATTGCTACATTGTAGAAGGTATTAAAATTATTGCAGAAGCAATAGAAGAAAATGCAAATATACAAAAGATAGTAATATGTGAAGAATGCATAAAAGATGATGGAATAGATAAAGAATTGCTATATAAAATTTCAAAATATGAATGTATATATGTAAGCAAAAAGGTATTTGTAAGTATAACAAATGTTGGAACACCACAGGGAATTTTAGCTGTAATAGAGAAAGATGCAAATAATTTTAATATAGATTATAACGAGGATTTAATTGTGGTTTTAGATGGAATACAAGACCCAGGAAATTTAGGAACAATATTAAGAACTGTAGATAGTGTAAATTTGAAACAAATAATAATTTCATCTAAAACTGCAGATCCATACAACCCTAAAGTAGTACGTTCAACTATGGGAGCAATATTTAGAGTAAATATTATAAGAGCTGAAAACTTGCAAGAAACTATAAAAGAAATACAAAAAAATAAATTTAAAGTAGTAGTAACATCACTTCAAACAAAAGAAAGTCTATATGATATAAAGCTAAATAAAAAGGCGATAGTTATAGGAAATGAAGCAAATGGAGTATCAAAAGAAATAGTAGATATGGCAGATACAAAAATAAAAATACCAATGTTAGGAAAAACAGAAAGCTTGAATGCATCAGTTGCAACAGGAGTAATTTTATATGAATATGTAAGGCAGAAAATTTAATTTTATATATTAGAAATTACAAATATATCATAATCTGAAAATAGATTAAAAATAAATATTTCTCGGCTCAATACGTTCGTTATAGCTTCTAATAGAAATTCAAACGAGCCTCTCGCAAAACGCGCCCTCATTTAAATTTAATAAGAAGCTATACACTCACTCCAATCACATTCGAAATATTGATTTTTAATTATATTTCAGATTTTATAAATAAAAAAATAACGTCAAACGTTGTAGGGGTCGGCGTCCTTAGGACGACCCGATAAATAATAAATTAATCTAAAATTCATGAATGTAGGGGCGGACGCCTCTGTCCGCCCAAAATAAAATATGTTAAATATAAAAATAAATTAATGATATGTAGCGGCGGTCATTGACCGCCATAATCTTTAAAAAAAAGATAAAAAAATATGGGAGAACGTCTATGTTCACCCATATTAAAATCTATTCTTCAGAATCTAGTAATGCTAGAATTTGAGGATAAATTTTTGTTGCATTATTATTCCAATTATTTACAATTTTTTGAGCTTGCTCGCTTGAACCAGCAAATGTTTTTAGTTCAAATATTGTTTCTCCATTATCAAATACTTTACATTTTATTTTATAATCATTTTCAGAAAGTGGCATATATTCGGCAGAAACAGAAATTTCGTTTTCAATTATGTCCATTTCTTTATCAAAATTGCTATCTACTTTTAATTTCATAATGCCAGGAATCATATCTTTTGTTAATTCTAAAGCCGCTATTCCTTGCTCTGTTATTTCATAGAAATCTAAATCTTCTTTTTTATAAGAAATTACGTATTTAGTATTTAATAAATCTAATAAAAATTGTTGAAAATAAAAATAATTCATATCTGTAACAGATAAAACCAACTTTAAAAATTCTTCGTTTGTTAAAGGTTTATTTGCTTTATATAAAATGTATAAAATTAGTACCTTACTTTCTGCAAGTAAAGATTTATCTGATGATAGTTGCATACAATTCGTCTCCCTAAAAAATTTTTTTTTTTTTATTATATCACACTATTGTACAATTTTCTACATTTTGTGTTATAATAAAAAATGTAAAAAATAAAAATATTTATTCACATAATTATAATGAAATTTATTCAATTCCTCGGCGGCATTACGTATTAAAAGAAATTGTAAAATTGTAACAAACGAGCCTCTCGCTGCTCTTGCTATGCAAGCCATCGCTTCCTCATTTGATACAATTAAACAATTTCTAATAACACTCCAATTGCATTCGTCATTTCATAAATTTATTATAATTATGTTAAAAAAATTAATGTCAAACGTTGTAGGGGTCGGCGTCCTTAGGGCGACCCGATAAATAATAAATTAATCTAAAATTCATGAATGTAGGGGCGGACGCCTCTGTCCGCCCGCAATTATAATAGAATAATACTTAGGGCGAACATAAATAAAAAAATGTTTAATTTAAAATTAACACAAATGGAGAAAAATATGAATTTATATGAAATTTTAGAAGTTAGTGAAAATGCTTCTATGGAAACAATAAACAAAATATATAAAATACAAGCAAAAAAATACCATCCAGATTTGCAAACAAATGAAAAAGATAAATTAAAAGCAGAAGAAAAGATGAAGCAAATTAATGATGCATATAGTGTACTGTCGGATGAGCAAAAACGTAAAGAATATAATCAAAAGTTAGAGCAAGAAAGAGAGTTAAAAAGAAGACAAGAGGAACAAGAAATAATTAATAATGTTGCTAAAAATTATTCTGAAACACAAAGAATGAAACAAAATAATAATATTGTAAATAATAATTCTAATGTTCAAAATAATACAAATTATTATAAAGGAAACACTCAAAGAAATAATCAAAAAGCATATACAGAAAAAGATTATATTAGAGATTATAATAGAAAACTTAAGAAGTTTAGAATGCAATTAATAGGAAGAAATGTTAAAGAAAATTTAAAGGCTCTAGCAATAATGACTTTAATAATTTTAATTATATGGTTTTTTCCACCAACACATAAGTTAATTATTAATTTATATGAGGAAAATATAGTATTACAAACATTGGTAGATATTATTAAAAAAATATTTATATCAATAAAACAATCAATTTTTGGATAAAAAAAGAAAAATTGTTAAAAATTTTATAAGGAGGAATTATTATGATAGAAAAAAGAAAAGTAGTTTTAGTAGGTACAGGTTTTGTAGGAATGAGTTTTGCATACTCATTATTAAATCAAGGAGGAGTAAATGAACTTGTTTTAATAGATGTATTAAAAGAAAAAGCAGAAGGAGAAGCAATGGATTTATCTCATGGTGTACCATATGCACCAGCAAAGATGAAAATTAAAGCAGGAGATTACGATGAATGTAAAGATGCAGATATTGTAGTTATAACAGCTGGAATTAATCAAAAACCAAATCAAACAAGATTAGAATTGGTTCAAACAAATGCAAAAATAATTAAAGAAATTACTGAAAATGTTGTAAAAAGTGGATTCAATGGAATATTTGTTATAGCAAGTAATCCAGTAGATATTATGACATATGTTGTAGCAAAAGTTTCAGGATTTCCTAAAGAAAGAGTTATTGGTTCAGGAACAGCCTTAGATACAGCAAGAGTTAGATATTTAATTGGTGAATATTTAGGAGTATCAAGCAAAAATATCCATGCATATATAATGGGAGAACATGGAGATTCTTCATTTGTAAGCTGGGAAAATGCTTATGTAGGTTGTAAAAAAATGAAAGATATAATGAAAGATAATAATCATCCAATGTCAGACTTAGCAGAAATTCATAAAGATGTAGTAAATGCTGCGTATGAAATAATAGAAAAGAAAAAAGCAACATATTATGGAATAGGTGTTGCACTTACAAAAATAGTAAAAGCAATATTAAACGATGAAAATGAAATTATGACTTTATCTAGTTATCAAAGAGGAGAATACAATCAAGAAGGACTATATATAGGAGTTCCAACAATTATAGGAGCAAATGGTGTAAAAGAAATATTAGAATTAAAATTAACAGATGAAGATCAAGCAAAATTTGATAATAGCTGTAATATTTTAAGGGATATTATAAAAGAAATAGAGAAGTTACTATAAAGTGTTGAAAAATAACATTACCTTATGATAAAATAATTAAATATTAGGTTCTATAAAATCTCTACCTAAAATATATTAATAATAATAAAAATATATTTTAAGGGGAGATTTTTATGGAATATGCGAAAGATGAAATTTTTGAAGTTGAATTTAAAGAAAAAAGGACAAGCAATAAGTTTCTAAAAATAATTATTGTGTTAACAATTATTTTTAGTATAGTAAATTGCATTTGTATTTATGATTTTTATAAGTTATTGTGTAAGTTATAAATTAATTGGAGGAAAAAATGAAAATAGCAAGTGAATGGAAAGATTATGAAATATTAGATATGGCAAATGGAGAAAAATTAGAAAGATGGGGAAATGTAACACTTGTAAGACCAGATCCACAAATTATTTGGAAGCAAAAAAGTTTTCCAAATAACTGGAAACAAATAAATGCTGTTTATAATAGAAGTAAAACAGGTGGAGGAAGCTGGAATTACAAAAAACAAATGCCAAAAGCATGGCAAATTAAATATAAAAATTTAACATTTAATATAAAACCAATGGGATTTAAACATACAGGACTATTTCCAGAACAAGCTGTTAATTGGGATTGGATGATAAATAAAATAGAAAATGAAAAGAAACACAAAAAAGAAATAAAAGTTTTAAACTTATTTGCATACACAGGAGGAGCAACAGTAGCCTGTCTTTCTGCAGGAGCTTCAGTATGCCATGTAGATAGTTCAAAAGGAATGGTTTCTTGGGCGAAAGAAAATGTTACATCTTCTAAATTAGCAGATAGAAAAGTTAGATATATAATAGATGACGTGGTAAAATTTGTGCAAAGAGAAATACGTAGAGGTAATAAATACGATGCAATAATAATGGACCCACCATCATATGGAAGAGGAGCCAAAGGAGAAGTATGGCAATTTGAAAATAATATTTATGACTTAGTAGAATTATGCACACAAGTGCTATCAGATGATCCACTATTCTTTTTAATAAATTCATACACAACAGGAATATCAGCAAAAGTACTAGAAAATATGCTACGACTAGAAATAAAGAAAAAAGGAACACTATCATCAGGAGAAATAGGATTACCAATGAAAAATTCCGAAATAGTATTACCATGCGGAATTTATGCCCGTTGGGAAAAATAAAATTTTTATAAGATTAATGTCAAACATTGTAGGGGCGGACGCCTTAAGTCCGCCCGCAAAAAGAGATTTGTAATATAATTAAAATACACATAATTATAAAAATTAATGTCAGATGTTGTAGGGGTCGGCGTCCTTAGGGCGACCCGATTAAATAATATTATTAATACCAAATGACAAATAAATTGTTTTTTATACCTTGGTGTCGCAATCTTCGGAATTGAAAATGGTCAACGGACCATTTAGCATGCAATTACCTTTTTATAAAATTAATTTCAATATTTACATATAATAATGTATAAATTGAAATAAGGAAGATTGCTCCAAATCGCACTCGCAGAAAAATCTGCTCGTTTGGTCGCTTACGCGGTATTTCAAAACAAATATATTTGTCATTTTATTATATACTAATGTAAAACATTGTAGGGGTGGACGCCTTAAGTCCGCCCGCAATATACGCAAAAGGTAGAAAAATATATAATTTAAAGAAGGAATAAAAAATGAACAATTTAAAAATAATATATGAAGACAACCACATAATAGTAGTAGAAAAAATACCAAACATACCATCACAGGGAGATAAAACAGGCGATATAGATATGTTAGAAATAATAAAAAAATATATAAAAGAGAAATACAATAAACCTGGAAATGTATATTTAGGATTAGTACATAGGTTAGATAGGCCTGTAGGTGGAGTTATGGTATTTGCAAAAACATCTAAGGCAGCATCAAGATTAAGTGAAGAAGTTCGTAGTAGACAACTAAAAAAGGAATATTTAGTAGTTGTAGACGGAAAATTTGAAAAAAATAAAGATACTTTAGAAGATTACTTGTTAAAAAATCAACAAAAAAATATTAGCAAAGTTGTAAAAGAAGGAACGAAAAATTCAAAGATCGCTAAGCTAGATTATGAAACATTAAAATATAATAGTGAAATAGATTTATCAGTATTAAAAGTATTATTACATACAGGAAGACACCATCAAATAAGAGTGCAATTATCTAGCCGAGGACATAGCATATATGGAGACCAAAAATATGGAACTAGAGGTAGAGGTAAACAAATTGCACTGTGGGCATATAAGCTAACAATAATTCATCCAATTACCAAAAAAGAGATGACATTTACATCAATACCGGAATTAAATAAAACTTGGAAAATATTAGAAGGTATAAATTTATAAAAGTGCCAAAAACATATACGAAACAATTTTTTATAGTTTTCGTATATGTTTTTTTGTGTTTCATATAACAATTGAAAAAATTATAAAAACAATAATTATAATTAAGACAGCTTAAGAAAAGCAGAGGAAAAATATATGATAGATAAAATTTGTGAAACTATAACAAAAAAAATCTCAAAAGAAAATCCAGACTTTGACGAAGCAAGGTTAGAAGTAATTAATTATGGATTACAACTAATAATAGGTGAAATTCCAAAAATGTTTTTAGCAATAGCACTAGCATTTATACTAGGAGTTGGAAAATACACATTAATTACACTTGTATGCTTAATACCATATAGAGGTTTTACAGGAGGATTTCATTTAAAAACACATATTGGTTGCTTTATATGTACCACAGCAATGTATTGCATTCCAGGAGTATTTGCAAAATATTTACCAATAATTGGAAATTATAAATATATATCAGTAATATTATTATTTATATTTGCAATTATAATGATAAGCATATATGCACCAGCAGATACAATAAATTTGCCAATACTTACTAAAAAAGAAAGAAAAACTAAAAAAATACTTTCATATATAACAATGGCAATTTCTTTAAGTGTAGCATTAGTTATTAAAAATACTTTAATTTCAAATATTTTAATATATACAATTTTATTACAAACAATTAATATAACAAAACCTGCCTATAAAATAAGCAGATGTGAATATGGTTACTCTAAGCTAAAGGCAGAAAATAATTTAGTATAATAAAGATTATAAAGCCGGCAAATAATCTTTTTATAGAAAATAATAAAAGGGGAGGAGAATGGATATGTTAAAATTAGTTGCTAAAATAGCTGAAAAATATGCTAGAAATACTAATACAGCAAGTTTTGTATTTACAATTATGCATCAACCAAAATGTCCAGCTCAATTAATAAAAAAAGACTAGTATATAAGAAATGAAGATGCTTTTAAAGCATCTTCTCTAACCTTTATAAATTTCTAATTGTTGTTTAAAGTATTTATCATCTTTACTTGTAAATAAATTTAAGTTTGTATTTTTAAGTAATATTTGGCGAACTTCCCATAAGCCAAGTCCAGTATTACCTTCTTTTGTTGAATAACCTTTTTCAAATATTTTTTCTGTGTCTATGTCTTTTTCTTTATATGTATTTTCTACAATTAATAATTGACGTTTACATCTATTATCTTTTCTTATTGTTACTGTAATTTGTTTTTCTTCACATTCTTGAGTTGCTTGTATTGCATTATCTAAAAGTATTCCTAATATTCTACAAAATTCATATATTTTCATATCTATTGAAGTTAAATCCATAAAAATATCTAAGTCAAATTCAATTCCTTTTTCAGTTGCTAAATAATATTTAGAAGCAAGTAAACTGTAAATTGCAGGATTATTAATAGATTCTGGATTTAATCCTGTTAAATTATTTACTTCTTGGCAATCTTTTAAGAGTTGAGAATAATATTTTTCAAGTCCATCTATATCTTTTGCTTGTATATAACCACCAAGTGCTTGAATTATATTATTAAAATCATGTCTAAAAGCTCTAATTTTATCGTTTAAAATTGTTAATGTTTTATTCATTAATCTTGTTTCTTCTAAATTTTCTCTTGCTATATTTAATTTATTTGTACTGATTAAACTGTAAATACTGATTATAAAATAAGCTATTAAACTTGAAATATTTATTATAACTACAAAGACTGGAAGAGTATGAATGTAGTAAAATGAAATATACATTTGAGTAAAAATAGCTATTATTCCAAAAATAGAATTAAGAGTTAATATTAATTTCTGATTTTTACTTTTAAAATCATGTAAAATAATAGAAAAATTTAAGTTTCTAATAAGTAAATAAATTAAATATAAACAGGTGTATTCAACTGCAGAAAAAATTATTCTATATATTGGAATGTTTAGTGCAGTTGTACATACCATATTGAAAAAATAAGCAAATAATTTAAATAAAATTAAATCAATAATTCCACCAACAAAGGTTGGAATTATTTCTGAAAAAATTGCTTTTAATATACTTGTTTTAAAGAGTATAATAATTAAAATAGGACATAAAATCAAATTTATAAATACTCCATATGGTTCTGGAATAATGAATCTTGATAAACAACTCGATATTGAAAAAGAAAGAACATACAGTAATTTTTTCTTTTTTGTAGTGTTAATTCTAAATATGGTAGTGAATATAAGCATAAAAATATAGACTTCAATAAAAATTAAAGGAATACTTATTAAAGTTATAAATCGATCATTTTCAGTTGTTAAAGCTGTCCAAATAGTTTGTAAAATTTGCATGTGTAAAAACCTCCATAAAATTATTTTTGTATTTTGGTCCAATATAACAATTACTGTTAGAAGCAAATGAAATAGTATTGCTATCAGACTCAATGTTAACAATATTTTGAGTGTTAACTATGTAAGATTTATGACATCTTACAAAATTTTTAGGCAAAGTATCTTGGATTTTGGAAAAGGATGAATAAACTTCATACGTTTGTTTATGTGTGTGATAAATAACTTTCATTCCATCTTTTTGAATATAATCTATTTCGTTTTGAGCAACTAAAATTTTACTGTTTCCAATAGTAATAAAGTTAGTTTCAGTATCATTAGAAATATCATCGAAAATTCGATTAATTGTATCTACTAATCGTTCGGGAGTAACAGGTTTTGGGAGATAGTCAAAAGTTTTTAATTTATATGCAATTAAAGCATATTCTAAATGACCAGTAGAAAAAATTAAATACATATCTTTATTTTTTTCACGAATTTTTTTTGCTAGTTCTAAGCCAGAACATTCAGATTTGAAATCGATATCTAAAATAAGAACATCTAAATTATTAGAATTAGTATATTCAATTAATTCTTTAGATGAATTAGAAGATAATACAACCTCAGCACATAAATGGTTTTTTAGAAATATATTTTCTAACATTTTTGTCAATCTATTTAAAATAATTATGTTATCATCGCATACTGCAAATTTTAACATAAGCTTTTCCTCCATAAACAAAAAATAGTTATGCCTGAAAAATTATTTTTTTACATATTAAAGTAAAATCTAAAAAATGTCAATATTTGTAAGTTAAATAGAGAAAATTGATAAAAATACTGTAGAAAAATGTCATAAGTAAAGTTAAACAACAAAATTTGTTATAATTTTATACTTATTGTGTTATAATTTTAACAGTATAAAAAAAGGATTGAGATTTTATGAAAAAAATTAATTTTTCTATATTTTTAGCGATAATTATAATTTGTATATGCAACTGTTCAAATGCTAGCATGGAAAACATATCTAGCTTAAAATGTAATAAAAATACTATAAAAACTGGAGAAGAAATTATAGTTACTCTTTCATATAACGAAACAAATATAAATGCATATAAAGCTACTTTAGAATATGATAGTGAAGTATTTGAAGAAGTAAAAGAGCAAGATTTTAAAACTTTAAATAATTGGAGACAATTACAATACAACAATAATACAAAGGAATTTATAGCTATAAAGAATAATGAAACTGAGGATACTAAGGATGTTTTACAAATTACTTTAAAAGTAAAACAACAAACGAGTATACAAGAAACAAATATAAAAATAAAAGATATAACTGCATCAGAAGGAACAGAGTACATTAATATAACTGAAACAAATTTAAAAATAAATATTATAAATAATAACGAAAATATAAACAATTCACAAACTACAACGAATGAAAACAATCAGGAAAATAATAATGAACCAGAAGAAAAAAATGAAGAAGACAATGTGTTTCTAGGAATATTGCCAAAAACAGGTGAAGTCAATAACAAAATAATAATTTTAATTGCAATTATAATATTAATAATAATTTCTTTAATTATTAGAAGAAAATACAAAAAAATTGATAAAAAGATTTTTAAATTGTTTATAACAATATTAACTTTTTGTATAGGAATGCAATCAGTTGGAAGTATATATGCAACTAATTCTACAATAAACATAAAGGGTCAACTAAATGATGATTCAAAAATAGACTACGAGGATGTTAAATTATTGCAATTACATTTAATACATACAACAAATTTGCAAAATGAAAAATTATATAATGCAGATATGAATGATGATGGAAAAATTAATATAACAGATGTATCTCTTTTAACAAAAAAAGTTGAAGAAAATAGCAATTTAGTAGATGTAAATGATATAGATTATACAGAAACCTTAGAAAATATACAAAATCCAGAAAGAGGTTTTTACACACCAGTATTTATAAAAATGAAACCAACAGATAATACACCTATTTCTCCAAAAAATAATTTAGTACATTTAAGAGTAGGAATTGGAGAATTTTCAGGTAAAGTAAATAAAGAAAATGAGGATTTAAAATTTACAGACGATATGTTAGAAAGCCTGAATGCTACACTAGAAAATATAAAGAAAAACAATGGAAATGTTATTATAAGATTTGCATACGATAACTTTGAAGGAAAAAAAGATTTAGAGCCAAGTTTGGAAATGATATTAACTCACATAGCTCAGTTAGAGCCAATTTTTAATAATAACAAAGATGTTATTTCGTATGTAGAATTAGGATTTTTTGGACCATGGGGAGAAATGCATTCAAGTAAAATATGCACAGTAGAAAATGTAAGCAAGGCAATAGATGAATTTTTAAAGGTAACTCCTAATACTATGAAAATTGGAGTTAGAACACCAGTATATTATACAGGATGGAAAAAAATAGAAAGAAGCAACTTAGATAAAGATATAAGTGAAAAAGGAACAGATAGTTATAGAATAGGACTATATAATGATGGATACTTAGGTTCTGAAAGCGATTTAGGAACATTTCAAAATAGAAAAATAGAAATAGCTTGGTTGGAAAAACAAGCTCTGCATACATTATATGGAGGAGAAGTAGTTGCAAACAGTGCCACAGGACAAGCTTTAAATACCACAGACTATATATCTAAAGAAGGTTTTAAAACACATACTACATACTTAAACTCGCAGTGGAATAATAATGTATTAGATATGTGGAAAAACGAAAAATACAACGGAGAAGATTTAGTATATAAAAATCAAACAGGATATGTATATGTGGAGAATCACTTAGGATATAGATTTGTATTAAGAAATTCAAAAATAACAAATAAACTACAAAAAAACAAAAAATTAAAAATAAATTTACAAATAGAAAATGTAGGATTTGCAAATGTAGTAAATGATAAAAAAACAAGCCTTGTTCTTGAAAAAGAAGGAAAGGTATATGAAATTCCAACTAATATAGATGTTACAAGTTGGAACTCAAAAGAAACAACAAACTTGCAAATTAGCGAAGTATTACCAAAAGAAATTAGCCAAGGAAATTGGAAAGTTTATATAAGAATTTCTAAATATGGTAATGTAAAAAACGATAATAACTATAATTGCATACAATTTGCAAATAAAGATATATGGAATAAATCTATTGGAGCTAATTACATAGGAACTATAGAAATATTACCATAAAATGTAAATTAATATTTTTATAAAAAATATATTTTAACAAGACACTAATTTGTGTCTTATTTTTACGCTTTTAAATATGTAATAAAATAAAAAAATAACACATACATTAGAAAAAAGAGGGGAGAGAAGATATGAATAAAAAGTCTATTTTTATTTATTGTAGTGTTATTATTTTAATTTTTTCTTTTTGTGTTTTTATGACTGAAAATGATTGTGAAGAAGCTGTTGAAACAAATGCTCAAACTACTTTAAGCAATAAAAAAATTGGGTGGGGAATAAAACGAGAAAAAGATAATAAACAACCAGATTTAGGGAAAGTTAATGCAGAATTAATAAATAAATATGAGGGCTATTGTATGGGAAATAGCGAGAAAAAATACATATATATAACTTTTGACGAGGGATATGAAGCAGGATACACAGAAAAAATTTTAGATACCTTAAAAGAAAATAATGTTAAAGCAACATTTTTTATAACTGCGCATTATTTAAATACAAATGAGGAATTAGTAAAAAGAATGATAGATGAAGGTCATATAGTTGGAAATCATACAGTAAATCATAAAAGTATGCCAGATATATCAAATGAAGAAATAAAAAAAGAAGTAATGGATTTGCATTTAGCAATTTACGAAAAATTTGGATATGAAATGAAATATATAAGGCCACCCAAAGGAGAATATAGTGAAAGAACTCTAAATGAATGCAATAATTTAGGATATAAAACAGTAATGTGGAGTTTTGCATATAAAGATTGGGAAGAAAATAACCAAAGTGGAGAAGAAAATGCAAAAAAGATGATTATAAATAATTTTCATAATGGAGAAATTATGCTATTACATGGAAATTCAAAAGATAATTGTAATGTGTTAGGGGATATTATAAAAGAAGCAAAAAATGAAGGGTATGAAATAAAGCCATTAAATGAATTTGAAAAATAATTGAGGTGAAGTTTAATGAGAAAAAATAAGAAAAATCACACTGCTAAGATAAATAATATTTTAGAATTTCCAGAAGAAATAACAAACAATGAACCTAAAGTTACAATAATAGGATTTAAAAAAATAATGGTAGAAAATTATAAAGGAATTTTGGAATATGAAAATTTTTTTGTAAGATTAAATACTACAATAGGAGTTTTAAATATAAATGGCTTTAATTTAAGTTTGAACGAAATGACAGATGAAGATTTAATAATAACCGGAAAAATAGAAAGTATAGATTTTGAAAGTGCGACAGATGAGGAGGAATAAACTTGTTCTTTAAAATATTATTAAATAAATTAACTGGATATATACGTATAAATGTAGAAGGGTTTTATATTGAAAGATTTATAAATATATGCAAACAAAAAGGAATATTTCTTTGGGGCATGAAAAGAGAAAAAGCAAGTATTATGCACGCAAATATTTCAATAAAAGATTTTAGAAATATTAAAGAAATATCAAAACAAACAAATTGCAGAATACATATAGAAAGAAAAAAAGGAGTTCCATTTTTCTTAGATAAATATAAAAAAAGAAAAATATTTGCAATAGGGCTTATAGTAGTGCTTATAATAATAATTGGAGCTTCGAAATTTGTTTGGAATATAGAAATAATAGGAAATGAAAAAATAACAAAACAGGAAATGCAAGAAGAATTAAAAGAACAAGGACTAGAAGTTGGAACTTTAAAAAAAGATATAAATAAAAATGAAATTATAAATACAATAAGACTAAAAAGAAATGATATTTCGTGGATAGGAATAAATATAAGAGGAACGAATGTTATAGTAAAAATTGTAGAAACAGAAGAAAAACCACAAGTAGTAAATAATGATGAATATTGCAATATAATTTCTAACAAAGATGCAATTATAGAAAAAGTGGAAGCTACAAAAGGTACAGCCGTAGTAAAAGAAGGTGACTTGGTAAAAAAAGGCAATATATTAATTGGAGGATGGATGGAAGGAAAATACACTGGAGTAAGATATGTTCATGGATCTGGAAAAATAACTGCAAAAGTATGGTATTCTGAGAAAGAAAAAGTTTTTCTTAGCGAAGAGAAAAAAGAACAAACTGGAAATGAAGAAAAAAGATATCAAATAAAATTTAATAATTTTCAAATAAATTTGTATAAAACTCTTTCCAAATTTGAAAATTATGATACAATATACACAGACAAAAAAATAAAAATATTTTCTGATTTTTATCTACCCGTAAGCATTACAGAATGTAACAATTTTGAAACAATTCAAAAAACAGAAAAACATACCGAAGAAGAAGCAAAAAATATAGCACAAAAAAAAGCAGAAGATAAATTAAATGAACAAATAACAAATTCGGAAGATATAAAAAATAAAACTGTAAATGTAGTTACAACAAACGAATATGTTGAAGTAGAAGTTATATATGAAGTATTAGAAAATATAGGCACTGAAGAGAAAATAGTATTTTGAAAGGATGATGAACATGGAAAGAGGACTTAGAGTTTTAGAAACAGATAAAACATTTTTTAAAAAAATAACAAATACTATAGGTAAATTGCTTATTCCAACAAAAGTTGGATTTAATAGCGTAATGATTTCCATAAAAAGAAATAATGTTATAAAAGCATACTTATATAATGAAGAAGATAAAGATGAAACTTCAAGAAAAAAATACGAAGATACATATGCATTGTATCTAGAATCTATAGATAAATATATAATGGATTCTGTTTACAAAAAAGTAAAAAATGATACGGCTACAGAATTTGAAAGAAATGCTTTAGCAAATTATTATGAAGTAACACATTTAAAAGAAACAGAATATTTAGAATATAAATACAGAAAACAAAAATATTTAATAGACTTAGATTATGAAAATTTAAAATCACAAAATAAAGAAAAAGTGCTAAATAAATACGAAAAATTTTATTCAGCAAAGATGGATACACTATATAAAGGATTATTAAAACATTATTCAGTACAACTTGCAGACAATTTAGTTGCAAAAGATAGAGAAGAAATTTATAATAAAATATTTAATACATTAGAAGACTATATAGGAACTATATTACCAATAAAAATAAAAAATGATAATAATAACACTTACAAAGAAATAATGGACGAATACGAAAAATTTGAAGGTTTAACAATTGGAAAATTAGACCAAAAAGAATTAATAGAAAAAAAGGCAATATTACTTGGAATAAGCAGACAATTATTTACACACAGCCTTCCATTAATTGTTGCAGAACAATGCTATATAAAATTATTAAAAGAAACCAGAGATTTAATAGTAGATACACGTATTGAACAAAAGAAAAAATCTGCATATGCACTATTAATAGATTTAATAGAAGATTATAATATGAGATTATTATCAACAAAAATTTACTGGGACAAACCATCAGAAAGGGAATATTATAAAAAGTTTTGGAATGAATATAAATCTTTACAAACTTTAAAAGAAAATAATCCAGAAGACTATCAAGAACAAAAAGAAATATTATTCATTAGAAACGATTTAAAAAAATTATGCGAAGCAAGAAATGTTCTAAGATATGAAAAAATTATAAAATTTTATAAAGAAAAATTAGTAAGTATGGGAGCAATGAGAAATATAAAAAATTCTTATAAAACTCTTGGCAGTTATACAAAACAAAAACAAATTGCATAAAATAAAAAGTTAGAAAAGGAAGTAGAAATGGAAGTTTTAGAAGTAGAATACTTAGACATAGAAAAAAATAAAGAATATGAAAAGGTATTAAATAGAGTAATAAATAAATGTTTTGAAGAAGAAAATTTAAAAAATTTATATATATGTATTACTCTTACAAATCCTGAAAATATACATAAAATTAATAAAGAATATAGAAATATAGATAGAGCAACAGACGTACTTTCTTTTCCAATGTTTGAAAAAAATGAAATAGAAATAGTTTGTAATACAGACCTAAATGGTATGAAAGAAGTTTTAGGAGATGTAATTATATCAATAGAGCAAGTGCAAAATCAAGCTAAAGAATATGGACATAGTTTTGAAAGAGAACTTGCATATATGGCAGTTCACGGTTTTTATCATTTAATGGGATATGATCATATGGAAGAAAATGATAAAAAAGAAATGAGAGAAAAAGAAGAAAATATACTATCAAAATTAGAAATTAATAGATAATAAATTTTATAAAAGGGGATATAATGAGTAGAAAAGAAAAGAGAAAAAAAGATAATAAAAAAATGAAAATATTTGTAGTTGTAACAATACTAATAATATTAATTGCAGCAGGTATTTTAGGTTATATGGTTTTATCAAAAAATAAAGATAATAACGAAGTTGCAATAAACAACGAAAATGAAGATGAAACAATAACAGAAGTAGTAGATGATAACGGAATAAAAATATTTTCAGGAAATCAAAGACCGATAGCAGTTATGATAGATAACCATAAAGGTGCATGGCCACAAGCAGGATTAAAAAAAGCATATGCTATTTATGAAATAATAGTTGAAGGTGGAGAAACAAGATTAATGGCAGTATTTAAAGGACAAGATGTTGAAAAAATAGGACCTGTTAGAAGTTCAAGACATTATTTCCTAGATTATGCTTTAGAAAACGATGCAATCTATGCTCATTATGGCTGGAGCCCAAAGGCAGAAAGCGATATAAAAACTTTAGGTGTTAACAATATAAATGGAATAACAGAAAGTGATAAAGACTTTTGGAGAATAAAACAAAAATCATCACCACATAATGTTTTAACAAGTACGGCAAAATTAAAAGAAATTGCTAAAAATAAAAATTATAAATTAACCTCAAGTAAAAAAAGTGTATTAAATTATGTTAAAAATGAAGTAGAATTAACTAATGGAAAAAGTGCAAATAAAGTAACAATACCATACTCACAATTACATACAACAAGTTATGTGTATGATGAAGCAAGCAAAACATATACAAGATATGCCAGAGGAACGAAACAAACAGATTTTGAAACAAATGAAAGTATTACAACTAAAAATATAATAATAACATTTGTAAAAAATACAGTATTAAATGACGGTGAAAATAAGGACAGACAAAATTTATCAAATATAGGAACTTTTAAAGGTTATTACATAACAAATGGTAAAGCTATTGAAATAACATGTGAAAAATCAGATAGAAAATCACAAACAATATACAAAGATTCAAATGGAAAAGAAATAGAAGTAAATGACGGAAATACATTTTTTAATATTTGCCCAATAGATGCAAATGTTACATTTGAATAATAAAATAAAAATGTCTGTGCTTACAAAATAAAAAAGTAAGACAGACATTTTTTGTATGTAATCTCAAATTTCTACAAAAAAATTAATAAAAACGGTATATAATAAACCAAAAGAAAGGAAAAATATATGGAAGAAAAATTTAAATCAGGATTTGTATCAATAATAGGAAGAACAAATGTAGGAAAATCTACATTAATAAATTCTTTAACAGGAGAAAAGGTTGCAATTACTGCCAATAAATCGCAAACTACAAGAACAGCCATAAGAGCAATTATAAATAGAGAAAATTCACAAATAATTTTTATAGATACACCAGGAATACACAAGCCAAAAACAAAATTAGGAGAAACAATGTTAGAAACTGCTTATGGAGCAGTAACAGATGTAGATGTGGTTTTATTTATGGTAGATGCATCAAGAAATGAAATTCCAAAAGGCGATAAAATAATTCTAGAAAAAATAAAAGAAGCACATAAACCAACGATATTAATAATAAATAAAATAGATTTAATAAAAAGAGAAAATTTGCTAAAAGTTATAGATATGTATAGAAACGAATATGACTTTAAAGCAGTTATACCAACATCTGCAATAAAAAGTAAAGAAGTTAATGCAATATTAAATGAAATAGAGGAACTTTTAAAACCGGGTCCAGCATATTATGATATAGATGAATATACAGACCAAACAGAAAGACAATTAGTTGAAGAAACAATAAGAGAAAAAGCTTTAAAATTGCTAGATGAAGAAGTACCACATGGAATATATGTAGAAACAGAAAAAATGCAAGAAAGAACCACCAGCAAAGGAGAGCAAATATATGATGTAGAAGCAACTATATATTGCTTAAGAAATTCACATAAAGGTATAATAATTGGTAAAGGCGGACAAATGCTAAAAAGAATTGGAACATATGCAAGACAAGATTTAGAAAGAATGCTTGGAATAAAAATTAATTTAAAAATTTGGGTAAAAGTTAAAGAAGATTGGCAAGAAAAAGAAAGCATTGTAAATAAATTTAAAATGAAATAAATTTATTATAATTATATTTTATAGAAATAATATTTTTATGATGAAGAATTACGTCAAACGTTGTAGGGGCGGACGCCTCTGTCCGCCTGAATATTAAAATACAAATCTACATAATTATAATGAAATTTATTCAATTCCTCGGCGGCATTACGTATTAAAAGAAATTGTAAAATTGTAACAAACGAGCCTCTCGCTGCTCTTGCTATGCAAGCCATCGCTTCCTCATTTGATACAATTAAACAATTTCTAATAACACTCCAATTGCATTCGTCATTTCATAAATTTATTATAATTATGTTTTATACAAATATAATTGTCAACCGTTGTAGGGGGCGGCGTCCTCGACGACCCGCAATGAAAATCCTCATAATTATAATGAAATTTATTTAATTCCTCGGCAGCATTAGGTATTACAAGAAATTATAAAATTAACATTATACAACGTAATTAATTTGAATAAAAAAATTCTTTTTACAAAAGATAAATAACATAAAGGAGATGATTTCATGATTAAACAAATAGCGTGGAATACATTTAAAAATACAGGAAATATAGATACATTTATTGAATTAAAGGCAATAGAACAAATAGAAGAAAATATGAAGGCGGAAGAAAATGGGAACAATAAAAACGAAGGGAATAGTATTAGCAGAACATAATATGGGTGATTATGATAAAATGATTACTCTTTTAACACCTGGTTTAGGTAAAATTTCATGTGCAGCAAAAGGAGCAAGAAGGCCTAAAAGTAGCCTTCTTGCAGGTACACAATATTTATGTTTTGGAGAATACGTTTTATATAAAGGGGCAAATACATATAATATAAATTCGTGTAGTACAATAGAAGTGTTTTATAATGTTAGAATAGATTTGGACAAACTAAACTATGTAGCAGAAATTACAAGATTAATACAGGATACCACAACTGAAAATCAAAATAGCTATAATATACTTCAATTACTATTAAATACAGTATATGTAATTTCAGAAACAGATAAAAATTTAGACTTAGTAATGTCCATATTTAAATTACGTTTAATAAGCATATTAGGATTTAAACCACATATAGAAAAATGTGTAAACTGTGGAGAAAAAGAAAAAATAAAATATTTTAGTTTAAGAGATAATGGACTAAAATGCGAAATATGTGGAAAACAAGATAAAAGTGCGGTTGAAATAAGCGAAGGAACATTAAATGCAATAAAATATGCAATATTAGCACCAGCTAAAAAGCTATATTCATTTAAAGTATCAGAAGAAAGCATAAGAGAATTAAAAATAATTTCAAAATTATATTTAAATGATAAATTAGATAAGGAATACAAAATATGACATATGTTCAATTTGACATATGTCATATTTTATTATATAATACAAAACAGTGATTATCTTGAAAGATAGATAAAATAAGAGATTTAAGTTTTATGTATAAAAAACTTGTGTTTAGAAATAATAAGAGAAATTGATTCGGATAAATAAATGAGATTTGTAGGTGTAATCTTAGCGGTGTAAGATATACACTATTATTCAGTATGAGATAAAAGATTTTATTATTATAATGAGAAAAGTTATTTTTGAGTGGGTAACCATTTTTTAATAAAAATTAAACATAATTAAAGAAAGATATATAATATGCTATAAAATATAGAAGCATATACATTAAATTACCTGCATTCTCTTTGCATTTTTAGATAACAGATTAAGTACATAAATTTAAATTAATACAAAATGAAGGAGAGAAAAAATGGAAGAAGAATTAAAATCAACAAAAGTAGAAAGTACGGAAAGAAAAACGAGAACAACAAGAACTAGAAGAACAAATAACGATTCATCAAGAACAACTAAAAGAACTACATCAAGAAAAGCAAATGAAAATAATACTACAACTACTATGCAAAAAAGAAATACTCGAGGCAGAAAAACTGCTGAAACAAAGGAAAATAAAAACGGAAAAACTGAAGAAGTGCAAAAAAGAAAAAATACAAATACTAGAAGAACAAATAAAAATACTAATAAAGATTTTGGCTTTAAAAAAGAAACAATAAAAATAATTCCTCTAGGAGGATTACACGAAATAGGTAAAAACATAACTGTTTTTGAATATGGTGATGATATTGTTTTAGTAGATGCAGGTTTAGCTTTCCCAGATGATGATATGTTAGGCGTAGACTTAGTTATACCAGATTTAACATATCTAGAAAGAAACAAAGAAAAAATTAGAGGATTAGTTATAACACATGGACACGAAGATCATATAGGATCTGTACCATATTTATTAAAGAAAATAAATGTACCTGTGTATGCTACTAAATTAGCAGCCGGATTAATTAGAAATAAGTTAGAAGAACATAAATTATTACGTTCTACAAAATTAAAAGAAGTAAGACAAGGACAAACAATAAAACTTGGAAAATTCAAAGTAGAATTTATAAGAAGTTGCCATAGTATACCAGATTCTGTAATGCTTGCAATAACAACACCAGTTGGAACAATACTTCATACAGGAGATTTCAAACTAGACTTTACACCAATTGATGGTGAACAAATGGATTTAGGAAGGATTGCAGAATTAGGAAACAAAGGAATACTAGCACTTATGTCTGATAGTACAAATGCAGAAAGAAAAGGATATACAATGTCTGAAAGTACAGTTGGAGAAGTATTTGAAAAGTTATTCCAAAATTGTACAAAAAGAATTGTAGTTGCAACATTCGCATCAAATGTGCATAGAGTACAACAAATTGTAAATTCAGCAGTAGAACATAAAAGAAAAATAGCTGTATGTGGTAGAAGTATGATAAATATGATAGATACAGCAAGAGAACTAGGCTATATAAAATGCCCAGATAATGTATTTATAGACATAGATATGATAAAAAATTATACAGATGACCAATTAGTAATAATAACCACAGGAAGCCAAGGAGAACCAATGTCTGCATTAACAAGAATGGCAGCAGGAGAACACAGAAAAGTACAAATAACACCAAATGACAAAGTAATAATATCTGCAACAGCAATACCTGGAAACGAAAAATTTGTATCAAAAGTAATAGATGATTTAATGCAACTAGGAGCAGAAGTTATATATAGTTCACTAGAGGCTATACATGTATCAGGACACGCATGTCAAGAAGAACAAAAAATAATATTAGCACTTGCAAAACCAAAATACTTTATACCAGTTCATGGAGAATATAGACAATTAATAGCACATAGTGAAACAGCAAAATCTATGGGAATAGACAAAGAAAATATATTCTTAACAGATAATGGAAAAGTATTAGAACTAAATGAAGACGAAGCAAAATTTACAGGAACAGTACCATCAGGAAGAGTATTAGTAGATGGATTAGGAGTTGGAGATGTAGGAAGCATAGTACTAAGAGACAGACAACACTTATCACAAGACGGACTAATAATAATAGTAATGACAATGGACTCAAGTTCAGGAAGCATAATAGCAGGACCAGACGTAATCTCAAGAGGATTTGTATATGTAAGAGAATCAGAAAACCTAATGGACGATGTAAAAAACGTAGTAAGAAGAGAAGTATACAAATGCGAAGAAAAACACATAACAGACTGGTCAACAATAAAATCAAACGTAAAAGAAAACCTAAGAGAATATATATTCCAAAAAACAAAAAGAAACCCAATGATTCTGCCAATAATAATGGAAATTTAATAAAACGTAATAATACCAAGCACTTTAAAGCTTGGTATTATTGATTTGTTACCCTTTTGTGACCTACCTAGTAGATTTAAGTAATTTTTTTATTGATTAGGAGTAGGGGCGGACGCCTCTGTCCGCCCAAAACAAAATAATATTAAAATATTAGACAAACATAAATTAGAAGTTATAGGGGTAGGCGTCCTTAGGGCGACCCGAAAAAAATACAAATTAAATTAACAAAAAATTAGGGGACAGTCCCAGAGTAACAATTTTTGTAACTTTTGGGACAGGTTAAACTTTTTTTCTATTGTATTATATATTCTTTTTTGATATAATACGTAAGAATTTATTAGTAGAAATAGGAGAGATGAGAAATGGATTATAAAGATTTAGCAAATTTAATTTTTCCAGATGCAAAAGATATAGAATATTATGAAAATAAGTATCCTGAAAGAGATTTACCAGAAGGTGCAGTTGTTTCAAGATTTGCACCTAGTCCAACTGGTTTTGTTCATATTGGTGGCATTTACCAAAGTTTAATTGCAAAAAAACTTACAACTCAAACAGGTGGTGTGTTCTTTTTAAGAATTGAAGATACAGACCAAAAAAGAGAAGTTGAAAATGCCGTAACAGGTATAGTTAATGCTTTAAAAGATTATGATATTGAATGTGATGAAGGTATGATTTCAGATACAGAAAGTAAAGGAAATTATGGACCTTATAAACAAAGTGAAAGAAAAGAAATATACCAAGCATATGCAAAATATTTAATTGCACAAGGAAAAGCATACCCTTGCTTCTGTACTCCAGAAGATGTAGAAGCTATTAGAAACAAGCAAGAAACAGCTAAAATAAGACCAGGTTATTATGGAGTATGGGCAAAATGTAGAACTATTCCAGTTGAAGAAGCAATGAAAAGAATAGAAAATGGAGAAGAATATATTATAAGATTTAAATCTCCAGGTAGAGAAGATAGAAAAATAAAACATAAAGATGCAATAAAAGGAAATGTAGAATTTCCAGAAAATGACCAAGATATAGTTATTATTAAAGCAGATGGTCTTCCAACATATCATTTTGCACATGCAATAGATGACCACTTAATGAGGACAACACTTGTAATTCGTGGTGATGAATGGTTATCTTCAGTTCCATTACATTTACAATTATTTAGGGAACTAGGTTTTAGAGCTCCTAAATATGCACACATTGCGCCAGTTATGAAAAACGATAATGGAAATAAACGTAAATTAAGTAAAAGAAAGGATGCAGAAGCAGCAGTTAGTTATTACACAGAATTAGGTATACCAAAAGAAGCTGTAAAAGAATATTTATTAAATATCGCAAATTCAAGTTTTGAAAATTGGAGAAGAGCAAATAAAGAAAAATCTATAGATGAATTTGAATTACAATTAAACAAAATGAGCGTAAGTGGAGCATTATTTGATATGGTAAAACTATTAGATGTATCTAAAATTGTTATATCTGGTTTTACTGCTGAACAAGTATATGAAGAAGCTTTAAACTGGGCTAAAAAATTTGACAATGAACTTGTTAAATTATTAGAAAACAAAGAGTATTCTTTAAAAGTTTTAGGAATAGAAAGAGGAAACAAAAAACCTAGAAAAGATATTGCAAAATGGTCAGATGTAAAAAACGAAATAGAATATATGTATGATGAAGAATTTGATAAAAAAGAGCAAAATTATGATTGGCAAGTAATAAATAACGAAGAAAAAATAAAAGAAATTCTTACAGAATATTTAAAAGTATATAATGAAGAACACGAAAAGCAAGAATGGTTCGATACAATAAAAGCATTAGCAGGAAAATTAGGATATGCTAGCGAAGTAAAAGAATATAAAGCAAATCCAGATGCATATCCAGGACATGTAGGCGATGTAAGTACAGTATTAAGAATAGCTTTAACAGGAAGAACAAACACACCAGATATGTATGAAATTATGAAAATAATCGGAAAAGAAAGAATGGAAAAAAGATTTAAAAAAGTTTTATAAGGAGATATACAATGGATAAAGAGTTTGGATTAGTTCTTGCAGGTGGTGGAACAAAAGGTGCATATGAAGTAGGAGTATGGAAAGCTCTAAAAGAGCTTAATATCAATATAACAGCAATAGCCGGTACATCAATAGGAGCACTAAATGCAGCTTTAATTTTACAAGATGATTTTGAAAAAATGGTAGATTTATATAAAACAATAGAATTTGACAATATAATTTCTATGGATAAAAAAATAGATAAAACAAAAAATATTTTCAACATAAAAAATCTAGGAATTTTAGCTGCAGAATATATCCAAAAAGGTGGATTAGAAAATAATGCATTAAGAGATACTGTAAATAAATACATAGATGTAGATAAAATTTATAATTCAAAAATAAACTTTGGGCTTGTAACATCTTCAATAAAAGGTGAATCTCAGGAATTATTTAAAGGAGATATACCAAAAGAAAAAATGGTAGATTATCTACTTGCAACAGCTTGTTTTCCAATCTTTAAAGCTCAAAAAATAGATAATGTAGAATATTATGATGGCGGTTTACATGACAACATTCCAATAAATTTATTAATAAAAAAAGGTTATAAAAATATAATTGTAGTTGATGTTACTGGTATTGGAATTAAAAGAAAAACTATAGATAAAAATGTGTATATAAAAATGATTAGAGCAGACGAAGACTTAGGTGGAACTTTTGAATTTAATCACGAAAAAATAGAAAAAAATATGAAATTAGGTTATTTAGATACTTTAAGAGCCTTTAACAATGTACAAGGACATTATTACTATTTTAGTTCAGAGGAATTTAATTTATTTTTAGAAAACTTTAACTTAAAAACAATTTATGGTTTAGAGTGTGCTGCAAAAATATATAATATGGAAAGATATAAAAAATATAAATATGAAGACTTTATAAAAGAATTGCTAGAAAAACATAATAAATCTATGAAAGAATATAATGTTGTTAGAGGAAGAATGGAAGTTAGCAAACTTGTAAAATACTATAAAGAAACAACAAAAATGTTAAATAAAGGCTTAGGAATCCCTTTGTTAATGGATTTAACAGCAACACAGCCATCACTTAGAAACTCTAAATTTATAAAAAGAACTTTTTCAGAATATTTAGAAGCGGCAGATGCAATGGTAGAACTTACAAATTATATAGAAAATTAGATGAAAAGGTTTACATATTATATAAAAAGTGATATAATTGTAAAAGTTACTTTTTAACAATGTTTCTTTTAAGTAAAGGAGGCAAATAATATGATTATAGTAAAAGATAAAGGAGTCGTAATTTCTAGAGGTTATCGGCTGGAAGTAAGCCGAAGGCATGAAGAAAATCTGGAATTAGCTTTTTACGAAAAAGGAAAAAGAGAATTTATAGAAAGTATTCCAGCTAGCAGTATCAAGAACTACCAGGACGCGTGGCGTTTTATAGAGAATAATATCGGTAGTTCAACAAACTGCGACTTCACAGAAGAAGCAGTTAAAAAAATTTTTGAAAAATAGTTTTTTCGTCCCCAACAGAAAATATATTATATTTTCTGTTGGGGGTTTTCTTTTGTCAAAAATATGAATTTATTCATAATATATTAGAAGAATATATTATGGAGGTATATTATGGCAAGAATATTAGTATTTAATAATGATTCAGATAGAATGGAAACGTACATTAGAGGAGAAAACGAAGCAATGCCATATAATACAAATAGAACATTATTAGTAAAGGAATTTAGAGGTTCAAGTAAAAGTAATATTTTATGGACAACAAAAAGATGTATGCAAAGTTGGAATAGTCAAAGATATATATATGGAAGACCAATAAAAGTTGGATTTGCATTTAAAAGACCATATGAGGGAGGTCATGGAGATCAATCACAGCACTATTCAGGAGTTGCATTTGATGTTGGACAAAATTTAACAAGTAGTGGTAGGCGAACACTATGGAATAGTGTAAATAACTCAAGACTATGGACATATGTAGAACCAATATCATTAACACCTACGTGGGTGCATTTTGATAAAAGATTTGGAAAACCAGCATGTTCATCAGGAGGATTCCCAACTTTAAGAAGAGGAAGTATAAGTAATTATGTATGTATTGCACAAGATGATTTAAACACATTAGGATATAGAACAAATGGATTAGATGGAATTTTTGGAGCTGCAACAGAAAATGCAGTAAAAGCATATCAAAGAAGAGTAGGTTTAACTGCAGATGGAATAGTAGGATGTAATACGTGGAGATCTTTGCAGGAAGCCGTAGTTGGAACAGGTGCAACAGGAACAACAATAAATTAAAGGCGACCAATGGTCGCCTGTTTTATTCTTCTTTCATAATATTAATTATTTCTTCATTATCTTTTATAGAATCATCTAAAAATTCATAACATTTTTTATTTTTGGATAAAACCAACTTTGCAATATCTAAATCCGAAAGCAATCTTTTGCTGGCATATTTTACAATAATTGGTTTATTAGTAACGGCTGCAGTTACTACTTCTTTATCGTCTCTTAATTGTTGGGTTGCAAAATATAGAATTTGACCAGAAACTTTTAAACCAGCCATTAAAAGTTCTTTATCATCTAAGAGTTTTTCTCCAGTGTAGCAGTAAGTCCAACCAACTCGGCTAACAGATTCAAAAACAATTTCTCTATCATTTTTTAATCTATCACTAGCAAATTCAAGAGCTTCTGGATTATTCTTAACAGCAGCAAAAACAATTTCTTTATCATCTTTAAAAGAATTATCTGCATAATCTAATAAACTACCGTTGTACTTGAACAGCAGCAAGTACATAATCTCTGTTAGTAGAATTATTTCTCATATCAGTAACTTCTTTTGGTTCTGGCATAAAAATCATACTCCTTAAAAATTAAATCTAAACATAATTATAAAATAATATAAATTTCTAGTCAATAAAACATAGGAGCTTTTTTAATTAAAAAGATTTATAGGGTAAAATAATGAATTAATCTAAAATTTCATCAAAGCTCCCCATTCACGTCCTTCTAACAAAATTCAAAGAATTTTGAAGAATGCCGGAAAGGTCCCCACTTGCTTTGCGAAATTTAATCTTAATTATTATTTTACCCTTAAATTAATTTTATAAATTAAAAATTTGTCACATTTGCAAAATAAATACTCATATGATAGAATACAAAAAGTTTTTATAAAGAAAGGACGTATTAAAATGGAAGAAACAATTGCAATAATGTTAGCTGCCGGAAAAGGCACTAGAATGAAATCAAATAAATCTAAATTAGTACATAAAATTTATGGAAAAGAATTAGTAAAAAGAGCCGTAGAAACAACAAAAAAGGCTGGAATAGACGATGTAATAGCTGTAGTAGGTTATTTAAAAGAACAAGTTCAAGAGGTTTTAGGAGATAGTGTAAAATATGCTGTTCAAGAAGAAATGAAAGGAACAGGGCATGCTGTAATGCAAGCTACAAAATATTTAGAAGGCAAAAAGGGAAAAGTTTTAGTATTAAATGGAGATGTTCCAATTTTAAGACCAGAGACAATTGAAAAACTATTAAATAAATCTATAGAAAATAAAGAATGTGCAACACTTTTATCTGCAAAATATGAAAATCCAACAGGTTATGGGAGAATAGTAAGAGATGAAGGTGGAAATGTTAAGGGAATAGTAGAAGAAAAAGATGCAACAGAAGAGCAAAAGAAAATTCAAGAAATAAATGCAGGAATTTATTGTTTCGATATAGAAGAACTATTAATAGCATTAAAAGAATTAACACCAAATAATGCACAAGGAGAATATTACTTAACAGACGTTATAAAAATAATGAATGATAAAGGGCTACGTACAGGAGCAATAACAGTAAAAGATAATACAGAAATTTTAGGTGTTAATGATAGAATGCAATTAGAAATGGTAACAAAAATTTTACAAAAAAGAATTAATACTGAATATATGAAAAATGGTGTAACTATAGAAGATATAGATACCACATATATATATGATGATGTAGAAATAGGAGTAGATACAGTAATACACCCAAATACTACAATAAAATCTAATGTAAAAATAGGAAATGACTGTGAAATAGGTCCAAACAGTTACATAAGAGAAGGATGCAGACTAGCAGATAACGTAAAAATAGGAAGTTTTGTAGAAATAAAAAAAGCAATTATAGGAGAAGGAACAAAAGTGCCACACTTATCATATATGGGAGATTGCGAAATTGGCAAAGGAACAAACATAGGCTGTGGAACAATAACATGTAATTATGATGGTAAAAATAAAAATAAAACAATAATTGGAGATAACTGTTTTGTAGGATCAAATGTGAATTTTGTAGCACCAGTAAAAATAGATAACAATGTAACAGTTGGTGCAGGATCAACAATTACAGATGACGTAAAAGCAAATTCTTTAGCAATAGCAAGACAAAGACAAACAAATAAAGAAAATTATAAAAAACAATAAAAAACTTAAAAAATATGCAGAATTTCTAGAAAATTTTGAATATGAAATATTAAATTAAATAAAACTGAATAAAAAAATCTTCTTAATCAAAAAATATAATAAAGTAAATTTGATTAAGGAGGTTTTTTATGTTTAATTTTAGAACAGATTTAGCAGATGAAAGAAGAGATTTGTATAAAAAAGCAAATAAATTAGATGATAATATAGAAGGAATAGATGTAGAAAATGAAGAAATTAATGAAAATTTAAAAATTACAAAGGTAAAAATTACAAGTGAAGAGGGAGAAAAGGCAATTGGAAAGCCAATAGGAGATTATATTACTATTGATATAAAAAATATAAAAATAATAGACAGTGATGAATTACAACAATCAGCCGAAATAGTTTCTAAAGAATTGAAAGAACTTATAAATAAACACACAGATTCTCAAGATGAAATTTTAGTAGTAGGGTTAGGAAATATATATGTAACACCAGATGCATTAGGTCCAAAAGTAATTAATGATATTGATGTAACAAGACACATTATAAAATATTTTCCAGAATATATAGAAGAAGATGCAAGACCTGTAAGTGCAATATCTCCAGGAGTTTTAGGAACAACTGGAATAGAAACTTTAGAAGTACTAGAGGGAATTGTAGAAAAAACAAAACCAAAATTATTAATTGTAATAGATAGTTTAGCTTCAAGAAGTATAGATAGAATAAGCAAAACCATTCAAATATCAGATACTGGAATAGTGCCAGGTGCAGGAGTAGGAAATACAAGAAAAGAAATAAGCGAAAGCAGTTTAGGAATTCCTGTAATTGCAATGGGAATACCAACAGTTGTAGAGAGTGCAGTTCTTGTAAATGATTGTTTAGATTTGTTTATAGGAAAATTGCAAGATGAAGCTCAATCAAATGAATATCTAAATAAATTAAAAGAACAAGATAATTACGAAGAAATAAAATCGGCCTTAATACCAAATGAATATAATATGATAGTAACACCAAAAGAAATAGATGAATTAATAGACAATATGAGCAGTATTGTTGCCAGAGGAATAAATATGTCTTTGTAAAATAAAACAGCCCTAAATTACAGGGCTGTTTTTGCAAGCAATTTTTTTATTCTTCATTAATAGTTTCAAGATTTGGAGATTCATGCATATACACAATATTTCCATTTTTAGTTAAAGCACAGTAAAGCTGTACACCATTTGAAGCAGTAAAATCATCTACTTCGGATACAATTCTAAGGTATTTTGAATCTTTCACTTCCTGCGATAAGGTGTAATCAGAGTACCACTTCTGATCAGATTCTTCTCCTAATCTTTTTACCTCAGTTTTGTAAAAACAAATTTTTTTGTATTTTTTGTTTTCTTTTGAGGAAATTGACTTAAAAGAAACTGAATAATCAGTAGACTCCAGTTGGCTTAAGTCTATATAACTACTAGAATAAACTAAGCCTTTTGAAGTCATAGCCGAATAAACAGTTTGACCGTTTTCCAACTCTTCTTCAGAAACTGTTGAAGAGACAAAAACACGTTTACTAGAAATCTTCTTACTTAAGTAAGGGTCCTTATAAAGTTTTTGTTCTTCGTCCGAAAGAGTGTAATTTTTATCATCAAACCAATATTTAATTTTTAAATAATTGGTAGATGATGTGGTCGTTGTGCTAGATTCTTCATTTTCTTTTTGAGCATCTTCTAATTTCTTGCTTAAAGAAGCATTTTTCTCCTTTTCAGAATCTAATTTTTCCTTCAAAGTTTTAACTTGCTTTCGTAACTTTATATTATCATTAGCTACGTATTTCTTTGAATCAGACTTTAATTTATTATAGTCATTGACTAAAGTATGATGAGTTTTTTCCAAAGAAGCAAATTCTTTTTCTTTAACATCTAGCTTGATAGAGCTAAATGTTAAAAGTAATGCAAAAAGTATAAAAATAATAAAAGCAGTTGTTTTTTTCATAAATTTGTCCTCCCTAGTTGTAAATTGCTTGCGATAATGAGATTAACATAATTATACCATAAAAGTGTACATAAAATCAACACTGCTGGAAAAATAAAAAGAAAAATGATACAATATCTAAAATTTGTAGAAATACCATAAATAATTAAAGGAGGCATCAATATGATAGAAATTAACAAAAAAGAAATAATAATTTATGGAGAAAATGAAGTATTAAAAATTTTTATTAATTCAGAACTTACATTAAAAGAGCGGAAAAATGCTCTAAAAGTAAAAAGTGCAGAAGAATGTGAAAACATAATTCTTAAAGAATTATGGCGAATGAAATTAAATAATTTTCCATTAAATATATGGAAAGAAATACAACCATGTATATGTAATTGCAGAAATTTTATGATTATATATAAAAAAGGTAATATAAGTAATCCAAAGGAGAATTTTACCTTTTCTGTATCAAAAATTTATTTAAACAAAATCAAGTAGAGGTGCTTCCTCTACTTGATTTCATTTAGATATTTATATTTAGTACATAAGGAACAGTGTTTACATAGTGAAATTTTATTTGTAAAAATTAGTTTTAAAGTTTCTATAAATTCATCACTTTTAGTTAATAAATGAATATATATTTTTTTAGGAAGTAAGGTTAAAAGAGCATTTAATATAAAATCGTTTTCAGAAAAACTAATATCAGATAAATATTTTGCATCTAATAAATAATTTTTTGTATCAATTTGATTATAGTTCTCATCAAGTAAAACTGCATTATCATTTTTGTATAATAAATGCAAACAATTACATTCCGAACTTTTAGAATTTATATAAATTTTTAATAAACTTACGAATTCGTTGTATTCTTTTTCTATTAGAAAATTATTTACATTCAAATCTACAACATATTCAAGAACTTTTTTATAATTTTCAAGTCTAAAATTAACAAAACCATCTAAAATAAAAGATTTGTTTTCATCAATATATTTTAAAAGTGATATATAAATGTTTTCTCTACGAGTCATATTTTCTAAATTATTTATGTCTTTTAAATAAGATATACAATTTTTTAAAATCATAGATTGTTCTATTTTTGAAAAATAAAAATAGTTTAAAGTAATAAGTTGCTTTAATATAGATTCTTCATAATATTTTATAATACAATTTGTTAGAATTTCACAGAAACAATCATAAAATTCTGTGGTATTTTTATTTTTGTAATGTAAAATAATATTATTATAAATTTTAAATTTTTTATAAGAAATATGGAAATCTTCTAAATTGTAATTTTCAAAGCTATTTAGTAGATATTTATTTATTTGATTATTATTGCTTTTTATTGCAAAAGATTTCATAAAAAAATTCCCTCCAATTATATGTATAGTATCTACTAAAAGCCTTTTCTTATACATATAATATGAAAGTAAAAGTGTATGTGAAACTTGTATAATATAGTTTTGAAAGAATTTAAAATATAAATTTTAAAACGAAGGCCCGGACTAATGTCCGGGCCCTTGTTTAATAATAAATATTATAATCTATTTCTTCAAAAATTCTATCTTTTTTATAAATATCTTTTAAAAATTCTTCATCTATATTATTTTCTTTTATTTGATAATATAGTTTTGTAAATCTTCCAATATGGTCTTTTATACGTTTATGTGCATATTCAACCATTGTTCCATTTGTAATAATAAATAACCAATCACTGCTTTGTGCAAGTAAAAGTTCTCTAGCACATTGATTTAGCGCTTTTTTTAGTTTTCCTTTTGCATTAGGGTAAAGGTGTGCAAGTTCAACCATTCTATCTCCAGCAACGTGAAGATGTTTATGTGCATAATCATTTGTAGGGTTAAGCCATACTTCACTATAACCATTTGCTCCCCAACTAGAACGGCAAGGTGTACATTCTTGAATTTCTGGATATTTATCTATATATTCGCTAGGTGTAATAAGTGCAAAATTACATTTATCATAATGTATTTTTTTAAATAAAGTATATAACCAATCTGGACCTTCATACCACCAATGACCATAAAGTTCAGCATCATAAGGGCATAAAATTATAGGTGGTTTGTTCATATGTGGAGCAATTTTACTTATTTGCTCACATCTACAATCGAAAAAATGGCCAGTTTGTTTGTTAATAGAATCTTGTGCCCATTGTAAGTTGTAATAATCTTTGTTATCTGTATCGCCTGTAATTCTATAATATTTTATTCCTGTGTGAACTCTAACACCATTGTGAGCTATATATGGTTTTATATAATCATAATCTGTTTCATAACCTATATCTCTATAAAATTCTCTATAGTTATAATCTCCTGGATAACCGTTTATAGAACTCCAAACTTGTCGAGAAGATTCTGTATCTCTACCAAATGCAACAACTCCTGTTGGAGAAACTATTGGAGCAAAAGTACCATAAATAGGAGTAGGATCTGCATATAAAATTCCATGAGTTTCAGTTATAACATATTCAATACCAAACTCTTTTAAGTATTTATCAGCTTCTGGAACATAGCCACATTCAGGAAGCCAAATTCCACGAGGTTGTTTTCCAAAATATTTTTTATAAGTTTCTACACCAACTGCAATTTGAGCTTTAACTGTATTTTCATTAACATATAAAATAGGAAAATAACCATGTGTAGCACCACAGGTTATTATTTCTAAAACCCCAATATCTTGAAAATGCTTAAAAGCTTCTATTAAATTACAATTATATACATCTTTAAATAAATGCAAATCGTTTGAATATCTATTAAAATAATATTTTGAAAGTTCATTTAATCTATTATCGTAGGTAGTTCTTTTAACTTCTTTTGTAGCAAGTTCAATATGTTGTTTTAAATATTTTATATATTTTCTTTGTAAACATTTGTTATCTAACATATTTAAAAGTGGAGGAGTAAGAGACATTGTTATTCTAAAATCTACATTTTCATCCACTAATTTTTGAAAGTTTGTAAGAAGTGGAATATAAGTTTCTGAAATTGCTTCAAAAAGCCATTGCTCCTCTAAATAATCATCACTTTCGGGATGATGTATAAATGGAAGATGAGCATGTAAAACAAAACTTACATATCCTTGTGGGTTTGTATTCATAGTTGGTCTCCTTTAAAATTTAGATGATGGGTTATTAATAAATTCGTTATCTTTATAGAATATATTATATATTTCTTTTGTACCAAAGATTTTATTAATATTTTTAGGTACTTTAACATTTTTAGTGCTATTTGTTTTTACGTTTTTAAAAGTAACGTAATCTGGAAGTTTTTCAAGTAAAACATGGTCATTTGGAGCTTCCAATTCATTAGATTTTGAAATATAAATATATTCTGGTTCCTTATTTGGAATATATTTTTTTCTATCTAGTTCTATTTCATATTGACATTTACTATCGTTTACGTGTAAATACCAACAATTTGCAAAGTCATTAATCTCAACTTCGAAATAATAATTCATAGTTATGTTATGAACTTTTAAAATAGGAGTTGAAGTTTCAAAGAAATTATCTCCAAATTTCTCTTTATACATTTTTCTATCATCATCAGAAATTTCCCAATAAACAAATAATGTTTCAGGAGTTTGAGCCAAAAGTTTTACAACAGTTTTATTATAATTAAAAGGTAAATCATAATATTCAGACAAAAACTCATTTCTCTTTTTAGTTGTTGTAGATTTTTTATCTATGATTTCCTTTGTAGGCTTACGACCTCTACGAGATGTAGACTTTTTTTCATTAATTTCTTTTTTTGATGTAGAGGTCAGAGTTTTAGGTGATTCGTTTAATTTTGATGTTGTTACTTTTGCTTTCTTTGATGAAGTCTTTTTCTTTTCTGTTTTTGCAAATACAGATTTTTTATCTGTGATACTATTTTTTGCTTTGCGACCTCTATGATTTTCTTTTTTTACATCTTTTTTTTCAACTAATTCTTCTTTATCTTTTGCTTTTCTTGGCATTAAATTTCCTCCTTAGTAACCGAACATAAAATTATCTTTTATATAGTATATCAAAATGAAAATTAATTCAAGAGAAAAACGACTTTTTTTAACAAAAAAATTAATAAAAATAATTTGGAATTTATAAAAGATTTAAATAATTTTGATTAGAAAAAAATATATGATATAATGTCAATACAAAAAAATTAAAAACACTCTTGCAATACCAAAAAAATTGGTATAGAATGAATTTGCCTAAAAAAGGCAATAATATAATTACAAAAGATGTAAAAAATATACATCGAGATAGGAGGAATTTGTATGTCAGTTAAAGTGGCAATAAATGGATTTGGACGTATAGGACGTCTAGCTTTTAGACAAATGTTTACAGCAGAAGGGTATGAAATAGTTGCAATAAACGACTTAACAAGCCCAGATATGCTTGCACATTTATTAAAATATGATTCAGCACAAAAAAGATTTGAAAAGGCAGATACAGTAGTTGCAGGAGAAGATTCAATTACAGTTGATGGAAAAACTATAAAAATATATGCAGAAAAAGATGCAGCAAATTTACCTTGGGGTGAAATTGGTGTAGATGTTGTATTAGAATGTACAGGTTTCTATACAACAAAAGAAAAAGCACAAGCACATATTGATGCAGGAGCTAAAAAAGTTGTTATTTCAGCACCAGCTGGTAAAGACTTAAAAACAGTTGTATTTGGAGTTAACGAAAATATATTAACAGCAGATGATAAAATAATTTCAGCTGCATCTTGTACAACAAACTGTTTAGCACCAATGGCAAAAGCATTAAACGATTATGCACCAATTCAATCTGGTATAATGACAACAGTTCATGCTTATACAGGAGATCAAATGCTATTAGATGGACCACATAGAAAAGGAGATTTAAGAAGAGCAAGAGCTGCAGCAGTAAATATTGTTCCAAACTCTACAGGAGCTGCAAAAGCTATAGGTCTTGTTATTCCAGAATTAAATGGAAAATTAATTGGTTCAGCACAAAGAGTTCCAGTACCAACAGGTTCAACAACAATTTTAGTTGCAGTAGTTAAAGGAGAAAACATTACAGTAGATTCTATAAATGCTGCAATGAAATCAGAGGAAAGTGAATCTTTTGGATATACAGATGAATTATTAGTATCATCAGATGTTGTAGGAATGAGATATGGTTCTTTATTCGATAGCACACAAACAATGGTTACAGAAATAGGAAATGGTTTATATCAAGTTCAAGTAGTTGCTTGGTATGACAATGAAAATTCTTATACAAGTCAAATGGTAAGAACTATTAAATATTTTGCAGAAATTTAAAACGAATTGAAATCGGCAATCTTTGAAATTTCGCATCAATAATCAAATCTTGACGTACTTGCGTACGCCTTCGGCTTGATTATCTAACCAAATTACAAATCTCACCAATTTGAATCCGTTTGGGCACGGTGCACCGTGCTCAAAAAACTTTTAAAGAACACTTGAAAAGTGTTCTTTTTTGATATACAATGGTATCGATTTTGGAAAAATTGTAAATACTGTAAATAATAGTATTTTCAAAGAAAAATAGGAGGTTTTTATTATGAATAAAAAAACTGTAAGAGATATCGATTTAAAAAACAAAAAGGTATTTTTAAGATGTGATTTTAATGTGCCAATGGATGAAAACAAAAATATAACAGATAATAGAAGAATTGTAGCTTCAATTCCTACTATAAAATATTTATTAGATAATAATTGTGCTGTTATATTAGCTTCTCATTTAGGAAGACCAAAAGGAGAAGTTAATCCGGATTTTTCACTAGCACCAGTTGCTAAAGAATTATCTAAACAATTAGGAAAAGAAGTTATAATGGCAAAAGATGTTATAGGAGAAGATGCAAAAACAAAAGCTGCTAACTTAAAAAATGGAGAAGTAATGTTATTAGAAAATGTTAGATTCCATAAAGAAGAAACAGATAATGATGAAACATTTGCTAAAGAATTAGCTTCTATGGCAGAAGTATATGTAAATGATGCTTTTGGTGCAGCTCATAGAGCACATGCTTCAACTGCAGGAATTGCTAAATTCTTACCAGCAGTTGCAGGATTTTTAATAGAAAAAGAACTTAAAGTTTTAGGAGATACAATAAATAATCCTAAAAGACCTTTTGTTGCTATATTGGGTGGTGCAAAAGTTTCAGATAAAATTGGAGTTATCGATAGCCTATTAGATAAAGTAGATACATTAATGGTAGGTGGAGGAATGGCATACACATTCTTCAAAGCACAAGGATATGGTGTAGGAAATTCTTTATGCGAACCAGATAAAGTGGATTTAGCTTTAGCAGCAATGAAAAAAGCAGAAGAAAAGGGAGTTAAATTTATATTACCAGTTGATACAAAAGTTGGTAAAGAATTTAAACCAGATACAGAAAGTAAAACTGTAGCTTGGACAGAAATACCAGACGATTGGGAAGGATTTGACATTGGAGAAAAAACAATAAAAATGTTTATAGAAAATCTTCAAGGAGCAAAAACTGTAATTTGGAATGGTCCAGTTGGACTTTCAGAATTTGACCAATTTGCAATAGGAACAAACTCAATAGCAAAAGCACTTGCAGAATTAGAAGATGCAACAACAATTATAGGTGGTGGAGATTCAGCAGCAGCAGTAGAAAAATCTGGATTAGCAGATAAAATGACACATATATCTACAGGTGGTGGAGCTTCATTAGAATTTTTACAAGGTAAAAAATTACCTGGAATAGAATGCCTATTAGATAAATAATAAATAGCTAATGAATTTTTGTAAAAAGTAGGGGCACGGTGCTCCGTGCCCAAAAAAATTAAAAACGGTGGAATTTATGAATAATTTTAAAAATAGAATAAGACTGAATTCTACAGAAGATGAAATCGTAAATTATTATGATAAAAACGGAAAAAAAATAGGAACAATTGAAAGAGAAGAAGGTATCGAAAAAGGCCTTCTTCTTAAAGCTGTGCAAATTTGGATAATAAATCCAGAAACAAAACAAGTTTTAATGCAAGAAAGAAGTCATAAAAAAGTAAATGACCCAGGAATGATAGATGTAAGTGCTTCTGGACATGTTCAAACAGGAGAAGTACCAATGCAAGCTATTATAAGAGAAGGAAAAGAAGAACTTGGTGAAAGAGCTTTTGAAAAATTAATTCCTACTATAAAAAAAATAAATGAATTTGAAATTGACTTTTCAAAGAATGGAAGAAAAGGAAAATATTTAACATATGAATATTTAGCGTATTCTTGTGAGAAACTAGAAGCATATACAAAACAAGATAGCGAAGTAGAAAAATTATTTTTTATGGATTATGAAAAAGTAAAAAAAATGATAATAAATAAAGAAAAAAATTGTAGAATTCCATATAATAAAGATACAAAAAAATTATTAGAATTAATTGATAATGAACTATATGGAGAAATACAATTAACTAAGGAGGAAAAATAAGTGAGAAGAAAAGTAATTGCAGGAAACTGGAAAATGAATATGTTGCCAAACGAGGCTATGAAATTTATAGATGAACTTGCACCATATGTAGAAGATACAGAAGCCGAAGTTATTTTATGTGTGCCATATACAGATTTATTTTATAGTTTACTTGCAGCTCAAAAAACAAAAATAAAAATAGGTGCACAAAATATGCATTATGAAGAAAAAGGAGCATATACAGGAGAAGTTTCTGCACAAATGCTAAAATGTATAAATGTAGAATATGTTATAATAGGACATTCAGAAAGAAGAGAATATTTTGGAGAAACAGATGAAACTGTTAATAAAAAAATAAAAGCAGCTTTCAGAACAGGACTTAAACCAATAGTATGCGTAGGAGAAACACTAAATCAAAAAGAAGAAGGAAAAGCAACAGAAGTAATTACAACACAAACAAGATTGGCATTAGAAGGTTTAACAAATGAACAAGTAGAACACACAATTATAGCATATGAACCAATATGGGCTATTGGAACAGGAAAAACAGCAACTGCAGAAGATGCAAATAATAGTATAAAAGAAATTCGACAGGAAATTGCAAAAAACTATGGACAAGAAACAGCAAGTAGAGTTATAATCCAATATGGTGGAAGTGTTAAGGCTAAAAATGCCAAAGAGTTGTTTTCTATGAGTGATATAGATGGAGCTCTAGTTGGTGGAGCAAGCCTTAACGTAGAAGAATTTTCGGAAATTATAAATTATAATAAATAGAAGTTGGAAGTGAGAGTTTTGAAGTTGGAAATTTAATGTATATTACTGATAATATAATAATATAAATATTCCAACCTCCAACCTCTAATATCTAACCTCAATGTAGAAAGGAAATAAAGAAATGAAAGATAAACTTACAATGCTTATGATTTTAGATGGATTTGGTATAAATGAAAGAGAAGAAGGGAATGCAGTAAAATTAGCCAATACACCTAACATAGATAAACTAATGAAAACATGCCCTGTAACAGAAATTCATACAAGTGGATTAGATGTAGGACTTCCAGATGGACAAATGGGAAATTCAGAAGTTGGTCACACAAATATAGGCGCAGGAAGAATTGTATATCAAGAATTAACAAGAATAACAAAATCTATTGAAGATGGAGATTTCTTTAGTATTCCAGAACTAGTTGGAGCAATAGAAAACTGTAAGAAAAACAATACAAAACTTCATATTTTAGGATTATTATCAGATGGTGGAGTTCATTCTCACATGAGACATTTATTTGCATTATTAGAACTTGCAAAAAGAAAAGATTTTGAAGATGTTTATATACACTGTTTCTTAGATGGTAGAGATACACCACCAGCATCAGCAGAGAATTATATATTAAAATTAGAAGAAGTAATAAAAGAAAAAGGTGTTGGAAAAATAGCATCTATATCTGGAAGATTTTACAGCATGGATAGAGATAAAAGATGGAACAGAATACAAAAAGCATATAATGCAATGGTAAATGGAGAGGGAATAAAAGCTGCAAGCAGTATTTCCGCAATAGAAGCTTCATATCAAAAAGAAGTATTTGACGAATTTGTAGAACCAACAGTAATTTGTAATGGAGAAGAACCAATAGCAACAATATCTGAAAAAGATTCTGTAATATTCTTTAACTTTAGACCAGATAGAGCAAGAGAAATTACAAGAACATTAGTAGATAATGACTTTAATGAATTTGAAACAAAAAAATTAGATTTATATTATGTATGTTTCACACAATACGATGAAACAATGCCAAATGTAAAAATTGCATTTAAGCCAACAAAATTAGTAAACACATATGGAGAATATGTAAGTAAACACGGTTTAAAACAATTAAGAATTGCAGAAACAGAAAAATATGCACATGTTACATTTTTCTTTAATGGTGGAGAAGAAAAACAATATGAAGGAGAAGACAGAATATTAGTACCATCACCAAAAGTAGAAACATATGATATGCAACCAGAAATGAGTGCAAATGAAGTAACAGATAAAGTTGTAGATGCAATAAATTCAAAAAAATATGATACAATAATTTTAAACTATGCAAACCCAGATATGGTTGGCCATACAGGAAGTTTAGAAGCTGCAATAAAAGCAGTAGAAACAATAGATAACTGTGTTGGAAGAGTTATAGAAGCTGTAAATGCACAAGAAGGAATTTTATTAATTACAGCTGATCATGGAAATTCTGAACAAATGATAGATTATAAAACAGGAGAGCCACATACAGCTCACACAACAAATCCTGTTCCACTAATATTAGTTGGAAAAGATGATGTTAAATTAAAATCTGGTAAACTTGCAGATTTAGCACCAACAATGCTAGATTTAATGAACTTAAGTAAACCAGAAGAGATGACAGGTGAAAGTCTATTAGTTAAATAAATGTATAATTGTAAAATACAATATTAATGTTTAAACTACATTTGAGTACTGCAGGTGTAAGTTGTAAGTACTCAAATGCAATTAAATTTTTATTCATTAATATAGAGGATACATTTAGGGGGATGTAATTTTGGAAACATCATTAACAATGAAGAAAATTTATATGGATATACAAGAAAAGCTATATTATATGATACCAGAAAAATGGGATTCAATTTTTTTATATGCATCTATATTTGAGGGAATTCAAAATTTAGAAACAGGTGAAATGTTCTTTTATTATTTTCCAAAGGGAATTTTAAGGAAGGAACCTGTAAATGTATATGAAATACCAAACAAATTTAATATAGAAGAAGATGAATATTTAAAATTAACAGACGAGCTTTACGAAAAAATAAAAAAATTAAAAGAAGAATTTGTAAGGGTAAACAAAAAAAATTGGACCAATATTACAATATCAATACAAAACTATAGATTTATGGTTGAATATGATTATGAAGATTTAAAAACATGTGAATTTAATAGTTATGAAAGACATATAATATGGAGATATATTCATTTAAAAACAGGATTAAATACCTATAATAAAAAAGAACGTAAGATTATAAATTCTTATTTAGAAAAATGTAAGTACAACGGAAAAGTTATAGATAGGTATATTGAAGGTATATACAGGAATAGAATTCATAATGTAATAAATTATAACAAAGAAGATAAAAAAGTTGATGAACTAAAATATATAGAATCAAATAAGAAAAATGAAAAGCAAAAAATTGAAGGAAAAAAGACAGTAAATCAAATTTTAAGATATTAATTTTGCTAGTATTAACTAGCATATGAAATAAAATAATATAACATTGAAAGGAGCTAATGAAAATGATTTATTCAAAAGAATTAGAAAATATGTGTGTTGTAAAAAAAGGAGTAGACCATGGACCAGCACCAATTCCAGAAGAAGGAAAATGGGTTAAAGCTAAAGAAATAAAAGATATTTCAGGGTTAACACATGGTATAGGATGGTGTGCACCACAACAAGGAGCTTGTAAATTAACATTAAATGTAAAAGACGGAATAATACAAGAAGCATTAATAGAAACAATAGGATGTTCCGGAATGACACATTCAGCTGCAATGGCAGGAGAAATTTTAACAGGAAAAACAATATTAGAAGCATTAAATACAGACTTAGTATGTGATGCAATAAATACTGCTATGAGAGAATTATTCTTACAAATTGTATATGGAAGAACACAAACAGCTTTCTCAGAAGGAGGACTTCCAGTAGGAGCAGGTCTTGAAGACCTTGGAAAAGGACATACAAGCCAAGTTGGTACAATATATTCAAGTACATTAAAAGGACCAAGATACTTAAATCTAGCAGAAGGATATATAGTTGAAATTGGTTTAGATAAAGATGACCAAATAATAGGTTACAAATATGTTCATTTAGGAAAAATGATGGATAACATTAAAGCAGGAATTGATCCTAAAGAAGCAATAGAAAAAGCTTCTGGTACATATGGAAGATTTGATGAAGCGGTTAAGAAAATTGACCCTCGTGAAGCTTAAAAACAAATGAAAAGTAGCATATTGAGTTGTCAAATTATTAAATTTTAAAATAATAGTAATTATATTAGAAGTTGGAAATTAGAAGTTAGAGGTTAGAAAAGTAACCTCCAACCTCAAATCTCAAACTTCCAACATCTAAATACATTTTTTAATATTTATTTTGATAATTAAAAAGTAGGGGTTAGCATTTTTTGGGAAACCCAAAATGGGGATAATATAATGAAAAAGTTTGGATTAGATGAAAAAGTTATAGAGGAAATAGTTAAAGTTATTGCAAATTATGCAGAAGTTGAAAAAGCCGTAATATTTGGTTCAAGAGCAAGAGGCGATTATAGAGACGGTTCTGACATAGATATAGCATTATTTGGTAATAGTTTAACACATTCAATTAATACAAATATTTTTTACGAAATTGATAATTTATATATTGTTTATAAAGTAGATTTAATTAATTTTAATTCTTTAGAAAAAGAGGATAAATTAAAAGAAAATATATTAAGAGAAGGGGTTGAAATATATGCCAAATAATTTAATTCAAAGTTATGAAGTGTTTATAAATGCACATAAAAAACTAACAGAATTTATTGAAACAGATAATAATTCTGAGAAAGATAGAGCTGCAATTATACATGCTTATGAATACACATTTGAATTATGGTGGGAATTTTTGCAAAGGTATTTACAAGATTATGAAACTGTAACTGAATATGGCCCAGGTGCTACGATTAGAAATGCTTTTCAATTTGGAATAATTGAAGAAGGTCAAAAATATATGGATATGTTAAGAGATAGAAATTTAATATCTTATACATATAAAGAAAACACAGCGATTGAAATACATCAAAGAATAAAAGAACAACATATACAAACATTAAATAACTTTATAAAAGAATTTAATAAAAAAATAAGCTTATAAAAATAAGGAGGAATAAAAATGGCAGTAACATTTGAAAGTTATGAAAGAAGAATAGATCAAATTAAACCAGTAATGGAAAAATACGGAATTAAAGATTTTGAAGATGCATTAAAAATATGCACAGATAAAGGATTTAATCCATATGAAATAGTAAAAGGAGTTCAACCAATTTGTTTTGAAAATGCAGCTTGGGCATATACTCTAGGTGCAGCTATTGCAATAAAAAAAGGTTGCACAAAAGCAGCTGACGCAGCAAAAGCAATAGGAGAGGGATTACAAGCATTCTGTATACCAGGTTCAGTTGCAGATGATAGAAAAGTTGGATTAGGACATGGAAACTTAGCATCAATGTTATTATCTGAAGATACAAAATGCTTTGCATTCTTAGCAGGACATGAAAGCTTTGCAGCAGCTGAAGGAGCTATTGGTATAGCAAAATCAGCTAACAAAGTTAGAAAAGAACCATTAAGAGTAATCTTAAATGGACTTGGAAAAGATGCAGCACAAGTAATATCAAGAATAAACGGATTTACATATGTAAAAACAGACTTCGACTTCTTTACAGGAAAAGTAAACATTGTAGAAGAAATAAAATATTCAGAAGGAGAAAGAAGTCAAGTTAGATGCTATGGAGCTAACGACGTTAGAGAAGGTGTAGCAATAATGTGGATGGAAGATGTTGACGTATCAATCACAGGAAACTCAACAAACCCTACAAGATTCCAACACCCAGTAGCAGGAACATACAAAAAAGAAAGAATAGAAGCAGGTAAAAAATACTTCTCAGTAGCTAGTGGTGGTGGAACAGGAAGAACATTACACCCAGACAATATGGCAGCGGGACCAGCTTCATATGGAATGACAGACACAATGGGAAGAATGCACTCAGATGCACAATTTGCAGGAAGTTCATCAGTACCAGCACACGTAGAAATGATGGGACTAATCGGAATGGGAAATAACCCTATGGTTGGAGCATCAGTTGCAGTAGCTGTAGCAGTAGAAGAAGCAATGAAATAAAAATTATGAGTCGTCACTTGCGACGACTCATAATCATATTGGGGTATCGCCAAGCGGTAAGGCATCGGACTCTGACTCCGACATGCGTAGGTTCGAATCCTACTACCCCAGCCAAAAAGCAATTACTTTAAATATAAGGTAATTGCTTTTTTATATTATAAGAAATTTCTGTTTTTGATGTAGGGGTCGGCGTCCCCGACGACCCGCGTGGCGAAGCCTTTTTTAATTCCATTATTGACATTTTTTTACTATATGTTATATTATAATAACAATTTTGAAAATTGAAAAAATTACAGAATAGAGTTAATAAAATTAAAACGGAAAAATTTATACATAAATTTTTACAATTTTATGAGTTTATAATACTTAATTTGGGTTATTATTTAGAAATTAAAAAGATAATGTTATTTAATTTTGAAAATGTATGCGAATATTATTATCCATTTTCTAGTAAATATGCAGGTATTAATAATTATAATAGTTATAGTTGTGTATTAGGAAAAATAAATAAAAAAGAAATTAAACAAATCTATAAAAATTGGCTACAATTAAGAAAAAATACTCATAATATTTATGATACATTTATGAATGTATTTTCTGTAAAATATTTTATAGAAATTGCATTAAGCACTGTTACAAATTGTATGGAGGGATATTATAAATGTATTCATAAATCCACTTTAAAAAAGACTATTAGGGATAAGTTTGGAAAAACTAAAATGAAAGAAAAGGATTTTAAAGACATAATGAAAGAATATCTAAATTCTAATGATGGAAAGATTATATTTACTAGTAAAGATAGACAAGGACTAAAAATATATACAAAACTTACTAATCATAGAAATTATTTTGCACATTTAGATAAAAAGAAAAAACGATTTTATGGAGATAGTAATTTGTATATGCTATTAAAGATTAAGTTATTGTTTAGAACAAGTATGTTAAACGATATTAATCAAAATATAGAAATAGATAACCTTAAGAAATGTATAAAAGATATTGAAGAAAATATAGAATTGAAAAATGGAGCGTGATTATATGAAAAACATAGAAACAAACAGAATTGAAAATAAAGAACAGTTAAATGAAGATTTCGAACAAGAGGTTATTGCATTTCTTAATTATAAGGAAGGTGGAATAATTTATGTTGGAATAAATAAAAATGGACAAGTTGCTGGCATTCAAGATATAGATTTAACACAGTTACAAATTAAAGATAGAATAAAAAATAATATACAACCTTCAACCTTAGGATTGTTTGATGTAATTGTGGAAACAATAGATGACAAAGAGGTAATAAAAATTGTTATTTCAAGTGGAACGGAAAAACCATATTATTTAAGAAAAAAAGGAAGAACGACTGAAGGATGTTATATTAGAATTGGTAGTAGTAAAGAAAGAATGACCGAGAGAATGATTGAAGAAATGTTTGCTAGACGAATAAAAAATTCTTTAAAAGAAATAGAATCTCCTAGACAAGATTTAACATTTAGACAGTTGAAAATTCATTATGAAGGGAATGGAATGATTCTAAATGATAATTTTGCTAGAAACTTAAACTTACTAACTGATGAAGGAAAATATAACTATAATGCTTATTTACTTGCTGATGAAAATAATATATCAATAAAACTTGTTAAATATTTAGGAACAAATAAAATGGAATTAATAGAAAACCAAGAATATGGTTATTGTTGTTTAATAACTGCTACCCAGAGAATTTTAGATAGGCTTACAGCGGAAAATACTGTTTATGCAAAAATTGAATATAATGGTAGAAAAGAAGTAGAAATGATAGACAGTAAAGCATTAAAAGAAGCCATTATAAATGCAATGGTACATAGTGATTACACTTTAACTACAACACCAATAATTGAACTTTATTCTGATAGAATTGAAATTACATCAGGAGGAGGATTACCACAAGGTTTATCACAAGAAGAATTTTTAGAAGGTGTTACTGCTCCAAGAAATAAAGAACTTATTAGAGTGTTTAAGGATGTGGATTTAATTGAAAATATAGGTTCTGGAGTATTAAGAATATTAGATGCTTACGATAAAAGTTGCTTTAAATTTATGGAACATTTTTTAAGAGTTTCTTTTAAATATAAAGAAAATCCTTTTGAATATGATGATACTGCTAAGATAAAAGGCAGTAAGTTAGGCGGTAAGTTGGCAGTAAGTGAAGAAGAAATTTTAAAATTGTGCAGAGTAGAAAAATCGTTGAAGGAAATAACAAAATATTTTGGCTACAAAGATGTATATAAATTTAAAAATAAATATATAAATCAATTATTGAAACAGAATAAATTGAAAATGACTATTCCAGATAAACCAAAAAGCAAAAATCAAAAATATATTACAATTTAGAATAGAAATACAGCGAGATACCTGTTAATTTTATAAAGATGCGTGAGATATATTAAGTAAAATACGAAAATCTAATAATAATTATATTATAAAAGTACCTCTAATACTAGTAACTTATATAAAGGTATGATAAAATACTTTACAAATGCTAGTAAAACTAGCTAGAAGAACTTAAAAAATAGTTTTTCAGCAGTCTCTTATTTTTAATAATTTCCTTTTTATCTTAAAAAAATAGAAAATTAAGATAATAATAAAAAAAATTAAACTGACAGGTCAGTTTAATTTTTTTTTGCCTCAAATTATGGTATAAAATTTTCTGTTGGAGGTTTTTATGTATAAAAATAATAATGTAAAAATAGAAAATTTAAAAGAAATGCTTGAGAAGTCTGGTAAATTATATGGAGATAAACAAGCATATAAAATAAAAATAGATAAAGAAAAATATATTACATATACACATGCGGAAATTAGAGAAAGTATAAATGCTTTGGGAACTGCACTAATAAATTTAGGTCTTAAAGATAAAAGAATTGCAGTAATTGGTGAAAATAGATTAGAGTGGGAACTTGCTTATTTAGCTGTTGTTTGTGGTACAGGTGTTGTAGTTCCTTTTGATAAGTCTTTACCAGAAAATGAACTAAGAGATGTAATTGAAAGGTCAGAAGTTGAAGCTATTTTTTATTCTGCAAAGTATGAAGCTACTTTAGAAAAAATAAAAGCAGAGGGCGTTGGAAAATTAAAACATTTAATATCAATGGATTTAGAAAAACATTCAAATGGAAATTATTCGCAAAAAGAGTTAATAAAAAGTGGAAAAGAACTATTAAAAGATGGAAATAAAGAATTTATAAATGCAAAAATAGATAACGAAAAAATGAGCATAATGCTATTTACTTCTGGAACAACATCTAAGTCTAAAATTGTTGCATTATCACATAAAAATATATGCACAAATTTAATGGACATTGCAGAAGTTTTAGATGTTAATTCAAGTGATGTATTTTTATCTTTTTTACCATTGCATCATGTTTTTGAATGCACTGTAGGATTTTTATTTTCACTATATGTTGGAGCGAAAACTGTATTTTGTGATGGAATAAGACACATACCAGAGAATTTAAAAGAATATAAAGTATCTGTAATGGCTTGTGTTCCTGCAATATATGAACGATTATTTAAAATAATAAGAAAACACCTTAGTGAGAATGGTAAGCTTGAAGAAATTCTTGAAAAAGAAGAATTATTAAAAAATGCAAGTATGGAAGAAAAAAGAAAAGCATTTGATAAAATACACAAACTATTTGGTGGAAATATAAAGCTATTTATAAGTGGAGCGGCAAGTTTAGATGCAGAAATAGAGCAAAAATTTAGAAATTTAGGATTTAATTTAGTTCAGGGGTATGGTTTAACAGAAACTTCTCCAGTAGTTGCAATAGGTACAAAGGAAAATTACAAAGTTGGTTCAATAGGAAAAACAGTTCCAAGTGTAGAAGCGAAAATTATAAATCCAAATAGAGAAGGAACAGGCGAATTAATAGTAAAAGGACCAAGTATAATGCTTGAATATTATAAAAATAAAAAAGCTACAAATGAAGCGGTAATAGATGGTTGGTTCTATACAGGAGATTTAGCAAGAATAGATGAAGATGGATTTATATTTATTTCTGGAAGAAAAAAGAGTGTTATTGTTTTAAAAAATGGAAAAAATATCTTTCCAGAAGAAATGGAAGGATTAATAAATAAAATTGAGGGAGTAGAAGAATCTTTTATATATGGAAAGCAAATATCAGAAGATAAAAATGATATAAAAATAAATGCATTAATTGTATATGACGAGGAAACTGTAAAAAATGCATATAAGGTAGAAAATGAAGAAGAAATTTATAAAGCAATAAGCGGAAAAATAAAAGAATTAAATAAATTAATGCCACAATATAAGGCAATAAGAGGAATAAAAATAACAACAAAACCTTTAATAAAAACAACAACAAATAAAATAAAAAGGCAGGCAAATTTAGATGAAATTAAAAAATTTACAAACTAAATATTTAGCAAGAAAATGCGAATACTTTGAAACAATAGATTCAACCCAAAGTGAAATATATAGAAGAATAAATTCAAAAATTGAAAATGGAGAAACAGTAATAGCAAATTTACAAACAAACGGAAATGGCACTCATGGAAGAAAGTGGTACACAGATGAAGGTGGAAGTATAGCTTTTTCAATGTATATAGAAACAAATTGTAATATAAAAAAATTAGATGGAATTACAATAGAAATTGCAAAAATTATATTAGAAATATTTAAAGAAAAATATAATATAGAACTTTCAATAAAAGAGCCAAATGACATTGTTTATAATAGCAAAAAAATAGGTGGAATTTTAACAGAAAGTAAAATGAGTGGAGAAATTGTTAAGTATTTAGTTGTAGGAATTGGAATTAATACAAATAAAACAAAATTTAATAAAGAAATAAAAAACGTTGCTACATCTATAAAAAATGAATTTAATATTGAGGTTGATAATTTTGATTTTATTGCTGAATTTTGTAACAGATTTGAAAGAATTTTAGGAGGAGTTTAAATGAAAATTGCATTTTTGTTTCCTGGGCAAGGTGCTCAAAAAGTTGGAATGGGTAAAGATTTATATGATGATTATGAAGAAGTAAGAAATGTTTTTATAAAGGCTTCAGAATTTTCTAAAATTGACATTGCAACTTTATGTTTTAATGGAATTAGAAAAGAATATACAGGTGAATATACTGAAACAGAAGAAATAGGAGAAGATTTAATAAAAACAGAAAATACACAACTTGCAATAGCTACATTAAGTTTGGCAATTTTAGAAATATTAAAAAGAGAAGATATAAATGCTCAAATAGCTTGTGGACTAAGCTTAGGAGAATATCCTGCATTAATTTACGGTGGATTTATTAATTTTGAAGATGGAATAAAACTCTTAAAAGAAAGAGGCTATTTAATGCAAAATAAATTACCAAAAAAGGAATATTTAATGGCTGCAGTAATTGGGTTAAATTCAAAAAATATTGAAGATATATGTATGGAAATAAGAAAACAAAATAAATTTGTTGTTCCATCTAATTATAATTATCAAAATCAAACAGTTATATCTGGAGAGAAAGAAGCTGTAGAAGAGGCGTGTGAAATATTAAAAAACAAAGGAGCCAAAAAAGTTGTATTACTAAAAACAAGTGGACCATTTCATACAAGTGAATTAGAAGAAGCAAAAGAATTATATAAAAAAGAGTTAGAAAAAATTACATTCAACAAAGAAAGTAAAAAAACTAAAGTAATAAAAAATATAGACGGTACATTTTATTCTGAAAAAGATAATATGGTTGAAACATTATCAAATCATATAGTAAGTCCTGTAAGATTTGATAAAACAATAAGATTAATGGAACAAAATGGAATAGATACATATGTAGAAATTGGACCTGGAAAATCTTTATCTGGATTTATAAAAAAAGAAGTAAAAGATGCAAAAATAATTAATATATGTGATGTAAAAACATTAAAACAAGCAATAGATTTTTTTAAAACTGACCATTCAGACTAATGTAAAAAAATAAAAAAACAATTAAAATGTAAAAAGCAAAAAAAGTAGGAGGAAGTATGGAAGAAAAAAAAGTAGCTATAATTACTGGTGGCTCAAGAGGAATAGGAAAAGAAATTGCAAAAAAATTTGCGAAGGAAAATTATAATTTAGTTATAAATTATGTATCAGAAAAAACAAATACTGAAGAACTTAAAAAAGAATTTGAAGCATTTGGAGCAGAAGTTTTATTTATAAAAACAAATGTAACATCTTATGAAGAATGTGAAAAAATGGCAAAAGATGCAATAAATCAATTTGGAAAAATAGATGTACTAGTAAACAATGCTGGTGTAACAAAAGATAGCTTGTTATTACGAATGAAAGAAGAAGATTTTGATACAGTAATAAATGTAAATTTAAAAGGAACCTTCAATGTTACAAAAGCTTGCATACCATATATGATGAAAAAGAAAAGTGGAAAAATTGTTAATATATCATCTGTTGTTGGAATTTCTGGGAACAGTGGTCAAGCAAATTATGCAGCATCTAAAGCTGGAATAATAGGCTTTACTAAAAGTGTTGCAAAAGAATTAGCAAGTAGAAATATATTAGCAAATTGTGTAGCACCAGGCTATATTGCAACAGATATGACAAATGGATTATCAGATGCGGTAAAGGAAAGTATTAATAATCAAATACCATTAAAAAGAGTAGGAATGCCAGAGGAAGTAGCAAAAGCAGTATACTTCCTTGCAGGTGAGGAAAATTCATATATAACGGGGCAGGTTTTGAATGTTGATGGCGGAATGCTTATTTAAAACAAATGAAAAACTTCGTATTACGTCGTTAAATTAACAATAAAAATCCTCAACGTGCAAAAAGCACGCCTCCGGTATTTTATTGTTAATTTGCCTAGTACTACTTGTTTTTGATTTGTTTTTGAAGTAGGGGCATACTGCCCGTAATAAAAATATAAAAGGATTGTGAGAAATGGAAAGAAGAGTTGTTATAACAGGTTTAGGAGCTATAACTCCTATTGGAAATAATGTTGAAGAATTTTGGGATGGAATTAAATCTGGAAGATGTGGAATTGATAAAATTAAGAATTTTGATACATCAAATTTTAAAGTGAAAATTGCAGGTGAAGTTAAAAATTATAATCCAGAGGATTATTTTGATAGAAGAAGTGCTCGTAGATTAGATAAATATTCTCAATTTGCAATTATTGCTGCAAAAGAAGCAATGAAAGATTCTAAAATAACAAAAGAAAATACAGATATGAATAAAGTTGGCGTTTTAATAAGTTCTGGAATTGGAGGACTTGGAACAATAGAAAAAGAAAATAAAATAATGTTAGAAAAAGGTCCAGATAGAGTATCTCCAATGTATATTCCAATGTCTATTGTAAATATGGCAGCTGGAAATGTTGCAATAGAAATAGGAGCAAAAGGGGAATCTATTTCAATAGTTACAGCATGTAGTAGTGGAACTCACTCAATAGGAGAGGCATATAGAATGATAAAACACGGATATGAAGATGTTATTTTTGCAGGAGGTTCAGAAGCTTCAATTACTCCGAGTGGCGTAGCAGGTTTTACAAATATTAAAGCCTTGAATACAACCGAAGATGTAACAAGAGCAAGTATCCCTTTTGATAAAGAAAGAAATGGATTTGTAATTGGCGAGGGTGCAGGAATTTTAGTTTTAGAAGAATATAAACATGCTAAAAAAAGAGGAGCAAAAATTTATGCAGAAGTAGTTGGCTATGGTGCAACATCAGATGCATATCATATAACATCTCCAGCACCAGAAGGAGAAGGTGCTGCAAGAGCAATAACAAGAGCTATTGAAGATGCAAAAATTAAGCCAGAAGAAATTACATATATAAATGCACACGGAACTTCTACCCATTTAAATGATAGTTGCGAAACAATGGCAGTAAAAAAAGCATTTAATGAAGCAAGTAAAAATGTAATGATGAGTTCAACTAAAGGAAATACAGGGCATTTATTAGGTGCAGCAGGAGGAATAGAAGCGGTTGTATGTGCAAAAGCCATAGAAGATAGCTTTGTACCACCTACAATAAATTACAGAGTTCCAGATGAAGAATGCGATTTAGATATAGTACCAAACAGAGGAAGAAATGTAGAAATAAAATATGCAATGTCTAATTCATTAGGATTTGGAGGACATAATGCAAGTATAATCTTAAAAAAGATATAATTTTTAGGAGGAAGAAATGGATTACGAAGAAATAAAAAAATTAATTAATGATATGGGAAATTCCAATATAGACGAACTAAATATAGAATTTCCAGATGGCATAAAAATTGGAATGAAAAAAAGTGCAAAAAATAATATAGATGAAATAGGAACACAAATTCATACATTTAATCAAAAAGAAATATCAAATACTATAACAGAAACTAAAAAAGAAGAAATAGAAAACAGCAAAATAGTAAAATCTCCAATGGTAGGAACATTTTACTCAAAACCATCTCCAGATGCAAAAGAATATGTAAAAGTAGGAGATAAAGTTTCAAAAGGCGATGTGTTATGCATAGTAGAAGCAATGAAATTAATGAATGAAATCGAATCAGAATTTGATGGAGAGATTATTGAAATAATGGTAAAAGATGGAGAAACTGTAGAATATGGTAAACCATTGTTTAAGATAAAATAAAAAAGCCCCCGTGGTGGCAGGCCCTTTTAGTTAAGATTCTACTCTTAAAAGTTGATAATTAAGAACGATAATATCATCCTTATTAAGATTATTGTCTTCATTAAGATTATTGTCTTCGCTTAAATGATCCCGAATTTCTAAAATATCATCAAAAGATTTTATTTCTCTAGGAAAATCTATTTCAGACATTCCAAAATGTTCGGGATAAGAAAAAGATACAAAATAGTAAAAATGCTTCATAAAAACACCTCCAAAATGTGGGTGTAGCCAAAGTTTGGCTATGATATCAACAGGTTACATAAACATAATTATAATGTTATCGACATAAAAAGTCAATAAAAAAATAATATATCATATAAAAAGCAGGTGATAAAAATGTTAAATAAAGAAGAAATAAAAAAAATAATTCCTCAAAGAGATCCGTTTTTGATGATTGATGAGGTTGAAGATTTTATACCAGGAGAGAGTGCCATTGCTTATAAAAATGTTAATATAGAAGAATGGTATTTTAAAGGACATTTCCCTGGTAATCCAATAATGCCAGGAGTTTTAATTGCAGAAAGTTTAGCTCAAACTGGAGCAGTGGCTATTTTAAGTGTAGATGAAAATAAAGGAAAAAATGCCTTATTTGGAGGCATTGATAAAATGAGATTTAAAAGGCAAGTGGTACCAGGAGATAGGCTAAAATTAGAAGTTAAAATTATAAAAAGAAAAGGTCCTATTGGTGTAGGAGAGGCTATAGCTTCTGTTGATGGTAAAGTTGCAGCCAAAGGTGAACTTACATTTGCTTTAATATAAATTAATTTAAGAGAGGAAAATACAATGAATAAAATTTTAATTGCAAACAGAGGAGAAATTGCTGTAAGAATAATTAGAGCATGCAAAGAAATGAATATAAAAACTGTTGCAGTATATTCTGAAATAGATAAAGATTCACTACATACTAGGCTTGCAGATGAAGCAATATGTATTGGACCGGCTCCTTCTAATAAAAGTTATTTAAGTTTTAAGAATATTATAGAAGCGGCAAATATAACAGGAAGTGATAGTATTCATCCAGGTTTTGGTTTTCTTTCAGAAAATAGTCAGTTTGCAAGAATATGCGAAGAATCTAATATTAAATTTATAGGACCTTCTTATAAAGTTATTGAACTTATGGGAAATAAATCTAATGCAAAGGAACTTATGAAAAAAGCTGGTGTTCCAACTGTTCCAGGTTCGGATGGTAGCATAAAAGGAATAAAAGATGCTTTTGAAGTTGCTAAAAAAATAGGGTATCCTGTAATGTTAAAAGCTGCTGCAGGTGGCGGAGGCAAAGGCATTCGTATTGTTAATAATGAAAGAGAATTAGAAAGTAATTACAATATTGTTAAACAAGAAGCAAAAATTTCTTTTAATGATGATGAAATTTATATGGAGAAATTTATAGAAAATCCAAGACATGTTGAAATCCAAATATTAGCTGATGAACATGGAAATGTTATACATTTAGGAGAAAGAGATTGTACTGTTCAAAGAAGACATCAAAAAGTTGTAGAAGAAACACCATCAACAGCAATAGATGAAAAATTAAGAAATAAAATGGGAGAAGCGGCTATAAAAGCAGCAAAAGCAGCCGGTTATACAAGTTGCGGAACGGTAGAATTTTTAGTAGATAAGCATAAAAATTTTTACTTTATGGAAATGAATACCAGAATACAAGTAGAACATCCAATTACAGAAGAAAGAACTGGAATAGATATTGTAAAAAATCAAATAAAAATTGCAGCAGGAGAAGAACTTAAAATAAAGCAAAAAGAAATAGAATTTAAAGGGCATGCAATAGAATGTAGAATAAATGCAGAAAATCCTAGTAAAAATTTTAGACCATGTCCAGGAACAATAACAGGTTTAAATCTTCCAGGAGGAAAGGGGATTAGAATAGACTCTGCAATATATGAAGGATATACAATTCCACCAACATATGATTCTATGATTGCTAAAATTATAGCTTATGGTGCAAATAGGAATGAGGCAATAAGTAAAATGAAACGAGCTTTGGAAGAAACTGTAATAGAGGGTATTGATACTAATATTGATTTTTTACTTGAAATTATTAAGAATAAGAATTTTATTAGGGGAGATTATGATACGTCTTTTATTGAAGTTAATTTTTAATAAAATTTATAACATAAGACAAAATAATAAATTAATCTAAAATTTCATCGAAGCTCCCCATTCACGTCCTTCTAACAAAATTCAAAGAATTTTGAAGAATGCCGGAAAGGTCCCCACTTGCTTCGCGAAATTTAATCTTAATTATTATTTTGTCTTTAAATAGAATATGTCATTATATAAAAAATTAATGTCAAATGTTGTAGGGGTCGGCGTCCCCGACGACCCGTTAAAAAATAATATAAGACAAAATAATGAATTAATAATAAAGAAAGGCTAAAAAATGATTGTTGATAAAATAAAAAAAAGAGAACCAACGGCTAAAAAAATAGAAAATAAGGTTGATATTCCTGTTGGTAAATGGATTAAATGTAATAAATGCAAAGAAATTTTATATAAAGAAGATGTTCGAAATAATATGTCTATTTGCCCAAATTGTGGTGCATATTTTAGAATGCATATTAATAGAAGATTAGAAACAATTATAGATGATGGTACATATAAAAGATTTGACTTAAATATAGATACAAGCAATCCTTTAGAGTTAGAAGATTATACAAAAAAGATAAAAGGTTTAAGAGAAAAAACTGGAATAGAAGAGGCTATAAGTTGTGGAACTGGAAAGATAAATGGTAAAGATGTTGTTATTTGTGTAATGGATAGTGGATTTCTAATGGGAAGTATGGGAGTTGTTGTTGGAGAAAAAATTGCGTATTCTGTAGAACAAGCTATAGAAAGAAAAATTCCTCTTATAATATTTTGCACATCTGGTGGTGCGAGAATGCAAGAGGGAATTATATCGCTTATGCAAATGGCAAAAACAACAGCTGCTATATCGAAATTAAATAAAGCAGGTGGATTATATATTTCAGTATTAACAGATCCTACTTATGGGGGAGTTACGGCATCTTTTGCAAGTATAGCAGATATAGTTCTAGCAGAACCAAAGGCAATGATAGGATTTGCAGGGCAGAGAGTAATAAAACAAACAATAGGAGAAGAATTGCCGGAGGGATTTCAAACAGCAGAATTTTTATTAGAACATGGTTTTATTGATAAAATTGTAGAGAGAAAAAAATTAAAAAACACAATTTCAAAATTAATAGAATTTCATGATTTATATAATTAAAATTAATGTTAAACATTGTAGGGGTCGGCGTCCTCGACGACCCGAAAAAATAGAATAAAAAATAATAAAGTTTAGTTAATTTTTCGGTTGCATTACGTATAAAAAAATTAATGTAAAACGTTGTAGGGGCGGACGCCTTAAGTCCGCCCAAAAATAAATTTTAGATAACAAATGACAAATAAATTGTTTGGTGTCGCAATCCTCGAAATTTAAAATGGTCTGTTGACAATTTGAGTATGCGGGTCGTCGAGGACGCCGACCCCTACAATAAAAATAGAAAAATCTTATAATGCAAAATGAAAAATCTAAATTAAAAGGAGAAAATCTAAATGAAAAATTTAACTGCCTGGGATAGGGTTCAAATAGCAAGGTCTCCAGAAAGAAAAACATCACTAGACTATATAGAAAACATATTTGATGATTTTTTTGAGCTTCATGGAGATAGAAATTGCAAAGATGATAAATCAATAGTATGTGGTTTAGCAAAAATAGGTAATCAAAATTTTACAGTAATTGCAGAGCAAAAGGGTAGAAATACGAAAGAAAATATTGAAAGAAATTTTGGAATGCCAAATCCGGAAAGTTACAGAAAAGCAATTCGTTTTATGAATCAAGCTGAAAAATTTAATAGACCTGTTATAACATTTATTGATACAAAAGGAGCATATCCTGGAGTTGAAGCAGAAAAGAAAGGTCAAGGAGAGGCTATTGCAAGTTCAATGCTAAAAATGTGTGAGCTTAAAGTTCCTATAATAGCAATAGTAATAGGAGAAGGCTCTTCTGGTGGGGCTTTAGCTTTGGGCGTAGGCAATAAAGTTTTTATGCTTGAAAATGCAATATATTCAATACTTTCTCCGGAAGGTTATGCAAGTATTTTATGGAAAGATGCAAGTAGAGCAAAAGAAGCAGCAGAAAAAATGAAATTAACCGCAAAAGACTTGTATGAATTAAAAGTTATTGATAAAATAATTAGAGAAGATAATGTGAATTTTGAAAATATTTGCGAAAATATAAAAAAAGAAATAATAAAAAATATAAATAAAATGAATAAACTTTCTAAAGAAGAATTAGTAAATGATAGATATAATAAATTTAGAAATATGGGAGAATACATAGCTAAATAAAAGGAGTTTTATAATGATTTTAAAAGGTAAAAAAATATTAATAATGGGTGTAAGGAATAAATGGAGCATTGCTTGGGGAGTTGCTCAATCTGCAATAGAAAATGGAGCAGAGGTAATTTTTACACACAATACTCCAGAAAGTGGAGAGAAAACAGAAAAATTAATAAAAGATATTCCAGGTGCTAAAACATATGCATGTGATGTTTCAAGTGATGAGTCTATTAAAAATGCTTTTGAAATAATATTAAAAGAAAACGGAAAAATAGATGGAATTTTACATGCAATCGCACATGCAAATACAGAAGATTTAAGAAATGACTTTATAAATACTACAAGAGATGGCTTTGCACATGCAACAGATGTAAGTAGCTATTCAATAATAGCAGTTTCAAGAATAGCAAAAGAAGTTGGATTGTTAGAAGATAATGGAAGTATTGTTGCATTATCTTATTATGGAGCAGAAAAATCTGTTGAAGGCTATAATGTAATGGGAGTTGCAAAATCAGCATTAGAAACAAGTATAAAATATTTAGCAAAAGACTTAGGGAAAAATGGAATACGAATAAATGCAATATCAGCAGGACCTGTAAAAACACTTTCTGCTAAAGGAATAAAAGATTTTGGAAATATTTTAGAACTTGTAGAAAATAAAGCACCACTACATAAAAATATCACAATAAAAGATGTTGGAGATGCAGCAAGCTTTTTATTTAGTGATATGTCAAAAGCTATAACAGCAGAAGTTATACATGTTGATAGTGGATTTTCATCTGTTGGAGTTTAAATAAAAATGGAGAAATTTATGGAAAATTTAGAATTAGTTGTACCAATAGCAAAAGATAATATAAGTATAGAAAAAGATGATAAAAAGTGCATAGAATGTGGTTATTGCAGAAGAATATGCAATAACGAAATTACGGTAGGTAGAATGTACGATTTAGGAGTAACTGGAAAGCCTATTTGTATTAATTGTGGGCAATGTGCGAATATGTGTCCAACAGAAGCAATTAAAGAAAAAATGGATTATATACACTTAAAAGAAATAATTAAAGATGAATCTAAAACAGTTGTAGTAAGTATTGCTCCAGCTGTTAGAGCTGCTTTAGGGGAAGAATTTGGAATAGAAAAAGGAACTAATGTAGAAGAACAAATAGTTACTGCTTTAAAATTATTAGGTGCAAAATATGTTTTCGACATTACATTTGGCGCAGATTTAACAATAATGGAAGAAGCTATGGAATTAGTTAACAGAATTAAGGAAAATAAAAATTTACCACAATTTACAAGTTGTTGTCCTGCGTGGGTAAAATATGTAGAAATATTTTATCCAGAATTAATACCAAATTTATCTACTACAAAAAGTCCAATAAGTATGCAAGGTGCAACAATAAAAACATATTTTGCAAAACAAAAAAATATAAATCCACAAGATATAATAAATGTTGTAATAGCTCCATGTACTGCAAAAAAATATGAAATAAAAAGAAAAGAAATGAAATCTTCTGCAGAATTTAACGGCATAGAAAACATAATGGATAATGATTTTGTATTAACAACAAGAGAACTTGCAATGTGGATAAAAGAAGAAAGAATAGAATTTAAAAATTTAAAAAATACAAAATTTGATTCACCATTAGGCAAAGGAACTGGTGCTGGTGTTATATTTGGAAATACTGGTGGAGTAATGGAAGCGGCACTAAGAACGGCATATTATTTTATAACAGGAAAAGACTTAGAACAAGAAAAAATAGAATTTAACACTGTTAGAGGGATGCAAGGAATAAAAGAAGCTCAAATTAAAATAGAAGGAACAATAGTAAAAGTTGCAGTAGCAAATGGAATGAAAAATGCACAAGAATTAATAGAAAAAATAAAAAAAGGCGAAGTAGAATATCATTTTGTAGAAGTAATGAACTGTAAGGGCGGATGTATAGCAGGAGGAGGTCAACCCAAAAGCACTCTATTAGAAATGATAGATACAAGAGCCAAAAGAATACAAAGTCTTTATGCCGATGATGAAAAAAATACATTAAGAGTAAGTTACAAAAATCCGGAAATAAAAGAAATATACAAAGAATTTTACGAAAAACCAAACTCAAAAATAGCAGAAAAATTATTACACACGAAATATGAGGATAAATCTTATTTATTAAAAAAATAAAATAAAAAAATACATAATTACAATGAAATTTATTATAATTATGCTATATAAAACTATTGCTAAATATTATAGAAAAAATTTCAAACGATGTAGGGGCGGACGCCTCTGTCCGCCCAAATACATAAAATGAAATCAGATAATATAATCAGATAATATAAATAATTATATTTATGAAAGGAAAATAAAATGTATAAAGAAATTTTAGAAAAAGCAAATTATTGTGAAAGTTGCGTCACAAAACCATGTCAGGTTGGATGCCCATTACATAACGATACCACAGGCTTTATAAAATTAATAAAAGAAGAAAAATTCAAACAAGCATATGAATTGTTGTGTAAAACCACTGTACTTCAACCAATATGTGGTAGAATTTGTCCACATCTAAAACAATGCCAAGGTTCTTGTGTAAAAGGTGTTTCTATGGTGCCAGTTGAAATTGGTAAAATGGAAGCATTTTTAGGAGATATGGCAATTAAAGAGGGCTGGAAAATTCCTAAGATTTCTAATGAATTAAAATGCAAAAAAATAGCTGTGGTTGGTGGAGGCCCTGCTGGACTAACCTGTGCAGCTTTCTTAGCAAGAGAAGGTGCAAGTGTTACAATTTATGAAAAATATAACTATTTAGGTGGAATTATGAAACATGGAATTCCTGAATTTAGATTAAGTAAAGAAGTATTAAAGAATGCAGTAGATAAAATTTTAGAGCTTGGAATTGAAACAAAAATAAATATGGAATTAGGAAAAGACTTTACTATTGAAGAATTACAAAATAAATACGATGCAGTATTTTTAGGATTTGGTTCAAATGTTTCCAGCAAAATGAATATAGAAGGAGAAAATTTAGAAGGGGTATTTGGGGGAAATGAACTTTTAGAATATAACAATCATCCAAATTATGAAGGAAAAAGTGTTGCAGTAAGCGGTGGAGGAAATGTAGCAATGGATACTGCAAGAACTGTAAAAAGGCTTGGAGCTAAAAATGTATATGTAATATATAGAAGAGCAGAAGAACAAATGCCAGCAGAAAAGTTAGAAATAGAAGATGCAAAAAAAGAAGGAATAGAGTTTCTATTCCAAAATAATATTGTAAAGATAATAGGCGAAAATAAAGTAGAAAAAATAGAACTAATAAAAACAAAGTTAGAGAAAAAAGAGGGAGAAACAAGACTTTCTCCAGTAAATATTGAGGGAAGTAACTACCTTTTAAATGTGGATTATGTAGTAATGGCAGTTGGTTCAAAGGTAGAAGAAAAATTAGTAAATTCTTTAAATTTAGAATTAACTTATAATGGAAAAATAAAGGTAGACACAAACAACAGAACTTCAAAAGAAAAAATATTTGCAGGAGGAGATGTAGCAGCAACAAAATCAACAGTAGCATTTGCAGCACGTTCAGGAAGAAATGCAGCAAGTAATATAAAAGAATTTTTATTGGAAGATTAATAAAATAAAGAAAAAATAAGAAAAATCTTCTTGCACAAAAAAATCATTTGTGATATAAAATTATTGTAAAAATATAACTTTTTAGGGGGAAAATGAAATGGAAATAAATGAAGAAAAAAGACAAAAATTTATGGAGAACGCAGGTAAAAGAGTTAATAAAGTAATGCATGATATTCAAATTCTAGAACCAATGTCTAGAAGTAGTGTATATGATTTTACAAAACAAGATGTAGAAGAAATGTTTACAGCGATGCAAGAATCTTTAGATACAGCTAAAGCTGAATTTGATAAAAAATTTGAAGAAAAAGCAAAAGCAGAAAAAAGAGTATTTTCTTTTGGAAATAGTATACCAGTTGTAGAAGAAGATAAAACAGTTGAAGAAAACATAGTAGAAGATGCTGTTGAAGAATAATTGGAATAAAATACACAAGGGGATAAAACATGAAAATAAAATGTGATTATTGTGGTGCTTATATAAATGATACAGATGAACGTTGCTCAAATTGTGGAGCTGTAAACAGCCATTTACAAAGAAATGCAAATGAAGCACCAAAAACAATAGAAGAATTAAAACAATGGTATGTTGCCCATAATTTACCAGATGAAAATATAACAAGATTTTTTATAGGTAAAAATTATACAGAAAAAAGAGCTTTTGGAATCTATAAAGATGAACAAACAGGAAATGTAGTTGTATATAAAAATAAAGATGATGGAACAAGAGCAGTTAGGTATGAAGGCAAAGACGAAGCATATGCTGTTAATGAACTCTATATAAGATTAAAAGAGGAAATTATAAATCAAAAACAACATAATCTAAATAAACAGCAAGGAAGAAAACGAGGAATCTTTAACAAAGGAGATCTATTAACAATAATTATAATAATTGCTACTTTTTTAATTATTATTTTAATGGGGATTTTTTCAGTATTAGCACCGAAAAGAGGATATTATTTATATGATAATGACTACTACTATTATCAAAATGGATCATGGTATGAGTATGATGATTACAGTGGATGGGGAAGAGCTTATTCAGTACCAAAAGATTTAAAAGACAACGATTCAGACTACTATGAATCAAATTATTATTATAGCACATATGGAATAGATGATTTTAGAGATAGTAGTTACTATGAGGCACCAAGCAGTAGCTCAAGCAGTTGGGATTCTAGCTCATCATGGGACTCAAGCTCGTCTTGGGATTCAGGATCAACAGATTGGAGCAGTGATTGGTAGTATAAAATTAATAAAGATTATAAAAAACTGAAGCATTTTTTTATTTGCTTTAGTTTTTTTATTGCAAATATCTATGATATATTGTAAAATATTAACAACTTTTTATGAGGTGAAGAAATTGAATATATTAGAAAAAGTAATTACAATATTTATTATAACAATAATGCTTTTTTCTGTAATTGTTTTGGCAGATAATGAGCCAGAAATATATTCAGAAGGAGCAATTTTAATAGAAGCAAATACAGGAACTATATTATATGAAAAAAATGCAAACGAAGTTTTTGAACCTGCAAGCACAACAAAAATACTAACAGCCTTAATAGCTTTAGAAAAATGTGATTTAAATGAAGTAGCAACAGCAAGTAGTACTGCGATAAATGGAATACCTTCCAATTATGCTATAGCAGATATTCGTGTTGGAGAACAATTTACAATCGAACAACTTTTGAATGTTTTACTTATACATTCTGCAAATGAAGCAGCAAATGTTATTGCTGAGTATGTTGCAGGTTCTCAGGAACATTTTGCAGAATTAATGAATAAAAGAGCAAAAGAATTAGGTTGCCAAAATAGTAATTTTGTTAATGCCAATGGAATAGAAAATGAAAACCATTATACAACAGCATATGATCTAGCAATGATAATGAAACAATGCGTGAAAAATGAAAACTTTAAAAAAATAATTTCAACAGAAAAATATGCATTGCCAACTACTGAACTTAATAGTGAAACAAGAAGTTTCCCAAACAATAATAGTTTAATTATAAAAGGAGATAAATATTATTACGAATATTGTGTAGGAGGAAAAACAGGGTATACAAAAGAAGCAAAAAATTGTATGGTATCGCTTGCATCTAAAGATGGAATGGATTTGATTGCGGTAGTTTTAAAAGGAGAAACTACTCCTGCAGGAGAAAGTGCACGAAATAGAGATACAATAAATTTATTTGAATATGGATATAATAATTATAATTTACAAACAATAAAGAAAAAGGGCGAAACTATTACTTCCGTAAATATAAAAGATTCGGAGGGTAATACAAAACAATTAAAAGTTAAACTAGAAAATGATATTTCTGTTGTAAATAAAGATGATGATAAAAATCAAAAAGACGTAAAACCTGAAATAAATGTAAATGTAGGAAATATACCTATAAAAAAAGATGAGGTAGTGGGAACAGCTACATATAAAGTAAATGGCGAAGAATATAAGGCAAATTTATTGGCAGCAGAAACAATAGAAGAAGACACAACCACAGAAAATAATAAAAACATTTTAATATTTACAATTATAAAAATTATAATTTCGATAATACTGTTAGTAATAATAATAAAAATGTTTGCAAAGGTTAAGATTAATAAAAGAAATAAACAAAGATATAAAAGAATAAATAAAAAACAACATAATTATTCAAGAAGAGGTAAGCACTCAATATAAAATAAACTAAAATAAAACATATAAAACAATATGTTTTATTTTTTTATAAATATTGAAAATTTATATTCTTTTATATATAATAGTAAAAACGAATGATAAAGGAGAAATATACAAATGAAATGCAAAAAATTTATACCAATAGAAAAAGAGTTAAAAGAAGGAACTATTGTTGAAGGAAGAGTTAAGTCTATTCAACCATATGGAACCTTTGTTGAACTGGAAAATGGAATTGTAGGCTTATTACATATTGAAGATACATCTGTTGCAAGAATAAAAACACCTGCAGAGCGCTTTAAAATTGGACAAAACATTAAAGTTGTGGTAAAATCTATAGATAGAGAGCAAAATCGAGTATTTTTTTCATATAAAGAATTACTTGGAACTTGGGAAGAAAATGCATCTTTATTTGAAAAAGGTACTAGAGTTACAGGAATTGCTAGAGAAGTAGAAAAAAATCATAATGGTATATTTGTAGAGCTAAAGCCAAATTTGGTTGGAATGGCAGAATATAAAGAAAACATAGAATATGGACAAAATGTAGAGGTTTATATAAAAAATATTATACCAGAAAAAAAGAAAATAAAATTAATTATAGTTTAGGAGGCACATAGCACATGGTTGAAGATAATGAAATAAAAGCTGAAATTTCACCTTTTGCAATAAGAGAAGGAGAAATAAAAACATTTGATGGAAAAGATGGATATGTTTCAATGAATCAAATAATTCATAAAATAAACATAGGACATATATCAGATATCCATTTTAAAATTTTAGATTTAGTTAATGAATTTGAATTTATAACCTCAAGACAATTATTTCAATTATTAGAATTAAAAGGAGCAGCACCAGCATCTCAAGACAAATTAAATAATAAATTAGAACAATTAGTAAAATCTAAAATTTTAACAAGATATTATTTCAATTCACCAGAAGGAAAGGGAATTTATAGAGTATATTGTTTAGAAAAAATGGGAAAATACTTATTAAATTCTAAAGAGGTTGAATGTAAATGGCAACCAACAGATAATACAAAACCAGTTGCAATGATAAAGAAAAGACTTGCAGGAAACCAAACAATAATAGCATATTTAAGAAAGGTAAAGGCTTTTGATGAATACACAGTAAAACCTGCAATTACTGCAAAAACTTTAGGAAAAACATTTAAGGCAACAGGAGGAAGTATAAAGTTAACAAAAAATAAAAAATCTATATATTTCTTATTTGAAGCAGTTAGAAGAGAAGAAGATTGGGAGAAAAAATTAGAAGATAAAATGAAATTGTATAAAGATTTCTACGATAATTTTATTCCAATGGATTCAGGATTTTTAACTATGCCACAATTAATTTTTATTTGTGAAGACGAAAGACATACAGCAGAAGTATTTAAAGTAATTGTTACAAAAGGATTAGAAATAGATAAGATAAACTTATATTTTACAACAGACTTACGTCAAAATAAAGAAACATTAAAAGATACATTACTTGAATTTAAATTAGATGAAAAAACGAATAAATATAAAGTTCAAAATGTAGAATTAAAATTATTAGATGAATAAATATAAAAAAGTAGGCACGCGTAGCTTTAAGCACGTGCCTACAAAAAAATAACGAAAGAAAAGGAGATATAAAGCATATGAGAAAAAATGCTAAAAGCATTGGGAATGTATGTATAGATAACTGTAATTTAGAAAACATCAATAAAATAAAGGAAAGAGACATTTATATAAATGCCTCAAATTGTTGTACAAAGAAAACAAAAATTAAGAAAAACGGGTTGTCGAGGACGCCAACCCCTACAATACAAATACAAGAATATTTAAAAATTAAAGAATGTTATACAAATAAATGTAATTCTAATATATATAGAATAAAAAAATCAAACAATGTAGGGGCGGACGCCTCTGTACGCCCGCAAAAAGAGAAAAATAATATTAAAATATTCGGTAAAATAAAATCAAATGTTCTAATCTCCAACATCAAACCTTCAACCTCAAATTCTGCCATTACTTTAATTGCTCTAATAATAACAATAATTGTTCTATTAATATTAGCAGGTGTAACCTTAAATATGATAATGGGAGAAAATGGAATAATTGGAAAAGCTAATCAAGCAAAAGAAAAGACAAATGATTCAAATATAGATGAAAAAGTAAAGTTATCTATATTAGCTTCAAGAGACAATAATGGAAATTTAGATTTTGAAATATTAAGAAATGAGTTAGTAGCTAATGGGATTAATCTAGAAGAGAATTCATACGAGATAGAAGAGGAAAAAGTTATACTAACAATTGAAGATAAGAAGTATGAAATTAACAAAGATGGAAAATGCAATATAAGCTCAGTAGAACCAATTACATTTATATCAGGATATTTTACAAGTGAAAATATTTATACATGCAAAGATATATCAAAGGCTAAGGAAGTTTTATTTGATGGAAATATTAAAAATGAAGGATATGGAGGAGTTTTATTAATAAGTGAATTTAAACATAATATAATTTTTTCGGCTAATAAAAGAATAAAAATAGAAGCTTATAGTGATGTATATAGCGATAGTGGTGGAAGTTCGAGTGAAAAAGCATTAAAAATAAGTAAATATAATAAATCAACTAAAAAATTTGATGATTATAAAAATGTGACAACTAAAACAAGAGAATGGTATAAAATAGATACTTTTGAACCTGGAGAATATAAAATAGAACCAGTTAATGTATATTTAAGATTTGACGAATGGAAAATAACTCAATAAAAAAGAGATTTTTTAAAAATCTCTTTTTTATTCTTCCTTTTTATTTCTTTTAAAATTCACTACAATTGCATCTTCATTATCAAATAAATAACTTGAATCGGTTGTATTCATTTGAATTGGATCAATTTCATCTGTTCTATCTACATCGCTAAAATCTATGTTTTTAAAGTCGAATTTTTTGCTTTTATTAACACGAGGATCATCTGTAACGGAATTTTCTACACCATTTGTAAATTTAGTAAAGTTATAAGTTTTTCCTTTATGAGGTTCTTTATATTTTGATTCTAAGAAATTTAGTTTTCCTTCACCAATTGCATATTTTCCATTAACAGTTTTTGTTTCATATGCACAGTTTTTAAAAGTCATAGCACGAATTTTGTCTGGTTGGAAGTTTGCTGTCCAATCCCAAGCAATTCCACTTAATTTATCATCGTATTTTCCTTTTGCTGTGTCATAAGAATTTCCGAATTTCCATTTACGTTTATTTCCAAGTTCTTTAGACCACCATGCAGTATCTTCTGGAGTTCCATCTCCAAAAACAACTTTTGTAGCACAGTTTGAAAGAATTGTTTGTTTATATTTTCCGTTACTATTATAATTTAGTTGGTCTAAGTTTTGTGCTGATATAATAGTTCCTACACGATATTTTCTGTATAAGGTAAATAGCGGTTCAGTAGACTCTCCTATAAAGTCTGGAAATTCATCTATATATAAATAATTTGGAACTCTATTATTTTCATTTCCAGGTCTTCTTAAAACAGAATATTGCATTAATATAATAAAGAATAATCCAAATGCTTTATGAGCTGTTGCTCCTAAATCTCCTCTACGTGTACATACAAATGTTATATCTCCATTTGCTAATGCATCGTCAAAATTAATATTATTTGTTCTATTACATAAAATATTTCGAACACCTTGTATTCTTAACAGGTTATCAAGTTGAGTTATAGCGCTATATACATATTTTTCTGTTTCTGGTCTAGCACTTCCGTTATGATAAAAGTTCTTTTTAAAATAGCTAATTAATAGACTATACTTTTGTGATAAAAATTCATCATATTCCATTTTACGACACATATCTTCAACTAAATCAAAGTTTGTAAGCATGTGTAACATGTCTTCTAGGTTTGGTAATTTTCCTTCGTTTAAACGAGGATACATTTCTTTTAGTAAAATAGATAAATTCTCTATAGCTTGGTTGGATACATTTTCTTTAAATGCTTCATCAACATCTTTATGGCTTGTTGCATACATACCTTTTAAAACAGAAGAAATAGCAATAGCTGTTTGAGAAGCATTATCTAAAGCGAATGGATTCATACCAATTGAATTTTTATTTGCAGGATCAATAACGTTGTAATTCATTCCAAAGTTTTCTGCAACATTAATCATATGTGATGTTGTTTCAAAGTCTGGAGACATAGATGAAATACCTATATTTTTATAAATTATTTCTTTTCCATTTTCTCCAATTATTAATTTTTTCATATAAGCTTTATATAATTTTAATTTACTTTCAACAGGTTCTAACATGTTAAGTGAAAAGTTATCATTTAAATAGTTATTATCATATGGGGCTCTTAATATTGCAAGACCAGTTTTTAAAGCTGTAAATCCCATTTCTTTTGATACTTCTCTAAAGAAAAATTTCTTTTCAATGTCTCTTGCAATCATAGGCTCAAATATTAAAGAGGTTTTTCCCATTCCAGAAGCACCTATAACTAACATAGATTCAAAACGTTTATTTTCTGGTATTTTAACGACTTTTCCAGAATGTTTATCTGTACATAATGCAATTTCACAAGTATAAGGTCCTGTGCCTTCAGGTTTTGGAGATAAATTCAAACCACCATAGTCTAAAATAGAATCTCTTAACATTTTACTATCATTAATTTTCATATAAGTAAATTCTATTACACTAAAGAATGTTACTAAAGGCAAGTAAATTGCAATAGCGGTAAATGCTGGTTTTATTAATTCGTATGAAGAAGTTACAATTTCTAAGTAATTAGGAACAGATAAGAATAATAGCCAAAGAAGCTGATTAATCCATTGAGTTACCATAGAAATACCTATAATATATAATGCAGTAACATATAAATATACAAAAGAATATTTTGCTTTATCAGATTTTGCAAAAGATGAAGCTCCAGAAAATAAAAAAGCAAATATTGGACAAGCCATAGCTAAAGTATATTTAATAGGTCCCCAATATGAAACGGAAATACCTGTAAAAAACAAAAATAACATTTCTAACAATCTATCTACTAATAAATAAACCGAAGCAAGTGTTAAAATATAGGTTAAAAATGTATTTCTATCAGTTTTTAAAAATTTTAAAAATTTATCTATATATTTCAAAAGTATACACCACTTTCTATTTAATCTTCTTAACATAAAATTTACGTTATTATTATATTATATAAAGCCTAAAAAATCAAGTGAAATAGGCAAAAAAAGCAGGAATGTCTACATATTAATTTTTATTAGATGTAGGGGTCGGAGTCCTAAGGCGACCAAAAAATTATTTAATAATAAATAATACACATAATTATAATAAAATTTATCCAATTCCTTGGCAACATTACGTATTAAAAGAAATAACAAATATGTCAAAAAAACTTCTATTATTTAATAATGCATAATAAACATTTATAAAGTTAATAAAAGGGGTTTTTATTTTGAAAAATAAAGTAAAGAAGAATTCTTTTATTGGAGGCATTTTTGTTTTAATGTTTTCACAAGGAATTGTGAAAATTTTAGGATTAATTTATACACTTTATTTAGTTAATAGAGAGGGGTTTGGCGACAGTGGAAATGCTATATATGCTAGTGGCTATCAAATTTATGCAATGCTATTAACTCTTTCTTCAATAGGAGTACCAAATGCAATATCAAAGTTAATTTCCGAAAAGGTTGCAGTGGGAGATTTTAAAGAAAGTCATAGAATATTTAAGATTGCATTAGCAACATTTTCAATAATAGGGTTAATAGGAACGTTGACTTTATGTTTAGGAGCAACATATATTTCACAAAAATTATTACAAATTCCAGAAGCAAAAATAACATTAATAACATTATCACCTTCTATATTTTTTGTTTCTGTTGCATCTGTTTTAAAAGGATATTTTAATGGAATGGAAATAATGAAAGTAACTGCTAAATCTCAAGTTATAGAACAAGTTGGCAAAACTTTTTTTACAATATTAATTGTAGAAATAATTGCTAATATATCTAAAAACTCAACTAAATGTATGGCAGCAGGTGCTACAATAGCAACTAGTTTAGCAACTATATTGGGATTTATATATTTAATGTACTATTATTACATTTGCAGAAAAAATTTTGCAAATATAATTCGAAATAGCAAATACATAAAAAAAGAAAGAATCGTAAAAATAATAAAAAATATATTAAAAGTTTCAATACCAATTTCATTAAGTGCTATAATGGCATCTCTTACAAAAAATATTGATTCGGTTACAGTAGTGAGATTTTTAAAAAATTATATGAGTATTTCAGATGCAAAATTACAATATGGAATTTTATCTGGAAAAATAGAAACTTTAATAGCTTTACCGCTATCATTAAATATAGCATTTTCTACAGCTTTAGTACCTGCAATTTCGTCTGCAAAGGCAAAAGGAAACAATGAAGAAATAAAAAATAAGATATCATTTTCCTTTTTAATAGGAATGTTAATTGGATTGCCATGTACAATAGGAATGAATATATATGCAAAACAAATTTTAGATTTATTATTTCCTAATGCAAATCAAGGAATAGAAATTCTAAAGATTAGTTCTTTTTCCATAATATTTGCAATAATTTCGCAAACAATAAGTGGTGCTATGCAAGGACTTGGAAAAGTTTATGAACCAGCAAAAGCATATGGAATAGGTATTTTAATAAAATTTATGTGTAATATAATTTTATTAAATAATCCTAAAATAGGAATAAAAGGAGCAGCAATAGGAAATGTTATATGTAACTTTACAGCATTTTTAATTTTATATATTGATTTAAGAATAAAAACAAAAATCAAAATAGAAATAAATAAATGTATAATAAAACCTATAATAGCTACTATAATTATGGGAAGTGTATCATATGCAAGCTTTAGTTATATTCAAAGATTTTTTAATAATAAAGTATCAATATTAATTATAATAGTTTTTTCAATAATAATATATGTTATAAATATAGGGATTTTAAGAATATTTACAATTAACGATTTAGAAAAAATTAATATAATTAAAAGTAAAAAATAGTATAGATAGTAAAGAAAATGGATATCATAAAATATATAAAAAACTTGTAGAAGTAGGGATTATACGAATTTTTAAGCAAAAAAATAAAAAAAAAGAAGGATTTTATCACAAATTGGCGAATATCTTGTATAGTAGGCTATTTGAGGCACTACATAACAAAATTTAGGAGGTAATTTAAATGAACAAAGCTGATTTAATAGCAGCTATCGCTGCTAAAACAGGAGAAACAAAGAAAAATGCTGAAGCATCAGTTAATGCATTAGTTGATGTAATAACAGAAGCATTAGTAAAAGGAGACAAAGTTCAATTAGTCGGATTTGGTTCTTTTGAAGTAAGAAAGAGAGCTGCTAGAAAAGGTAGAAACCCACAAACTAAAGAAGAAATAAAAATACCTGCATCAAAAGCTCCAGTATTCAAAGCTGGTAAAGCATTAAAAGATTTAGTAAATAAAAAATAGAATTTATAAATATATATAAATATGAATTCATATTAAGAGTGTAGAAATATCTACATTCTTTTTTTATATTATAGGAAATTCCTGTTTTTGATGTAGGGGTCGGCGTCCCCGACGACCCAGGTGGCGAAGCCACTTTTTTATACCTTGGTGTCGCAATTTTAGATTAAAAAATTGATTTAAATTGTTGTAGAGGGGTGGACGTCTTAAGTCCGCCCACGTCAGAAAAAACAAATATTTAAATTCTTAAGATATAAAAAAATTATAAAAAAACAAAAAAATTTTAAAATAAGTATTGACAATATAAAAAATATCTTGTATACTAAAACACGTCAAAGGGACACGGTCGCTTAGCTCAGCTGGGAGAGCATCTGCCTTACAAGCAGGGGGTCACAGGTTCGAGCCCTGTAGCGACCACCATTTATTATATGGCCTGGTAGTTCAGTTGGTTAGAACGCTAGCCTGTCACGCTAGAGGTCGACGGTTCGAGCCCGTTCCAGGTCGCCAACAAAAAAAGTGTGAATATCACACTTTTTTGTATATAAGCCTCGATAGCTCAGTTGGTAGAGCAAAGGACTGAAAATCCTTGTGTCACTGGTTCGATTCCAGTTCGAGGCACCAGAGAAAAAATCTTCACCAAAAGTGGAGATTTTTTTGCATGCTATAAAAAAATGGAATCGAAAAGGAAGTTGCCAAATTATCTAAAGTTACAAAATAAATAATATTTTTTTCATATAGTTCTTGAAATTTAATAAAAAGAATATTATAATAGCAAAGCTATGGTTAAAGACCATTTTATATACAATTCCTAATTAACTAGAGCATATAAACTCTAGATTATATAAATGTAACTGTTGTTAATTAACACAAAAGGAGAGAAAATGAAACAAAATATTTTTTTTGTTTTAAAGGAAAGATGGCTTTTTTTATTTTTTATGTTTGAATCATCTATTTTGGGAGCTGTCATAGCAGCTCTAAAAAAAAGCGAAGAAACATTAGAAAATGCATTTTTTCTTAAAAAGATGTATTTAAAAAAAGCATTTGAAACTGGTGTCTCATTTGGAACAATAATGGTAATACTGATATTTGTATTACTTGTTTTTTATGAGTTTAAGAAGAAAAACAAATAAAAACAAAAAAGTTTTATTTGTTGGGCGACCTTTGGCCGCCTTTTTCTTATTAATTAAAGATATATCATTTTGTAAACTTTTTGTTGACATCAATTTGCATAAAATATATAATATTTGTGTATTTAAGGGGAACAATAGATAAGAAATGAGTGATTTTATGAAAAAGAATAAAAAAGTGATTATTTGTGCAATTATTATTAGTATTATTATATTAGTAATTGCAGGAACAATTGTATATAAACATGCAAAAGGAAAAAGTAGTGATTATGAGTTAGAAAAAATAGATGTATGGACATATTTACCTATTGTTGAAAATGAGAAAATGGGAGTAATAGATAACAAAGGAAATGTTGTTATTGAACCTAATTATAATAACATACAAATACCAAATCCAACAAAAGATGTATTTATTTGTTCAAATGAGAATGAAACCAAAATAGTAAATGCAAAGGGAGAAGAAAAGTTTAAAAATTTCGAAGAAGTTTCAGCTATTCAATTAAAAGAATTGGCAACAGAAATTCCATATGAAAAAAGTGTTTTAAAATACAAAGAAAATGGAAAATACGGAATAATAAATTTTGATGGAAAAAAGATAACTAAAGCAATTTATAATAATATTAGTAATCTGCCATATAAAGAAGGAGAACTACTAGTAGAAAAAGATGGAAAATATGGAGTTATTAGTATTTTAGGAAAAAACATTCTTCCAATACAATACAAGGAAATAAAAGTTGATGAATACTATGAAGCCGAAAATGCTTATAGATATAGTGGATATATAGTTGGAAATGATACAGATAAAGGAACCATGTATAAATATATAAATTATAAAACAAATATAGAAACAAAAAGCGAGTACCAAGATATAAAACGTATAGTAGACTATGAAGATAAAGATAAATTTTATTTAATTTATGAAAAGGATAATAAATACGGAGTTATAGAAGATGAAAATACAATAATAAATAATGAATATGACAATATTGAATATGACAATTTAAATCAATTATTTATAGTAAAAAAAGATGGAAAATATGGAATTGTAAAATTAAATGGTGAAACATTAATTTCATGTTTATATGATGAAATAGATATTGAAGGTATATACATTTATGCATTAAAAAATGAAGAACAAACTATTTTTAATACATCTGGAGAAAAAATTGAAGACCAAAAATATAAAAGTGTTTACAATGTAGAAAATACAAACTATAAAATAACTATAAACGATGAAAATAAATATGGTGTATTAGATGAAAATAACAACAGTATAATTTCAAATAATTATTTTTATATAGGATATTTAGGAAATAACTACTTTGTTGTAAGTGGACAAAATGGAAAAAATGGAATAATAGATAACAAAGGAGACGTTATTTTAGATACAAAATATGATACAATAGAAAAAATTGAAGATACAAATTTAATAGATGCTGTAGAAATAAATACTAATACAATAACATTATTCAATAACGAAATGAAAGAACTAAACAAAATGAGTAATGCAAATATTTTTGTAGAAAAGAATTATATTAGAATATATTCTAATAAAGAACAAAAATATTTTAATTCAAATGGAGAAGAAAAAAGTAATAAAGAAATTTTATCACAAAATAAGATTTTTTCAGATGTAAAAGATGGAAAATGGGGATTTGTAGATTCTAATGGAAATGTTATTGTAGACTATATATATGATGAGGTAACAGAACAAAATTCATATGGATTTGCAGGTATAAAAAAAGACGGAAAATGGGGTTCAATAAACGAAGATGGACAAGTAATAATAGAACCAACATATACCTTAAATAATAATGAAGTAGATTTTGTAGGAGAATATTATAAATATACTTACGGATATAAGAAATTTAATTATACAAAAGATAGATAAAAGGCTGGAAAAATCCAGCCTAAAATATTATATAAAATTTATTTTAGGAGGAAAAAAATGTTAGAAAAATTTGGGATAAAGGAAAGTGTAATAGAATTATCAAAAAAAGTTGAAAAAGAAATAAAACCACAATTTGAGCAAATAGAAGAAAATTGTGAGAGAAATAGTTTAAAAGTTTTAAAAGCCTTTCAAGATAATAAAATTTCAGAAGTGCATTTTGGAAGTACAACCGGATATGGTTACGATGATATAGGAAGAGATACAATAGAAAAAGTATTTGCACAAGTATTAGGAGCTGAAGATGCTTTGGTTAGAAGCCAATTTATTTCTGGAACGCATGCCTTAACCGTTGCTTTATTTGCGTTTTTACGCCCAGGAGATACAATGCTTAGTATAAATGGAAAACCTTACGATACCTTAGATGAAGTAATTGGAATAGTAGAAAATAAAAGTTCCTTAAAATCATATGGAATAAATTTTGAAAAAATAGAATTAATAGATAACGATTTTAATTATGAAGAAATACAAAACACATTAAAAAATAAAAAAATAAAATTAATAGAAATACAACGTTCAAAAGGATATGCAAATAGAAAAAGTATAAGCATAGAAAAAGTTGAAAAAGTAATAAAAGCAATTAGAGAAGTAGACAAAGATGTAATAATAATGGTAGATAATTGCTACTGTGAGTTTGTAGGAGAAAAAGAACCAACAGAAGTTGGAGCAGACGTAATGGTAGGTTCACTAATAAAAAATTTAGGAGGTGGACTTGCTCCAAATGGTGCATATATTGCAGGAAAGAAAGAACTTGTAAATTTAGCTGCAGAAAGATTAACAGCACCAGGAGAAGGAAGAGAAGTAGGACCAACTTTAGGAATAAATAAAAGTATTTTACAAGGACTATTTTTTGCACCAAGTGTTGTAGCAAGTAGTTTAAAAACAGCTGTATTTGCAAGCAAAATGTTAGAAGAATTAGGCTATAAAACAGAACCAAGATTTAACGAAAGCAGAGCAGATATAGTACAAACAATAGAGTTTGGAAATGCACAAGATTTAGTAAAATACTGTCAAGGAATACAAATGGGTTCTCCAGTAGATTCAAATTCTGTACCAGAACCATGGGATATGCCAGGGTATACAGATAAAGTAATAATGGCAGCAGGATGTTTTACCCAAGGTTCTTCAATAGAACTTTCTTGCGATGGACCAATACGTGAGCCATACCTTGCTTTCCAACAAGGTGCGCTTACATATGAATATGGTAAATTAGGAGTATTAAAAGCAATTTCATATATGAAAGAGGAAAAATAATGGATGTAATTGTAATAGGCGGTGGGCCTGCAGGCATGGTGTCTGCTATAACAGCAGCAAAAGAAAATAATAATGTAATTATATTAGAAAAAATGAATTCATGTGGACGAAAATTATTAATTACAGGAAAAGGAAGATGTAATATTACATCTTCTTTAAGCATGGATGATTTTATAAAAAATACACCAGGAAATGGAAAATTCTTATATAGTTGTTTTCAAAATTTTACAAACGAAGATATTATACAAATGCTTAAAAACAATGGTGTAAAAACAAAAGAAGAAAGAGGAAATAGAATATTTCCGGTTTCAGATAAATCTTTAGATGTATTAAATGCTTTTGAGAAGGAAATGGAAAAAAATAATGTAAAGGTAATAACAAAAGCAAATGTAAAAAAAATAAATATTGAAAATGAAAAAGTTACAGGAGTAACTTTTGAAAAAGATGGACTAAATAAAACTTTTAAAGCAGACAAAGTTATTCTAGCAACAGGAGGAAAAAGCTATTCTGCAACAGGTTCAACAGGAGATGGATATAAACTTGCAGAAGATTTAGGACATAACATTATAAGAATAAGACCCTCACTTGTACCATTGCAAACAAATGGAAGAAATTTAAAAATTTGCAAACAAATGCAAGGTTTGTCATTAAGAAATGTAAAAATGAAGCTAATAGATAGCTCTAAAAATAAAACTATATACGAAGACTTTGGAGAACTTCTATTTACGCATTTTGGTGTTTCAGGGCCAACAATATTAAGCAGTTCAGCGCATTTATTAAGATATAAAAATGTAGATGAACTATTGAATAATGGAACAATAAAATTAATTATAGATTTAAAACCAGCATTAGATGAAGAAAAGCTTAATTTAAGAATATTAAGAGATTTTGAAAAAGAAAAAAATAAATCTTTTAAAAATAGCCTAAACGACTTATTGCCTAAAAAGATGATAGATACTGTAATTGAACTTTCAGAAATAGATGAAAACAAAAAGGTAAATGAAATAACAAAAAAAGAAAGAATGAAACTAATACAAATATTAAAACACTTTGAAATAACAATATCAGGATTTAGACCTATAGAAGAAGCAATAATAACTTCTGGAGGAATAAGCACAAAAGAAATAAATCCAAAAACAATGGAATCTAAAATAATACAAGGGCTTTATTTTGCAGGAGAAATAATAGATGTAGATGCATATACAGGAGGATTTAATCTACAAATAGCATATTCTACAGGTTATACAGCAGGAAAGAACAATTAAAAATAATGTTAAACATTGTAGGGGTCGGCGTCCTCGACGACCCGTAATTTAAAAATTGTGATATAACACAAAATAACGTCAAACATTGTAGGGGGTCGACGCCTCTGTCGACCCGAAATAAAGGAGCAAAATGTGAAAATAATTGAAAAAAATTTAGAAACATATATTGTTGAAAAAAAATCAAAATTCATAGCAAATATAATTTATGTAAAATCTACACAAGAAGCGGAAGAAAAGCTAAAACAAATAAAAAAGAAATATTACGATGCCAAACACAACTGTTTTGCATATAGAATATTGGAAGATGAAAATATACTAGAAAGAAGCAGTGACGATGGAGAACCAAGTGGAACAGCGGGAATGCCAATTTTAGATATTTTAAGAGGAAATAACATTGGAAATGTGATAGTAGTAGTTACACGATATTTTGGTGGAATCCTTTTAGGAACAGGTGGATTAGTAAGAAGTTATTCAGAAGCAACCAATAAAGCAATTTTAGAAAACAATTTACTAGAAATGGAAATGGGCTATGAAATGGAAGTTACATTAGATTATAAAAACTATGAAATTTTTAAGTATTATTGCGAAAAAACAGGTATTTCGATAATTGGAAAAGAATATGGAGAAAACATAAAAATTATAGCAGAAGTAGATGAAAATTCGAAACAAGAAATATGTAAAAACAGCGAAAAATCAAGGTTTAAAGTTATAGAAAGTCGAATTATGTCGAAAAAGCTAATACGAAAAATTCGTTGATATTTTGCACAAAACAAGGAAAATTGGAAAAAATTTCAAAAAACTACTTGTATTTTGTATGCGAAGAGGCTATAATTTTCACTGTAATAAATAATAAAGTGAGAGGAGATTTACAATGAAAGATAAAATCACAGTGTTAATTGCAGATGATAATACAGAATTTGCAAACACCTTATCAAGATACTTAGAAGATGAAGAGGATATGAGTGTAATAGGAATTGCAAGGGATGGTGAAGAAGCATTCAAAATGATACAAGGAACTCATCCTGATATTTGTTTATTAGATGTAATTATGCCTCATGTAGATGGATTAGGAGTATTAGAAAAAATAAACGAAGCAAATATGGTAAAAAGACCTATGTGTATAATGCTTTCAGCAGTTGGGCAAGATAAAATAACACAAAAAGCAACATTACTTGGAGCAGAATACTATGTTGTAAAACCATTTGATATAAAATTATTAATAAAAAGAATAAAAGAAATAAAATTTTACAATCCAGAGCAAGTAACTAGTAACAATTTACTAGAAAAACCATCTAAGCCCAAATACATAGAAATATCTAAAAAACAAACTAATTCTGAAACAAATTTAGAAGCCTTAGTAACCAACTTAATACATGAAATTGGTGTACCAGCACACATAAAAGGATATCAATATTTAAGAGAAGCAATAATGATGGTAGTAGAAGACATAGATGTAATAAATCAAATAACAAAATGTTTATATCCACAAATAGCACAAAAATTCAAAACAACACCAAGTAGAGTAGAAAGAGCAATACGTCATGCAATAGAAGTAGCATGGGGAAGAGGCCAACAAGAAGCAGTAGAAAATATCTTCGGATACACAGTATCAGCATCAAAAGGAAAGCCAACAAATTCAGAATTTATTGCAATGATAGCTGATAAATTACGCTTAGAATTAAAAAGTGCATAGAAATTATGGAAAACTTACAAAGAAGCGGATTACAAGAATTACAAAAAAAGTTATAAACCAACAAAGAGTTAGAAAATACATATAATACATAGTCAATATGTATTATATGTATTTTCAATTATAAATAAGGACTAAAAATAACAGCACATTCTACTTTTTGAAAAAAATGTGTTGTTATTTTTATATAGTTCTTTCATAAAGTTTAAATTTATTATTACATTTTTTGTTTCTTTATTTTCTTCTAGAGCTTTCAGTATATATTGACATTTTTATAAATCATTACTTAAATAACTTTACCAGAGAAGTTATTTAAGTGAAAAATTATAGTTTTATATTTTTTCTTCATCATCTTCAAAATTTTCAAGGCCGAATTTTAAAAATTCGATAATCACCTTGTTAAAAGATAAATTTTTTTTATCAGCAATTTCTTGAATATTGTCCACAATATCCTCAGGAAGTCTTAGAGTCTTTGTTATTCCACTATGATTTTCAGGTATTTTTAATTTTTTCATATTTTCACACTCCTATGCAATTATTTTATATTCAAAAGTAATAAAAATATGCACTCAAAATATATTGCAAAATAATTGCAAATGATTTATAATGTCTTTGAAAATAAAAGAAAGGGGAAAAAGTATGAAAAAAGTAAAAAAAGATGAAAATAATGTTGCAAGTTTTATGAAATTTTTTTCAATAATTTTTGTTATTGTAGGAGTATTTGCAAGCTTGGTTTTGTTCAATATGGATGTAGAAGAATTATATGTTTTGCCAGTAGTAGTAAGTATAATTAGTTCTATTTTTATATATGCTTTAGGAGAAATAATACAATTGCTACAAAACATAGCAAATAATACTAAAAAATAAAATAAGGAGGTGTTTAAATGACTAAAAAGAAATTAATGCAGAGTATGTTCTTAATAGCTGGAATTTTATTGATTTTAGCAATTGCTTGTATTTATATGGCATTTAATAAGATGTTTAATTATAAAAACAATGAAACATATCAATATAAAAGTGTTAATGCTTATGTTGGAGGAGATGCATACAATTATATTATTAATGCTAATTATTTTAGTGGATATGCTTCATTGGGTGGATGCCTAATAATATCATCTGCAATATACGCAATTACAGGAATTAAGCAGATGGAAATAAAAGAAAAAAGTAATCATAGTAAATAAAATAGGAGGAGTTATGATGGAAAAAAATAATAAAAATAAAGTAAAAATTATAATAGGGAGTTTAGTAATTATTGCTATTATAATAATTACTATTGTTGGATTTATAATCAATAAAAAATCAAATAGTGTTAAAGATACAGTATCAAATTTAGAAAACAATAGTAAAGATTCTAGTATAAGTAAGGTAGACAACAATTCACAAAACAAAGAGATAGAGATAACTAATTCAGATAAAATAACAATAGATAATTTTTGCGAATTTAATATAATAGGAACATCTTTTTCAAAGGATATAATTCCAACAAATCCTACAGGTTATTATACTTATTTACAGGGAAAAGATGATAGTCAAAAGTATTTTGAGTTAACAATGAATGTTAAAAATTTACAATCTAGTGCAGTAAAACAAGATAGTTTAATATCTGTAAAGATAAAATATGATAATAATTTTGAATATACATGTATGTTAGCAACAGAAGATGCTAGTGGTAATGAATTAGAAAATTATCCTAATTTATATAATATAGAACCTTTGAAAAGTTTAAAATATAGATTCATAGCAGAAGTTCCAATTGAAGTTGAAAATGATAATAAACCGATAAAAGCGACTATAAAAGCAAATGGAAATACATATATATACAATGTTAGATAAATAGTATAATTATCTTTTTCGAATCCATCGTTAAAGTACAAAAAAAGCATAGCTTTTGCTATGCTTTTTTTGCGCCAATGAAGTAGTTATCTACAACTTTTTTTGATCTCATAACGATTGATGCAAATATCAATCAAGTTACATATAGATTACCAAATTATATAATAAGAATCAAGTAGTTTTATTACATAATTCCTACGAAAGTTTGTTTCTTTTCTATTGATTTATTAAATAATATATGTTATACTAGCTGACATAGGAAATGGAAATAAGCAGATGTGGTTTGCCACTTTTAATCTACAACTTATGTTGTGAGTGAGGAGGTGGTACTATGATAGAAGTTGTTTTATTAGAAATAATATACTTACTTTTATTTGTTATAGTTGTCGAAACTATTATAGTATTTGCCTTAATTATACTGGTTATAATTTTAAGCAAATAGACAATAAAAAAACACATCTGTACTTGACGGTTAGGTGTGTTTTTTTACATATATAACTGGCAAACCACGTTTGTGGATTCTCCATTTCCTATTTTTATTATAATCAAATTTATTGAGAAAGTCAATAGTATACAAAAAAAGCATAGCTTTTGCTATGCTTTTCATGGTGGGCAGGGATGGATTCGAACCATCGTACTCAAATGAGAACAGATTTACAGTCTGCCGCCTTTAGCCACTCGGCCACCTACCCAAATATAAAATTAAATGGTGCTCCCTCAAGGATTCGAACCTTGGACCCACCGGTTATGAGCCGGTTGCTCTGACCAACTGAGCTAAGGGAGCATTTCCTTCGACGAAAATTAGTATACTAGATTTTTTATATTCTGTCAATAGAAATATTAAAAAAAATTAAAATCTTTTGAAATTATTGTAAAATATTTCAGTTTATGATATAAATATTTTATAGTTAGTGTTTTATACATAAGATATTAAAAAAACTAAGGAAGGATTTGTTATATTATGAAAATAAAAAAATCTCAATATTCTATATGGGCTCCAATAATTAGAAGAAAAGTTAACGAGGAGAAGATAAAAAAAGAAGAAAATGGTAAAGAATTAACCAGAGAAGAAAGAAAAAGCATAATAAAAAAAGAAAAAAGGAAATGTCGTAGAAAAGCAACTTGGATAGCAATTACAGCTGCTTTAGGAATTACAGCAGGTGCTAAAGGTGTTAAATTGTTAGAAGCACCTAAAGAAAATAATATAAAGGTTGAGGAACAAAAAAATACTGAAGATAAAAGAAAGAATTTTTATGAAAAAAATAAAGTTGAAGTTACACCATCAGTTGAATCAAAGAAAGATGAAATTGGTGTTGAAGATATTTTAAAAGAGTATGATTATAATATTGAAAAAGAAGATATTGGATATATAAAAAGTAGACCTCAATTTATGACAATAGATTTGAACAGTAAATATGTTGCTGATTATAAAGAAAAAACAAAAGCAAAAGATTACATTACAGAACAAGAAAGAATTGATAATATGTATTCTATTGTAGATAAAAAAAATAGTGTTATAATAGCAACAATAGGAAACATCGATGATAAATATGTTAATATTAGTGCAAAACAGTTGAAAACCGATGATAAAGAATATTTACAAAGCGAAAATACTATAGATTTTTCTAAAAATAAAGATGGAAAAGATAAAACACAGAACCAATTGAAAAAAATATATGAAACTATACAAAATCAATATGAACAAGTAAAAGAACAAAAAGAAAATGAAGAAAGATAAAAAATAATAAATGTGATAAAAATATGAAAACCTTCTATATTTATATAGGAGGTTTTTCTATGAAGAAAAAAGAATATAAAAGAAATTTAACTATAAGATATGCTCAGAAATGGGCTTATGATAGAAATTCTAAATATTATAATTTCGATGATTTAGGAGGAGATTGTACAAATTTTATTTCACAATGTGTGTATGCTGGTTCAAAAGAAATGAATTATAATAAAAATAATGGTTGGTATTATAGTAGTTTAAATAATCGTTCAGCATCGTGGACAGGTGTAAATGAATTTTATAAATTTTTAATATCTAATAAATTAAATGGACCAAGAGGTGAAAAAGTAGAACAAAAGAATTTAGAAATAGGAGATATAATTCAATTATCATTTGATGGTATAAAATTTGCACACACATTAATTGTAGTAAACATAGAAAATATAGAAATGTTAGATGAAATTTATACCGCATCACATACTTTTGATTCTTATAAAAGAAAAGTATCGAGTTATAATTTTAAAAAAATAAGATTTATTCATATAAATGAAGTTTATAAATTTTGACAATGTAAACATAGACGTATATAATATTTGTGAAAAATAAAAATGGAGAAATAAAATGCTAGAAGGTTTAAAAAGTTGTAAACTTTGTCCACACAAATGTAAAGTAAATAGATTAGAAGGAAAAATTGGTAGATGTAAAGCTGGAAAAAATGTAAAAATAGCATTAGCATCAGTACATGAGTTTGAAGAACCTTGTATAAGTGGAAAAAACGGTTCTGGAACAATATTTTTTTCTAACTGTAATTTAGCTTGCAAGTTTTGTCAAAACTATGAAATAAGTGGTGAAGGTTATGGAAAAGAAATATCAATAGAAGAACTTGCAGATATATTTATTAAACAACAAGAAAAAGGAGTAAATAATATTAATTTAGTTACCCCAACAATGTATGTTTATCATATAATAGAAGCAATAAAAATTGCTAAAGAAAAAGGCTTAAAAATACCTATAATATATAATACAAACGGTTATGAAAATGTTGAAACAATAAAAATGTTAAAAGGTTATATAGATGTATATTTACCAGATTTTAAGTATTATAACAATGAAATAGCAAAAAAATATTCTGGAATAGAAAACTACTTTGAAATTACAGCTAAAGCAATAAAAGAAATGATAAGTCAAGTTGGAAATCCTGTATTTAATGAAAATGGAATAATACAAAAAGGTGTAGTTATAAGACATTTAATATTGCCAAACTATATGCAAAATACAAAAAATGTGTTAAAGTATATCTTGGAAAATATAGGAAAAGATACATATGTTAGTGTTATGGCACAATATTTTCCAACATATAAAGCAAAACAAGATGATAAAATAAATAGAAAAATAAATATAAAAGAATATAAAGAAATAGAAAAACATATATATATGTTAGGATTAAATAATGGCTATATGCAAGATTTAGGCAAGCATGAGGAAGAATATGTGCCAAACTTTAAGGAGGAAAAGTATGAAAGTACAATATAAAGATAAAGAAATTGAAATTGAAAAACCAGAAAGAGTAATAGAGGTTTTGAAAGAAGAATGTACGAGAAATACAATTGCATGTATATGTAATAATGAAATAAAATCATTAAACCATGAAATAAAAATGGATTCTAAAATAGAGCTTTTAGATATATCAAATGCAGATGGAATGAGAATTTATATAAGAGGACTTTTATATGTAATGTCAAAAGCTTTTGAAGAATTATATCCAAAAGCCGAAGTTGGTGTTGAATATCAACTTAGCAACTCTATGTTTTGTACTATTAAAAATATGGAAATAACAGATGAATTATTAGAAGAAGTTCATAAAAAAATGCAAGAAATAGTAGATAAAAATATTCCTATTATAAAAAAACAATTTACAAAACAAGAGGCAGAAGAAATTTATAAAAATGTAGATACAGTAAAAGGAAGACTTCAGTTAGAAAATAAAAGTAAGAAAAAATTCTCATTATATTATTGTGAAGATTATTTTAATTACTTTTATGGAGTTATGCCAATTTCAACGGGTTATATGAAAATTTATGAAATACAAAAATATAGTAATGGATTTTTAATAAGATATCCAAGTAAAAAGGATATAACAAAAGTTCCTGATTTTATAGATAACAAAAAACTATTACAAGCATTAGAAGATTATGGAAAAATTCATAAAGCATTAAATATAGAAACATTAACAAAATTAAATAAAGCAATAAGAGATGGAAAAGCTAAAGATATAGTAATGCTAGATGAAGCATTACACGAAAAGAAAATATCAAGAATAGCAGATAGCATTGCAGAAAAAAAAGATGTAAAAATGGTATTAATTGCAGGACCATCATCATCAGGAAAAACAACATTTGCACAAAGATTAGGGCTTCAATTACAATTAAATGGGTTAAAACCAGTAACTATATCTGTTGATAACTACTTTGTTGAAAGAGAGCAAACTCCATTAGATAGTGATGGAAAATATGATTTTGAGGCAATAGAAGCGGTAGATATGAAACTATTAAATGAACACATAGAACGTTTATTAAATGGTGAAGAAGTTGAAATGCCAACATTTAATTTCACAACAGGAAGCAAAGAATATAAAGGAAATAAAGTTAAATTAGGAAAAGATGACATTATAGTAATGGAAGGAATACACTGCTTAAATGATAGACTAACAGCACAGATTCCAAGAAATAAAAAGTTCAAAGTATATATAAGTGCACTAACAGTACTTAATATAGATGAATTTAATAGAATATCAACAACAGATTCAAGATTAATAAGAAGAATAGTTAGAGATTCTAATTTTAGAAGCTACTCTGCAATTCACACACTAAAAATGTGGGATTCTGTAAACAGAGGAGAATTAAAAAATATATTCCCATTCCAAGAAGAAGCAGATGCAATGTTTAATACATCTTTAATATATGAAATATGTGTACTAAAAAAATATGCACTTACACAATTAGAAGCTATAGATAATAGAAGCATAGAATTTTCAGAAGCAAAAAGAATACGAGAATTTTTAAAATATTTTGAAGATATACCAGATGAATTAGTACCTACAAATTCTTTACTTAGAGAATTTATAGGTGGCGGAGATTTTAAATATTAGGAGAGAAAAATGCAAAGAAAATTTACAGAAATAGATGAAGAATTTATATGTGAAAACTGTGGTAAAAAAGTAACAAAGTTAGGATATTCTTGTAGAAACCATTGTCCGTATTGCTTACATTCAAAACATATAGATATAAATCCAGGAGATAGACAAGAAGAATGCCACGGAGATTTAGAACCAGTTGGAATTGATATAGATAGTAAAAAAGGATATGTAATAGTGTTTAAATGTAAAAAATGCGGAAAAATAAGGAGAAATAAGGCAGCCAAAGATGATAATATGGATTTAATAATTAAACTAAGTGCAAAACAATATTAAAAGGGAGTTTTTTATAATGAAAAGAAAAGGGAAAAAATTAAATGTTTTTAAAGTAATTATAGCTATATTAATTATAGCTATAATTTGTGGTGTTTTTATAAAAATAACTCATAAAAAAGAGGAAAATGTAGAAACTTCATCTAAAACTAAAGTAGAAGATACAGAAGCTCCAAAAATTAACTTAAATGGTAATAGCGAAGAAATTATAATATACGGAGAAGATTATGAAGAAAAAGGTGCAAGTGCTACGGACAACGTTGATGGAGACATTACTGATAAAATAGAAACTGATGGAAATGTAGATGCAAATAAAGTAGGAAATTACGAAATAAAATATAGTGTAAAAGATGAAGCGGGAAATAATTCAGAAATTACAAGAAATGTAAAGGTGTGTAATAAATTAAGTTCAAACGGATTACCCATTTTAATGTATCATTTCTTTTATGATAAAAACACAGGAAAAGGTAAGGATAATAACTGGATAGAAATATCAGACTTTGAAAAACAAATAAAATATTTATCTGAAAATGATTATTATTTTCCTTCTTGGGAAGAAGTTGAAGATTATATAGATGGAGAAACTGAACTTCCAGAAAAAAGTATTGTAATAACTGCAGATGATGCAGATCCATCATTTTTTGAACTAGCAGTACCAGTTTTAAATAAATATAATATAAATGCTACAAGTTTTGTAATAACAGGTTGGTATGGATATAGATATAATGAAGAAAGAAAAAATGTAATATATGAATCTCATTCAGACGATATGCACGAAGCAGGTGCAAACGGAAAGGGCCGTATGCTAAATTGGAGTTATAATGATGTATTAAAAGATTTGAAACAATCAAGTCAAATTTTAGGTGGAGCCGATATATATTGCTATCCATTTGGACAATATAATGATGAAAATATAAAAGCAGTAAAAGAAGCAGGATACAAACTAGCAGTTACAACACAAGAAGGAAGAGTAAAAAAAGGAGCAAAAAAATACGAATTACCACGTGTACGTATTTCAAGAAATACAAGTTTAGAAAGCTTTAAGGAAAAGATAAAATAAATAATTGTTTTAAATAGATTTAAAAAATTTATAGATTTAATGGCGGTCATTGACCGTCATTAAATTTTAAAAAGGTATAACAAAAAAAATTTTTATCTTGTAAAAAACATCTTATTAGTGTAAAATAATTAAAATTGTAGTAATCGACGTTTCTGTCGACTTATATTGTAGGAGGATTTAAATTGAGAATTTTAGAAGAAAAAGACAAAGAACTATATAAAAAATTTTTAGAGGGACACGAAAGATGTAATTTTCAACAATCTTTAGAATGGGGAAAAGTTAAATCTTTTTGGAAAAATGAAGTAGTTTTAGCCGAAGATAGCAATGGAAACATTATAGGATCTATAAGTGTTTTAATACGTAAAATTCCTATTTTTGGATATTTAATGTATTCATCTCGTGGACCTGTATGTGATATTCATAATGTAGAAGTTTTAACTCAACTTACAGAAGGAATAAAATTATTAGCAAAAAAATATAAAGCTATGGTTGTAAAGATAGAACCAGATATAAAAAGCGATGATAAAGAATTTAGAAGCATAGTTGAAACTTTAGGATATAAAGTTAAAGATGATGCAAAAGACTTTAGCGAAGAAATACAACCACGTTATGTATTTAGATTAGATATGAGAGGAAAAACAGAAGACGAAATATTTGCTGGATTTCATTCAAAAACAAGATATAATGTACGTTTAGCAACTAGAAAAGGTGTTACTGTAAAAGATGGAACAAGAGAAGACTTAAAAGATTTTCATAAAATAATGATAGAAACAGGAGCAAGAGATGGATTTATAATACGTCCACTAGAATACTTTGAAAAAATGTATGATGAACTTGGACCAGAACATATGAAAGTACTAATGGCATATTATGAAGGAAAACCAATTTCAGGAGTAATACCAATAATGTACGGAAATAAAACCTGGTACTTATATGGAGCAAGTAGTAATAAATATAGAAATGTTATGCCAAATTATTTGCTATATTGGGAAATGATAAAAATTTCAATAGCACGTGGAGACGATATGTTCGATTTACGTGGAGTACCAGGAATTGCAGATAATAGCAATGGTTTATACAGATTTAAAAAAGGATTTGGAGCGGAATATACAGAATTTATAGGAGAACTATATATACCATTTAAACCATTAACATATAAGCTATATAAAATAGCAGAAAAAATATTTAGAAAAGTAAGATATATAAAAAGACTTGCAAAAGCAAGAAAATAAAAATAGGTTAAAATTTCAAATGATATAATTATAGAGGTAAACAGAAATGTTTGCTTAAAGAAAAACAAAAGAAGGAGATATAAAAAATGAACAAAAACTTTAAAACCATTGATACTGTAAGAGAGAGAGAGAGAGAGAGAGAGAGAGAGAGCTATACTTTAATGAAGTAGAGGCGAATGCCTCTGTACTCCAGCAAATAGAAAAAGAAGGTAGAGAGGATAGCACTAAGGACGCACACTCTCTACAGGTAACACACTCGAATGTTGGTATAACCTTAATTGCTCTAATAATAACAATAATTGTTTTATTAATATTAGCCGGTGTAACCTTAAATATGGTAATAGGTGAAAATGGAATTGTAAAAAAAGCCCAAGTAGCAAAACAAAATACTAACCAAGCAGATGCAAAAGAAAGTCTACAGCTAATGCTATTAGATGTAAAAGCAAGTGTAAATTCAGAAGAAAAAAGAAACACTATTGTGACTGACTGTGAAAGACTAGAGGAAAAGGATAATATAGAAGGAATTTATTATGAAAATTCAAATGCAATAATTAATTATAAGGGATATGCTTTTACGGTAAATGATAAATTAGGAATAATAGATCAAAAGTTAATAGAAGATAATAATTTTGAACCTAATAGCATAATAGAAGCAGTTAAAAAGATAAATGATAATGGGATAAATGAAATTAATATTAATGATGAGTTATATTCATTGGATGTTATTGTAAATTCAGGAGATTTAATATTAGACGGAACTTCACAAGTTGATGGTGCTACATTAAATAATAAAGTATACGAGTTTGGAGATTCAACTAAAGACTGTGCAACCTCATCAACGGATTCTGCAAAAAATATGGTTGTTTTAAAAGTAAAAGGAAATTTGACAATATCTGAAAATGTTACTTTAACTTCATGTAAAAACGACAAAGGCTATGGAGGACCAAAGGGAATGTTAGTATATTGTACTGGTACAATAACTAATAATGGAAAAATAAGTATGACTGCAAGAGGTGCAATTGCAGAAGGTCAAAATGTTTATTTATGGAAAAACTCAGATGAAAGCTATGAATATGTTCCAAAAGAAGGAGCTTTAGGAGGAGAAGCTCAAATTTCTACAGGAACAATGATAGCTGGAAAACCTGGAAAAAATGGTGAAAATAGAAAAACTGGAGGAGGAGGCTCAGGAGCTGCTAAAAGATTTTCTGGAGGAAGTGGTTCTAGAGTTTCAGGTGCAGGAACAAATGGAACTTCATATTCAGGAGGTTCTGCCGGAGGGGCAATTTGTGTAAGGTATGATGCACAAGGGCAAAAAGGAGTAGAAAATGGCGGAGCCGGAGGAAAAGGAATATCTGCGTATAGCTCAAATTATGGAGCTGGAGGCGGAGCAGGAAATCCGGGTGGCTATGGAATGAAAAGTGAATCCACATACTCAAATTCTACTTTTGCCGGAGCAAATGGTACAGGAGGATTATTGATTATATATGGAGAAACTATAAATAATAATAATATAATTGAAGCAAATGGAAGTAATGGCCGGACAAGGTTCGTCAGATGATAATATTGCAAGTGGAGGAAGCTCAGGTGCAGGTTCAATTAATATTTTCTGCAAAAAAGAATATATTGAATCTGGTTCTATAATGGCAAATGGTGGTAAAATGAATAATGGAGGAGCCGGAGGAAATGGTTCTATAAGTGTTGGAATAATACAAAATAGAATTTATGAAAGTATTTATAAAAATTACTAAGAAAAAGCCCTTAGACAAGGGCTTTTTATAATGTAATCAATTTTTGTGTATAATCTAAATTAGCTTGAGATTTATTTTTAAAACCTAAGGTATAAATATTAGTAGATAAAATATCTTTTTCTAACATTAATTTTAAATTGTTGTTTTTAGAATTTTCCATATATTTTTTTACAGAGGTTATTAATTGTACTTTTTTATTTTGACTTGCTATTGCAGATAACATACGTTTTCCTTTTTCGTTACAACCTAAAACCCTAATATAAGGAGTAACCTTTTTAGAAATTTCCATATCGTGTTTAGTAATATTAAGTAAAATATACAGTAATATTCTTTGAATTCTAGTTTGAGTATATCTTTTAGACTTTACAGTAGAAATTAAATCTATTAAAGTATTGCAAGAATTACTTGCAGTTTTTAAGGCAAATTCTAAACCTTCGCTAACATCTGGAATTTCAGCAATTTCAGATGTTTTCATAATTCTTAATTTATATAAAATTTCTCTTTCAAAAGTTTGTAATGTAGTTATATAGTTTCCTGCTTCAAGACTACTTGTTAAAAGCATATAAGAATTATCTGGCATTACACATCTTATTTCATCATAAGCATTATGTTTTAATAATTCTCTTATTGCTGTTGCACTTGCATATTCGTCAACAACATTGTGACTATTATAATAAACTTTTTCCCTTTTTACAGATACGGGAATTATATGAGATTTTGTTTTCTTTAAGGCTTTTAAATATTCTATACCTAAAATATTATTAGATTGATTTAAGATATTTGAATATTTTTGAATATTATTTAAATACATTAAAAGAGCATTTTCACGAGCTTTAGGAAAAGAAAGACCTTTACTTAATTCATGAGAAAGTAATGCTGTAAATTGTTTAGGTTCTTCATATAGCACATTAGCTATGTTATTAAGTACATCTATTTCACAATTTTCAGAGCCAAAAGACAAAAAATCAACAATTTTTAGTTCATTTAGAATTTTAATTGCACCAAGGGCAAAATTTTCAGAACTAGATGTTGCATATAAAGTTGGCAATTCTATAACTAAATCTATACCATTATCTAATGCCATTTTAGTTTTTGTCCATTTATCTATAAGAGAAGTATCGCCTCTTTGAACAAAGTTACCACTCATAACGCATATTGTATATTCAGAATTTGTCATTTTTTTAGACTTTTGTAAGTGGTATAAATGTCCATTATGGAAAGGATTGTATTCAGCAATAATACCTAAAACATTTGCCATAAAAAAACTCCTTTCAAAAAATATCTTGTAATATAAAATAATTATTGGTATAATATCACAAAATAAAAAAAATATCAATATTAGGGAGTTTTTATGGTAAGTGTAACAATATATACGGATGGAGCATGCTCAGGAAACCCCGGTCCAGGAGGCTGGGGAGCAGTGCTAATATATGGAGAAAACAAAAAAGAAATATCTGGTGGAAACAAGAATACTACAAATAATATAATGGAAATTACAGCAGTAATAGAGGCACTAAAATGTTTAAAAAATGAATGCAAAGCAACAGTTTATAGTGATAGTGCATATGTAGTTAATTGTTTTAATCAAGGATGGATTTATAATTGGAAAAAGAATAATTGGAAAACCTCAACCAAAGGACCTGTAAAAAATAAAGAATTATGGGAAGAACTATATACTTTAGTAAAAAAGTATAACGTGGAATTTGTAAAGGTAAAAGGACACAGTGATAATGAACTAAATAATAGATGTGATGAATTGGCACGAAGTGAAATAAACAAATTATAAAAAAGGAGAAAAGTACAATGAACGAATTTAATAAAATTGTAAGTTATTTTAGTAATTTTACTGTAGAAACTGTAATTGATATAATTATAGCAATAGGAATAACGGTATTTTTTAGAATTTTTAGTACAGGAATTGCAAATGTTACAACAAAACTATTAAGAAAAAAAATAAAAAAAGCAGATAGAAGAAAAAGTGCTTTGTATAATACAACAAGAAAATTAGTGAATTTAATAGGGATTTATATAGCAATAATCTTCTTAAAAAGACCATTACTAATATCTACAACAATTTTGGGCTATATTACAAAGGTATTTAAAGTTTTAGTAATATATTCGGTTGCAAGAATTATAGCAGAAGCTATAACAATGGATACATTTAGAAAATTTAGTAATAACGATGAAGATGAAGGCGACGGAATATCAACTTTTGTTGTGAAAATTATAAGAGGTTTGGTTTATATAGTTGCAACATTTATAGCTGTATTAGAATTAGGATATGATTTAAGTGGATTAGTTACAGGTCTTGGAATAAGCAGTGTTGTAATAACACTTGCAGCACAAAATTTAGCAAAAGACTTACTTGGAGGATTTGTAATTTTTACAGATAAACCATTTAAAGTTGGAGATTGGATTCAGTTTAAAGACTACGAAGGTACAGTAGAAGATATAACTTATAGAAGTACAAGATTACGTACCTTTGAAAATTCTATAGTAAATATACCAAATTCAATTATTGCAAATGAATCTTTAATAAATTGTAGTAAAATTGAAAAGAGAAGATACAAAATTAATCTTGGAATAACGCTTGAAACTCCATTAAATAAAGTTAAAATAATAGAAGAAAAAATAAAAACAATGCTTAAAGAAAAAGAAGCTGTTATGGATGATTCAATAATAGTAAAATTTGACAAAATAACAGATAATACAATTAATTTGCTAATATATGCATTTACAGACTCAGTAGATTATGGAAGTTTTTTAAAACAAAAAGAGGAAATAAATTTTAAAATAATGCAAATATTAGAAAGCGAAAATGTAGAACTTGCATATGATACAAAAACAGTATATGTAAAACAATAATATAAAATTTTATGTATAGAAGGTAACTAAATGTTACCTCTTTTTGTATTATAGGAAATTCCTGTTTTAGAAGAAAAATTATAAAAAAATAAACAGGCATCATAAAAAAGCCTCAAAATATATAAAAATTTTGAAGTTTAAAAAGGTAAAGAATCATCATCTTTTATTTTATCAGGATTATATCCATAAAATTTAGCAGCTTCGTCTTCCCAGCCTTCATCTCCAACACAGTAATCTTCATCAAAATCTTCATTAAAAATATCTACACAAGAATTAATATATTCAATAAAGTCTAGGAAGTCAGCATCAGACATAGAATCAATCATTTTTTTAAAATTATCTTTCATTTCTTTTACGTTATTAACAAAAGGGTATTTATTATTCTTCTTCATTATAATCACCGAGATTATTATACAAAGTTAGGAAATATTTTGCAATGTATTATTGGGGAGTTTGAGCTCAAAGAAGATCAAATGACCTCCACATTTGCAAATAGTAGGGTCATACCCAAAAGACAATTCTATAGAAAGATTCCATTTTCGTAATTGTTCTCTAATTTCAATTTGAGATTTATTTAATTCATAAAACCAAGAAAGAACAGCCTTTGAAGCAGAGTCAAATAAACCATTTAGAAGAAAACGATATTTCTGAAAATATGGCCACAATAAATCAGACATAGTGAAAACAATATGTCTGTGTTTACAACGAATGGATTTTTTAGCCATAGATAGAGCTCTATCCTGAGCATATTTGACACCACAAGTATTACAAAATCTAGATTTACATCTAAATGGAACTTTAAGAAATTTACCACAATGTTCACAGACATATAAAGCATAACCAAAGTCTGGGTTACCACAATTAATTATTTTATCAACTTCATCAAAAACGACTTGTCTAAGTTTTATATCAGAATTATTAATAAGAAAATCATTCCAATGGTCTTGAAAAATTTGTTTAATTGTAAAGTCAGACATCTATTTTACCTCCAAAAATATTATACTAAAAAAAGTGCTAAATTAAAATAAAAAAAGAACTCTAAAAAGTAGAGTTCTTAGAGCGCGGAATTTATTCCGCTTTTTTACAATTTTTACACATATTTATAGACTTATATTAAATAAAATGCTAATATGAAATAAAAAAATTAATAGGAGAAGCATATGAAAACATATATATTCTTAAGGTTATATATACCAACCAAATTCAGAGAGCATAGAACCAAATTGTGATAATTCACAATTAATTGGAATTGCAAAAAGAGAAAATCAAGAAGAAGCAATAATTTGTTAAAAGAAAACGATTATATGAAAGAATTAAATTTTAACAAAGTGTATTGTTACAAATTAGATGATAATTATAAAGACAGCAAAATGTATTTTTATATAAAGTAGCATAGTAATAGGAGATGACTATTCATCTCCTATTATTAAAAGTTTGTATCTTTAGGTGGACATGGATCATTGCCGTAACTGTCTTTATCACGAATTTTACCATGTTTATTATGAATGACTAGTTCAGAGTTTTGATTTTTAGCGATTTCTCTACCATATGATATAGCTTCTTTTTGTGTGTTAAACAATTTAGTTGGTTTTGAATTTCCTGAACCAATTACTTGCCACAAGTCACTTTTTGGTGTTACATGTTGATTTTTTTTCATGATTTTACCTCCAATTTCTATCCTTGAAGTATTGACTTCTAGCAATAATGAATGCTATAATATATAAAATATAACTTGGCAAGGGTTATATGTAAATAATTCTAATGTTCATCATAGCATTAGGATTTTTTTATTGCTAAAATTATTATATAATAAAATTATAAATAAGTCAATTTTAAAAGGAAAAAAAGAACAAAAAACACATAAAAGAAATAAAAAATGAATATTATTTTATTAATAAATGAATAAAAATAACAAAAATACGAAAAATAATTTAAAAAGTGTTTACAATTTTGTAATTCTATAATATAATATAGCAAGGAGGAGTTTATATGTTAATAGAATTTAGCGTTAAAAACTTTATGTCAATCAAAGATGAAATGACATTTAGTATGGTAACTGGTATTGGTGATGAAAATATAGAAAATACTATAAAAAATAATTCTACAGGTGAAAGATATCTAAAGTCAGCTGCTATTTATGGTGCAAACGCATCTGGAAAGACAAATTTTATGAAAGCAATAACAGCAGCAATATTAATGGTTAGAAAATCTAATCTAAGAAATATAAATGAACCATTATCAGAAATGAGACCTTTTAAATTTGATTTAAAAACGATAAATGAACCATGTGAATTTAAATTTGTATTTATAAAAAATAATATTAAATATATATATGGTTTTTCTGCAGATATAAATAGAATATATACAGAATATTTATATCAATATTTATCAGCTAAACCAAGTTTAGTTTTTGAAAGAAAAAATACAAATGAATATAAATTTACTCAACAAGAACAAAGCAAATTAGAAGAATTATCAACTAAAAACACAGAAAAAAAATTGTTTTTATCAACAGCGACAGAATGGAATTATGAAAAAACTAAAGATGCATATATATGGTTTTCAGAGGATATAGACACATATCATGATTATATGAATGCTGGTGGATATGTGTTTGATAAATTTGAGAATGATAAAGAAGGAAGTTTAAAGAAATTTACAATTAATTTATTAAAACAAGCAGACATACTTATAAAAGATTATAATTTTGAAGTTAAAGATATGAATCTTGGTAATATAATAGCATTTAATAACATTAAAATTCCAAATGAAAATATAGTGCAAAAAGAAGTAAGAATATCTACATTTCATGAAATAGAAAATGAAAATGGAGATAAAGAAAATTATGAATTAGAATTACAAGAAGAATCATTAGGAACACAAAATTTATTTTTTCTTAGCCCTATTTTAAAGGAATCCTTTGAAAAAGGGAAAGTAATAATTGTAGATGAAATAGATAAAAGCTTACATCCATTATTGGTTGAATTTATAATAAAATTATTTCATAATAGAGAAATAAATAAAAATAATGCACAATTAATATTTAATACACATGATACTAATTTATTATCATTAGATAACTTTAGAAGAGATCAAATATGGTTTACAGAGAAAGATCCAAAGAAAGGAAGTACAGAACTATACCCATTAGATGATTTTTCAGTAAGAAAAACTGAAAATGTGCAAAAAGGATATTTAAATGGTAGATATGGTGCAATTCCTTTTTTGGCCATAGGTAATAGCTTATGGGAAGATTAGAACAGAGAAAAAGAAATTGTAATCAGAGAAAAATAAAATCAATTATTGCAATAGGATGTGAGGGGAAAAATAAAACAGAAACAACATATCTTAAAAATTTTTCTAGTAGAGAATGCATTATTAAATTTTCTACAGGAAGGCATACAGACCCAGTAGGCATGGCAAATGATTTAGTTGATTTTATAAAAAAAGAAGATATTAAAAAAGAATATGGAGATAAAATATATCTTTTAATAGATACTGATGTAAATCAAAATAAGCAAGATCAAATAAACGAAGCAAAAGAAATATGCAACCAAAACGATATAGAATTAATATCTTCAACACCTACATTTGAATATTGGTATATATTACATTATGGATATACATCAAAAAATTACCAAAGTAGTAAACAAGTCAAAAATGAAATGAAAAATAGAATACCTAATTATTCTGAAAGTATGGATGTGTATCCTATAATTGGAAACAAAACAGATATTGCAATAGCAAATGCTAAAAAAATTGAAAAATATCAAGAGGAAAATGGACAGGTTATAGATAGTGAAGGAGCTAATCCTCATACAAGTGCATATAAAGTAATTGAAGAAATTAAAAAGAAAAATAGTATGTGATATACCCGGACTTTAATTTAAAGAGTCCGGTTTTTGCATTTGAAGATACGAACTAGAATATAAAAGTCCAGATTTTAAAATACGGTTTCTTTGTCACATCTTGGTCACACTCTCAACAAAAAAAATTTAAACACATTTAAACATAAACAAAGAATCACCAATTTCACCGATTAACTTACTCTAACAAAGTATAACACAATTACACCAAATCTAGCAATATCAACACTTACGGACTCATAACTCTAAGGCGAGTTTGAAATAATTTTGATTTATAAATTTTTTTTAATCGTTACAGCTTGAATGGTTGTGGCGATTTTTTGTTGCCTTCAAATTGGTTGCTATAATGCTTGAAAATAACACTATTATGTCAAATTGTGGAGAAATTGGGGATCAACTTCCCAATTGACATAGAACCTCTAAGAAAATCTCATTTCATAAAAATTCTTAAAGTCATTTTTACAACAAAGTAAATCAAAAAAATATAAATATGAGAGTCACAAAAAAGATTTATAGATAATATTGAATTACTAATCTGCCTTGCATGAAATTAACAAATTCTCTAATACATTTCCAGCAGTCCTATCATGAGATTTTAGTGGGTGAACATAGAAATTGTATGTAGTAGTAATTTGTGCATGACCAAGTCTAGCAGATACTGTTGCAACATCAACTTGTTGAGAAATAAGAAGAGTTGCATTTGTATGTCTTAAACCATGAAAATTAATTACAGGCAATCCAATCTTTTTAACGAACTGTTCAAACCATTTGCTAATTGTAGATGGATGAATAGGTTTACCATCATCTTGAACAAATAGCCTATTAGATTCGTGCCAGAAATCGCCTACAATCGTTTTTTGTTCATCATACCATAACTTATATTTCTCAAGTAAAGAAACAATAAAATCAGGTATTGCAACATCTCTTATTGAACTTTCTGTTTTAGGTGCCTTAGTAAAAACTCCTTTTTCAGAAAGATATTGACTAGACTTATTAATATTGATAATACCATTTTTTAAATCAATATCACTCCATTCAAGCCCAACAAGTTCACCAAGCCTTGCTCCAGTAAAAATATCAAGTAAAATTGCAGTACGATATTTAATTTGATTGCCTTTTAACTTTTGCAAATTATCAACAAGAATTTTAGTTTGATCTTCATCATAATGACGTCTTAATGGCTTAGATGTTTTCGGTGGTTGAACACGTTCAGCAGGATTGCTTACAATAAGTTGCCAATATACTGCTTTATGAAGCATTGCTGATAGCAAACGATGATGTTCTAATATTGTCTTTTGAGATAGTGGTTTTCTTGTTTTCTTTCCATTATTGTTTTTTCTTCTAACAATTTGAGTATCTTCTTCAAGCAAATCATAAAATCTCATAATGTCTGTTGGCTTGATTTTATTTAGTTTATAATGTCCAAAATATGGAGTAATCCTTGTTTCTAGCATGCGTTTGTATCTGTAGTAAGTTGATGGTGCTAGTTCTTTTAATGCATAATCTTTTGTCCATATTTCTACATATTGTGCAAATGTTGGAATGCTTCCGTCTACTATTTGTCCACTTTCTACTTCTGTTAGAAATTTTGCAAGTTCTATTTGTGCTTCTGATTTTTTCTTGCAGTGTATTGTTTTTTGATGTCTTATTGGTCTGCCATCTAGGTCATATCCTTTGAATACTACTAGCCTGTAACTGTTTTTTCCTCGCTTTTCAATACTACCTGTCACTTTTTTGCCTCCTTTCTGTTGTTTTTAGTAATTGTTTGTATTACTATGTTTTTATTGTAACATTTTTTGATTGGAAAACAAAACCCGACAGGGGATATGAGTGGGAAAATCAGAAAATGTAGGGGAAATATAGATTAAATTAAAAAATATGTTATAATGTTAAATATAAATAGTAAATGAAGGAGAAAAAAATGGAAAAAATAATTGTTATTGGAAGTCCTGGTGCCGGAAAAAGTTCATTTTCTAAAAAGTTAAAAAATATTACTAAATTACCATTATATCACATAGATATGCTATATCATAAAAAAGATGGTACACATATTACAAAAGAAGAGCTAGAAGAAAAATTAAAAGAAATCTTTAAAACGGATAAATGGATTATAGATGGAAATTATCAAAAAACATTAGAATTAAGAATGAATGAATGTGATACTATATTTTTGTTGGATTTTCCAACTCAAGTTTGTCTTGAAGGCGCAAAATCACGAATCGGCCAAAAAAGAGACGATTTGCCTTGGGTAGAAGAGAAACTAGATGAAAATTTTAAACAATGCATTATTAATTTTACTAACGAAAAGTTGCCACAAATTTATAAGTTATTGGATAAATATAAAATGAATCATAGTATATTTATTTTTAAATCTAGAGATGAGGCTGATAATTATATACGTAATATGGAGAAAAAATATGCAAATATATAATTTAAAAAATAAATTAGAATATTTAGATGAAGTTGCAAAATTAGAATATGATGAATGGGCAGACAATAAAGAAGAAAATAGAAAATGTAGAATAGAAAGAAAAAAAGAGAAAATTTATAATGCATTTAATGATGAATTTTTTTGCAAGTTAATTTTAGTAGATAATAATAAGTTGATAGGATTTATATCTATATTTCCCAAAGATTGTGAAGAAGAAAAAAAACTAAAGCCGTGGTATGCTACAATGTATGTAAAAAAAGAATATAGAAAAAAAGGATATTCTAGAATATTAAATGATGCCATATTAAAAGAGGCAAAAAATAGAGGATTTACAACAATATATCTAAAAACAGACTTAAAAAATTATTATGAAAAGTTTGGAGCAATTTTTATAAAAAAATTAAAAACAGGTGAAACTTTATACAAATTTGAACTTTAGTAATATTTTACAAATAAAAAAATATATAATATAAAAAAGTGGAGAAGGCTATTTAAAATGAATGATACCGTTATTTATTTATTAGACATTCTGATACAGTTGAGGAAAATGGGATTAGAAACACAAATGAAAATTCTCAAATGATTAATGAAAAAGAAATATTGTCTATAAAAGGAGAAGAACAATCTAAGAAATTAAGCGAAAATACAGAATTACAAAATCTTGATGTTATTTGGAAAAGCAACTATACAAGAGCAAAAGCTACTGCAAAATATATAGCATATAAGAACAATTTACAATATAACATAGACAAAAGATTGAGTGAAAGAAAACTTGGAAATATGGATGATTTAGCAAAATTTATGAATAATAAAGAAAACAGAGACCCATCTCGTGAACAATTAGCCTTTCCAGAATTTAAAACTCGCGATGGTGAAAGCGCAAATGATACTAATAAAAGGATGAATGATTTTTTTAATGAATTACTTGAGAAATATAAAGGAAAGAGAATAGCTGTTATAAGTCATGGTGGAACAATAAAATTCTATTTGTTAAGTTTTTGCAAAGTAAACGAAAGATTAAATCTTGAATACAAGGAAAATGAGTTGGCTATAAAATCTCCATGCTTATTGAAAATGACTTTTAGGAAAAATGAATTAGTAAATTTAGAACAAATGAAATTATAAGAAATATAAGATATGGGCTATGAGTTGGAAAGGGTAAAATAAAGTGCAATTTACACAAGCTTAAAGTGCAAAAATTGCACTTTAAACTCTATTCATATTATAGGAAATTCCTGTTTTAGAAGAAAAATTATAAAAAAATAAACAGGCATCATAAAAAAGCCTCAAAATATATAAAAATTTTGAAGTTTAAAAAGGTAAAGAATCATCATCTTTTATTTTATCAGGATTATATCCATAAAATTTAGCAGCTTCGTATTCCCAGCCTTCATCGTACTATAAAATACATATATTTTATACTATGAATTGTGTCGAAAGTCAAGAAAATTCGCCGTTTTCGTTGAAATAAATAGGTTTTATTGTTATAATTTTGAATATAAAAAATTAATTTTAGAATGAATGAAAATAAAATCAAAGATAAAATAAATTTAGGAGATGTAGAATGAAAGTTTTTAAAACAATAATGTCAAGTTTTAAGCATACAAAATTATTAATACTTATATTTTTTATATTAAGCATAGTACTAAATTATTTAACAACATATATACCAGTGGTAATACAATATTTTATAGATGTATTATTAAATCAAAATGTTAATAATGCTATAATAGAGAATTTTATTAGTGTATTTAATAATAAATTGTCATTTATTCCAATAGTATGTATATTTTTGCTACTGATTGAAGGAATAATTGTTTTATCAACATATATAAGAACAATAGTTAAAAATAAAATAATACAAGAATTCCAATTTGATTTAAAACTAAAGTTATTTGATCATATACAGAATTTAACATATCAAGACTTTTATAAAAATTCACTTGCAGATTTAGTACAAAATTCGACAGATGATGTAAATAATATAGTAAATTTTATAGAAAAACAATTTACATACATATTAGATATTGTATTAATAATTATTTTTGCAATATCCCAACTTGTAAATTTAGATTTAAGATTATCAAGTATTATGATTGCAGCAATTTCAATTATAATTCTATTATCAATATGGTATTTTAAGAAATCCAAACCAATTATAGAAAATAGAATAAAAGTACAAAGAGAAATGTATTCAGAGTTAAATGATAATTATTCAAATATAAAATTTATGAAGATTAACAATTTACAAAAAAAGGAAAAAGAAAGGTTTAATAAAATAAATGTAAAAAATTTTGAAGCAAATAAAAGCAAAGTAATAATTGATAGTTGGTATAATATGTTGTCTGTAAATATTGTAAAAATTCAAGCTCCATTTATATTTATATTAAGTAGCTTTTTATATGCTCAAGGCTTTATTTCAATAGGAAGTATATATGTAACGATAAATTACTCTAATAAAATAACAAGAGCATTTACAGATTTAGCAGAAATATTAGAATTTTTAAATTTATGCATTGCTTCATATAAAAGACTAGACAATTTATTAAATCTAACTTTAGAAGATGAAAAGACTGAAAATAAAAATATTGAAATAGAAAATACAACAATAACATTTAAAAATGCTAACATTAAGGTTAATGATAAAACAGTTTTGAAAAATTTAAACTTTACAATTAATCCAAATGAAAAAGTAATGATTGCAGGTAGTACAGGAAGCGGAAAATCTATATTACTAAAAACATTAGTAGGATTTTATGATTATGAAGGTAGCATAAAAATAGGAGAATATGAAGTTAGAGATTTAAATAAAAAATGTGTAAGAGAAAATATTTGCTTAGTATTACAAGACTCATATTTATTTTCAAAAACTATTGCGGAAAACATAAAAATATTAGTACCCCAAATAACATATCCAGAAATAGTAGAACTTTCAAATTTCTTCTCATTTCATAAAGATGTAACAAAATTTGAAAAAGGCTATGAAAGTGCAATTGGAAGAAATGGAATGGTATTATCAAAAGGTCAAAAACAAAGATTAGTATTGGTAAGAGCATATACAAAACCAAAACCAATAATGATTTTTGATGATTCTTTTAGTGCAATTGATAGAATAAATAAAAAGAAAATATTAGAAAATTTAATGTCATTAGAAGACAAGTCAAGCAAAATATTTGTTACTCATGATATTGAATTAGCTACAAAATTTGAAAAAATAATTTATATAAATAATGGAGAAGCGATATGTGGAACACATGAAGAATTATTAGAAAACAAAAATTATAATGAAGTATATAGTTTAAATTTGAATAAAATAGGAGAAGAATATGCTTAATAAAAAAATATTAAAGGAAATGTTTAATTTTACTACCAATAAAAATAAAACACTAAAAATTGGAATAATTATGTTTTTACAATCTTTACCATATCTTATATTTTATCAATATATACTATCTCAAGTAATTGACAACTATATACCAGATAAAAATGTAAATATGGTATTGATATTATCATCAATTTTGATTGTAATTATAGTAATTAGATTTTTCTTTGATAAATATTCGGAAATTCAAAGAAAAACATGTTATTATGATAATGATATGCAAATAAAAAATAAAGTATTTAATAGTATACAAGATGCAGATATTAGCAAATTAGATAAAATACAAGTAGGTAATTTATTTATTTTAACAACAACGCAAAGTTTTGAATCTTCACAATTATTTGTATGGAATTTTTTAGGAATATTTGCAGTAAGAATAAGAAGTATTTTAATTACATCAATTATAATGTTATTTATAGACTGGAAAATTGCATTAGTTGTTATAGGAATATTCATTCTATCTTATATTATATTGATACCATTTTATAATAATAATATGAAAACTTATAGAAAATTACAGCAATCTATAATTGATTTGCAAGGCAAAATTAATGAATATATAGATAGCTTTTCAACTACAAAAACATTAAGATTAGAAGAAATAAATATTAATGATATTAAGTCAATGTTAGGAAAAGCAAAATGTGAACTAATTAAATCTAGTAAAATTTTAGGATTACATACAGCTTTATTTGCTTTATTAACATTTTTTGCTACAATCGTAACTTTGATTATTGGTGGAAATCAACTCATAATAGGTGTTGGATTAGGTTCAACAATAATTCTAATAGTAGATTATATCAGTGATATTAGTAGCCATATGAACAGTCTATTAGAACATACACATGGAGTAATGAACAAATATAATTGTTTTATAAATATTTTAGAAATTGTAAGTATTAATAAAGAAGATGATAAAGGAACAATAGAATTAGAAAAAATTGATTCAATAGAATTTAAAGATGTAAAATTAAGTTATGATGGTGTAAACACAATATTAGAAAATATAAACTTAAAAATAGATAAGTCAATAACAATTGCAGTTGTTGGAAAAAGCGGAGCGGGAAAAACATCATTTGTTAATTTAATTCCACGATTTTATAATTTAACAGAAGGTCAAATCTTAATAAATGGAATTGATTATACAAAATACAAGTTAAGTGAATTAAGAAAAAATATTTCATATGTATTCCAAGACCCTGTCATTTTAAATATGTCTATAAAAGATAACCTAATGTATGGAAATGATAATGTGCAATTAGAAGATGTTATAAAAGTTTGTAAAGAAATAGGTATAAATGATAAAATAGAAACTTTTGATAATGGATATGATACAATTATAGATGCTCGGAACAGATATATTATCTTATGGTGAAAAGCAATTATTAAGTTTTGCTAGAGCAATTCTAAAAGATGGAAGTGTTGTAATACTTGATGAAGTAACATCAAATTTAGATTTGGAATTTGAAAAAAATGTTATGGAAGCAAATAAAGTTATTTTAAAAAATAAAATATCTTTTGTAATTGCACATAGAATAAATACAATTAAAGATGCTGATCTAATTATATTTATAGATGATAAGAAGATTGTAGAAATGGGAAATCATGAAGAACTTATTGAAAAACAAGGATATTATTATAATTTGTACATGAGTAAGGAAAAAGTTCAAAATAATTAATAAAAATTTTAAGACAATATATGTAATTTGAGCAGAGATTCAAGTAAGTCTCTGCTCAAATGAATTTAACAATAAATCAATTCATTTAATACAATTTCTTCTGCTAAATGCTTATAATTATTCATAAGCCCAGTCCATTCTAAAGGGTCAGTATCTTTCAAGTTTTCATCAATAGGATTTCTTTTTAGCATTTGTTTAATAAGTAGTTCAAACCTTCTTTTAGCTTGTTGGTCAGTTTCTACAATATGTTTTCTTAAAGTTTTGTTCATAAACATTATTATATATTCGGCTTTTTTATGTGATTTTAAATATTCTAATCTTAAGTGTCCATAATAACAAATACAAAATCAGAAATAAACTTAGAAAATAATACACTAAAATATGGATGTAATTTATTATTAAAAATAGCAGGAACAAGCGAATGGGGAAAAAGTGGAAGTAACGGAGGAGATGTAACATTAAATGCCACAAACCAAGAATTAGAAGATAATATAGAAGTAGACAGTATAAGCTTATTAATACTAAACTTAAAAGAAAACAGTACACTAAAAAGTGCAATAAATACAAATAACGAGGCAAAAAAATAGAATTAAATATAGATAGTACATCAAAATTAACACTAACATGAAACACATTTGTAACAACATTAAACGATGAAGATATAAGTTGTAGCAATATAGATTTTAATGGCTACACATTATATGTAAATGGAGAAGCAATAAATTAAAAAATGCAAAAATGTGACAAAGTTTGTCTAAAACCTTGCAAAAGTGTGATGAAAACTTTTAAAATGCTTGTAAAAATGTGATTTTACTTAATAACTATTATAAAGGTTTACAATATTACTAAAAACGATTTTCCATTAAAAGTATATAATGAAAAAATATTAAATATACCACTATTTTTAATAGAATATATAGAAAATTTTATAATATAAAGGTGGATATTAACTAACTTTATATTATATATTTTATGAAAGTAAATAATAAATGATAGGTAAAAGCAAAAATTAAATTATATTAATTAGTTGTTTTTACCTATCATTATTTTATTTTGTTAAATCTAAATTAATTAATTCAGAAATAGAACAATTTAAGAATTTGCACAAATCTTCTAAATATTTAAAAGAAATAGAGGTTGTTTTACCTTCTATAATTCTATTTAGATTTCTATTTGTAATACCCATTTGTTGGCATAGCCAATATTTGGTTTTTTCATTTTTCTTTAGTAGATTTTCAATATTAAAAGTTATCATATTATCACCAAAAAAAATTTTATAATAAAATAAATTTACAAATAAAGTATTTACAAATATCCTATTTTGATATACTATATATTCAAATAAAATATAGGAGGAAACAAATGAAAAAAATAAATGAACAAACAAACAATGAATGTGATATAGAAATATTCAATACTGTAGGGGCGGACGCTCATATCTGCCTAGAACGAAATCAAAGTAGAAATAATATTAAATTTGACAAACACAATCCAAACGTTGTAGGGGCGGACGCCTCTGTCCGCCTTAAACAAAATAAAAATAATATTATAACATTTGAAAAACATAAACCAAACATTGTAGGGGTCGGCGTCCCCGACGACCCGAAAGAAAAACATAAATTAGTGAATAAATTAACGTCAAACATTCCAACATCTAACCTCCAATTTCCAACCTCAAATACTGCAATCACATTAGTGGCATTGGTAATTACCATAATTGTCCTACTAATTCTTGCCGGTATAACCCTAAATATGGTAATAGGAGAAAATGGAATGTTTGCCAAAGCAAGCAGCGCAAAGAATAAAACAGAAGTAGCACAATACGAAGAAGAATTAAGAATGAGTGTATTAGAAATGCAAACAGATTCAGCAACAAGTGGATTAGAATTTAATATAGAAACAATAAGAAAAAATCTAAAACAAAAAATACAAGAACTGCAAAACACAGATGATATAGAAATAACTTCAGCAGAAGAAAGTGAAACAATAGAAGGTATTTACAAGGGATACGAATTTACAATAGACGAAAAATATGTAGCACATATAGGAGAAAAATCAACAGGAATACGAATACTAACAAATATAGAACCAACAGGCTGGACAAAAGGACCAGTAAAAGTAAATATAACAATAAAAAGCAATAATGGACTAGCAAAAATAAAACCAGAAAACGAAGAAGAAATAGACGTAGGCGGAAAAACAGAATATGTAATAACAAAAGAAAATATAACACAAAATACAACATTCAAATATGAAGTAACAGATAATCAAGGAACTACAACAAACAAAACAATAGAAATAAAAAATATAGATACAAATGCACCTACAAAATGCGAAATAGAAAAAACAGAAAACACAGAAGAAGGATTAAAAATAACAGTAAATGCAGAAGATGAAGAAAGTGAAATAGAAAAAATAGAATACTATGTAAGTAAAAAAGATGAGAATAAATACCAAAAACATGAAACAAATCCAATAAAACTAGAGAGTGGAACATACAATATATATGCAATAGCATACGATAAAGCTGGAAATACAAAACAAAGTTCAACACAAAATATTAAAATATATAAAACATATACAGGAATAACGGCACAAATGGTAGCAAACGAGCCATCAAAATACTATGGACTAAAAGTAACAGATTACACATCACAAAACGGACAAAATGACTGGAAAATATTCTATTCAGATGGAGAACATATATTTTTAATGACAGGAGATTATATAAACACAGTAGAAACAGATAGAATAAGTAAAGAAACAGGAATGAAAAAATCAGGGTATAAAGTATATTGGGATCCAGCACCAGCATTCCAAGAAGTAAACTCAGAAGTATTAACTAGATTTAAAGCAACAGGATATGCATTGCAAAGTGGAAAAAGTAATTCAAAATGTGTATCAACATTACTAAATGCAAATAATTGGAGTTGTTATAAAGATAGTAAAAATAAAGCGGAATATGCAATAGGAGGAGCCACAGTAGAAATGTGGATGGCTAGTTGGAACAATTTATATGAAAATGTAGATGGAAAATTATATTGTGATAATACAGATATTAATGGATATTATATTGGAATAATATCAAAACCGACATCAAATTCTATCACAATGAATAGTAAACAGGGATATAAAAACAAATTATATTATCCATATACATTAGAATGTGATGCAACAAGTGGATATTGGTTGGCTTCACCCTCTGTTGGATATAATGGGAATGAATTAATTCGTGTGGTGTATAATGGATTTGTGAGTTGTTATAGACATAGTAGTTATGGAAACTATATGAATGTCTATTCAGGTATACGCCCTGTAGTTTCTCTAAATACTGGAATTACAGTAAATGCAACAGATGAAGAATAAAATATAGATAAAAAAATACAGAAAAATACAAACTTGCAAGCTATTTTCGAGCGACAGATGAGCATTGTTAGGGCGAAAACTGTTACAATGCTATTATAGAGGAGAAAAATTTAATTGTAAGAGACGAATATTAATCGTCTCTATTTTTTTATTTCCAATATTACATTTTTGTTACAAATCTTCAAATTCATTGACTAAAAAATACTGTTATTATATACTATAAATGACAAAAAATGTCAAAATACAAAAGAAGGAGGAGATTAAAAGTGAAAATTAAATCTTTTTCAAAAAATACAATAAAAGTAATAAATTGTGTAATTTTAATAATCATAATTTTAATAAATTTTATAGCTTTTATGCCTGTGAAATCCAATGCTGCAAGCTATAATCAAGTAACTATAAATGCAAATGAAAACAATAATAATGGTATAAGTGCTTTTCCAGAAAGCTACCAAGTTTTATTAAACAAGTTGGTGGATGAAACTGGACATACAAATTGGAAATTTAAAGCATTTTATACAGATATAGACTGGAACGAAATGGTAAGTACTTCAAATGAAAATGCTTGCTATAGAAATACTATATATAAAGGAAACGATTCACGTTGGTATTGTTCAGCAAGTCACACCAAAAAAGAATATGGTGGAGATGGATACTATTGTGCTTCTGGTAAAATAGTAAAATACTATTTAGATCCAAGAAATTCATTAACTGAAACAACAATATTCCAATTTTTAGATTTATCAAATAGCTCACCATTGTCCGTAGCAGATATTCAAAAAGCACTTAATGGAAGCTTTATGCAAGGCAATTGTTCAACAGGTGAAAGTTATGCTCAAATAATATATGATGCATCTGCATCATCTGGAGAAAGTGCATTAAGTATAATAACAAAAATTTTCCAAGAAATAGGTAAAAACTCACCAGGAAATCCACCTAAAATGGCGGCTGGAACAGATAGTGCATACCCACATACATACAATTTTTATAATTATGGAGCAACAGATGGAACAGGTGCTGTTACAAGAGGATTAGCATATGCAAACAATGCAGGATGGCACAGCGAAAGAACAGCAATAGTAGAAGGTGCAAAACTAATTTCAAATTCATATATAAAAGCAGGACAAAGTACCAAATATACTTTTAAATTTGATGTTGTAGGTAGTGAAAAAAAACAATTATATACTCACCAATATATGACAAATGTGCAAGATCCAACAAACCAAGCAAAAATATTATTTGATAAATATACAAATAATGGATGGTTAGATGGGGAATTAACATTTATTATTCCAGTATATAAAAATATGCCAACAGCAATAAAAAAACCAAGTAACTTAACAAGTGGAAATTTATATTACATTAGTTCAAGTTATAACTCAGTTGGATTTAGATCAGGACCAGGAACAGGATATACAAGTTTAGGAAGACTAAATAAAGATATAGTAGTAAATATGATTGAAGAAAATGTAGGAACTGCTAATGGATACAACTGGAGCAAAGTATCAACAGAATCTGGCCAAGTAGGATATGTAGCAAGGGAATATTTAACACAAGTAAATACAAAAACAGATAAATATTCTGTACCATCACAACCAGCAAATGGCGGAAATAATAATTCAGGTGCTATAGAACCTGATTCATCAATGAGAGGAGACGTTAATGGAGATGGAAAAATAACAGCAAGCGATTATGTAATTATAAAAGATTATATAATGGGAGATACTCAACTAAGTGATACTCAAAAAATAAAAGCAGATTATAATGGAGATGGTAAAGTTACAGCAAGTGATTATGTTTTAATAAAAGATAAATTGATGGGAGATTAATTATATGATAAAAACAAAACACAAAATATTAATTATAACAATAACATTTTTTTTAATTATGTTTTTTCCTAAAAGTGCTAATGCAAAATATTTAAACGTTTCAGCTCCTTCAAGTGGTCAACCTGGAAGTACAGTTAATGTAAGCATTTCAACAGACTGTACAGGTAGATTTAATGTTAGTGTATCAAATGGAACCCTTAATGGAACAAATAAATATTGGCTTGAAGCCTCAAGTGCCAGTTTTTCAGTAACATTAGGACAATCTGGAACAACAAAAATTAGTGTTACACCGGCACTTCCGGTTTCTTTGAATAAACAAGATATAAACGATTTAGGAGGACAAACAAAAGGCATATCAATAAGCAGTAGTAATAGTAATTCTAATAATCAAAATTCAAATAATAGTAATAATAGTGGCAGTACTTCAAATAATGGTAGTACAAGCAATTCTGGAAAAACTGTAAAAATGATTACAACAAGTCCAACAGACTTTTCAGGATTTAAAGCTTCAAACAAGGGACCATATAAGGTAACAGTTGAAAACAAAGTTAGTCAATTAAATATAACTGTAAAATATTCAGATGGTTCAAAAAATTCATATGCTAAAAATTTACAAGAAGGTTCTAATAAAATAAGTGTAGATGGATATACAATTATAGCAACAAGAAAAACTGCTGAGGGAGAAGTAATACCAAATGAAATAGATAATGAAGAAACAACGGACAAGAAAGATGAGCAAAAACAAAAATTACGTTTAGATAATTTAGTTTTAGATGATAACCTAAATGTGAAACTAGATCCAAATTTTGATCCAGAAATTTTCGAATATACAGTAATACTTGGAAATGATTATTTAGATTTAAAAGAATTATATATAAATGCACTTCCAAACATAGATGGAGCAAAAGTTACAATAGAAGGAAATAAAGAATTAACAGATGGAGAAACAACTGTAACAATAAAGGTAGAAGCAGAAGGCTATGAAACAGTAACCTATACTATAAAAGTTGTAAAACAAGAAATAGTTGAAACAGAAGCTGAACCTGTGTTAGAAGAAACAGATGATAATTTAGATAATTCAAAAGAATTAATGAAAAAAAGAATAATAATATGCTCTTTAGTATGTTTAATAACATTTATAGGAATAATATTTATAGCAAAAGAATGTTATGAAAGTACAAATAAATTAAAAGAAAAGAAGAATAGCTCAAATAGATATAAGGAAGACGAAAATAATAATGAAGAACTTATAAGTTCAAAATATGAAGAGCCTAAAGAAGAAAATAATATTTTAGAAGATTTATATAAAATAAAAAATAGTGAGAAAGAGACAATATTAGAAAATAAAAATAATATTGCAGAAGAAGGTTTAAATAACAAAATAGAAAATAATACCAATAATAATGAAACAATAGAAAATACAGAATCAAAAATGGATGAATTTTTTAGTCAAAATACAAGAATTGAATTTTCAGAAGGAAAGGTTCGTCGTAAACATAAAAAGGGAAAACATTCTTAAAAAGATAATATGTAAATAATCTAGGAGAAAATATGAAAATAACAGATATTAATGAATTAAAAAGAATCTCAAAAGAGATTAGAAAAAGTATTGTAACACAAGTATACAAAGCACAATCTGGACATCCGGGTGGTTCTTTATCTATTGCAGATATTTTAACAGTGTTATATTTTAATGAAATGAATATAGATGAAAAAAATCCTAAAATGGAAAATAGAGATAGATTAGTATTATCTAAGGGGCATTGTTCACCTGCATTATATGCCGTTTTGAGTGAAAAAGGTTTTTTTAATAAAAATGAATTGGAAACCTTTAGAAATATAAACAGTAATTTACAAGGACATCCAGATATGAATAAAGTACCAGGAGTTGATATGACATCAGGTTCTTTAGGTCAAGGATTATCTGCCTCAAATGGAATGGCAATAGCTGGAAAACTTGATAATAAAAATTATAGAGTATATTGCGTTTTAGGAGATGGAGAGATAGAAGAAGGTCAAGTTTGGGAAGCTGCAATGAGTGCAAATAAATATAAATTAGATAATTTATGTGTAATAGTAGATAATAACAATTTGCAAATAGATGGACCAATAGATAAGGTAATGAGTTCATATCCAATAGATGAAAAATTCAAAAGCTTTGGGTTCCAAGTAATAAATATAGATGGAAACGACATAGAGGAAATATTAAAAGCTTTTGAAGTAGCAAGAAATGTAAAAGGAAAGCCAACAGTTATTATTGCAAAAACTATAAAAGGAAAAGGTGTTTCTTTTATGGAAAATCAAGTTGAATGGCATGGAAAAGCTCCAAATAAAGAACAATACGAAATTGCATTAAGAGAATTAAAACAGTAGGGAAAAGATATTTTAACGTATTTGTTGGAGTCTTTAAGGTGACCTGCAATATAAAAAATGAAAAATAAAAATTATCAAATATGTAGGGGCGGACGTCTCTGTCCGCCCGCAAAAACAAAGTTATTAGAAGAATAAAATTATAAACGGAGGAATAGCTGTGAAAGATGAAAAAAAAGCTACAAGGCAAAGCTATGGAGAGGCCTTATTAGAATTAGGAAAAGAAAACGAAAATGTAGTGGTATTAGATGCAGATTTAGCAGAAGCAACAAAAACAGGAATATTTGCAAAGGAATTTCCAAATAGATTTTTCGATATGGGAATTTCAGAACAAGATATGATATCAACGGCAGCAGGACTTTCAACTTGTGGTAAAATACCATATGCAAGCACGTTTGCGGTATTTGCAGCAGGAAGAGCATTTGACCAAATACGAAATAGTGTAGCTTATCCAAAATTAAACGTAAAAATATGTGCAACACATAGTGGAATAACAGTAGGAGAAGATGGAGCAACACATCAAATGATAGAAGATATAGCATTAATGAGAACAATGCCAAACATAAAAGTAATGAGTACATCTGATGATACACAAACAAAATGGGCAGTGAAAGAAATATCTAAAATAGATGGACCAGTATATTTAAGGCTTTCAAGGCTAAATACTCCAATAATATATGATGAGAATCAGAAATTTGAATTTGGAAAAGCTATTCAAACAGGGGAAGGAACAGATGCATGTATATTTGCAACAGGTGTAACCGTTAGTGAGGCAATAAAAGCAAAAGAAGAATTAGAAAAACAAAATATAAATATAAGAGTTGTGGATTTCCATACTATAAAACCAATAGACGAAGAAATAATAATAAAAAATGCTAAAGAAACCAAAAGATTAATATCAATAGAAGACCACAATGTAATTGGAGGCTTAGGTTCAGCAATAGCTGAAGTATTAACAGAAAAATATCCAGTAAAGCTAGAAAGAATGGGAATAAACGATTGCTTTGGAAAATCTGGAAAAGCAGAAGAATTAATGAAATACTTTAAAATAGACAAACAAGCAATAATAGAAAAGATAAAAAGAGGATAAAAGATGAAAAAAGTTTTTTTAAAAATTATTTTTTTAATAAGTATTATTTTGTTTCTTTTCTCTTCTAAGACAATGGCAGAAACAAATAATTGGAAAGAATGGCAAGAAAAGAATTATTGGGAGTGGCATACAAGAACTACAACAAATGACAAAGCGTATAATGGAGAACATATAAAAATAGAAGATGATAAAATTAACTTTTATGGATATGGAGTAGTATCATATAAAGATTTTTTATATAAAAAATATAAAAACAATGGCAAGAAAACTTTTTCATTTAGAATAGATGAATCACAAGCAAATTACCATACACTAGATGGCGCTGGTATAATATTTAATTCAAATATAGTAAATAACAAGTTAACAGGATATGTTCTACTTTTTAAAGAAAAAGAAATTGTTATATATAGATTAGAGAATATAAATATAGATGAATTTGAAACTACACCAAATAAAACAATTGAAATGTATGGAACGATTGTTAGCAAATGTAGTAAAAATAATACAGGAATACATGATTTAGTTATAGAAATAACACCTACCAATATAAGTATAAAAGAAAATGATACACAAATAGTAAACGAAAAATTGGAATATTCGTTAAATGTTGGAAATGATTTTGGATTGATATCTTCATATAGCCAACACGATTGTGCAATATTATCAAAAATAGAATTTAGTCAATTTGATATTAAAATTGAAGATTATACTTATGAAATATTAAATACAGATATAAATAATAATCCAGTAGGAGGTGGAACATTTATATTAGAAGATGAAAAAGGAAATAAAATATTAGAAGAAAGTACAAATGAAAATGGAGTTTTTTCTGTTAAAAACTTAACTCCGGGGAGATATATAGTAAAGCAAATAAAAGCACCAGATGGATATGAAATTAATAATGAAGAATTTCCATTTATAGTATCAAACGATGGGAAAATGTTAGATATAAATACAAATAAAGAAACAAATATTATAGTAAAAAATAACAAAAAACAACAAACAGTAAAAAACGAAAATAAAGCAAGCTTAACTATAGTAGATAACACTTTGGCAAATAAAATAATTCCCAAAACTGGAATAACAAGAATTGTAATTATATTTGGAATAATTTTTACCTTTGGTATAATTCAATATATAAAATATAAAAAAATATTAAAATAAATATATACAAAGATATTAATAAAGAAAACCGCAAATATTTGCGGTTTTTGTCTTGTAAAAAAATAAACAATAGTGTAAAATATGAAAGAAAATTTAATTTATTGAAAATATTTATTATTTTGCAAAACTAATGTTAAACGTTGTAGGGGTCGGCGTCCCGACGACCCGCAATATAAAAAATATAACAATACAAGGAGATAAAATTGAAAGAGTTAGTAATAAACAAAGAAGATTTAAAACATAATGTTAGACAAATAAAAAAATATGCAAAGGATAGTAAAGTAATTGCAGTTGTTAAGTCTAATGGTTATGGTTTAGATTTAGTAAAATTAACAAAGTTTTTAATAGATAATCGGAATTGAAATATTTGCAGTTGCAACAATTGAAGAAGCTTTAGAACTTAGAAAAAATGGAATAAAAGAAGAAATTTTATTGCTATCTTCAACATGTTTGAAAGAAGATGTACAAAGTTTAATTGAAAATAATATAACCTTAACAATTGGTTCAGTAGAGTCTGCTAAAATTGCAAACGAGGTAGCAAACGAAAAAAATATAAAAATAAAAGCACACTTAAAAATAGATACAGGTTTTGGAAGATACGGATTTGTTTATACTAAAAAAGATGATATATTAAAGACAATAAAACAAAATTCAAATATTGAATTTGAAGGGATTTTTACACATTTTTCAATAGCTTTTTATGACGATAAAATAACAAAAGAACAATTTGAGAAATTTATGAATGTTGTAAAATTTTTAGAAGAAAATAATATTAAATTCAAATTAAAACATGCATGTAATTCATCTGCATTTGTAAAATTCCCAGAAATGCATTTAGATGCGGTAAGAGTAGGATCAGCATTTGTGGGCAGACTATCTGTAGAAAATAAAATTGGAGTAAAGAAAATAGGAACATTAGAAAGTAAAGTTGCAGAAGTAAGAACATTGCCAGCTAATTTTAATATTGGATATTCAAATATTTATTTAACAAAAAAAGAAACAAAAGTGGCAATAATTCCTGTTGGACACTCAGATGGATTTAATGTAAGTTCTAACCGAGATATGTTTAGAAAAGTTGATAAATTACGTTATATAATAAATGATATAAAAGGATTTTTCAAAGAGCAATATTTAAAAGTAAATATAAATAATAAAAATTACAAATTAGCAGGAAGACTTGGAATGTATCATTCAACAGTTATAGTGGACAATAATGTTAAAGTTGGAGATAAAGCAGTTTATGAAGTAAACCCTATTTATATAGATCCACGCATAAGAAGGGAGTATAAATAATGGAAGAAAAAGTTGATGAAAAAATATCTTTTTGGAAAAGAATTTTAATAAGTATAAAGGACTTTGAAAAATATAAAATATTTGCTATAGAAAAACTTTCGAAATCTTTCAAATATTTTTTTGAATTTGCCTTGTTTTTTGTATTAATTATTGCATTAAGTTTTTGTGTAAAATATGGAATGATAATAAACAAAGCTACAAACTATATAAAAAATGAATTACCTGAATTTACTTATAAAGAAGGAAAATTAGAGTTTGAAGATAATAAAAAAATAGAATTACAAAGTAATGATGATACAAAAGATATTTCATACAAAATAATAATAGATACACAAACAGCAAATGAAGAAGAAATAAATAGTTACAAGGAAAAAATAGGATTATATAATTATGGAATATTATTTTTAAAAGACAAAGTTATATTTAGAAGTTCACTTTTGCAGGGAGACGTAGAAAAGACTTATTCAGATATGCAAAATAGCTATGGAATATCAGAAGAATTTACAAAAACAGAATTAGTAAATAAAATAACAGATAATAAAATGTATATGTTATATGCTCAAATGTTTGTAGTTATGTATATTTATTTATATATAACATATTCAATTTCAATATTAACAGATGCATTAATACTAGCATTATTAGGAGTAATAACGGCAAGAATAGTAAGAGTAAAATTAAAATATTCAGCCTCATATGCAATGGCAATACATGCTTTAACATTGCCAATAATACTAAATGTAGCTTATATAATAATAAATACTTATACAGGATTCTATATAAAATACTTTGAAGTAATGTACACAACAATTTCTTATATATGTATGGTTGCGGCAATATTAAGCATTAGGTCAGACCTAATAAAGGAAAAAATAGTAATAGGAAAAATAGAAGAAGTTCAAAAAAATATAAGAAAAGAAAACGAAGAAAATCAAAAAAAAGATGAAAAGCCAGAAGAAAAACAAGAAGAGCCAAAAGAAGAAAACAAAAAAGAAGATAAAAGCGAAGAAGAAGGAAAAATAGAATTAGAAGACAAAGACAAAAATGATGAAGGTAACCCAGCCACAGGAGAATCTTAAACTTTAAAGAAAAATAATGTCAAACATTGTAGGGGGTCGGCGTACCTAAAGGTATAACGGATTTGTAATCTCACATACGTTCGAACAACTCCGAAATGCTCGACGACCAGAAAAAACGACTTCATAGATGTATCGACTGTTATTGATCATCATAATAAAATTATAAAAGGCGACCAGATGTCGCCCCTACAATAATAATTTAATATTAATTATTATTATATGAAAATTAAAGATGAAAATCTTTTATCTTATCAATTAAATTAGAAAGGATGTAATAAATTTGAATAAAAAAGGAAACAAGAAAAATAACTCAAAATGGTATATAGCAGGAATTATACTACTAATACTAGCAATAATAGCATCAATAGCAATATACTTCTATATGAACAAAAATAAAGATAAAGAAAACACACTAGCATATACAGACTTAATAAAACAAGTTGAAGCAGGAAATATAGAAAAAATAGAAATGACAGTAGGAAGTACATCTCTAAAAGTAAAAATAAAAAATGAAGATGAAGAAAAAAAGGCAATAGTTCCAAATACACAAACTTTTATGGAATTAATACAATCAAAAGTACAAGAAGGAAATGAAATTGAATTAATTCAAAATAAAGTAAATCCATTAGTAACTATATCCCAAAACTTATTTTCATTACTTCCAACATTAATAATGATTGCATTAATAGTGCTTTTATTCCAAATGCAAGGTTTAGGAGATAAAGGAAAAGTATATGATGCAGAAGAAAAAGATACAAAAACAAAATTTGATGATGTAGCAGGTTTAGATGAAGAAAAACATGAATTAGCCGAAATTGTTGATTTCTTAAAAAAACCAGAAGAGTTTCATAAAATGGGAGCAAAAGTTCCAAGAGGAGTTTTACTTTGTGGAAAGCCAGGAACAGGAAAAACATTAATAGCAAAGGCAATAGCTGGAGAGGCAAATGTGCCATTTATATCAATGAGTGGATCAGAGTTTATAGAAATGTTTGCAGGACTTGGAGCTTCAAGAGTTAGAAAATTATTTGAAAAAGCAAGAAAAATGTCTCCATGTATAATATTTATAGATGAAATAGATGCAATAGGAGCAAGAAGAACAAGCAACAGTGGTGCGGAATCTGAAAATAATCAAACTCTAAATCAATTACTAGTAGAGATGGATGGATTTGAAAGTGAAGAAAATATCATAGTTTTAGCAGCAACAAATAGACCAGAAATGTTAGACCAAGCACTTTTACGTCCAGGAAGGTTTGATAGACAAATAATGATAGCAGCCCCAGATCAAAGAGGAAGAGAAGAAATATTAAAAATTCATAGTAAAGATAAAAAATTTGCAGAAGATGTATCTTTAAAAACAATATCAGAAGATACAGCTGGATTTACAGGTGCAGAGCTTGCAAATGTTTTAAACGAAGCAGCAATAATAGCTACAATAAACAAACATGAAGCAATAACAAATCAAGACTTAGATGATGCAGTAAAAAAAGTCACAGTAGGACTTGAAAAACATAGTAGAATAATATCAGATAAAGACAAAAAATTAACGGCCTTCCATGAAGCAGGACATGCAATAGTTAGTAGATACTTAGAAACACAAAACGACATAAAAGAAGTATCTATAATACCAAGAGGTGTTGCAGGTGGATATACAATGTACAAAACAAATGAAGATAAATACTATATTTCAAAAACAGAAATGGAAGAAAAAATGATATCTCTATTAGGAGGAAGAGCAGCAGAAAAAATAGCTTTAGATGATATATCAACAGGTGCAAGTAATGATCTAGAAGTAGCTACAAAAATTGCAAAAGATATGGTAACAGTATATGGAATGAGCGAAAACTTAGGACCAATATCTTTAAAAACAGATGATCCAAACGAACTATTAATATATGGAGAAAAAATTGAAGATGTAATAGGTGCAGAAGTAAAAATACTAATGGATACAGCATACAACGATGCACAAAAAATACTACTTGCACATATGGACGAACTAAATGCAGTAGCCAAAAAATTATTAGAAAAAGAAGTAATATCAGGAAGAGAATTTTACGAAATAGTAGGATAAAAAATAAGTCGCACAAAAGTGTGACTTATTTTTTATAATTCAAAACAATTTGTTTCTTATTTAAATAATCCAAAATTCCATTATTATTTTTAAAATTAAAAATCAATTTATAACTACATAATTGTTGTGTTTTAAATCCAAATTTCTTATTAATATCATTTATTCCATACTTACCATCACCTATAATTGGTAGTCCTATATGAGCTAAATGTGCACGTATTTGGTGAGTTTTACCTGTTTCTATATTTACATCTAAAATACAAGTTTTATTATCTTTATTTACTTTCAAAACAGTATAATTCGTTATTATTTTTTGATAACCCTTTTTAAAAGTGTCTGAAATATATACCATAGATTTTTTATTATCTTTAAACAAAAAACTTTCTAATCTATCTTGCTTTTTTATTGGAATTCCATAGCAATAGGCAATATAATGTTTTTCAATTTCTTTATTTTTAAATTTATCAAAAAGTATATTTAAAGATTCGTTATTTTTTGCAAACAAAATTAAACCATAAGTATTTCTATCTAACCTATGGCAAGGCATAGCAGTTTTACATATTTGCTTTTGAACAAAAGTAGTAAGTGAATTTTCTCCTGTAACTTCAATTCCAGAAGGTTTATTTATAACTAAAATATTATCATCTTCATAAACAATTTCAAGTTTTAACTCTAAAAAGGCATCTAAAATATATATTTTAACAACATCGTTTTCAAATACATTTTGAATAGAATTAATACGTTTGCCATTTATTTGAATATCTTTTTTTCGTAGTGCTTTATATAAAACACCTTTGGTTAGTGCTGGAAAATTACCATATAAAAATTCATCTATTTTTTTATTATTATATTTTTTATTTACTATTAATTCTTTCATATTTTTTATTATAATTTATTTTTTTATAGAAATCAATGGAAATGTTTTTAATTTTATTGTATAATATGTGACAGATTTATTTTAAAAATAGATTATAGAAAAGAGGTATACAAATGAAATATTTAAAAGTAGTAGTGGTAGCAATATTTATGATATTAATTTTAGGAGTAGGAAATAGTGTATTTGCAACAGATACATCTGCGGTTGAAAACTATATTAAAGATAAAAAAATAAATGTAAATAATATTACATCAACAGATATTTTAAATATGTATCAAGATTTAAGCAAAGAATACTCAAACGATGAAATTGCTGATATGATAGATAGTTATTCAGCAGAGCTAGAGCAAGGTGGGATTAACAGTAATACAATTTCAACAGGAACTAAGGTATTAAGACAAACAGATGCAAGTACTATAAATGAAGTTTTAGAAGATGTTAATATAGATGAAGTAAAAGAAAAATTAGATAATGGTGAATCAGCTGAGGAAATTCTAAAAGATATGCAAGAAAATATGTCAACAACTAAAAAAGCATCTATAGTAGGCAAGATTCTTTTAAGCAATAAAACTGTGAAAAATGTTTTAACAGTCGTTATTATATATGCAATTATAATGATTATTTTAAAAGGATTAATTTTTGTTAAAGCTAGAAGACATTTTTGGGTAACATTTATTCCTGTTTATAGAGATGGAGTATTATTTAAAATATGTGGATATAGTTATTGGTGGTTAATCTTATTATTAATTCCTGTAATAGGTTGGTTTATGTATGGAATTTTAAAACTTATAATGAACTTTGAACTTGCAAAATCATTTGAAAAAGGATTTTTCTTTGGACTTGGAATTTGGCTATTAAAACCAATATTTGAATTAATTATAATATTTAATAAAAAAATTCAATACGTAGAAATAGAAGAATAAATCTAAGAAAAATAGAGGTGAAAAAATGCGTATTTTAACTGTGGGAGATATAGTTGGAGAAAATGGAGTAAAAAAAGCTATATCTGAACTAAGAAAAATTAAAAAAGAGAAAAATATAGATTTTATAATAGTAAATGGAGAAAATTCAGCAGGTGGTATGGGAATTACTAGAAAAATATACGATAAGTTAATAGAAGCTGGTGCAGATGTTATAACAATGGGAAACCATACTTGGGGGAAAAAAGATATATTTACATTTATAAATGAAGAGAAAAATATAATTCGACCAGCAAACTATTCAAGAGGAAATCCAGGTAAGGGATATAACATTTTTGAATGTAAAAATAAAAAAATTGCAGTTATAAATTTAATAGGAAGAACATCTATGGGGGTTCTTTCAGAAAATCCATTTACAGTTGCAAACGACATAATAGAAAAAATAAAAAATAACGTAGATATAATTGTTGTAGATTTTCATGCAGAAGCTACAGCAGAAAAAATAGCCTTAGGTTATTATTTAGATGGAAAAGCAAATATTATATTTGGAACACATACTCATGTACAAACAGCAGATGAAACAGTACTTCCAAAAGGAACAGCATATATAACTGATATTGGAATGACAGGTCCAAAATATTCTGTTATTGGAATGGATATAAAAGCATCTATAAAAAGATTTGAAACATCTTTACCAGAAAGATATAAATTAGCAGAAGGAAATTGTATTTTTAATAGTATAATTTTTGAAATAAATGACGAAAATGGTAAAATAGAAAAGATTGAAAGATATAACAAAATATAACTGTCGAATAATGTAATATAACGCGATACAAAATGGTAAAAATTACCAAATTATTATTTACAATTTTTTCCAGATGTATTATAAATATAACTGTCGCAAGTACAAATATATTTTAATAATAGGAGGAAAAAATGGAAACTTTAAAAATTTCATCAAAATCTAATCCAAATTCAATTGCAGGAGCAATAGCAGGGTTAGTAAAAGAAAGTAGTAGAGCAGAGATGCAAGCAATCGGTGCAGGAGCACTAAACCAAGCAGTTAAGGCAGTAGCAATAGCAAGAGGATTTGTAGCACCAACAGGAGTTGATTTGGTATGTATACCAGCATTTGCGGAGGTTCAAGTCGAGGGGGAAGATAGAACTGGAATGAAACTAATTGTGGAATCTAGAAAATAATTAATATAAATTTATAGGGAGCAAAAAAATGCTCTCTTTTTTTATACAAATAATATTATTTTGCTATAAATTATGTCAGACGTTGTAGGGGCCGGCGTCCCGACGACCCGAAATAATGAAATTGTTAAATTTGGAATAATATTTGCTCGTTTGGTCGCTTACGCGGTATTTCAAAACAAATATATTTGTCATTTTATTAATAAAAATAATTTTAATAAATTCTTGAAAAAAAAGAACATTTAATATATTATAATTGATATAAATTGAGGTGAAAAAATGAAGAATAATTTTATTAAATATTTGTTTATAGTATTTGTAGTTATACTAATAATTTTTGCAGTGTTTAAAATAAACAAAGATAACAGTAAAAATGAGGAAAACGAAAATTCTGAAACAAAAAAACAAGAAACAAGAATTGCACAAGATTTAAGACTAGCTATTGTAAATTATGATACAATAAATCCAATACTAAGTAAAAATTCAAATGTTCAAGAAATATCTAGAATAGTATTTGAACCATTAGTAACATTATCAAATGACTATAAGCCAGAAAGTTGTTTAGCAACAGAATGGTCAATAAGTGGAGATAATTCTTATATTATAAAACTTAGAGATAATGTAAAGTGGCATGATGGAAGTAAATTTACTGCAAACGATGTTCAATTTACTATTGACATACTAAAAAATATAGATTCTATTTATTCAGCCAATTTACAGAAAGTAGTTCAGGTTGAGGTAATAGATGACTACACAATAAAAATAACCTTAGATAGTAAAGATCCTTATTTTGCATATAATTTAACATTTCCAATATTATCTAAAAACTTTTATTTAGAACAAGATTTTCAAACAACAGAAAAAAATAATGTACCTATGGGAACAGGTATGTATAAAATAGTTAGCAATGAAGGCGGAGTAATTACTTTAAAAAAGAATGAAAATTGGTGGAATATAGAAAATAAAAATACTAAAGCAAGCGAAATAAAGGTTAATTTGTATGGTTCTATGGGAGATGCTTACAATGCATTTAAAATGGGAAATTTAGATTTATTAGAAACACAAAATGAAGAACTTGAAAAATATGTTGGTACAATAGGATACAACAAAATAGACTTTAAAGGAAGAGAATACGACTTTTTAGCAATGAACTGTAATAATGCATTTTTAAATGACGTAAATGTACGAAAAGCAATTAATTTTAGCATAGATAAAGAAAATATTATAGCTACAGTTTTTAATGGAAAATATTACAGTATGGATTTTCCATTAAACTTTGGAATGTGGCTATATAACTCAGAAAGCAGCAGTTCTGGATATAATCCAGATCAGGCAAAACAATTACTAGTAGATAGTGGTTGGGAATACACAAAAGGATATTGGCAAAAGAAAGAAAATTATAGAACACAGAGATTGGCTTTTACATTAACAGTAAATTCTGAAAATGGAGCAAGAGCAAGAGTTGCAGAAATAATAAAAACTAATTTAGAAGCAATTGGAATACCTGTAAATATTATAAAAGTAACAACTGCAAATTATAATAATATATTAAAAAATAAAAATTATGAATTGCTTATAGCGGGAACAAATATTGGGTTATCACCTAACCTAAATACATATTTAGGAGATGGAAATTTAGCAAATTATAAAAGCAATGAATGTACAGAATTACTAAAAGAGATATCAAATATAACGGATGGAGAAAAATTAAAAGAAAAATATACAGAAATAGCAAATTTATATAAAGAACAAAGTCCGTATAAAAGTTTATATATTAATCAAAAATCATTAATTTGTAGTACATCTTTAAAAGCAGATATAGAACCTAATAATTACAGTATTTTTTATAATATAGAAAATTGGTATAGAGAAATTTAAAAAAACTATTGACAAAAATTAAAATATAAAATACAATACAAACATAAATTTGTTGAAAAAATGTTTGTAAAAGAAAGGAAGATATAAATGGGAGAAAACAATGAAAGAAAAAAAGCATTAGAAGTTGCAATGGCACAAATAGAAAAACAATTTGGAAAAGGTTCAGTAATGAAACTTGGAGAATATAAAGCTATGGAAATAGAAGCTATACCAACAGGAGCATTAGGATTAGATATAGCATTAGGAATAGGTGGAGTTCCAAGAGGAAGAATAATAGAGGTATATGGTCCAGAATCTTCTGGTAAAACAACACTTGCATTACACATAGTTGCAGAAGCACAAAAAATGGGCGGAGAAGCAGCTTTTATAGATGCAGAACACGCATTAGATCCTGTATATGCAAAACACTTAGGTGTAAATATAGATGAACTATTAGTATCACAACCAGATACAGGAGAACAAGCCCTAGAAATTACAGAAGCATTAGTTAGAAGTGGAGCTTTAGATGTAATAGTAGTAGACTCTGTTGCAGCACTAGTTCCAAAGGCTGAAATAGATGGTGATATGGGTGATTCACATATGGGTCTTCAAGCAAGACTTATGTCACAAGCATTACGTAAATTAGCAGGTGCAATAAATAAATCTAAAACAGTTTTAATATTCATAAATCAATTAAGAGAAAAAATTGGAGTTATGTTTGGAAATCCAGAAACAACAACAGGAGGAAGAGCATTAAAATTCTATGCATCAGTTAGAATGGATATTAGAAAAATAGAAAATATAAAACAAGACGGAGAAGTAGTAGGAAGTAGAGCTAGAGTAAAAGTTATAAAAAATAAGGTTGCACCACCATTTAGAGAAGCTGAATTTGATATAGTTTATGGAAAAGGTATTTCAAAAGAAGGAAATATTTTAGATATGGCTGTAAACTTAGACATTATAGAGAAAGCTGGATCATGGTTTAGCTATAACGGAAACAAAATTGGACAAGGTAGAGAAAATGTTAAAAGATACTTAGCAGAAAATCCAGAGATAATGGAAGAAGTTGAGAAAAAAGTAAGAGATAACTTTGAAAAAGCATTTGAACAAAGTCTTGGAGACAATGAAAAAGACGAAGATGAAAAAGATGACGAATAATGTAACACGATAACACTTGAAAATGAAAACATAATATGTTATAATAATAAAGTTCAGCCATTAAAAAAGTGAGAAGATTAAATAAGTAGTGCAGAAGTACAGGGAACTATAATTTTATTTTCTTGCTTAACACGGGTTCAAATTGGAACCCGTGTTTTTTAGATATAGAAAATTTCTATTTTTTTATAAAAAAAGGAGAAAACAATGTATTCAATAGAAGAATTTGATAGAGAAAAAACAAAAATATTAAAATATATAATGTATAAAAAAAGAACAGAAAATGAGATAAGAAATAAATTTAAATTAACTATAGAAGAAAATTTATTAGAAGATATTATTGACTATTTAAAAGAAACAGGATATATTAATGATTATAAATATATAGAAAGATTTGTGAATGAATGTATAGCACTAAAAAATCTTTCAATCAAAGAATTAAAATATAAATTATATTCAAAGGGAATTAATAGAAATATATTAGATGAATATATTCAAAATAATTATGAAGAACTAGAAGAATATGAAATGAAATCAGCAGAAAATATAAAACTAAAAAAACAAAACTCAATGAATGAAGAAGAAATAAAAATCTACCTATTAAAAAAAGGATATAAAGGAGATAATATATAATGTCAAATGTATTAACGCTAGAAACAAATAAATATGCAATAAAAATAGACAATTTCGAAGGACCATTAGATTTATTATGTCATTTAATAGATAAAAACAAAATGAACATATACGATATAAAAATAAGTGAGATAACAGACCAATACATAGACTACTTAAATGAAATGGAAAGATTAAATTTAGAAATAGCAAGTGAATTTTTAATAATGGCATCAACGCTAATTTTATTAAAATCTAAAAGTTTATTGCCAAAACAAGTAGAAGATGAAGAAGAAATAACAGAAGAAGAATTAATAAAAAGAATTATAGAATATAAAAAATATAAAGAAATAATAAAAAAATTTAAAGAACAATATGAAAACAGTGGAGATAGGCTATATGGTGTAAGAGAAGAAATTAAATTACCAAAGCAAAAATTAGAAAGAGAATATAATAAAGAGATAATTCCTGAAATATACAAAAAAATAGTAGAAAAAAATGAGAAAAAGAAAAATCAAAATGCCAAAAATATAGAAAAAATAGCAATATCAGAAAGCTATAGTGTAGGAAGTAAAGTAAAAGAAATGTTCAAAATATTAATAAAACAAAAAAAATTTATTTTTAATAAGCTATTTTCAATAAAAGAACATAACAAACAAGAAGTAGTAACTGCATTTTCAGGAATGTTAGAAATGTCAAGAAGAAGCAAAGTAACAACAACACAAGAAGAAGTATTTGGAGATATATTAGTAGAAAAAGCAAAAAAAGAGTTGAAATAAACATTTTTTTAACATAGAATAAAAGTGTAAAAATTAAATGTGTGGGTACAGTGTTCTGTACCCAAAATACAAAAGAAGGAGATAAAAAATATGAAAATTGCTGAAAGCGTTGAAACTGTATATATACACACACACCGGTGTTTTAAATAAAAATAATGAAATATGTGAAAGGGACATTTATGAAAATGTCTCAAATTATGATGCAAAAATAATAAATAAAAACAATATTGCAATATTTGAACAAATAAAATTAAACGCTGTAGGGGTCGGCGTCCCCGACGACCCGAATGCAAAAAGTAGACATACCGATAAAATAATGTTAAATAATGCTTCAAAATATAATTCTATCTATCCACAAATGAAAAAAGATGGAAAATCGGGTCGTCGAGGACGCCGACCCTTACAAATGGCAGAATATAATCTAGGGATCACCTTAATAGCTTTAATAATAACAATAATCGTACTATTAATTTTAGCCGGTGTAACACTAAATATGGTAATGGGAGAAAATGGAATAATAAAAAAGGCACAACAAGCAATGCAAAAAACGAATATCTCTAATGCAAAAGAGGAAATTCAATTAGCAATAATGGAAGAAGAAACAAATGCAAATTCAGGAGAAAATTTAGGAAATAAGTTTAATTACGAAAATGTATGGAATACATTAAGAAAAAATGATGAAAATTTAGAAGTTAAAGAAAAAAGTGAAGAAAAAGTTTTTATAATAAAATATAAAGGTTATTATTTTAAAATTGATGAGAATAAAAATGTAACTTATATAGATGAAGCTGAAGCAGATCCTGAAGAGAACGAATATAAAATAGTATATAATAAAAATGATGGAACAGAAGAAAAACTAGAAGAAATAGTACTAAAAGATCAAGAAATAACATTAGATACAACAAAGTTTTCAAGAGGAGGATATATAATTGAAGGCTGGTATAATAATCCTGAAGGTACTGGAGATAAAATTATAAAAGTAAGTAGTAATATAGAAGTATATGCAAAATGGAAAGAAGTAACAAATATAGAATCTAAAGGAAGTACAACAATAGGAAATATAACATATTCTGATAGCTATGAAATATGGAATAAGTCACAGTTGTTGGATTTTAGAAATAAGGTAAATAACGGAAATAAATTTGAAAATTGTATCATAAAACAAAAAGCAGATATAAATTTAAATAATATTACTTGGATACCAATAGGAAGCTATCAAAAATATTTCTCAGGAACATATGATGGGGAAGAGCATAAAATAGAAGGTATAAATATAAATCAAGCTAATTCCGACCAAGGATTATTTTCATATGTATATGGAACAGAAAATGAATATGCAGAAGTTGCAAATTTAGCTGTAGAAGGCAATATAATAGGAACATATGATGTAGGAGGAATTGCAGGAAGAGTTAATTATGGAAATATAAAAAATTGTGTAAACAAGGCGAATGTAAAATCAATAGGTCATCATTCGGATGAACCACAAAGTGCTAATAGTAGTTCAGTAGGAGGAATTGTAGGTAGAATGGGAGAATATGGTGGAAATATAGAAAATTGCAAAAATTATGGTACAATAACAGGAAGTTATGATGGAATTGGTGGTATAGTTGGATGGATACGAAAAGGAAATATAATTGGATGTGAAAATTATTCGAATATAAATAATAATGTAGTAAAAGTAGGAGGAATATCGGGTTGTAGTGGTGATGGTACTAATATTGTTAGTTTTAAAAAAGTTAAAAATGCAGGAGAAATAATTGGTAATAATTATGTAGGAGGAATAACTGGTTACCTAAGATTGGGTGGGAAAATAGAACAAGCAGTAAATACTGCATATGTATGTTCAAAAGGATGCGATGCTTCTTATAATTCTAGAACGGGAGGGATAATTGGCTGTACAGGAGAAAATGTTGCAATTTCATATTCATATAATACTGGAAATGTTGATTCAAATTACAGAGCAATAGGTGGAATAATTGGTTATGTATATAGTGGAAGTATAAAATATTGCTATAATATAGGCGACATTAATAATAAAAATACTGGAAATTATAATGGAAAAACTGGTGGAATTGTCGGAATGAAATTTACTGGAAGAACGTTTCCTGTAACAGCATGTTGGCAATTAAAAGATTGTATAAAAGGTGGAATAGATAATGATAAAGTAAGCACAACAGTAAAAAGTGAAACAGAAATAAAACAATTAAAATGGGATAATTTTACTGTAAATTCAAAAATAAATAATGGATATCCTATATTAAGCTGGGAAAATACATAAAAAGTGTATGCGCTATTGGAAAACTTATACTTAGAATAGAAATTTCCTATATATAAAATAAAAAAAGTTGTCATTTTCATTGGCAACTTTTTCTTATTGTGATAAAATATTTCAAAATAGGAGGAAAATAAATGGCAACAATAAAAGCAATGAAAGAAACTTTTAAAGATTTTAAATTTGAAGATAATTTAGAAAATGCAAAAATATTAAATATGAAGTTATACAAAAGAAAAAATACATTAGTATTAGATTTAGAATCAGAAGAATTTATTGAACTTAAAGCTATTGCTATATTTGAGGCCTTTGTTAGTGAAAGATTTAGAATTGAACACACTTGGATAAATATGCATTATGGAGAAAATGCAAAAATTCCAAGTATAGAAGACGAGTGGAAAAATATAATGGCATTGCTTGCGAGAAAATATCCAATTGCAAGACAATTACTTGCTAATGCAAAATTAGAGTTAGAAGAAAATAAACTAAAGGTTTATTTAACTATGAAAGGTGCAGATTTTTTAAATGCTAGAGGATTAAATGTAGTGTTAGAAAAACTAATAGAAAGTTTATACATGAAAAAATACAAAGTAACGTATATAGAAAGAATTTCTGAAGAAACTTTGAAAATTTTAGAACAACGAAAAAAACATTTAGAAATTATGGCATTAGAAAAAGTTGCTACTTCAATTGATATTGAAAAAAATGAAGAAAATAAAATACATAAAAAACAAAATAATAAACCAAATGAAAATAAATCAAAGGAAAAAGAAACAAAACAAGTTTCTCAAAATGATTATGTTCCAGCTCCGCCACCACCATCAATGCCAGAAGAGAATACACCATTAATATTGGGAAGAAATATGAATATAAGAGAAGAACTTGTAAAAGTAGAAGATATTGGAGTAGATACTGGAAAACTAAGTTTAGAAGGAGAAGTAATAAACACAGATTCAAGAGAGTTAAAAAGTGGTAAATGGCTTGTTATGTTTGATGTATATGATGGAACAAGTACAATAACTTGTAAAGCTTTCGTACCGGGAGAAAGAGGAGCAGAAGTATTAAAGAAAATACAAAGTGCAAAAGGATTAAAAATAGAAGGAACAGCACAATTTGATCCATTTGCAAAAGAACTCGGAGTTATAGCGAATACAATAATTGAAACACAAGGAAGAAAAAAACAAGAAAGAATGGATTTAGCGGAAGAAAAAAGAGTAGAGCTACATATGCATACTCAAATGAGCCAAATGGATGCAATGACATCTGCAACAGATTTAATAAAAAGAGCTATGAAATGGGGAATGAAATCTATTGCAATTACAGACCATGGAGTTGTGCAAGCCTTTCCAGAAGCACATAAACTTTTAGGTAGAGACAACAAAGATATGAAAATTATATATGGAGTTGAAGCATATTTAGTACCAGATAGAGTTCCAACAATTTCATTCTCTAAAGGACAAGATATAGATACAACATATTGTGTATTTGACTTAGAAACAACAGGACTTTCATATAGAACAGAAAAAATAACAGAAATAGGAATAATGAAAATTAAATGTGGAGAAGTAATAGATACATTTTCGTGTTTTGTAAATCCGGAAAAGCATATACCAGAAAAGGTTACAGAAGTTACAAATATTACAGATGATATGGTAAAAGAAGCAGAAACAATAGAACAAGTTTTACCAAAAGTTTTAGAATTTTTTGGAGATTCTGTGCTTGTTGCACATAATGCAGATTTCGATATTGGATTTTTAAAACACAATGCAAAGATATTAGGATATGAGTTAAATAATACATATTTAGATACACTTAAACTTGCAAAAATGCTATTTCCAGATTATAAAAAGTATAAATTAGGAATAATTGCAGAAAACTTAGGAATAAAAGTTGAAGTAGCACATAGAGCTTTAGATGATGTTGATACAACAGTTAAAGTATTTAATGTAATGATAGATATGTTAAAAGAGAAAGGTGCAAAAACAATAGATGATATAGACATTGTAGGACCAGATAAGGAAGCTGAAAAACAATCATATAAAAAATTACCATCATACCATGCTATAATACTTGCAAAAAATTATGTAGGACTAAAAAATTTATATAAATTAGTTTCACTATCTCATTTACACTATTTTTATAGAAAACCACGTATATTAAAAAGTTTGTATAAAAAATATTCAGAAGGTCTTATACTAGGAAGTGCTTGTGAAGCAGGAGAATTGTACCAAGCAATAGAAAAAGGAAAATCAGATGAAGAAATAGAAGAAATAGCAAGAGACTATGACTACTTAGAAATTCAACCAATAGGAAACAATGCTTTTTTAGTTAGAAATGGTGTAGTTGCAGACGATGAAGCATTAAGAGATATAAACAGAAAAATAGTAGAATTAGGAGAAAAACTAGGTAAACTAGTAGTTGCAACTTGTGATGTTCACTTTATGGACCCTCAAGATGAAATATATAGAAGAATTCTGGAGGCAGGGCAAGGATATGCAGATGCAGATTTACAAGCACCTTTATACTTAAGAACAACAAATGAAATGCTTGAAGAATTTCAATATTTAGGACCAGAAAAAGCATATGAGGTTGTTGTAAAAAATACAAATAAAATAAGTGATATGTGTGAAAGAATAAGCCCAATATCACCAGAAAAATGTCCTCCACACATACCAGGTTGTGAAGATGAAATAAAAAATATAGCATATAGTAAAGCTCACGAATTATATGGAGAACAATTACCAGGAATAGTGCAAGAAAGACTAGATAAAGAATTAAACTCAATTATAAAAAATGGTTTCTCCGTTATGTATATAATTGCACAGAAATTAGTTTGGAAGTCAAACGAAGATGGATATATAGTTGGTTCAAGAGGTTCTGTTGGTTCATCATTTGTTGCAAATATGACAGGTATAACAGAAGTTAATTCTCTGCCAGCACATTATAGATGTCCAAATTGTAAATATTCGGATTTTACAGATTATGGATGTAAAAATGGATTCGACTTACCAGATAAAAATTGCCCAAAATGTGGACATAGGTTAGATAAAGATGGAATGGATATACCCTTTGAAACATTCCTTGGATTTAATGGAGATAAAGAGCCAGATATAGACTTAAACTTCTCTGGAGAATATCAAGCAAAAGCACATAAATATACAGAAGTAATATTTGGAAAAGGAACAACTTTTAAAGCTGGAACCGTTGGTACAGTAGCAGAGAAAACTGCATATGGTTATGTAAAAAAATATTATGAAGAAAGACAAATACCTGTAAGTAGTGCTGAAATAAATAGAGTTTCAAAAGGTTGTGTTGGAATTAAAAGAACAACAGGACAGCACCCAGGAGGAATTATAGTTGTTCCAAAAGGTAGAGAAATATATGAATTTACACCAGTGCAACATCCTGCAGATGATCCAAATTCAGATATTATAACAACACACTTTGACTATCACTCAATAGATCAAAACTTATTGAAACTAGATATACTAGGACACGACGATCCAACAATGATAAGAATGCTATTTGATATAACAGGAAAAGACCCTACAAAAGTACCATTAGATGATAAAGAAACAATGTCTATATTTAGTTCAACAAAGGCTTTAGGAGTTACACCGGATCAAATACATTCAGAAGTAGGAAGCTTTGGAATACCAGAATTTGGAACTAAATTTGTAAGGCGGAATGTTAGTAGATACAAAACCAACAACATTTGATGAACTTATTCGTATTTCTGGACTTTCTCATGGTACAGATGTGTGGCTTAACAATGCTCAAAGCTTAATAGAAGCAGGAACAATAAAACTGGATGAAGCAATATGTTGTAGAGACGATATTATGATATATCTAATAAAAAAAGGATTAGAACCACAACCATCATTTAAAATAATGGAAGCTGTACGTAAAGGAAAAGTTGCAAAAGGAAAAGAGCCAAAGTGGCCAGAATATGAGAAAATGATGAAAGATAATAATGTACCAGATTGGTATATAGATTCATGTAAAAAAATAAAATATATGTTCCCAAAGGCACATGCTGCAGCATATGTAACAAATGCCTTCAGAATTGCATGGTTTAAGGTACACGAGCCAAAAGCGTATTACACAGCATATTTTACAATTAGAGCAGATGAGTTTGATAGTGATATAATGTGCCATGGAGAAGAAAGAGTAAAAAACAAAATGAAAGAAATAGACCTTCTAGGAAATGGAGCAACAGTAAAAGAAAAAAACATGTATGCAATATTAGAATTGGTATTAGAAATGTATGAAAGAGGAATAAACTTCTTGCCAATGGATTTATATAAATCACATAGTACCAAATTTGTAATGGAAGAAGACGGAATACGTCCACCATTAAATAGTATACCAGGACTTGGAACAGTTGCAGCAGAGGGGATAGAAAAAGCAAAAAAAGATGGTAAATTTATGTGTATAGATGATTTGCAACAACGTTCAGGAGTAGGAAAATCTGTAATAGAAATGTTAAAAAATGCAGGATGTTTAAAAGGAATGACACAAAGTAATCAAATGTCTTTCTTTGAATTTTAAATGTTATTGTAATTTATCTGTAATTAAAATAATTATAATGACAAATATATTGTTTTTTATGCCTTGGTGTCGCAATCTTCGAATTAAAAAATGGCCTATTGACCATTTGCACATAATTACATTTTTGTAAAATTAATTTATATATTTACATTATAAACATATAAATTAATAAAATGAAGATTGCTCCAAATCGTACTCACAGGAAATCTGCTCGTTTGGTCGCTTACGCGGCATTTCAAAACAAATATATTTGTTATTATATTAATAAAATGGTATTTGAAAATTGTGTCAGACAATGTAGGGGCGGACGCCTCTGTCCGCCCGAATATAATAAAACAACATTAAAAATGATGCCAGACGTTGTAGGGGTCGGCGTCCCGACGACCCGCAATATGAAAAATGTGATATAAGCCAAAATAATGAATTAATCTAAAATTTCATCGAAGCTCCCCATTCACGCCCTTCTAACAAAATTCAAAAGAATTTTGAAGAATGCCGGAAAGGTCCCCACTTGCTTCGCGAAATTTAATCTTAATTATTATTTTGTCTTTAGACAAATTTGAATTGTTCATAAAATAAAATGTAGGGGCGGACGCCTCTGTCCGCCTGAATAAAAAATAAAATAGGTGATAAAATGGAAGAAATTTTAACAATAAAAAATATAATCATTTATGTTTTAGGAATAAATCTTATAGCTTTTTTAGCAATGTTTATAGATAAAAGAAGAGCAATAAAAAATGAATGGAGAATAAGCGAAAATGCATTAATGACATTAGTTCTTCTTGGTGGTGGAATAGGTGGAATAGCTGGAATGTACACATTTCATCACAAAACACAAAAGCCAAAATTTTATATAGGATTTCCCACAATCTTAATTACAGAAATTGTGTTAATTATATATTACTTAGTTAAATATAAGTAAATATGTAGGGGGCGACTATTAGTAGCCTTAATTTTTTTTATTTGATATAACTAAATTTACAATAAAAGAATTACATAACACACTGTAAATAATTGGAAATACTTTTTTGAAAAATAAAAACCTTGAAAAAAAGTGAATAAATCAAATCTGAAAATAGCTAATTTAAAGTTATTCACAAAGTTTTCCACATTATCCACAAAAAATGTGTATAACTAAATGTAAACTATAAAAAGTTACATAATACAAATAAAAAGTAACATAATTGTAATAAAATGGTAATAATTGGAAAAAATAAAAATGCAAAATACTGAAAACAATACAATAGCAAAAAAATACAAAATATGACTTTTGTAAAATAATCGTAATATATAAGAAATAAAAAATTGTAAAATAGTTGATTACAATTTTTATATGTGGTAAAATGCTCTAAGAAATTAGCTTTTAAAGTAAGAAAGAGGGAATGAAAAATGTCAGAATTAACTATGGATAAAATAGTTGCACTTTGCAAAAATAGAGGATATGTATATCCTGGTTCAGATATATATGGAGGACTTGCAAATACATGGGATTATGGACCTTTAGGTGTTGAATTAAAAAATAATATTAAACAAGCTTGGAGAAGAAAATTTATTCAAGAAAATAAATATAATGTTGGTTTAGATTCAGCAATATTAATGAACCCAATGGTATGGGTTGCTTCAGGCCATGTTGGTGGATTCTCAGATCCATTAATAGATTGTAAAGAATGTAAAACCAGACATAGAGCAGATAAATTAATAGAAGAATGGATGCATGAACATAATTGTGAAGAAGTTGTAGATGGTTGGCCAGATGAAAAAATGATAAAATATATGTATGATAACAATATTTGTTGTCCTAATTGTGGAAAACATAATTTTACAGAAATACGTAAATTTAATTTGATGTTTAAAACCTTCCAAGGAGTTACAGAAGATGCAAAATCAGAAATATATTTAAGACCAGAAACTGCACAAGGAATATTTGTAAACTTTAAAAATGTACAAAGAACAACAAGAAAAAAATTACCAATGGGAATTGCACAAATTGGTAAGTCTTTCAGAAATGAAATCACACCAGGTAACTTTACATTTAGAACACGTGAATTTGAACAAATGGAATTAGAATTTTTCTGCAAACCAGGAACAGAACTAGAATGGCACGAATACTGGAAAAAATTCTGTAAAGAATGGCTTTTAAATTTAGGAATAAAAGAAGAAAATATACGTTTAAGAGACCATAGCAAAGAAGAATTATCACATTATAGTAATGCAACAACAGATATAGAATTTACATTCCCATTTGGATGGGGAGAACTATGGGGAATAGCTTCAAGAACAGATTTCGATTTAAGTAAACATATGGAATATTCAAAACAAGATTTAACATATTTAGACCCAGAAACTAACGAAAAATACGTACCATATGTTATAGAACCATCACTTGGAGCAGACAGAGTAACACTTGCATTTTTATGCAACAGTTACGAAGAAGAAGAAATTGCTGAAGGAGATACTCGTACAGTATTACATTTACATCCAGCACTTGCACCATATAAAGTTGCAGTTTTACCACTTTCTAAAAAATTAAGTGAAAAAGCAACAGAAGTATATGAAAAACTTGCAAAGAAATTTATGTGTGACTATGATGAAGCAGGTTCTATAGGTAAACGTTATAGAAGAGAAGATGAAATAGGAACACCATACTGCGTAACAGTTGATTTTGATACACTTGAAGATGAAAGTGTTACAATAAGAGATAGAGATACAATGGAACAAGTAAGAGTAAAAATAGATGAACTTGAAAAGTGGATTGAAGAAAAAGTCGAATTTTAGTAGATTTTTGTAAATTATAGTGATATAATAGTGAACATAATTGAATAGAAAGGAGAGATTTTTATGATTTACCCTGATGAATTTAGGATTTTTAAAATTATTGAAGACCATAAGCAATATGCGGAGATTTATTTGTATCAAAACTCCAAACGCATATATTCGGGTGAAATACAAAATATTTCTCCTGAAAAATTTGAACGGTTAAAAATTTTCTTAGAAGAACTAGTTCAAATTAACAATAATTCTGAAATTTCTCTCAAATTCGGAATAATAGAGGTACAAGATTTGTTAGAAGGATTCAAGTGAACACTTGAATTCTTCTATTTTGAAAAATTGTCTATTTGTAATAAAATATATAATTAATGTCAGACATTGTAGGGGGGCGGCGTCCTTAGGGCGACTCGCTAAATTTTTTTAAATTACCAAATGAGAAATAAATTGTTTTTTATACCTTGGTGTCGCAATCTTCGAAATTGAAAATGGTCAATAGACCATTTAGCATGCAATTACTTTTAAATTTTTTATAATTATATATAAAAAATTATTTATAAACAGAAAGGAAATAAAAGAATGAAAGCAGCATTTTACACGCTAGGTTGCAAGGTCAACCAATACGAAACAAATGGAATGATACAAGAATTTATAAAACACGGTTATGAAATAGTAGAATTTCATAAAAAAGCAGATATATATGTAATAAACACATGCACAGTTACAAATATGTCTGATAGAAAATCAAGGCAAATTTTAAGAAGAACAAAACAATTAAATAAAAATTCTGTAGTTGTTGCAGTTGGTTGTTATGCACAAGTAGGAAAAGATAAACTAGAAGAAATTCCAGAAATAGACTTAATACTTGGAACTAACGAAAAAAGTAAAATGCTTTCATACATAGAAGAATTTTTAAAAACAAATAACAAAATTGAAGTTATTTCAGATGTAATGAAACAAAAATATTTTGATGAATTTGGAGAAGTAACATATACAGACAAAACAAGGGCTGTAATAAAAGTGCAAGATGGATGTGATAGATTTTGTTCATATTGCATAATACCATATGCAAGAGGAAGAGTTAGAAGTAGAAAAATAGAAAATGTTATAGATGAGGTAAAACATATAGCTAAAAAAGGAATAAAAGAAGTTGTAATTACAGGAATTCATGTTGCATCATATGGAAAAGATTTAAAAGAAGATATAGGCTTAATAGATTTACTAGAAAAAATAAATGAAGTAGAAGGAATAGAAAGAATCCGTTTAGGTTCCTTAGAGCCAATGATAATTACAGAGGAATTTATAAAAAGACTTTCCAAATTAGAAAAAATATGCCATCATTTTCATTTATCACTTCAAAGTGGATGCACAGAAACACTAAAAAGAATGAATAGAAAATATACTATTCAAGAATTTACAAAAGTAGTTGAATTATTAAGAAAAACATATACAGATGTAGAACTCACAACAGATATTATAGTTGGATTTCCGGGTGAAACAGAGGAAGAATTTAAAACAACATATAATTATTTAAAGAAAATAAAATTCTATAAAATGCATGTGTTTCAATACTCACCGAGAAAAGGAACAAAAGCGGCAGTAATGGAAAATCAAATTTCTCCGGAAATAAAGGCGAAGAGAAGTAAAGAATTAATAGAATTATCAAATAAAAATCAAAAAGAAATAAATAATCAATACTTAGGTAAAGAACTAAAGGTGTTATTTGAAGAATGTGAGAACGGAATTGTAAAAGGACATACTAGCAATTATATAATGGTAGAAGCAAAAGGAAAAGAAGAAAATTGCAACAATATAGTAAATGTTGAAATAGAAAAAGAAGATGGTGAAATGTTAATAGGAAATATAAAATAGATTACAAAAATATTACAAAAACAATACAAAAATGTAAAATATGATTTTTGAGGAAACTATTGAAAAAAGTGCCATATTATAGTATAAGTATAAAAGGAATGTAATACAAAGGAGGAAACATTAATGGAAGAACAATTTGAGAATAGTGTATTTGGTGGAGTAGAAGTAAAACCACAAGAGGAAATTAAAGTTAATACAGAATTCAATTTACCAACAAAAGTAAGTATGTGGACTAAAATAAAAAATTTTTTCCTACAAGATATTAAAGTAGAATTAACACCAAAACAACAAAAGGTTGAAGATGAAATAAATGAATTTTTACATCAAGAAGTAACTTGGAAGAAAGTAAAAAACTTTTTATTTCAAGAAGTAAAATTTAAAAAATAAATTAAAGAGAATTGCAAATATTGCAATTCTTTTTTAAAAAACTATTTACAAAACCTGAAGTAAAGGTATATAATTAAACAAGATTTTTGTATAAAGAAGGGTGGCAATAAAATATGAAAATTTATGATAAAGAAATTTATAATAAACAAAAAAGTTTGAATACAGTAGTTATAATTGTGGTCGCCTTTATAATTGGATTTGTTGTTGGGTATTTTGGAAATGCAGCTGTAAAAAACACAAATACAGTTCATCATAATAATACAGTAAATAACAAAGTAACACAAAATACAGAAATAAAAAGAGATACAATATAAATATAAAAAATAAAATTGAATAAAGCCGATGAAAAAGCAAAGTATATAAACAATAATTATTTTTAAAGAGAAAGTAAATCGTGGCTGAAAGTTTACTAAAATAAGGTTTATAGAAATTTCACTTTTGAGGTTTTTTCTTGAAATAATAGTAGGGAAAAACGGTTGCAACGATATAGCAAATGAGGTTGAATTAAAAATAGTTCAATGAATTTAGGTGGTAACACGGGTAAAAGAATCGTCCTATGCAAGGGATGATTCTTTTATTTTTATATAAAAATAAATTTATATAAATAAAATTTAAAGGAGGAAACTATGAAAGAGCAAATTGCAAAAATGAAAGAAACAGCATTAGCAGAAATTAGTAAGGCACAAGATATTACAGAGTTAAATAATGCTAGAGTTAAATACTTAGGAAAAAAAGGTGAATTAACAGCCATTTTAAGAGGAATGAAAGATTTAAGTGCAGAAGAAAGACCTGTTATAGGAAGCTTAGTAAATGTTGTAAAAGCTGAATTAGAAAATTTAATAGATGTAAGAGAAGAAGAATTTAAAAAAGCAGAAATAAATAAAAAATTAGAACAAGAAAAAATAGATATAACTTTACCAGCAACAAAAGTAAAAAGAGGAAGTAAACATCCTGTAAACAGAATAATAGAAGAAATAGAGGACTTATTTGTATCAATGGGATATGATGTATGCAGTGGACCAGAATTGGAAACAGATGAATATTGCTTTGAAAGATTAAACTTACCAAAAGGACATCCAGCAAGAGATATGCAAGATAGTTTTTACATTACAGATGAATATTTATTAAGAACACAAACCTCTGCAGTGCAAGCAAGAACAATGATGGCAAATACGGAAAAAACACCAATAAGAGAACTAACAGCTGGAAAAACATATAGAAGAGAAGACGATGCAACACATTCACATCAATTTGGGCAAGTAGAAGGATTAGTAATAGATTACAAAGAAAATAATGTTTCTTTAGCAGACTTAAAAGGAACACTAGAAGTATTTGTTAGAAAAGTAATAGGAAAGAATAGTGAATTACGTTTTAGACCAAGTTATTTCCCATTTACAGAACCATCTTATGAAGTAGATGTATCTTGCTTTAAATGTGGAGGAAAAGGATGTAACCTATGTAAACAAACAGGTTGGATTGAAGTATTAGGATGTGGAATGGTTCATCCAAATGTATTAAAAATAAATGGCTATGACCCAGAAAAATTTGGAGGATTTGCATTTGGAACAGGAATAGATAGACTAGCAATGTTTAAATATGGAATACCAGATATGAGATATTTATATGCAAACGATGTAAGATTTTTAAGTCAATTTGATAGAAAGGATGTGGACTAATTGAAATTAAGTACAAACTTTTTAAAAGAATATGTAGATGTTGATGTAGACACAAAAACACTAGCCGAAGCAATGACAAAAGCAGGAAGTGAATATGATTCAGCAGAAAATTTAGTAGAAGCAACAAACTTAGTTATAGGAGAAATAAAAGAATGTAAAGAACATCCAGATTCAGACCATTTACACCTATGTAAAGTTGATGTAGGAAACGAAATTTTAGATATAGTATGTGGAGCTCCAAATGCAAGAGCAGGAATAAAAGTAATAGTTGCTTTACCAGGAGCAGAATTACCAGGTGGAGTAAAAATAAAAGCTGGAGTTATTCGTGGTGAAAAATCAAACGGAATGATGTGTGCTTTATATGAAATAGGAATAGATAAAAAATTTTTATCAGAAGCAGATAAAAACGGTATATGCGAATTACCAGAAAATGCTCTGCCAGGAGAAGATCCAATTAAATTTTTAGGATTAGATGATAGTGTAATAGATTTTGACTTAACAGCTAATAGAGGAGATTTACTAAGTGTTTTAGGAATGGCATATGAAGTAGGAGCAATTTATGATAAACCACTAAAAAAAGAAGTAGACTTATCTCATAAAGAAAATGGAGAAGATATAAACAATAGCTTTAAGGTAGAAGTAAAAACAGATAATTGTAAATTATTTTTAGCAAAAAGAGCAGAAAATGTGACCATAAAAGAAAGTCCAGAATTTATAAAAAATAGACTTATTGCAAGTGGAATAAGACCAATCAATAATGTTGTAGATATAAGTAACTATGTTATGTTAGAGTTAGGTCAACCATTACATTTCTATAATGCAGATAATTTAGAAGGAAAACTAATTGTTAGAATGGCAGAAGAAGGAGAAAAATTAACAACTCTAGACAACATAGAAAGAATACTTACTAAAAACGATATTGTAATTTCAAAAGAAAACGAAGCAATAGGTTTAGCAGGAGTAATGGGTGGACTTACAACAGAAGTAGAAAACGATACTAAAAACATAATAATAGAATCTGCAATTTTCGATTCTGTTTTAGTAAGAAAAACATCAAATAAAATAGTTAGAAGTGAAGCAAGCAACAGATTTGAAAAAGGATTGGATTATAAAAGAACATACATGGCAGCAGAAAGAGCATGTGCATTACTAGAAAAATATGCAGATGCAACAATTATAACAGGAACAGTTGTATACGATAAAATCGAGAAACAAGAAAAAAACGTAGAAATAAAATACGAAGATATAAATAGAGTTTTAGGAACAAATATATCCAAAGAAGATATATTAGACGTATTTAGAAAACTTGGATTTGAATATAAAGCAGATGATGAAAAAGCAATGGTAAATGTACCAAGTAGAAGAATAGATATATCTATAAAAGAAGATTTAATAGAAGAAGTTGGAAGAATTTATGGAGTAGACAATATAGTAGGAAAATTACCAACATTACCTATAAAGACAGGAAGCTACGACAAAACAACAAGAAGCATAAGAAATAAAATGGTAGATTTAGGATTAAACGAAACATTATCATATATATTAATAAATGATGCAGATGTTCATAAATTTACAACAGATGAATTTGAAGAATTAAAACTACTAGATCCAATTACAATAGAAAGAAATACTTTAAGATATAGTATGATTCCATCTTTATATAAAATATATGAATACAATTATGCAAGAAATCAAAAAGATGTTGCAATATTTGAAATAGGAAAAGGATTTTTCAAAAAAGGCGATATATATGGAGAAGAAAATAAGTTATGTGCAATACTTTCAGGAGAATTCTATTATGGAGTAGATAACAAGAAAAACGTAGACTTTTATATTGTAAAAGGAATAATTGAAGAAATGCTAGATTATTTAGGATATGAAAATAGATATAGTTTTGTAATGCCTAAAAATATGCCAAAAGAATTTCATCCAGGTCAAACAGCAGAAATAAATGTAAATGGTCAAAGTGTTGGAATTATGGGAAAACTTCATCCAGAAGTAACAAAAGAAGATGTATTTACATTTGAAATAAACTTAGATAAATTACTAGCAAAAAAAGTTGGAAATATGAAATATAAAGAAATATCTAAATATCCAACAATAAAAAAAGACTTAGCAATAATTATAGATAAAGATATAACTTCAAAAGAAGCGGCAGATGTATTAAAAAGAGCTGCAGGAAAACTATTAACAGAAATAGAAGTATTTGATGTATACACAGGAAAAGGAATAGAAGAAAACAAAAAAAGTATAGCATATTCACTATCATTTGGAGCAAAAGATAGAACACTAACAGATGAAGAAATAAATGCAGTATTAGAAAAAATAATAGAAGCAGCAAAAACAAAATTAAATGCAGAATTAAGAGGATAAAAGGAGAAAAACTATGAAATTAACAATAAAAAAAGCACATATTTTTACAATTATATTAGGTGCAATTTTTGTAAGCTTAAGTATATTTCATACAAATTTATGGTTTGATGAAAGTTACTCTGTAGCTATTGCAAGACATTCTTTTTCAGAAATATGGAACATAGGTGGAAACGATGTGCACCCTATTTTATATTATTGGATGTTACATATAATTCAAATAATAACAGGAGGTTCAGTTTTAGCATACAGAATATTTTCTGCTATTCCAATTATAATTCTTGGAGTTTTAGGCTTTACCCATATAAGAAAAGATTTTGGAGAAAAAGAAGGTTATATATTTTCGCTATTAACTTACTTTATGCCAGCAATGAGTGTATATACAAACCAAGTAAGAATGTATTCATGGTCTATACTTACGGTTACAATTCTTGCAATATATGCATATAGAATTTTTAAAGGAAAAGATTCAAATAAAAACTTAATAATATTTGGAATATCAAGTTTAGTTAGCATATACCTACATTATTATGGATTAATGGCAGCAGGAATAATAAATGCAATTTTATTAATATACTTAGTTATAAAGAAAAGAAAATCTACAGCAATAAAAATAACATTACTTGGAATAATTCAGCTAATAGCATATGTACCATGGCTTATTAATTTTGCAACACAATTAAAGAACGTATCTGGAGGATTTTGGATAGGCTTTGAATTTCCTAAAACACTAATAGAATTAACAAGCTTTGGATTCTTAGGAGATTATATAAATGACGATTTTGTTTTATATCAACATGTAATTTTTGTATTAGCTATAGAATTATACATATATTTAGGTGTGAAAATTTATAAATACAAAAAAGAAAAACAAGATATAAAACCAGCAATATTATCTGTTATAATTTATGCAGCAGTAATAATTGCAGCATTATTAATAACATTAGTTATGAATACATCAATTTTATATTATAGATATTTATTTGTAATAACAGGTTTTTTTATATTTGTTTTAAGCTTTGTTTTAGCAAAAGAAAAAAACAAAATAGTTTCTATTACTATTTGTATAGTAATAGTTTTATTAGGAATGATAAATAATATAAAATTGATAAATGAAAATTATGATAAAAGCAATAAACAACCAATTGAATATTTAAAACAAAATATTCAAGAAGGAGATTTAATAGTATATTCAGATGTTGGTGTAGGAGCAGTTGTAAATGAATTTTTAACTCAAAATAATCAATATTTTTATAATGCAGATCACTGGAATATATATGAAGCATATAAAGCCTATGAACCAACAATGAAAATTACAGAAAATGACGAATTTACAAATGATGCAAATAGATTTTGGCTTGTAGGATATAACGAAAATATTTATAACTACTTGTTCAATAATGAAAAATATAGTAAAATAAGTACAGAAACTTTTGATACAAAATATCAAGGAAATTACTATGTTATAATGCTAGTAGAGAAAAAAATGTAGAGGAGACAAAGTTATGGAATTTGTAACATGCTGTGTGTGTGGAAATAGAGTTCAACAATCAAATGGAATAGATATATGTGGACTATGTATAAAAACAAAAGGTGATAGAGTAAAAATACTTGCAATAAAGAAATATTTAGAAAAGCATCCTAATGCAAGTGCTTTAGAACTTGTAGAAACCTTAGAAATAAAACCAAGAGAAATTGATAAATTTATAAAAGAGGGCGGATTAAGAGCATATAAATCAGTAGATGGTTCAAAAATTTTAAAGGTACCAGAAAAAAATAAAAAAGTATTAACCAAAGAAGAACAAAGAAAAGAAACTTTAAGTAGGCTTGCAAATGTATATAATAATAAACCGCAAATAAACTTAGAACCAAGAAGACATGAGCCAACAGAAAAGGAATCAAAACTCGTAGCAGATTTAAGACAATTATATACAAACAAATCTGAAAGAGATAGAGAAAGATAAAAATAAAAAAGATAAAATGTCTATGCATTTTATCTTTTTTTTGATATAATATGCAAAAAAGTTTGAAAGGAAATTTTATGGAACTTACGAAAAAACAAAAAGTAATATTTAATATTGTTGCAGTTGTTTGTATTGCAATTATGGCTTTTGCCGTTTCACCAAAAACTTTACAAAATGATACATATTATACAGTAAAAATTGGAGAACATATTTTAAATACTAAAACAGTAGATATGATGGATCCGTTTTCGTGGCACCAAGATTTAAAATATACATATCCACATTGGTTATATGATGTTATTATGAATATAATATACCAAATTGGGAGTTGGGATGGAATTTATATATCTACAATAATGTTTTCATTTTTATTAGGAATTGCAATATATTTTACCAATTCTAAACTTACAAAAAATAAATTAACATCACTAATATTTGTATTACTAGATTTATATTTATTAAAAGATTTTATTGCAGCTAGAGCACAACTTGTAACATTTATATTGTTTGCTTTAACTATATATTTGCTAGAAAGATTTGTAGTAAAACCAAAAAAAATATATGCAGCTTGCTTGATAATAATATCACTTTTAATTGCAAATTTACATTGTGCAGTATGGCCATTTTTCTTTATACTATTCTTGCCATATATTGCAGAATACCTATTTATTGTATATTATGATTCAGATGTAATGCTAAGAGTAATTTATTTAATAAAAAAAATGAAAATTAAACTATCAAAGAAAAGTAATAAAGAAGAATTAATAAATAAAGAAAAACAAGAACTAGAAAGAAAACTAAAAGCCATAAATGAACAAAGAAATTCAGCAAGAGAAAATGCATATAAAATTGAAATAGAAAAAAATAAAAATATAAAATATCTAATAATAGTTGCAATTATTTGTGCACTAATGGGATTATTAACACCTTTAGGAGATACACCATACACATATTTAATAAAAACAATGCAAGGAAATACAACACAAAACATAAATGAACATTTGCCAATTACATTTTGGGACAACAAACCTATTCTTATAGTATATGCAGTGTTAATTGCTTTATGGATGTTTACAAAAACAAAAATAAAATTAAGAGATTTATTCCTAATAGGTGGATTGATGCTTTTAACTATAATGTCTAAAAGGCAGTCTTCTATGTTACTTGTAGTTGGAACACTAATATTTAATAAATACTTAACCCAATATTTAGACACAACAAATATGAAAAATATAGTAGAAAGTATAACTAAAACAGTAGGCACAATTGTAGGTGGAACTCTTATAATTGCAATAATAGGCTTAACAGGATTTAATTTATATAAAGATATAAAAGATGATAAATACATAAGTGAAAGTACATATCCTGTACAGGCTTGTGATTTTATACTTAATAATATAGATTTAAAAAGTGCAAGATTTTTTAATGAATACAATTATGGAAGTTATATGCTATATAGAAATATACCGGTATTTATAGATTCTAGAGCAGATTTATATGCACCAGAATTTAGTGGGAAAGATGAAGATATATTCTCAGATTTCTTAGATATTTCTAATTTTGGTATGGATTATGAAGATGGTTTTGAAAAGTATGGAATTACACATGTAATTTTGTATCAAGATGCAAAACTAAATAATTCTTTAAAACTAGATAATAATTACAGACAAATATATTCAGATAAACATTTTGTTATTTATGAAAGGTTGAAATAAAATGGAAAAAAATAAAAAACGTATGATAATAATTACAATTGCAGTTATTGTTTTAATTGCAATAGATCAAATAGCTAAATTTTTTATAATAGGAAAAGAGATAAATTTAATACCAAATATGCTAAATTTTAAATTTAGTGAAGAAGTAGCAGGAACTTTTGGAGTTGGATTTAAAGGAACCTTTACATTTGTAATTACTAACTTAATAGTACTAGGTGTAATAATAAAATTTATGAAAATGCAACAAGAACAAATAGATAAAAAAACTTACGTAGCGTTAACAATGATTATTGCAGGTGCAATTGGAAATTTAATAGATAGATTATTTAGAGGGTATGTTGTAAAATTTATAATATTATGGAAATTGCCAGCATTTAATATTTCAGATATATTAATAGTTGTAGGCTGGGGTTTATTAGCACTATTTTTTGCAATGTTTGCAGTAACAGTAAGAAAAGATAATAAATAATTCAGTAGAAAAGAGGAGAAAATGAAGTTATATACAATAAATAAAGAATTAGCAGGAAATAGAATAGATAAAGTACTCCCAACATTAGATGAGAATTTAACAAGAGTAATGGCACAAAAATTAATAGAACAAGAAAATGTTAAAGTAAATGGAAAAAGTGTAAAAACATCATATAAATTAAATGAAAATGATAAAGTTGAAGTAGAAATTCCAGAGGTAAAAGAAATTAGTATAAAAGCACAAGATATTTCAGTAGAGGTTTTATACGAAGACAACGATATAATAGTAGTAAATAAACCAAAAGGTTTAGTAGTTCATCCAGCAAATGGAAATCCAGATGGAACTCTTGTAAATGCTTTGATGAAAATTTGCAAAGGAACTTTATCTGGAATTGGTGGAGAAATAAGACCAGGAATAGTACATAGATTAGATAAAGATACATCAGGGGTTTTAATAGTTGCAAAAAATGATAAAGCACATTTAGCACTTTGTGAGCAAATAAAAAATAGAGAAGTAAAGAAAACATATTTAGCATTAACAAGAGGAATAATAAAAGAAAACGAAGCAACAATAAATATGCCAATAGGAAGAAGTACTACAGATAGAAAAAAGATGGCAGTTATAAAAACAGGAAAAGAAGCAATAACACATTTTAAAGTTTTAGAAAGGTTTAAAGAAAATACTTTATTAGAAATTAACTTAGAAACAGGAAGAACTCACCAAATACGTGTACATTTATCACAAATAGGTTATCCAATAGTTGGAGATATGGTATATTCAAATGGAAAAAATAAATTTGGTGTACAAGGACAAATGTTACATGCTTGGAAAATAAAATTTATGCATCCAATAACAGGCAAAAAAATGGAAATAGAGGCTCCTTTGCCACCATATTTTGAAGATGTTTTAGAAAAACTAAAAGAAGAAAAATAAAAATATTAAATCAAATTAATTAAAATTATATTATATATTGTTTTTTATACCTTGGTGTCGCAATCTTCGGACTAAAAATGGTCTATTGAGCATTTTATATGCTGGTCGACAGAGGCGTCGACCACTACAATAAAAATAGAAAATTACTATAATATAAAAGGAAGATTGCTCCAAATCGCACTCGCAAAAATATTTGCTCGTTTGGTCGCTTACGCGGTATTTCAAAACAATATATAATATAATTTAATAAAACTGAAAATTTTTTTACAAAATTCAAAATCCGGTGCAAAGCACCGGAAAATCTATATAAACTTTTTGCATCATTGAAAACAACACAAAAAGAAATTAAAAACAAATAATATTCTTATAATATATAATATACAAAAATGCGAAATTTGATACTAAAAAAAAGGTGGAAATTTATAGAAAAATGGAAGAAATTAGATTACAAAAATTTATGGCAGATTCAGGAATTGCATCAAGAAGAAAATGTGAAGAACTAATATTACAAGGAAAAGTACAAGTTAATGGAAAACAAATAACAGAACTTGGAACAAAAATAAATCCTGAAAAAGATGTTGTCGAATTTGAAAATAAAATAATAAATAATGAAAATAAAAAATATGTATATATTTTGCTTAATAAACCAATAGGATATGTAACAACATCTAAAGACCAATTTGGAAGAGATACTGTTTTAGATTTAGTAAAAGTAAAAGAAAGAATTGTTCCAGTCGGAAGATTAGACATGTACACATCTGGAGCTTTAATACTTACAAATGACGGAGATTTTGTAAATAAAGTTACACATCCAAGTCATGAAATTAACAAAACTTATAATGTAACTGTTAAAGGAATTGTAACAGATGAAAATGTAAAAGCTCTAGAAAGTGGAGTTATAATAGATGAAAATTATAAAACAAAACCGGCAATAGTAAAAATTTTAAAAATAGATAAAGAAAAGAAAATTTCAAGAATACAAATAACAATACATGAAGGGAAAAATAGACAAATAAGAAAAATGTGTAAAGCAATAGATAAAAACGTTTTAGCTTTACATAGAGCAAGAATTGGAGAATTAACAGTAAAAAATATTCCACTTGGAAAATGGAAATTTTTAAATAAACAGGAAATAGAAAAATTAATAAAATAAAAGAAAGGGAAAAGAATATGAAAAATGCAGTAACATATGAATTATTACACGAATGTAAACAAACTGGGGCAAGAAGAGGTGTTATACATACTCCTCATGGAGATATACAAACTCCAGTATTTATGCCTGTTGGAACACAAGCAACAGTAAAATCTATGACACCAGAAGAATTAAAAGAAATACATGCTCAAATTATACTTTCAAACACATATCATTTGTATTTAAGACCAGGACAAGATATTGTAAAAGAAGCTGGTGGACTTCATAAATTTATGAAATGGAATAGACCAATACTTACAGACAGTGGTGGATTTCAAGTATTTAGTTTAGGGGATTTGCGTACAATACATGAAGAAGGGGTAGAATTTAAATCTCATTTGGATGGAAGTAAACATTTCTTTTCACCAGAATCTGTAATGAAAACAGAAGAAGATTTAGGTGCAGATATAATAATGGCATTTGATGAGTGCTGTCCATATCCATCTACATATGAATATACAAAACAATCTATGGAAAGAACAACAAGATGGGCAAAACGTTGCAAAGAAGCTCATAAAAATACAGAAGAACAATCTTTGTTTGGAATAATCCAAGGTGGTTTTTATAAAGATTTAAGAAGTCAAAGTGCAAAAGATTTAATAGACTTAGATTTACCAGGTTATGCCATAGGAGGAATAAGTGTTGGAGAGCCAAAAGATGTATTTATAGATATACTAAATTACACAGCTCCATTAATGCCAAAAGATAAGCCTCGTTATTTAATGGGAGTTGGTACACCAGATTACTTAATAGAGGCTGCAATGGCAGGAATAGATATGTGTGATTGCGTTTTACCAACAAGAATTGCAAGAAATGGAACAGCAATGACTTGGAATGGAAAAGTTGTTGTAAGAAATGCAACCTATGAAAGAGATTGGTCACCTTTAGATAGTGAATGTGATTGCTATACTTGTAGAAATTATACAAGAGCTTATATTCGCCATTTAGTAAAAACAAATGAAATTTTAGGAGTTAGATTACTCTCAATTCATAATCTTTATTTCTTGACTAAATTAATGGAAAGAGTTAGAATAGAAATTGAGAATGACAATTTAGGAAATTTTAAAAATGATTTTTATAAAAAATATGGGTACACAGATTAAAAGGAGATAATTTATGGATTTATTTGAGGAAATAAATGGAGATCAAATAATTGGAAAAAAGAAAAAAAATAATCAAACAAAAAAAATAATTATTGCTGTAATTGTTATTTTGCTTGTTATCATTATAGGAATATTTGGAACAATGATGTATTTAAAATCACTTTCAACTAAATTTTATGTTGATGGTGTAAAAAAAGATTTAAATGATAGTTATTTTCAATTTACAGATGATGGGAAAATATATATTTCTATATATGATATAGCTCAATTGTTAGGAATTAATTATTATAATGGAGAATATGGAAAAATATCAGAAGATACCTCAACTGGATATGTTGCATTTTCAGATGAAGTTGTAACTTTTAGTGCAAATTCAAATAAAATATATAAAATAGATACATCTTCTAATGAAGAAACATATTCATATATGTATTTAGATGAAGAAGTAAAATATTCAAATAGAAAGTTGTATACAACTCCAGATGGAATACAAAAAATATTAAATATAGGATTTAATTACAATAAAGATATTAATATATATTCATTAGATTATTTAGAAACAGCGTATACAGAAAAAATAGCAAGTTATGGATATAAAAGCTTAAGTGATGAATTTAAAAATAAAAAAGCTTTAAAAAATGATATATTAGTAGTTGAAAAAGAAGATGGAAAAAAAGGTGTAATAAAAAGCGATGGATCAGAAATTGTAGGTCCAAAATATGATGAAATTTCATACTTGGAAAATACAGGAGACTTTATGGTTACAAGTGCAAATAAAGTTGGAATTATTAATAGCCAGGGAAAATCTAAAATTAGTTTAGATTATGATGAAATAAAAATATTAGATGAGGATTTAGGGCTTTATATTGTAAAACAAAATGAAAAATATGGCGTTCTAAATCAAAGTGGTAGTGTTGTAATATATATAGAAAATGATGATATAGGAATAGATACATCTTTATATAAAGATTCAAATATAAAGAATAAATATTTATTATATGAAAATTGTATTCCTGTAAAAAAAGATGAAAAATGGGGAATTTATAATAAAAACGGAAAACTTATATTACCAATTGAATACGATAGTATAGGATGTGTTGTAGGTACAGCATCAACAAAATCAGCTGGAAATGTAGTTACAATAGATGATTATGAAGCTATTGTTATAGGAAAAGATAAACATTATGGAATAATAAATTCAACAGGTGCAACTTTAATACCTTGCGCACTAGATACAGTATATTCTATAACATCATCTGGAAAAACAACATACAAAATAGAAGGTACTCAAAATGGCTCTGCATATAGTTACGATTTAGAAAAATATTTTGATGCAATGAATATAAAAAAGGTAAATAGAAATTCATCAGAAAAAGAAACAGAAAATATAGAAGATATTTCATCAAATACAACAAATAATACAACAGGTAATACGTCAAATACTACAACTAATAACGCTGCTGATAGTAGTGAACAAACTGATGAAGAAACTAATGAAGAAAATGATGAAGATGGCGAAGAAAGCAACAATGAAGAAAGTTCAAATAATGATGGCTTTCAAGATGTAGAAGAATAGTAATAAAAAAACCTCTTTTGAATATAAATTAAAAGGAGGTTTTTTTATGAGTGAAAGTATAAAAAATAATATAGGATATATAGGAAAAGGAATTTTAATATCTTTTATATTTACATGTATAGCTCTAATTGTATTGTCCTTAGTGCTAACGTATTCAAATGTTTCTGAAAATATTGAAACAAGTGGGATTATAGTAATAAATATTGTTTCAATATTATTAGGAAGTTCTTTTTGCACATTAAAAGAAAAAAATAAGGGAATGCTAAAAGGTTTAGCTGTTGGTGGAATTTATATAGGAATAATATATATAGTTTCTAGTATTATGAGTATGAAATTTGCATTGAATATTAATTCTATAATAATGATATTTACAAGTTTAGTAGCAGGAGCAACAGGTGGAATAATAGGCATTAATGTAAAAAAATAAATTATCGAATATTGACAATGTAATAGATGAGGGTGTAAACTTTTATAGATTATTAAATATAAAAGAGGTAAAAAATGTTAAATCAATTTTCAAGAACAGAATTATTAATAGGAAAAGAAGGAATAGAAAAATTAAAAAATGCTAAAGTTGCAATATTTGGAATAGGAGGAGTTGGTTCTTTTGTTGTAGAAGGACTAGTAAGGGCAGGTGTAGAGAACTTTGTATTAATAGATGACGATAAAATTTGTTTAACAAACTTAAACAGACAAATAATTGCAACAAGAAAAACAATTGGAAAATATAAAGTAGAAGTAGCAAAAGAAAGAATATTAGAAATTAATCCAAATGCTAAAGTAGAAGTATATCAAGAATTTTATATGCCGAATTCAAAAAACAATATTATAGATAATACTTTATCATATGTAGTAGATTGTGTAGATACTGTTACGGCAAAAATAGAAATTATTATGCAATGCAAAAAATTAAATGTACCGATAATATCTGCTATGGGAACAGGAAATAAATTGGACCCATCAAAATTTAAAATAACAGATATAAATAAAACAAAAATATGTCCATTAGCAAAGGTAATGAGAAAAGAACTAAGGAAAAGAAACATAGAAAATTTAAAAGTTATTTATTCAGAAGAAGAACCGATAAAACCAGACGATACAAGTGAAAGCAGTTGCAAAACAAATTGCATATGTCCACCGGGAACAAAAAGAAAATGTACAATAAGAAACCAGGTACCAGGAAGCATATCATTTGTACCGTCTGTTGCAGGCTTAATGATAGCAGGAGAAATTGTAAAAGATATTATAAAAAGATAAATTTTACATAAAAGTTCACATAAAATTCAAAATAGTCATATCATAATACAGGGGTGAAGTATTTTGATAGACTATTTTATTAATTCTAATTATGTATTTCAAACCCTAATTGCAACACTATTTACATGGGGAGTTACTGCTCTGCGGAGCAGCAATAGTATTTTTCTTTAAAAAAGTAAAAAAAGGAATAATGGATGGAATGTTAGGATTAGCAGCAGGAGTTATGATAGCAGCATCATTTTGGTCATTATTATCACCAGCAATAGAAATGGCAGAAAAACTAAATATGATACCATGGCTAATTGTAGCAGCAGGATTTTTATGTGGGGGAATACTATTATTCATAGGAGATAAAGTATTTGATATAATAAGCGATAAACAAAAAGAAAACAGAAGTATAACAAAACAACAAGAGCGAAAAAGTTTAAAAAGATGTTTAATGCTTATATTTTCAATAACTTTACACAACATACCAGAAGGAATGGCAGTAGGTGTAGCATTTGGTTCACTTGCCTACAACTTAGAAGGAGCAAACCTAATATCTGCATGCATATTAGCACTAGGAATAGGACTGCAAAATTTTCCAGAAGGAACAGCAGTAAGTGTACCACTAAGAAGAGAAGGTTTCAGTAGAAAAAAAGCATTTTTCTATGGAATGTTAAGTGGAATAGTAGAACCAATATCAGCAGTAATAGGAGCGTTGTTAGTAGCAAAAATAAGAATGTTTCTACCATTTCTACTAGCATTTGCAGCAGGAGCAATGATATACGTAGTAGTAGAAGAATTAATACCAGAAAGCCAATCAAACGAAAGAAAAGACGTAATGGCACTATTTACGCTAATAGGATTTGTAATAATGATGGTATTAGACGTTGCATTAGGGTAAACATATTAATTTTTTATAGGTCATGCACTTTCTGTTTTGCTATTTCATATAATTTGTTATAAGCAAAATGGAGGTGCATTTATGTTACATACCCTTTCACTTTTTGGTTTTTTAGGTTTTATAAAATCAGCTATTTTAGTTGTTGGATACATTCAAAGTAGCAATTTATTTCCTGAGCCACTTACACAAGCTGAAGAAGCTTTATATCTAAAACAATTAAAAGAAGGAAATGAAGAAGCTAGAAATATACTTATAGAAAGAAATTTACGTTTAGTAGCACATGTTGCAAAAAAATACTCTACTTCAAATGTAGATACAGATGATTTGATTTCAATAGGAAGCATAGGACTTATAAAAGGAATTAATAGTTTTAATGTTGATAAAGGTTCTAAATTATCAACATATATAAGTCGATGTATCGATAATGAAATTTTAATGTACTTAAGAAGCACAAAAAAATTACAAAATGAAGTGTATTTAAATGATACAATCGGAGAAGATAAAGATTCGAATGTTGTAACCTTGCAAGAAGTGTTAGTTGCTGATGAAAAAACAATAGATGAACAAGTAGACTTAAAATTACAAATAAAGAAATTGTATGGTAAAATTTCTAGTATTTTAAAAGACAGAGAAAGAACAATAATAAACTTAAGATTCGGTTTAGATGGAAACAAACCAAAAACACAAAATGAAATAGCACAAGAAATGGGAATATCACGTTCATATGTTTCAAGAATAGAAACAAAAGCAATAGGAAAATTAGCAAAAGAAATAAGAGAATAAAAAAAGAAAGCAATTTAAAATTGCTTTCTTAAAACTATGCATAATTTTTTATATATTTAATTTAAACTTAAGCTATAGTAGCGTTTAATTTTTTAGCTAATCTAGATTTTTTTCTAGCAGCAGTGTTTTTTACTAAAACACCTTTTGTGCAAGCTTGGTCTATTTTTTTAGTAGCTTCAGAAAATAAAGCTTTTGCTTCTTCAACATTTCCTGATTCTAAAGCTTGTTCAAATTTTTTAACAGCTGTTCTATAACCTGATTTAATCATATTATTTCTCATAGTTTTCTTTTCGATAACTTTTACTCTTTTCATTGCTGATTTGATATTTGGCATTGTGTTTGCACCTCCTTATATGAAATAAACTATAACAGAAACCATTTTAACACGTGATACGGAAAAATGCAAGCAATTTTATAAAAAACATTGTAAAATGTAATAATTTGTGTTATTATTCTTTCAGAAATGGAGGGATAAAAATGATAGCTATTGGTAGTGATCATGGAGGATATAAATTAAAAGAAGAAATAAAAAAATACTTAGAAGAAAAAGAGATAAAATATAAAGATTTCGGATGTTTTTCAGAGGAAAGAGCTGAATATCCAACTATAGCAAAAGAAGTTTCTAAAAGTATTCAATTAAAAGAATGCGAGAAAGGAATTTTAATATGTAGATCTGGTTTAGGAATGTGCATTGTTGCAAATAAATTTAAAGGAATTAGAGCAACAAACTGCCTAAACGAAAATATGGCTAAATATGCAAGAATGCATAATGATAGCAATGTACTAACTTTAGGAGCAGATGAACTTACTGTAAACGAAGCAATTTGTATATTAAGAATGTGGATAGCAACAGAATTTGAAGGTGGAAGACATGAAGAAAGAATTAAATTAATAGAAGAAATAGAAAAAGAAAATATGAAATAAGAGGTGCAAAACCATATGTGGGGAGATATTGCAATAGCGTTTTTACTTGCTTTTATAACAGCTTTTATGATGACTCCATATTCAATAAAATTAGCAATTAAAGTAGGAGCGGTAGATATACCAAAAGATAATAGAAGAATGCATAGTAGACCAATACCAAAACTTGGTGGAATTGCTGTTATTTGTGGATTTATAGTATCAATGTGTTATTTAATATTCACAATGACAATAGAAAACGAAGGCAACTTAGATTTATTTCAAGAACATTATTTTATGAAAATAATAGGGTATTTCTTAGGAGCCTTGGTACTTGGAATAACTTGTTTTATAGATGATATAAAAAGCATAAAACCATTAGTAAAACTTTCAGGTCAATTATTAGCAGCTATAATTGTAACATCTTTTGGGTTAAGACTTGGAACTATAAATATACCATTCATTCATTCGGCAGAAATAAATGAATTAATTTCAATAATACTTACAATAGGTTGGATTGTAGGAATAACAAATGCGATTAATTTAATGGATGGGTTAGATGGACTATCATCTGGAATAACTCTAATATCTTGTTTATCATTACTAATTATTTTTGCTTTAAATAATTCCCCAATAATAGCAATTATAATGATAACAGCACTTGCAGGTGCTATAGTTGGATTTTTACCATATAATTTCAATCCAGCAAAAACATTTATAGGAGATACAGGGTCAAATTTTTTAGGCTATACACTTTCAATAGTATCTATATTAGGAGTAGCTAAAACATATACTGCAGCAGTAATTGTTTTACCAATAATAGTATTGGGGTTACCTATATTTGATACAATTTGGGCTATATTTAGAAGAATTATTAAAGAAAAATCTTTTAAAGCAGTATTTAAAGCAGATAAGGGGCATTTACATCATAGAATAGTAAGAAGAGGATTTTCAACAAAGCAAGCTGTTTATATTTTATATGGAATTAGTGCTTGCTGTGGAATGTTTGCTGTTATTCTATTAGAAAGCGGAATATGGAAAGCAATATCTTTTGCAATAATGGTTGTTCTAATTGTTGCAGTTGGCTTGAAAAACTTTATAAAGCCAGATAGAGAACCAGGAAGCCAATATGAATGTATGAATTGTAGATATATATATAATCCAAAAGTTGGAAATGAAGCAGCAGGAATAAAACCACATACAGAATTTTCAGACTTACCAGATAATTGGACATGCCCTGTTTGTGGTAAAAATAAAGATAATTTTAAAGTACATGAAGGATAGAAAGAGAGAATAAGATGGACAAAATTAATAAGTTTTTAGCATATAATGGAAGAATAAATGTAATATGTTGCGATACAACAACACTTGTAGAAGAAACAAGAAAAATACACGATTTAAGTCCAGTTGTAACAGCTGCATTAGGTAGATTATTAACAGTTACAAGTTTAATGGCAACAGATTTAAAAAACAAAGAAGATAAATTAACAATACAAATAAAAGCAAATGGACCAATAGAAAGTATGGTAACAATTGCAAATAGTAATAATGAAATAAAAGGTTATGCTAAAAACACAGTTGTAGATATACCATTAAATGAAGATGGAAAACTTGATGTAGGTGGAGCAGTGGGATTTGATGGATTTATAAATGTAATAAAAGATATTGGCTTAAAAGAACCATATGTAGGAATGGTGCCATTAGTATCTGGAGAAATCGGAGATGATTTTGCAAATTATTTTGTGAAATCAGAAGGTCAAGATGCAGCAGTTGCAGTAGGTGTTTTAGTAGATAAAAATGGAGTAAAATCTGCTGGAGGTTATATAATAAAACCAATGCCAGATGCAACCAATGAAGATATATCAAACATAGAGCAAAATATTTTTAAAGCAGGAGCAATTTCAAAAATGTTAGATGAAAAATTAAGTTTAGAAGAAATTGCAAAAAAAATAACCGGAGATGAAGATATAAAATTAATTGAAGATGATATTAATCCAAAATACCAATGCGATTGTAATAAGAAAAGATTTGAAAGAGGCTTAATATCTCTTGGAAAAGAAGAACTAAAGAAATTAATAGAAACTCAAGATAAAATAGAAACAACTTGTCAATTTTGTAATAAAAAATATGAATTTACAAAACAAGAACTAGAAGAATTATTAAAATAGAAAGAGGAATAACAAATGGCAGAATATTCTCCAATGATGCAAAAATATCTTGAAACCAAAGAAGAATATAAAGATTGTATCCTTTTTTACAGATTAGGTGATTTTTATGAAATGTTTTTTGATGATGCAATTTTAGTTGCAAGAGAATTAGAAATAACATTAACAGGAAAAGATTGTGGACAAGCGGAAAGAGCTCCTATGGCAGGAATACCACATCATGCAGCTGAAATGTATATTTCAAAACTTGTTTCAAAAGGATATAAAGTTGCAATATGTGAACAGCTAGAAGATCCAAAACAAGCAAAAGGTATAGTAAAAAGAGGAGTAATAAAAGTTGTTACACCAGGTACAGTTGTAGAAAGTAATATGCTAGAAGAAAGAAAAAACAATTTCATAATGAGTATATTTAAAACAGGAATTTACTTTGGAATAAGTGTATGTGATATTACAACAGGAGAATTTTATTCAGCAGAGATTAAAGATACTCAAAATTTCCCACAATTATTAGATGAAATTGCAAGATATAATCCGAGTGAACTTGTAATAAACAGTATGATGTCAGATTGCACGGAAGAAATTGATACAATAAAAGAAAGATTTGATGTTTATATAACAAAATTTAATGATAAATTCTTTGATACAGATTGCTTAGATATAGAAACAAGATTTACATATGTAGATAATAAAGGAAATGAAGTAAAGGATTTAGAAGATAAAAAAATTGCAATTGCTTCTATAAATGCTTTAATTAGTTATATAGAACAAACTCAAATGACTACATTAGATAGTATTAATAAAATAGTTTTATATAGTATTTCTAAATATATGTCTTTAGATATAAATGCAAGAAGAAATCTCGAATTAACAGAAAAAATGAGAGACAAATCTAAAAAAGGAACTCTTTTATGGGTACTAGATAAAACCTCTACAAGTATGGGTGGTAGAGCATTACGCAGATGGATAAGTGACCCATTAATAGACACAATAGAAATAAATAAAAGGCTAAATGCAGTTAAAGAACTAAAAGATAATTTAATGCTAAAAGGAGATATAATAGAAGCACTAAAAAAAGTGTATGATATAGAACGTTTAGCAGGAAAAATGGCATATGGAAATGCAAATGCAAGAGACATGATAACTCTAAAAAATTCATTAATGAAATTGCCAGAGTTAAAAGAAATATTATCAAAATGCAATTCAGAAATGCTAAAAGAATTATATATTAACTTAGATGAATTGCAAGATGTGAAAGCTTTAATAGAAAAATCTATAGTTGAAGATCCACCAATGACAATGAAAGATGGTGGAATGATAAAAATTGGATATGATGAAGAAATAGATAAATTAAAAACAGCCACAACAGAAGGAAAAAATTGGATAATTAAATTAGAAGCAGAAGAAAGAGAAAAAACAGGAATTAAAAATTTAAAAATAGGTTATAACAAAGTTTTTGGATATTTTATAGAAGTTACAAAATCAAATTTAAGTCAAGTACCAGAAAGATATGTACGTAAACAAACATTAACAAATGCAGAAAGATATATAACAGAAGAATTAAAAAATATAGAAAACCAAGTACTTGGAGCAGAAGAAAAAGTTATAAATCTAGAATATAATGCATTTGTAGAGATAAGATGTGAAATAGCAAAAAATATAAAAAGATTGCAAAAATCAAGTAATGTAGTTTCAACACTAGATGTTTTAACTTCATTTGCAACAGTTGCAGAAGATATGAATTATTGCATGCCACTTGTTGATAATTCAGGAAAAATAGATATAAAAGAAGGAAGACATCCTGTTATAGAAAAAATGCTAGGAGTAGGAAGTTTTATTGCAAATGATACATATTTAGATAAAGATGAAGACAGACTATCTATTATAACAGGACCTAATATGGCAGGTAAATCAACCTATATGAGACAAGTAGCATTAATTACACTAATGGCTCAAATAGGAAGTTTTGTACCAGCAACAGAAGCAAAAATAGGTGTTGTAGATAAAATATTTACTAGAGTTGGAGCATCAGATGACTTAAGCATGGGACAAAGTACATTTATGGTAGAAATGATGGAAGTTGCAACAATTTTAAAAGAAGCAACAGAAAATAGTTTAGTTATTCTAGACGAAATAGGTAGAGGAACTTCTACATATGACGGACTATCTATTGCGTGGGCAGTTGCTGAATATATAGCTGATAAAGAAAAATGTGGAGCAAAAACTCTATTTGCAACACATTACCATGAATTAACAGAGCTTGAAGAAAAATTAGATGGAGTAAAAAATTATTCAATAGCCGTAAAAGAAAAAGGCGAAGATATAATTTTCTTAAGAAAAATTATAAGTGGTGGAACAGATGAAAGCTATGGAATACATGTTGCAAGACTAGCAGGAGTTCCAAAAACAGTAACACAAAGAGCAGATGGAATACTAAAAAGTTTAGAAAAGAAAAATATATTAAATGGTAAAAAACAAGAAAAAGAAAGCAAAAAAGTTGTAGAAGGACAATTTGATATGTTTAATTATAAGCTAGCAGAAATAGCACATGAAGTAGATAAAATAAACTTAAATGAACTAACACCAATAGATGCATTAAATGTTTTAGTGAGAATAAAGGAAAAAATGAAATAGAAGAGGTGTAATTATGAAAAAGGAAGAAAAAAGAAGAATAGAAGAAATTCTTAAAGGAACAAAGCAAAAAAAAGTAAACGAAATTATAGAACAAGAAAAAGCACGTGAAAGTGAAGAAAAAAGAAAAGCAGAAGAAATAATGAAAGCAACAGGTCAAAGCGCTGTAAATAAGATCATAAAAGGAGAAAAAAATAAAATATTAAAGGAAGCAAAAGAGATAGAAGAAAAACATGTAAAAAGATATTTAACTAACTCACCAAATCCGCAACAAAGAAATGTAGATAAAATAATAAAAGAAATAGAAGAAAAAGAAAGATAAAACATGGAGAAAAAAATGGGAAATATAAATGTTTTTTCAGGACCAATGAAATGTGGTAAAAGTCAAATGCTAATAAATGCAGCAAATAGACAATCTATAGCAGGTAAAGACGTAAAAGTATTTAAACCAATAATAGACAATAGATTTTCAAATGATGATATAGCAGATAGAAATGGAAATAAATTTCCTGCAATAAATATAAAAAGTATAAATGAAATAGAAGATTACGATGCAGATGTATATTGTATAGACGAATTTCAATTTTTAGAAGGCGATGTAAATACAATACAAAAACTAGCTTCAAAAGGAAAGAAATTCTTTATATCTGGACTAAACCTAACAGCAGAACGAAAACCATTTGGAAAAATGGGAGAATTACTTTGCAATTCAGACAATGTAAAAATGATGACATCAATATGTGAATGTTGTAAATCGGAAAATGCTGTATACAGTTATTGTAAAACAAAAAAAGATGGAGACATCTTAATAGGTGACAGTCAATACATGCCAGTATGTAGCAGTTGCTATGAAAAATTAATAAGAGGTGAGTAAAAGGCCTCGGGTTAGCGAGGCTGCTGAAAAAGTAGCCTAGGGTTAGCGACCTTTTATTATAAAAAAATTCTATTTTTGTTGTAGGGGTCGGCGTCCTCGACGACCCGATAATATAAAATGACAAATAAATTGTTTTTTATAAAATATCATATCAGACGCTGTAGGGGTCGTCGTTCTTAGTGCGACCCCGTGTGGCTTTTTTATTTTTATAATTCTATTTTAGGTTGATACCTTTCAAGCCACATATTAACCTGACATAAATAAGCCATAAGTTGAGGACCAGTCATAAGCTGACCAAACCATGGTCTTGAAAATGCTTTTCCGTCAGTTTCTAGTATTTCCAAAATATATTTTCTATTTAATAATTCATTAATAGGTGCATCAGGCTTATTCATTATTTCTGTAAGCATTTGTTTAACTTTGGCTAAATAGTTTGGGTTATGTGTTTTAGGATACGGTGATTTTTTTCTATCTACAATTTCTGTTGGTAATAAATCTTTTACAACATAACGAAGTAATCCTTTTTCTCTGCCATTTAAAGCTTTCATTTCCCAAGGTACATTCCACATATATTGAACTAATCTATAATCGCAGAAAGGTACACGAAGCTCTAAACCGTTGTACATAGAAGTTCTATCCGACCTATCTAAAAGTGTTTGCATAAACCAGTTCATTGTTAAATAAGTTATCTTTCTTTTTTCTGTAGTTTCTTTTGAATCTGAATCCAAAAACTCTATTTCATTTAAGCTCTCATTATATCTAAAATCTATATAATCTTTTAAATTGATTTTTTCTCCAATACTAGGATTTAATATTTGTTGTCTTTCATCTATTGCTATAGACCAAGGAAAAGTTCCACTGTTTAGGGCATCTTCACGGAAAAACCAAGGATAGCCTGCAAAAATTTCATCTGAACACTCACCAGACAAACAAACTGTAGCTTCTTTTTTTATGTTTTTGCAAAATAGTAAAAAAGAAGAATCAACATCTGCCATACCAGGAAAATCACGCGCTATCATTGCATCTTCTAAACTTTCAGCTAGTTCTGGTGTATCTATTACTATTTTATGATGATTTGTTTCAAATTTTTTTCTCATTAAATCTATATAATAATTATCAGAATTAGGTTGAAAATCACTTTTTACAAAGTTTTTATCATTATCTACATAGTCCACGGAAAAAGTATCTATTGGTTTTAAGCCATTCTTTTTACAATAGTTACTAGCATATGCAACAATAATGCTAGAATCTAAACCACCTGAAAGCATAACACATAAAGGAGCATCTGAAACAAGCTGCCTTTGAATAGCATCATCTAATAAAAAATGAACCTTATCACAAGTTTCTTCAAAATTATCTGTATGTTTTTTAGTTTCCAATTTCCAATATCTTTCTAAATGCAAACCATCTTTATTATAAATTCCAAAATGAGCAGGTTTTATTTCAAAAATATTTTTAAATACAGTTGTTCCAGGAGTATGAGCAGGACCTATTCCAAATAATTCTGAAATGCCTTGAGTAGCTAAAACTTTATCTACACCAGGATATTTAAATAATGCTTTAATTTCTGAAGCAAAAATTAAAGAATCATTACAAAAAGTATAAAATAAAGGTTTAATTCCAAAATGATCTCTTGCTAGAAATAATTCATGTTTAGCGGTGTTCCAAATAGCAAAAGAAAAAATACCATTCAAATGCTTAGGAACATCGTAACCATAATGAATGAAACTTTTAAGTAAAACTTCTGTATCGCAATGTCCAGAAAATTCAAAACCATTTTCAATTAAAGTTTTTCTTAATTCTTTTGTATTATAAATTTGACCATTGTAAACAATAACATATTCGCCATAAGAATATGTTTCAATCATAGGTTGCTTACCGCCATCTGGGTCAATAACAATTAAACGTCTATGACCGAGAGCAACATTATCGTTTATGTAATAACCAAGTTCATCAGGACCTCTTTTTTGAAGAGATTCAGTCATATTACACAAAACATTTTTGTAAGAACTAACATCTTTTTTATAGTTAACAAAACCAACTAAACCACACATTACAAATCCTCCAAAATACAAATTTCTTATAAATTATATGTAATTACATTAGTATTTGTTAAAAATTACAATAATTATGCAACAATTTATATTTACCATATATTTATACATAATAGAAAAATAAAAAAATCCACATATTTTATGTGTGGATTTTTTTGTCGAAAAGTTCTTATTTTTCGCTAAAACTTCCTATGTTTTGCTATTGGAAAAAATTACCAGTAAGAGTATAATTATAAAAAACTAAAGAGGAGGTAATTAATTTGAAAATAAATTATCTAGAAAAGGACAAGTTATTGCTTGTTGAATTAACTGAAGAAATAGACCATTGTAAAACAGAAGAACTAAGGAGGAAAATAGATTATGAAATTGAAAGACATATGCCTAAAAAAGTTATATTTGATTTTAATAGTGTTAACTTCATGGATAGTAGCGGAATAGGATTTTTACTTGGTAGATTTAAACTTGCTACAATGCTTAGTGGAGATTTAGGGTTAATAAATGTAAGTAAAAGTACAAAAAAGATTTTAGAAATGTCAGGAGCACTAAAGGTTATACCTATTTATGATAATTTTAAATTTGCTATTTGATAAAAAAATGTCAATATAAAATAATAAACATAATAAATATATTGTTTTTTATACCTTGGTGTCGCAATCTTCGGATTTGAAAATGGTCAATAGACCATTTAGCACAGAATTAATTTTATATAAAATTATTTTATATATTTACATAGCTAAAATATAAATTAAAAAAAGGAAGATTGCTCCAAATCGCACTCGCAGAAAGTCTGCTCGTTTGGTCGCTTACGCGGTATTTCAAAACAAATATATTTATTATGTTATAAAAAATAATGTCAAACGTTGTAGGGGTCGACGTCCCCGGCGACCCGAAAAAATTAATAAAAATAATCTTAAACATTGTTGGGGCAGACACTTCTGTATGCCCTTATAGAAAATAACAAAAAAGAAAGGAAATTTAAAATGAAAAGTTTATATGAAAATGAAATGAAATTGGAATTTTTAAGTAAATCTAACAACGAGGCTTTTGCTCGTGTTACTGTTGCTGCATTTGCAGCACAATTAGATCCTACAATAGAGGAACTTGCAGACATAAAAACAGCAGTATCTGAGGCTGTAACAAATTCAATTATTCATGGTTATGAAAATACAGAAGGAATAATAAAAATTGTTGCAAGAATTTTTGCCAATACAATTTCTATAGAAATTTCTGATACAGGAAAAGGAATTGAAAATATAGAACTTGCAAAACAACCATTATACACATCAAAAGGAGATTTAGAAAGAAGCGGAATGGGATTTACTATAATGGAAAGTTTTATGGATGAAATGCAAGTTGAGTCTGTTTTAGGACTTGGAACAAAAGTTACAATGAAAAAACTAATAAAAAAGCCTGAAAATATTGAAAACTTATTTGATGGAGCAAATAAATTTTCAATGAGAGCAAATTAAATAAAGAGAAAGGAAATTTCTATGTATGAAAATAATACAAAGGATATAATTCTTGCAAAGCAAGGTGATAAAGAAAAGTTTAATGAATTAGTAGAAAATAATAAGGGCCTAGTTTACAATATTGTTAAAAGATTTGTAGGTAGAGGCTATGAAATAGATGATTTATACCAAATTGGTATGATGGGTTTTGTAAAAGCAATAAAAAGATTTGATACAGATTACGAGGTAAAGCTATCAACGTATGCTGTACCATATATATTAGGGGAAATAAAGAGATTTATAAGAGATGATGGCCCTGTAAAAGTAAGCAGAAGCTTAAAAGAATTATCTACTAAAATTGCAGTAATTCAAAAAGAATATTTAGCAAAAGGAATCGAACTTGGAATAGAGGAAATTGCAAGTAAACTAAAGGTAAGTAAAGAAGAAATAGCAATGGCAATGGAATCTAAACAGGTTGTAGAATCTATTTATTCACCAACAAATTCAAATGATGAAGATGGAATAAATATTTTAGATAGAATTTCATCAAATAAAGATGAATCGGAAATTATTACAAATAATATAGCATTAAAAGAAGCAATTTCTAATTTAGAAGAAAAAGAAAAAGAAATAATATTATTAAGGTATTATAAAGATAAAACACAGACTCAAGTAGCAAAAATACTAGGAATATCACAAGTACAAGTATCTAGAATAGAAAAGAAAATATTAAATTCAATGAAAGTGAAATTAATATCATAAAGGAGAAGAATGTGAAAAAGATATTTTTGTATATAGTAGGGTTTGTAGTTATATGTTTTATAATACCTTTTATTTTTACAAATAAATTTGAAACAAAAACAGTAGAAACTTCTGAAAATGCAGAAACACAAAAGGAAGAAAATAAAACACCATATAATTATAAAGAATATTCAACAATAAAATTATTACATAGTAAAACAGGAGAAATTCAAAAAATAAATTTAGATGAATACTTATATGGTGTAGTTTCTAGTGAAATGCCTGCAAGTTTTGAGCAAGAAGCGCTAAAAGCACAGGCAGTTGTTGCAAGAACTTACACAATTTATACTATTATACACAGCAATAACAAACATGAAGGTGCAAGTATATGTGATGATTCTAAATGTTGCCAAGCATGGATAACAAAGGAAGATAGGTTAAGCAAGTGGGAAGAAAGTGAAAGAGAAACAAATTGGAATAAAATTGTTAGTGCAGTAGATAGTACAAAAGGAAAAATTATTACATATAAAGGAGAACCAATAGATGCATTCTTTCATTCAAACAGTGGAGGAACAACAGAAATTCCAATAAATGTTTGGGGAGGAAGCGGATATGAATACTTGCAGTCGGTAACAACAGCAGGAGAAGATAGTTACACACAATACTCATCAGAAGTTGAAATGTCAAAAGAAGAATTAGAGCAAAAAGTAAAAGAAAAATATAGCGATTTTCAAATAAATTGGCAAGAAGAAAACGCAATACAAATATTAGAATACACACAAAGTGGAAGAGTAAAAACACTGAAAGTAGGAAACAAAAATCTATCAGGAGTAGAAGCAAGAACAATTTTTGGGTTAAAATCTACTAACTTTGAATTCACAATAAACGAAACAACAATAAAATTTAATGTAAAAGGTTATGGACACGGAGTTGGAATGAGTCAAACAGGAGCAGATGCAATGGCAAAACAAGGTTCAAATTTTGAAGAAATAATAAAACACTTTTATACAGGAGTTGAAATAATAGATTATTAATAAAACATAATTATAAAATAATTTGTATAATAAGAAAAATTTTGGAAATAATCCTAATAAATAAAAAGTTATTTAGGAGGATTATATGAGAAGAGAAAATAGAAACCAAAAAAATAATAAAAATTTAAATATCTATTATTGGGGAGCCGCAGCAATAGCATTATTTCTTGTAGTATTTGCAATAGCATACATTATATATGGAAGTTCAAAAACAAATACAGATAATTTAAGTATGCAAGAATTTTCAAACCTTAATACTACAGATTTAGAAGATGCTAGTTCATCTATAGGTAAAACAGTAGAAGAGAGTAAAGATGAAGTAAATAACACAAACACAGAAAAAATTGCAATTAATACAAGCAATATGGAAAATACAAAAAATACAATATCAAATACAAATACAGCAAAACAAAGTACAAGAAATAAAGTAAAAGAAAATGCTGAAAAAGAAACAAATGCACAAAAAGCAGAAGAAAATAAAGAAGTTACTTTTGAAAGACCAGTTTCAGGTGACATTATGAAAGAATTTGCACAAGAAAACCTAGTATTTTCAGAAACTTTAAATGAATGGATAACACACAATGGAATAGACTTAAGAGCAGAAAAAACAGAAGTTGTAAAAGCAGCAGCAGATGGAACTGTAAAAACAATAAAAAATGATCCAAGATATGGCTTAACAATAACAATAGAACATGACAATGGTTTTAAAACAGTATATGCAAATTTACTAACAAGTGAATTTGTAGTAGAAGGAGAGAAAGTACAAAAAGGACAAACAATAGGTACTGTAGGAAATACAGCAATATTTGAAAGCTCAGATGATACACATTTACACTTTGAAATATTAAAAGATAATGTAAATGTAGATCCAGCAACATATTTAAAATAGAAGACTAAAAGACATGTACTGCATGTCTTTTTTAGTTGAATTTAAAGATTCTACAAAAAAACTGAAAAAAATTCAAAATAATTATTGACATTAATAATTATATATGTTAATATAAGCAAGAACTTTGTAACGAACGAAAAAATATAATAAGAAACGATAAATAATTAGTAATAAAAAATATGCAAATGAAATAAAAAATGCAAGAAATTACTAATTTTTATTTTGTCAAAATACAAATAAAAAATATTAAAATATTTTTTAAAAAAGTATTGACAAAGAGTT